>JAGBVG010000052.1 GCA_017630455.1 Alistipes sp. | reverse complement strand
TGTGGCGTTGATGGTCTACTCGATTGTTGTGCTTGCCTCAAGCGTTGAGATTGTCGTATGGGCTCTTGTTGCTCTTATCGTTTCGGCCATCTGTGCTGTATTGATGCTCTGCGGATATATCATGCTCGAGCCTAACGAGTCGCGAGTGTTGCTCTTCTTTGGTAACTATCGTGGTACATTCTACGACACAGGCTTCTGGTGGATTAATCCATTTATGTCGGCAAAGAAGCTCTCTATGCGTGCTCGTAACCTCAATGTCGATCCTATCAAGGTAAACGACAAGGCAGGTAACCCAATCCTTATCGGCTTGGTTGTTGTTTGGAAGATTAAGAACGACGGTGCTTACAACGCAGTATTCGAGATTGATGCTCCAGTCGAGATTGGTGCAACGGGTTCAAACACACGTATGAATGTGTTGGAGAACTTCGTGGCTGTGCAGAGCGACTCGGCATTGCGCCAGGTTGCGGGTATGTATGCCTACGACGAGAACTCTAATAGCTCGGCAGAGGAGGTAACCCTCCGCTCGGGTGGCGAGGAGATTAACGACCGCCTCACTGACGAGCTCAACGACCGCCTATCTATCGCTGGTATCGAGGTTATCGAGGCTCGCCTCAACTACTTGGCTTATGCTCCAGAGATTGCTGCGGCTATGTTGCGTCGCCAGCAGGCTGATGCTATCATCTCGGCACGTGAGAAGATTGTTGAGGGCGCTGTATCTATGGTTAAGATTGCTCTCGAGCGTCTTTCAACTGAGGAGGTTGTAGAGCTCGATGAGGAGCGCAAGGCAGCTATGGTTAGCAACTTGCTCGTTGTGTTGTGTGCTGACGAGGCTGCACAGCCAGTAGTGAATACAGGTACTTTGCATAACTAATATATAATAGTACCCCCACTCTTTATGGCTACGAAGGAGTCAAACAACCGCAGCTTTGTTCTTCGCATTGATGGCGAAACTATGGACGCTCTCGAAAAGTGGGCCGCCGATGAGTTTCGTTCCACCAATGGTCAGCTGCAATGGATAATTGCCGAGGCTTTGCGTCGCAGTGGGCGCAAGCCTCGAGCAAAAAAGGCAAAGGAGGTGCCTCAGAATGAAGAACAGGTTTAGTATATATAAGCATCGCTATCGCCTCATTGAGAGTCAGGCGATGCGTCGTCTGGGTAAGAAGAGTCCTGATGACGGCAAGCTCGAGTTTGCCGATATTCTTATATGTTCCTCTATTCTTGGACTCTTAAACCTCGACCTACTCCCCGAGAGCGTTCCCTACCGTGAGCAAATCATGATCCTTGCCTCGGTGACTATTGTAGCGCTCGGTTCTTTTCTTAAGTTTCGACGCTTAGCACCCCGCTCCTGCTGGACTAAGGCTTCGTGGGCTGCATTTTTTGTTGCTGTGGCGTGTAGTGCCCTGCCTTGGATTCTCTATGCCATAGGCGAGGAGAGCATGGTGCGTGAGCTTGCTATCCACATATCGCTATTTTCTATTGTCGTGTGGCTCGTGTTTGCTGGTTGCTTCATGCGCCTGCGCTATATTCGTCGTCGCTCACGTGAAGAGATTGCCATGATGCGTCTACGTGAGAGGCGCAGACGTAACCTACAAAACCTATAACCTATGACACCCGTACGAATACTTATTATCACGCTCATCTGCTTGACTTTTGTGCTCTTTGCCATGCTCGCATTTATGGGCAAGCTCGACCGCTGGTACTCTTGGTCGCTTGGCGCCGATGATAAGCCCTCCGAGCAGCGAGTTATGCGCTGGAGAGTAGCTTTCGGTGCAGAGGTACTTCTGGCACTTGTGCTTATAATCGTGTTTAATATATTAGATGTTGCCGATAAATACTCCTCATGGGTATTCTTCGCCCTTTGTATTGGTATGGCACTTATCGAGCGTCTATGGATTAGAAAGGTGTAAACTATGAAACGTATATTTTTGCTTGCTGCTACACTATTTTGTAGTGTGGCCACATACGCTCAGAATATTCCTCATTATCACGATGCCGATGTTGAGGCATCGAGAGAGTATGTCGAGGGTAATGCCTTTCAGAAGGATCTGTTGCTCTATGTCGATATGCTTGGCGATACTCACCCATATTATGCCGATACGAAGCATCGTGCCGAGCTAAACAAGTGCGCTAAGAGGTTGTATCGTGAGTGTGGTAAGATTAAGGATGTTGCAGAGTTTAAGCTGCTTGTGGCAAGGCTCGCAGCGTCGCTAAATGATGGACATACGGCGATATTCTATTGGACTTCGCCCGATAAGATTTTCCCCGTGAGAGTTGCTCTTGGAGGTGGTGCCTCGGCAGTTGTAGATGCCTCTTCTCAGGAGCTTAGCGAGCTACTCGGCCGTGAGGTTGTTAAAATTAATGGCAAGCCTCTAAAGCAGATCTTGGCACAGGCACGAGAGATTGTGAGTGCCGATAACGATGTGAACTTCGAAAACTTGGTCGAGGACTACCTTATGATTTCGGAGTTTTGGTCGATGCTCGGCATGAGCGACGAGGTGCTTAGTCTTACCTTTGCTGACGGTGGTAGCATCGATGTTAAGGCTATAAACAAGAGCGACCTAAAAGTTGCTCAGCTACAAAAAGATTTATCAGGTAGGGTAACTGCGCCCCGCCGTGTGCTCTTCGACTATACTATTTATGAGGAGGAGGGTATATGCTACTTGCAGTTTAACCAGTTTGCCGATCGCATCACTCACCCTAACAATCCGCAGTTGCCACGTTTCGACGAGTTTGTGCGTGATATGATGTCTGAGATTGAGGTTAAGGGCGTTAAAACCCTTGTTGTCGATTTGCAGTATAATAGTGGCGGTAATAGCTTGCTTGGCAATGTGCTGCTGTCGTGGCTGAAGCCTTATGCTGAGTTGGAGCAGTATAGTGCCGATGTTCGCATCTCGGAGCTTATGCAGACCTACTACCCATATTATAAGGAGTTTACCTACGACGGCAAGCCTCTTGAGGTGGGTAGGGTATATAGCGCTCCTGAGTTCGACCACTATCGACGGGCTAATGCTGAAGATGTAGTCCCTCAGCAGGACTCAACTCGCCATGTCTTGAACTTCGACAAGGAGCGCATCTTCAAGGGCGATGTGGTATTTATTCAGAGCAGGGAGTCGTTTAGCTCGGCATCGTTGCTACTTACCACTGCACGTGATAATGGCATTGGCTACATCATTGGCGAGCGCTCGGGTGGTCGTCCAAGCCACTATGGTGATATTCTCTACTGCTCACTACCAAATACTGAAACTATCGCAACGGTTAGCCATAAGCACTTTGTACGTCCTAACCGAGCATTGAGTGGCGAGCAATATCTCGAACCCAACATCTTCTTTCCGCTCAACAATTCCGATAAGGACTTGGCGTGGGAGTGCATATTGGACTTTTTCGGCCCTAATAAGAGTAAGCGTGTTGTGACAACAACTACTACAAATGACGATAGCTATCTTTGGGATACTATTTATAGGCCTACAATGAACTAAAACAGATGAGTATGAGTCAAGAAAATCTTATTCTAATAATACTATCGGTGCTCTTTACGGCAGTAGGTATAATGCTGCTTTTGGGTAAGGCCGATTTCGCTATTA
>JAGBVG010000051.1 GCA_017630455.1 Alistipes sp. | reverse complement strand
TAAGCGGTAACCTTTCGATTACCGCTTTGTGACTCCGCCAGGATTCAAACCTGGAACCGCTTGATCCGTAGTCAAGTACTCTATTCAGTTGAGCTACGGAGCCATTGCTTTGTGATTGCGAGTGCAAAGGTACTACAATTTTTTTATTCTGCAAATTTTTTCGCAAAAAAAATTACAAAAAAATATAAAAAAAAGTGACGGTTTTTGCCGCCACTTTTCTTATACGTTGTAAATCAGTGATTTACTTAATATGCTCAGAAAGTATCTTTTTCACCTCCTCGCCACGCAAATTCTTCGCCACGAGCTTACCCTCTGGTGAGAACAAGAAGTTTGATGGGATAGAGCTTACGTTGTATGCCTCGCCAGCAGACCAAGTGCCCTTCTCGTCGGTGCCCCAAACATTCACCCAAGTCATATTATTCTCCTTGATGAACTGCTGCCACTTCTCTGTGTCGCCATTGCGGTCGAAGGTGATGCCATAGATCTCGAGACCCTTAGGTGCGAATTCTGCGTATGCCTCCACGAGGTGAGGAATCTCACCACGGCAAGGACCGCACCACGTAGCCCAGAAGTCTACGAGTACCCACTTGCCAGCGTTGCACAACTCCGAAACCTTGATGATGTTGCCCTCGGCGTCAGCCAAAGCGATGTCCACGAGGTCAGCACCGATAACGGTGTTCTTGGCGTTAGCAACCTGTGTTTCGAAATCCTTATATATAGAGGTGTGAGCGAACTCAGGGTTTACCATTGCGAAGTACTCGCCGAGACGCTCCGAGTCGCCGTAGTATACAACGTACTGAAGGAGGGTCAAACCTGCGAGGTTATCCTTGTTCTCCAAGAACTTTGCCTCGATGAATGTGCCAACCTCGGCAAACATAGCCTCAGCCTCCTCCTCGCTCTGGCAGGTGTAGAGAGCCTTCATCTTCTCGCCGAGCTCGTTCTTGAAGTCGCGAACGATGGCGTTGTATGGAGTACCCTCTACGTCAACACTCATAGTCTCAGCGTTGTATGTAAAGGTGATATCCTGACCATCGGTGATGAGCTCCAAGAGTGGGGTGTCGTTTACCACCACCATAACGAAATCATCAGCAGGGAGTGTAACCTCGGCTGTGAAGCACTTGTTAGCGTCGAGAGTTGTTGTTGCCAACGCCTCCTCGCTACCCGAGATGCGGAGCTCTACAGTGTTATCTGCCGCAACCTTCTCCAACAATGAGAGATCACCGTTTACGACCATCTTATTTGCTGTGCCACAAGCAACCATTGTCGCGGCGGCAAGAATCATAGTAAATAATTTTTTCATAATCGTTAATTGCTATAAATTTGTTAGTTAGTTTTTCGTTGTAACGCTGTGGACGAGCGATATATTGTGCTGCGCCTACTGCTTGGTAACCCTGTCGGGATTCGACTCCACGAACTTCTCCCACGACGAACTGCCCTTACGAGCCTTGCTGTCGCCACCAAGACCCTTGCGCTTAGCACCTGATGTGAGGCGTGTTAGGGCGTTGGCCGTTGTTAGCCAGTGGCATAGTGCTACGGCCATACCATCCGTAGCGTCGAGGCGTCGAGGCTGGTAGTCGGTCTTGAGCATCGAGTTTATCATCGCGGCAATCTGCTGCTTCGATGCTTGACCGCGGCCCGTTATCGCCTGCTTGATGCGCGTTGGGGCATACTCGGCGATGGTGATGCTCTCCGAGGTGCTCAGCACCGCAGCTATGGCAACGCCCTGCGCCCTGCCCAACTTGAGCATAGACTGCACATTAGTGCCGAAGAATGGTGACTCGAAGGCCACCTCCGAAGGGTTATACTCCTTGGCAAGGGATTGCACGCGCTCGAAGATATAGCGAAGTTTCTGGTGTGCATCGCCAATCCTGTGTAGGTCTATATCGCCGAGTACAAGAGGCTGTGGCGCACCGTTGACAATCTCGATGATGCCATAACCCATATAGTTCGTACCCGGGTCTATACCCATTATGCGCTTGTTGCCCTCAGCCATTACTTCTCCTTTGCCTCCTCGAGAACCTTAACACTCTTCTCCAATGCGCGGAGTGTGTATGCCATATCTGGCAACTGGCGGAATACCGCAAATGAGCGGTGATATTGCACGCCTGGTAACGCTGGGTAGCCAAAGCGAATCTCGCCATCAGGAACATTCTTGTCGATACCCGACTTCGAGCCAATCTTCACACCATTACCCACTGTGACGTGGTCGGCGATGCCCACCTGACCAGCGATGAAGCAGTTAGAGCCCACCTTTGTAGTGCCGGCGATACCCACCTGTGCCGACATCACGGTGTTAGCACCCACCTCTACATTGTGACCCAACTGGATGAGGTTGTCGAGTTTCACACCCGAGTGAATGATGGTGGCGTCGGTTTTAGCGCGGTCTACGCAGGTGTTAGCGCCAATCTCCACGTTGTCCTCGATGATTACGATGCCGAGCTGTGGAATCTTGGCAAATGTGCCATCCTCGCGAGGTGCGAAGCCAAAGCCATCAGCACCAATGACAGCACCAGCGTGGAGGATACAGTTCTTACCGATCTTGCAACCCTCGTAAATCTTCACGCCAGGGTATATCTTAGTGCCCTCGCCGATAACGACGTTGTCGCCAATGTAGCACTGTGGGTAAATCTGAACGTTGTTGCCAATCTTCGCGCCACGCTCCACAACCGCAAAGTCACCAACGTAGCAACCCTCGCCAAGTGTAGCGTCGTCGTTTATAGATGCCATCTTCGAGATGCCCGTCTTGCGAGGCTTCGTAGCGTTGTACATCTCCAGGAGGTTGAGCACGCACTCACCGACATTCTCAACCTTCACAAGCGTAGCCTTTACCTCACCCTTAGGCTCGAAACTCTTGTCCACAAGCACGATGCTCGCCTCGGTGGTGTAGATATACTGCTCGTATTTAGGATTTGTGAGGTATGCCAACGATCCTGCCTTACCTCCGTCGATTGATGAAACTGTAGATACCGAAGCATCTTTGTTGCCGACAACCTCGCCATTTAGCGCTGCGGCAATCATCTCTGCTGTAAACTGCATAGTAATGAGTTAGTTATGTTGTTTTTGTTATTAATTATTCTAAGTAATCTTCGAGTGCTATGCCCTCGGGTAGTAGTGCCGAGGTGTCGTGACCAAAGGTGCGTAACTCTCTCACCAGCGACGATGATATGTGCTCCACGTCGGCAGGTGCTATCACGATCACAGTCCTCAAATCCGGAAATATCGCCCTGTTGGCGTGATCCATAGTGCGCTCGTAGTCGAAGTCTGTGGCGTTGCGCACACTGCGGATTATGGTCTGAGCACCGACACGTCGTGCCTCGTCGCCCGTAAGGGTGGTGTATGTCGTAACCTCTATTTTGTCGTTACCCTCATATACACGCTCTATCAGCCTCTTACGCGCCTCGACACTTAGCAAACCATGCTTAGCAGGGTTGTGACCTATGGCTATTACGACCTTATCGAAGAGACGCAACGCCTCTGCAACAACAGCCTCGTGACCACGTGTGAAAGGGTCAAACGACCCAGGGAATATCGCAACTCTCATATTTGTATGTACTATAACATACAAAGATATGAAAAAAAAACACAAAAGCGAAAAATCTGCCAATAAAACTATAATGCGGGGTGTATATCGTAAAAATCTTGCTCAATAGTTGGATGATTAGGTAAAAAGTATTACCTTAGCATATTATTTAAGCATACTGATAATTCACAAACAAACAAAATTCAATAAACCTAAAAAACTATGGCTACTAATTATTCAGGTAAGACTCGTATTGAGAGCGACCTTATTGGTGAGATGGAGGTTCCTGTAGAGGCCCTCTATGGTGTGCAGACATTGCGCGGTATTGAGAATTTCCCTATCAGCCGCTTCCACCTTTCAGACTATCCTTTGTTCATCAACGGTCTTGCAATGACTAAGTTGGCTGCTGCAGAGGCTAACCACCAGCTCGGCCTTCTCACAGACGAGCAGTTTGACGCTATCTCTAAGGCGTGTCTCGAGATTATGCAGGGTCAGCACCACGACCAGTTCCCTTGCGATATGATTCAGGGTGGTGCGGGTACTACAACAAATATGAATGCTAACGAGGTTATAGCTAACCGTGCGCTTCAGATTATGGGTCACGAGGCTGGTGAGTATCAGTATTGCTCGCCTAACGATCACGTAAACTGCTCACAGTCTACAAACGACGCTTACCCTTGCGGTATTCACCTTGGTCTCTACGCTACACACCAGGTGTTTATGAAGCACTACGATGCCCTTATCGAGTCATTCGCTAAGAAGGCTAAGGAGTTTGCTAACATCCTCAAGATGGGTCGTACTCAGTTGGAGGATGCTGTGCCTATGACACTTGGTCAGACATTCGGCGCTTTCGCACAGATTCTTCGCGAGGAGAAGAAGAACCTCGAGTTCGCAGCTGAGGAGTTCCTCACAGTAAATATGGGTGCTACAGCAATCGGTACAGGTATCTGCTCAGAGCCTGAGTATGCTGAGAAGTGCATCGCAGCGCTCCGCCAGATCACAGGTTGGGATATCAAGCTCGCTGAGGATCTCGTAGCAGCAACATCTGACACATCTTGTATGGTAGGCTACTCTTCAGCACTCCGCCGCGTGGCTTGCAAGCTCAACAAGATCTGTAACGACCTTCGTCTTCTCGGCTCTGGTCCACGTTGCGGTCTCCACGAGTTCGACCTTCCAGCACGTCAGCCAGGTTCTTCAATTATGCCAGGTAAGGTTAACCCTGTAATCCCTGAGGTTATGAACCAGATCTGCTATAAGGTTATCGGTAACGACGCTTGTGTAGCAATGTGCTGCCAGGAGGCTCAGATGGAGCTTAACGCTATGGAGCCTACAATGGCACAGTGCTGCTTCGAGTCTGCAGAGATTATGATGAACGGCTTTGACACACTCCGTGTAAACTGCGTTGATGGCATCAAGGCTAACGAGGAGCAGTGCTTGAAGTATGTTCAGGATAGCTTCGGCGTAGTAACAGCTCTTAACCCAGTTATCGGCTACAAGAACTCTACAAAGATTGCTAAGGAGGCTATGGCAACAGGTCGTCGTGTATATGACCTCGTTCTCGAGCACGGCATTCTCACCAAGGAGGAGCTTGACATCATCCTCTCACCAGAGAATTTGATTAAGCCTGTGAAGCTTGATATCAAACCTCGCCGATAATTTTCGATTTATATAGGGCATCTTCGTCCTATCCTATATAAAATATCGTGGGCTGTACGCAAAGTACTATCCCACGATATTTTATTTATACGATAGAACAAATCTGCTCCTATAAAATCAAAAATTAATTTGTTGTGATAAAGGGTCATTCTCGGCCCATCACAAAAGTAATACCCCTCGGGCTGTACTTCTTGTACTATCTCGAGGGGATATTCTTTTGCGATAGACCAAGCCTAACCCTTTCTGACAACAAATTAGTGGATGGGTGTATCTTATACCCATCGGTAACATTTTTGCCGATTCCTCTAAAATCAAAAATTATTCTTGACACTCGCTATGTCATTCTGAGCGGAGCACAGCGGAGTCGAATAATCTCCTCGCTGCCTACACACTATCTACGTCATATTAACTATGTATGACATATTATGGTACAATGCTATTATCTAAACCTATCATCTTACCCCCCCCCTATAAATCACAACCTCACCACCCCAAAAAAAGGAGTCCAGCATCGCTGAACTCCTTATCTCTATTATATCTCGGTGTGCCTGTTAGTCACCCCAAGGAATCGTGATCTCGCCCTCGAAACCTGGGTCGATACCGAAACCACCAGTACCAAAGTCGGTAGTAAGCATACGACCCTCGACAAGAGTCTCCATATTACGTTTCAGCGGTACTACGATACCTGTCCAGTGGCTGATCTCATCGCCCACAGGTACGCCATCGCTGCCAATTGTAACATCGCCATTGAAGAAGTAGAAGTTGATCTTTACGTTGGTCTGCTTACCGTTCACGAAGACGTAGTCGTAGCACAAAACCAACTCCTCCTCACCATCTTTGTTGGTCATCATCTTAGCCTTGGTGACAAAGGTACGTGTAGGCTCAAAGTAGTTAGGCTTCTGCTCCTCGACGTTGTAACCCGCAGATACATACTGCGTATACATAACAACCGCGGTGATGTCATCCACGCTAGAACCATCCTTGATGAAGTCCGCAACATCGGTTGTGATACACTTGAACTTACCCTTTGGACGGTGGAGGTCAAGGTCGTATACTAGGTCGAACTGACCCTCCTGGTAGTAGTACTCCGTGAAGTCTGCCTCGAGCATATTGGTGTAGACATCCTTATCGTTGTTATCCACTACTGGCTCGTCGGAGTATGTAATCTTGCGAAGGTCGTCAGTGTTGTAGTACCACGCCTCGCGAATGTCATCCTGAACATAGTCACACCATACCAAAACCTTATACTTAGCCGCGTCAACCTCAAATGTCGCAACAGCCTGAGGATTTGGATCTTCGACATCGGCAAAGAGGATCTGACGCTCTACGAGTGTAGAGTGAGATGCTGCGATGCGGTAGAGGTCGATAACATAGCGCAAACATACGGGCTCGGTAAATCGTGTACCGAAAGGCTCAACATTTTGCGCACGAACGACGTATGACGTTCCATTCTCGGCGTCACACTCCACAGTTGTGAAGTATTCAGGATCCGAGATATCCACCGAACAACGTACGGTGAGCGTGATATCCTGATCGCCAGGATACTCGTGGATGGTCTTATCGCAACTTGCCAACGCAAGCACCGACATCACCATCATCATTAAATATTTAACACGATTGACCATTACTCACCTATTGTTTTAGTTTTCTTATCCTTCTTTGTCTTATTGATGCGACACGAGATGTCGATACCGAGACGTGTGATACCAAAGTAATTCTTCGACTCGGTGCGGAGAAGCTTACCGTTGAGTACGCCCTCATATACATCATATACTATATTCATATAACCTGCACCGATGGTAAACTCTACACCCCAATTTGACTTGCCGAATGGAAGGGCGTAACCATAGCTGAGACCCACACCCCACGCCGCGCGGTTAGGATCCTGGTAGCGGTAGTTATCGTTGAGCTGAATATTGAAGCCACCAACAGGAACGTGGAGACCGATGAAGTGACCCTTAACGAGTGACTCGCCCCACCAGAATCGCAACTCTGGCTGGATGGCGAAGACACGGCTCTTACGATCAAACTGGAAGTAGTCGTATGGTGAGTAGTGTCCAATAACATCCAACGACCAGCGTGGCGAGAAGCGGAACTCCATACCAATGTTGGCGATAAGTGCTGCTACCTCCAATGCGTTGGTCTTGAAGCTCATAACCGGAACGCGCTTCTTCTGGGCAGGTGCTGGAGCAACCTCTTCAACTGGCGCAGGAGCAACCTCCTCTACAACTGCTGTCTCCTCCACAGCCTCAACCACTGGCTCTGGTTCTGCAACAGGTTCTGGTTCAACAACAGGCTCTGGCTCTGGAACTACGGTGCGTGTGGTAACCATAATGAACCACGCGTTACGCATCTGCACGAAGTAGCGCTGGTTCATCAGATTCCAGATATAACCACCCTGCAACTTACGAAGCTCGGGGATGCGGCCGTCGATAACCACGCCGTGCCAATCCTTAGCCTCAGGGTAGCTGGTGCGGAGAATCTGCAACACTTCGTTGCGAAGTGGGAGAGTCTCATCAGCCTCTACAAGCTCGATGAGGTGATCCCAAGCGATGTAGTGGTCGTTGTACACGATGATGTCCTGTGGAATGTCATCGTGGTGCGACTTCACCATCTTCTCAATAGCCTTCATACGAGCATTACTCAAGCGGCTGTTAACCACTGAGTTACCCTCAGGAGATGCCGAACCGCAGAACTCGATAGAGACGATGTCCACGAGAGTATCTGCCGCGATAGCATTAAAGAGCGAGTCGATGCGCTCAAGCACAGTGCCGTTGTTGCGATACTTAGGGTCGATTACGGTGCTGTTCACACGGAAATCGACGCTGACACCGTGACGATTATCGTCCTGCCACGATGCGTCGAGACGCTCATCCTGTGCAGATGCGCTAATCGGCAATGTCATCGCTCCCAGCAACAATGCCAAAAACAGTGTTATATTTCTTTTCCTAATCATCTTGCTTATGATGACCGAAGTCAATTTGTTTGTAAATCCGTTTCAGAGTGATGTTGTAAGCATATCACCAATTGCCTACAAATGACGTTTATCCTCTGATAATCAGAAGAGTAACGTTTTAGGCTGGTTATTATGTGCTTTTACACGCTACAAAGATAGTGATTCTACGGCAATTAGCAAGAGTTTTGTGATAAAAGTTTCGAAAAAAAACGTGTCTGTTTTAAATAGTTCGGAGTTCATTGGAATATAAAACAAAAGAGAGTGACCAGATTAGTCACTCTCAACTCTTGAAGCGATGTTTTGTTTCGGTCGTTACAGTGTCGACTTTGACTCGGCTGTCACCTCGCGGCTAACCTTCGAAACAAGGCCCTGAAGCACTGTTCCAGGACCTACCTCCGTGAACTCTGTGAAGCCATCCGAAACCATATTCTCAACGATCTGAGTCCAACGAACTGGGGCTGTGAGCTGCGCGATGAGGTTCTTCTTGATGGTCTCTGCATCGGTGTATGGCTTAGCGTCAACGTTCTGATATACAGGACATACAGGAGTCATAAACTCCGCCTCGGCGATAGCTGCCTCAAGCTCCTTACGTGCTGGCTCCATAAGTGGTGAGTGGAACGCACCGCCAACAGGTAGGCGCAATGCGCGACGTGCGCCAGCCTCCTTGAGCTTCACACAAGCCTCGTCCACTGCAGCATCCGCACCCGAGATTACGAGCTGTCCTGGGCAGTTGTAGTTTGCACCGATAACCACGCCGTCAACCGATGCGCATACATCCTCCACGGTCTTATCGTCCAAGCCGAGTACAGCGGCCATACCTCCAGGCTGCTGCTCGCAACACTTCTGCATAGCCATAGCGCGCTTCGACACGAGCTTCAAGCCATCCTCGAATGACAATGCTCCAGCGATAACAAGGGCTGAGAACTCACCCAATGAGTGACCCGCAACACCGTCAGGCTTAACGCCAAGGGCCTTAGCCAAAATTACAGAGTGGAGGAATACCGCAGGCTGTGTAACCTTGGTCTGCTTGAGGTCCTCGGCAGTGCCCTCGAACATAATATCTGTGATACGGAATCCGAGAATCTCGTTAGCCTTCTCGAAGAGCTCCTTAGCCTCGGGAACATTGTCATAGATATCCTTACCCATACCTACGGCCTGCGAACCCTGGCCTGGAAAAACATAAGCGTGTTTCATTCTAATAAAAATTATATTGGTTGCCCAATGTATAAACATTCACATTTTTCGGCTGCAAAAATAAGCATTATTTATGAAAATGCAAAAATGGAGTATTTTTCTATTTCGGAAATCATACTCCATTTCGCTAAACTATATGTCGCTTTAGCGCAGTATAGCTTGATATTCGTAGACGTCGTGAAACTCGCCGCCGTAGCATATCCACGCCTTGCGCACCCCGCAACGCTCGAAGCCACAGCTCTCGAACAGAGCGATGCTTGCGGTGTTAAAATCGTCAATCTCTGCCCATATCTGCTTTATGTTCAGGGTGTTGAGTCCGTACTCCTTCATCGCCTCTATCACCTCGCGAGCATAGCCGTTGCGGCGGTGGCTCTTGTCGTAGATGAGGATGCCGAGGCCGAAACGCAGGTGTTGCGGGTCGAAGTTGATGATATCCACAGCGCCCACCGTGATGCCCTCTGCCTCGATTATCATACGTCGTCCTCGAGTAGCGTAAATGTCGTAATCTTGACTCCTGAGCCACTCCTGCAGACGCATTCGCGATACTGGCTCGGTGTTGGCTCCTATGCGCCAAATCTCGAGGTCGTTCTCCCATTTGTAGAGTTCCTCGATATCGCTCGGCTCCATCGCCCTTATGCGGCAACGTGGGGTTGTAATCTGCTCCATAGCGTTGTGTTACAGGCCGATAATCTTATTGCGGATGAGCATCGCAACACCCCAGGCATTGGCGCTGTCGGTCATCTTCGAGACGCGGAATTTGGTGTCCTTGTATACGAGGTTGAGCGAGTATTTGCTCGTCGATGACTTGAGCGGCAGCATCAGGTATTCGCCAGCCAATGCGAGGTTACCACCCACGATAACTGTCTCAGGATTAAAGGTATTGATGAGGAATGCCACGGCCTTTCCTGTCTTTTCGCCCACCTCCTCGATAAGCTCTATGGCGAGGTTGTCGTCGTTGCGTGCCGCATCGATGATGTCGTTGATATGGATGCTCTCGCCGCGGTCATACTTCTCGCGGAGGCGTGTGTTGACACCGTTCTTTATCAGGTGCACAATTTTATCCTCCACGGCGATACCCGACACCTCGGTCTCGAGGCATCCCTTCTTGCCGCAGGCGCAGATTATCTCGTTGTCGAAGAATGGGATGTGTCCGAACTCTCCCGCAAAGCCGTTCTTGCCGTAGTATAGCTTGCCGTCGATGACAATGCCGATCGCCACGCCGCGACCCATATGCAGGTAGATGACGTTGCTCTCATTCTTAGCCTTGCCTGTGGTGTACTCTGCGAAGCAGCGTGCGCGGGTGTCGTTTTCGAGCATCACGCGGATGCCTATGCGTGAGGAGATGATATCCCTCAGCGGCTCCTCCCACGATGTGAAATATTTGTATGAGCGTCCTGTCTCGGGGTTTACGCGACCTACGATCGACACGCCCACGCCGAGAATCTTATCGCGATCCACGCCGCTCTCGGCAATGAATGTCTCGATATTCTGGCAGATGCGCTCCAGACACTGAGGACGGTCGACAAGCTCGAAGGTCTCGTCGGTGTACTCCTTAATAATATTATTCTGGAGGTCGGTGATGACGTAGGTCATATTATCGCGCGCAACGTTGATGCCAGCAAAATATATCGCAGAGTTTGCCAGACCGAAGACATTGGGGCGGCGTCCACCTGGGGTCTCCACCTTACCGAGGTCGATGACGATATGGTCGTCAACAAGTTCCTGTACCAACTTCGTCATCGTAGGCACACTGATATGTAGCTCGCGGGTAAGTTCCGATAGGGTGCTGTCGCCATTAATAGCCATATAGGCGATAATGTTGCGCTTGATGATATTGTTCTTATGAGTGATGCCTTTTAGGTTCTCGGCATCCTCAATATTGAAAAACTTTGCCAGTGAGGTCATATTTCTGTTTGCTGAGTTTAATTACTAACACAAAGATAATAAAAAAATTTTAGAAATAACTACAAAAATTTAAGAATTTATTAATATTATCATAAATATGCGCTTATGTATATAAACTCCGCTTTTTCGGTCTTTGTGCACCTAAGTACCTACTTGTAATGCAACTTCTTAAAAAAAAGGAGTGTGTCCACAAAATTATTGGACACACTCCTCTTTTTCGGGAAGTTATATAACATCCTTGTTAGACAGCTTCTCTCCAGTGATAGAAATTACTCTACGACAAAGTCAAACGTTATAAGCTCCTGCTCCTCCTCCTCCTCATCATCGTTAATAATGTAGTAAGAGAAGGTGTACGTGCCTTTGAAGTTACGATTCTTCCAAGTGTAACGCTTGTTATTAAGATCGCGCTGGAAGTCATTCACAAACTGCTCTATTGAAACACGGCTATCTTCGGTAAAGTCGTTCATCGCAAACTCGTGGTCTTTCTCCTTCCAGTAGCGACTGTGTGTTGTAGCAAGCATAGAGTTTAGCTCTGGGCTATATGGTGTCACGTCCATCATCCATCGCTGCTGGCAACGTGGTGGTGGCATCATAAGGAAACTTACACGTCTGATTGACTCACAATTAACATAGTTAGCATACGCCTGGAAGAAGGACGTAGTGAAATACATAAGAGATGTAGTAACCTGTGTCTCATCATAGAGGCGATATGAGCCTTGAGGATTAGGAACTCTCCAAATCCAACTCTGATCAACCTCACACTCACGGCGCATAATAGTAGGGGCATCCGAATGTGAACACTCCAATATCATATTATAGTATGCCTCGGGGAGATTATGTCCTACATACTTCCACTCTGGAACGCCATTTGCTGTTGAAGCGATAATCTCCAAATCATCAATAGTCTGCGTTGTAGATGTGTCCCAGCTCAAGCTGAAGCCCAAATTAACAGATGGATCTTTTGCTAAACACAAACCACCATCAAAGCCAAAGCTAAAGCCATCGGTCTTATCAATGCTTCCTATACTATTCTTTGGCGATGCCTGCTCCACAACAACTCCAGCAACGCTCTCTATAGATTCGGAATCACGAAGATTAACAACGTCTGTAGTGGAATCAATAAAATCGCTAGTATGGGTATGACAGATACTACGACCCTCGATATCGCGCATATAAGGACCATAATATTTATACGAAACCCAACGATCTTTTGCATTCTCTGCAAACAGATTTTCATATTGGAAATTCTTGCTCTGACGCCACTTACGCTTATTATCCTCACCTAGAGGTCCGCAATCGAGAACCTGGTTGTATGACAAGATCTTCTTATAGACGCAGTAGTAGTCGCAATCTTCGTTCTCCATATATACTGAACAGATCTCAAAGCTTACAGTCACAGGTAGTTTAGGGCCTACATGATAAGGCGTATAAGCAGACATAGTATATTGTACCCTCTGCACATTGCAGATATCCTCCAAGTTATACTTATTGGTTTCGGTAGCACGAGTGCCTAAAGATTCTATTGCACTATCAAGCATCTGCTCCCTGATATCAACATAATAATCCTGCTCGTTAATCCACTTGGTGAACATATCGGCAAAGAGACCATAAGTATAAGGGCTGACAGTCTCTTCAGTTACCGAGTTATCAACTTCTGTGTTATCAAATGATTCTAGTGTACCCTCCTCATCAACAACTTTCTCGTGATATATCTCACTCTCTGCAGCACTCGACACTCTTTCAACAACATGGAAATCGCAACCTCGCACAGCAAGAGCCTCGGCAAAGACGCCTCTGCTATCGGTGTCGAGCATGAACATAGACTCTACCTTCGATGGTGAGGTACTCATATCATAGAAGGCCTCCAACGTTTGACGCGCACCAGGAATCACATCCAACTCTGCAAGCAACTCCTTGCCTTCCTCCATCTCATTCATAGCGATATACATAGCGGTAATCGCGTTGCAGAAATGTTTGAAATTCTCAAGCGTAGGCTCTATGATGATGATATTACGACCTGTGAGTAGCTGAACCAATATCACCTGCCACTCTTCAGTCATGCTCGTAATTTGTGAGTTGTGAAGTATCACTGTTGCCAAATCCTCAACTGTATCCTCATTCACAACTGCAACACGATTTTGCATACGGCTAACTAATGCAGCACCAAAATTAGTGTAGTTATACGCAAATACATACGCTGGAAGCTCCGATACAACGGCAAGTGCATCCTCCGTAGGTACAGTATAC
>JAGBVG010000050.1 GCA_017630455.1 Alistipes sp. | reverse complement strand
GTAACAGCTCAGCTCAAGCCCGCCATCGTGATGGGTCTCTCAGTGACCATCATCGTGGCTATGGCCAACGTGATCATCTCACTCTTGCGCAACACCATCCCCAACCGCATCCGTATCATCGTGCAGTTGGTCGTATGTGCTGCCCTCGTAACCATCGTGAGCGAAATCCTCAAGGCTTTCGCCTACGACGTGAGTGTCGAGCTATCGGTGTACATCGGTCTTATCATCACCAACTGTATCCTCATGGGTCGTCTCGAGGCATTTGCTATGGGTAACAGCCCCTGGCCCTCATTCCTCGACGGTATCGGTAACGGTCTCGGCTATGCCAAGATCCTCGTTATCGTAGCCTTCATCCGTGAGCTCTTCGGTAGCGGTTGCCTCTTCGGCTACCAGGTGATCCCCGCATGGTGCTACGACCATGGTTATATCAACAACGGTCTCATGCTGATGCCCCCCGCAGCCCTCATCATCGTAGGTTGCATCATCTGGTACCAGCGTGCCCGTCATACTGAGTTGCAGGAAGAACAAAACTAAGTTGAATGAAGAGTGAAAAGGGAAGAGTGAAGAGTGAAACGTCCGGCTTCTTCTGGATAGCAACTCTAAACTCTAAACATTAAACTCTAAACGTTAAAAGATTTATGGAACATTTTATTAGTCTTTTGGTCCGCTCTATATTCGTGGACAATATGATTTTCGCATTCTTCTTGGGTATGTGTTCTTACCTTGCCGTATCTAAGAATGTGAAGACCGCTCTCGGCCTCGGTGTGGCAGTGACCTTCGTGTTGCTCGTGACCTTGCCCGTGAACTATCTGTTGCAAACTAAGGTCCTCGGCCCCAACTGTATCGTTGAGGGTGTAGACCTCAGTTTCTTGGCCTTTATCCTCTTCATCGCCGTAATTGCCGGTATCGTGCAGTTGGTAGAGATGGTAGTGGAGCGCTTCAGCCCCTCGCTGTACGCTTCGCTCGGTATCTTCTTGCCCCTTATCGCCGTGAACTGTGCCATCATGGGTGCTTCGCTCTTCATGCAGCAGCGCATCACCATGGACGCTGGCAACACACAGGCTATCCTCAACGTATGGGATTCAGTAGCCTATGCTATCGGCTCAGGTATCGGTTGGTTGCTCGCCATCGTAGGTTTGGCAGCTATCCGTGAGAAGATGCAGTACTCTGATGTGCCCAAGCCCCTCCGTGGCCTCGGTATCACCTTCATCACTGTAGGTCTGATGGCTATGGCATTCATGTGTTTCTCTGGTCTTAACATCTAAAACAATGAAGAGTGAAAAGGGAAGAGTGAAGAGTGAAATGTCAGACTTCTGGATAGCAACTCTTAATTCTTAACTCTTAACTCTTAACTCAGAAAGAACTATGGATATGAAATTGATTTTAGCAAGTATCGCAGTATTCCTCGTGATTATACTTGCCTTGGTTGCCATTCTTTTGGTAGCCAAGAACTACCTCGTTGCTTCAGGTGCTGTGAAACTCACCATCAACGGTGACAACGAACTCGAGGTAGAGAGCGGTTCAACCCTGCTCAACACACTCTCATCAAACGGCATCTTCCTCTCTTCTGCCTGCGGTGGTAAGGGCTCATGCGGCCAGTGCAAGTGCCAGGT
>JAGBVG010000049.1 GCA_017630455.1 Alistipes sp. | reverse complement strand
GCCACACACGAGCATGCGTGTAGCCTCGGTGAGTGGTGGTAGCTTTTTGAGGGCCTCCCACTTCCAGAAGTCGTTGTGGCGACGATAGAAGAAGTCGTTGTACAAGCGGTTGTAGGCCTCCTTCTGCTCGTCCGAGAGCCAACGATAGCAGTCGGTGTTGTAGGCCGAGATGCGTGGGTGGAACTTACCCTTCTGGATCTTATCCTCGACAAATAGCACGTTGTCAGTCTCAGCTACATTACCCACATGCCAGCCCTCGAAGTTAAAGCCATAAGAGGCAATCTCCTCGTAAGAGTATGGCAGTGCAGGGTTGAAGCGACCGAGGAGTGCGTTGACAGCATCCAACGGAATCTCCCAGATGCGGAAGAAGCCAAGGATGTGGTCGATACGGTATGCATCGAAGTACTCGGCCATCTTAACGAAGCGAGCCTTCCACCAAGCATAGCCATCTTCAGCCATCTTTGCCCAGTTGTATGTTGGGAAGCCCCAGTTCTGGCCCATGACTGAGAAGTCATCGGGTGGAGCACCTGCTGACGAGTCCATGTTGAAGAGCTCAGGGTATACCCATGCGTCGACGCTTGTGCGTGAGATGCCGATTGGAATATCGCCTTTGAGAACTACGCCGTGAGCGTGGGCATAGTCACGAACATCACGCAGCTGCTTCGAGAGGTGGTACTGCACGAAGTAGTTGAAGGCAACCTCCTGGGCGTGCTCCTTCTCATATTTTGTGGCCTTAGCCTTGGTGTACTTAGCCATGCTACCCCACTCTGCAAAGTCAGGCGTATGCTTCTCGTCACGCAAGGCGCAGAAGATGGCGTAGGGACGCAACCACTCCTCGTTAGCCTCCATAAAGGCCTTGAACTCCTTAGATGCCAAAGTTTTAGCACCATCCTGCTCGAAGATGAGGTGGAGGTACTCACGCTTTGCGTTGTTGACACGCTCGTAGTCGACGTTAGGAAGCTCGTTGAGCTCCTTGCCCAATGCCTCGAAGCGAGCCATAGCCGCCTTATCCTTGAGCTTGCCTACGTGTGGCAGGTGCAGGAACTGAGGGTGGAGGGCGAAGGTGGAGTTAGCGTTGTAGGGGTATGAGTCCTGCCATGTGCCGGTCATCGTGGTGTCGTTGATAGGCAGAATCTGGATGATAGACTGACCTGTGGCTGCTGCCCAGTCGACCATGAGGCGTATGTCGTTGAACTCGCCAACGCCGAAGCTCGATGCTGAGCGCAAAGAGAATACTGGGATGGCAACGCCAGCGCCACGCCAAGGTGCTGTGTCGAACTTAGGACGTAGGCCCTCGACAACAACGGCCTCGTCAGCAGATACCTGCTCCGAGAAGTAGTAGTTCTCGCCCGACTGCCAAGCGACAACATCGCCCGATGCTGTGTCGACGATGACGAACTTATAGCTAAAGCCACCCTTAGGAGCTTTGATGCGTGCGCTCCACATAGGGAACTGCTGGTCGCTGAGCTTCACGCCCTTAGCAACATCCCAATTGCCGAGTGCCTTGCCATCGCCAACCATCACAACGCTCTGCGTAGGACGAATATCGGCAATGTCGGCACGGAAGGTGATATATCCCTCTGCTGCGCCCTGCGCCTTCTTGCGTGCGGTGCGGGCAAAGACGCCATCGGTGAACATCGACGAGTGGAACGAGCGGTCGGAAGGCATGTCGCCCCAGCGGTCGATAACTCGGATGTTGGTGGCCTTAGCATCGATGATGATGGTGCGTGGGCCACACCACTCCTTGCGTAGGGTGGTATCTTGGTGGCGTACCTCGTAGCGATAGCATAGCTCAGCTGCGGCTGCGAGCTTAAGTGTTGCGCTCCATGTGCCGTTGCCGATGTAGGTCATCGGATAGGCCTTAGGTTTGGCAGCGCCAACAACCACATATAGATCCTCGCCATATGCGGTGTTATACTCCAGTCTAAGATTTAGTGTCATATACCTATATTATATTACGGTTATTTCTCGAAAATTAGTTGTCGTAGCTCCTCACAGCTCTTCTCAGGGTTGCGAGCATCGAAGTGGTAGGCATGCCACCCCTCCTCTTGTGCTGCCTCCACATTGGCCTTGCGGTCGTCGATGAAGAGCGTTTCGTGGGCGTTGAGCGAGTATCGCTCGACAAGGCGACGATATATCTCTCGCTCGGGCTTCACAACATGCTCCTCGCACGATATCACCTCGCCCACGAAATTGCGGTAGACGGGTTGCTCACGTAGGAACTCGATAAACTCTTGCGCCATGTTGGACAGCACGTAGAGCTTTAGGTCAGCAGCGCTAAGTTGCTCAATAAGAGCACTTGTCGATGGTATAGCCTCCTGCGTGAGTATCGAGCGACGTAGGTTTTTCTCGGCAAGCTCTCGGTCGCAATGGTTGTACTCGGCGAGCGACGCTATGACTTCGTCGTAGGTCACCACACCACGATCGTAGTCCTCCCAGAACTTGGGCATCTGGGGGAGTGTTATGTAGCTGAAAAACTCGATAAACTCGGGCTCGAACTTACGGGGATCGCGGGCAAAGACCACACCCCCAAGGTCGAAGACAATATTTCTAAATCGACTCATAGGGACAAAGATAGAAAAAAATTAGTAATTAGTAAAGAGTAATTAGTAATATTTTTTCGTTTCCTCCCCTCGTGTCGCTCGGTGTCACATCTGTCACGCCCATGTGACAGCGTGACAACGTGACAAGCGTGACAACCAACCGCACCTAAATGTCATTCTGAACGTAGTGAAGAATCTCTCAGTGCGTACGGACGTTCGACGTTAGCGCTAACCGAGAGATGTTTCGCTCCGCTCAACATGACAGTGGTGGGTAGGGCTGGGTATTTGTGGGTATTCTGGGTATTATGAGTATAGTGGGTACTATGGGTATTAGGGAGTTTCCTTAAACTCTTTACCCATCATACCCATACTACCTATAATACCCAATTTACCCACACTACTCTCTACCCTCTCGCCGTAGGGTGTAGAGTTCAATATATAAACTATCTACACACTATTTAGCAGTAGATAGATATTAGTATTATACATAGTGTGTATATATGGTTATTACGCACACGCTACAACCACGTATATAGATAAATATCATATATATAGTGTTATATATATGTGTTTATGGTTATACTTGCGAGGCACGGTGTCGGCTTGTGGCCTTGGTCTACGGAGTGGTATTCCGCCACAAATATACAACACCGCATAGCCCCTTGTCAAGTATTTTAACCAACATTTTTTTCCATATTTTGTGGAAAAAGTGTAGGTTCGTCGTGCGGAGTGCTGTCACGCTTGTCACGGTTGTCACGTTGTCACGCTGTCACATGGGCGTGACAGATGTGACACGTGACAGATGTGACAGGGGGGAGGAGGATGGGTATCATGGGTAAAATGGGTACAATGGGTACAATGGGTATGATGGGTAAAGAGTTTAAGGAAATTCCCTAATACCCATAGTACCCACTATACTCATAATACCCAGAATACCCAGCCCTACCCAGAGCTTTAGCGGCAAACGCCCTAAACTCTCTAATACCCATAGTACCCACCTCTACCCAGAATACCCATAGTACCCACTATACCCAGAATACCCACAAATAAATTTTGCAATTTCCCTATTTTTTTCTTATCTTTGTGCGTTTTATATATAGAATATATAAATAACTTCAAATATATGACTACCGATCAGGAAAAAGTAATGAAGCACGAGGAGGAGTATTCAGCGTCGAATATCCAGGTCCTCGAAGGTTTGGAGGCTGTGCGTAAGCGCCCCGCAATGTACATCGGCGATATCGGCGAGAAGGGTTTGCACCACCTTGTATATGAGGTTGTTGACAACTCTATCGACGAGGCTTTGGCTGGCTATTGTACCGACATCTACGTAACTATCAACGAGGATAACTCAATCACCGTTAAGGATAACGGCCGAGGTATCCCTACCGACTACCACGAGAAGGAGGGCAAGTCGGCACTCGAGGTTGTGCTCACCGTGCTGCACGCAGGTGGTAAGTTCGACAAGGGTAGCTACAAGGTGTCGGGAGGTCTTCACGGCGTGGGTGTGTCGTGCGTAAATGCGCTCTCTACGCTCCTCATCGCCGAGATTCACCGTGGCGGCAAGATCTACAAACAGACCTACTCGAAGGGTACACCAACATCTAAGGTAGAGGTTGTCGGCGAGTGCCAGGACCGAGGTACCACCGTTACGTTTAAGCCCGATGGCGAGATCTTTACGCTCACCACAGAGTACAAATACGAGATTTTGGCTAACCGCCTTCGTGAGCTCGCCTTCCTAAATAAGGGTATCCACCTCACACTCACCGACCGTCGTGTTAAGGATGAGGAGGGTAACCCTCTTAGCGACCACTTCTACTCGGAGCATGGCCTCTCGGAGTTTGTCGAGTATCTCGATGCTACACGTGGTCAAAAAATTATCGAGAACATCATCTACCTCGACACCGAGGAGAGCGGCGTGCCTGTGGAGGTTGCCATGCAGTATAACGACTCGTACTCGGAGAACGTACACTCTTATGTAAATAACATCAACACCATCGAGGGTGGTACCCACCTTACGGGCTTCCGCTCGGCGCTCACACGCACCTTGAAGAAGTATGCCGAGGAGAGTGGCATGCTCGCAAAGCTCAAGTTCGACATCAATGGCGACGACTTCCGTGAGGGCCTCACCGCTGTCGTATCGGTTAAGGTTGCCGAGCCTCAGTTCGAGGGACAGACAAAGACTAAGCTGGGCAACGACGAGATTGCTGGCGCAGTAAACCGTGCCATGTCAAACGCCCTCAGCCACTACCTCGAGGAGAATCCTAAGGATGCTAAGGCCATCGTTCAGAAGGTCATCCTTGCAGCTCAGGCTCGCCATGCAGCACGCAACGCCCGTGAGGCTGTTCAGCGCAAGACAGTGTTGTCGGGCGCAGGCCTTCCAGGCAAGCTCGCCGACTGCACAAGCCGTGACCGCTCTATCGCCGAGATCTTCTTCGTCGAGGGTGACTCTGCGGGAGGTACTGCTAAGCAGGGTCGTGACCGTAACTTCCAGGCTATCATGCCTCTGCGTGGTAAGATTCTCAACGTCGAGAAGGCTCAGGAGCACCGCATGTGGGAGAACGAGGAGATCAAAAATATGTTTACTGCTCTCGGCGTATCAATCGGTACTGCAGAGGATAGCAAGGCTCTCAACCTCGAGAAGTTGCGCTACAACAAGATCATCATCATGACCGATGCCGATGTCGATGGCTCACATATCGCCACCCTCATGCTCACCTTCTTCTTCCGCAAGATGAAGGCGCTCATCGAGAATGGCCATATCTACATC
>JAGBVG010000003.1 GCA_017630455.1 Alistipes sp. | reverse complement strand
GTTCGGCTTTTTTTGTGCGTATTACGCACGCCGAACTCATTAGAGTCATTTCGGCTTAAAGAGCCGGCTGTGCCGATTATATTTACAATCCACCCAACCCTCCTTTGAAAATGAGGGCTATAAACTCCCTCTGGTTTTGTCGTCATTCTTCATTACGGCACGCCATAATTCCATCGCAAATAGAAAAATTGAGAGACCGAAGATTATCTTTTAAGGAGGCGGTATCTACCCCTACCTCCTGCCCTTGACAAGGGAGGCTTGTGGCAAGGCTGCGCCTTGCTTACCTGTGGTGAGATCAGCTTCTAAGAGATGCTATGCACGATATCTATAATAATCTATGAAAAAATCAAGAGGGCAATAATCGGGGTATCGTATTTCATTTTTATCTGTACTTATATATTACCTATACCTATATATAAAATATCTTTAAACCGTTGTGGTATCATTTCATCAATTCTACAAAATAAATTCAACTTTGACGCAAGTTGTCAAAAGAGTGTAGTTACTTTGCATCGTGAACATAAAACTAACGACTTAAATGACTACAACTATGGGATTAAATTACATTATCGATTGCAGACGCTGCGGAAGCCACAGCGAATATCAAACCTCAATTGCAGTGAAAAACAGCGTGCGTACAAACCTCGCGGAGCATATTGATACTGAGTGTGCTATACGTTGTCCTATCTGTCGCGCAAGGTTGAATAATAGCGCTGCAGAGTTTCGTGAGCAGGTGAAAATAAGCCTAAGAGAGTAGCGTGAGTTATATACTTTTAGCACCTTTGGCGAAGAAATATAAGTTTTACTTATCGGGCCATAGGTAAAAAGTCTAAGCTATATTTCCGAAATTGAGAAAAAAAGAGTAACTTTGAGAGAGTTTTTTAGAGATAACAATAAACAATTGGAAAATATTATGACTAATATCAAGATAGGGGATCAGATCCCAGAGTTTCAGAGTGTAACAGATAAGGGCGAAGCCTTTGGCCTGAATGATCTAAAAGGATCGCCAACGGTGCTATATTTCTATCCGAAGGATAACACCTCGGGTTGTACACTCGAGGCCAAGAGCCTTCGTGATGGCAAGGCAGAGTTGCAGCGTCGTGGATATAAGATTATTGGCGTAAGTCCCGACTCAGTCAAGTCGCACCAGGGTTTTTGTACCAAGCACGAACTTAATTTCACGCTTTTGGCCGACACCGACCATTCGCTTGCTGAGGCGTTGGGCGTGTGGCGTTTGAAGAAGATGTGTGGCAGAGAGTATATGGGTATTGTCCGCACAACGTTCCTTCTTGATGCTGAGGCGCGTGTGACGCATATCATCGAAAAGGTGGATACTAAGGATTCGTTTGGTCAGATCATCAAGCTCCTCGAGGAGTAACGTAAAACGTAGAATAGATAAAACTAAATATATATGGCAGAGAAAGTTGCAGTAAACGCCGATAAACTGAAGGTGTTGTCGGCTGTTATGGATAAGATTGAGAAGGATTTTGGTAAGGGTTCGATTATGCGAATGTCGAGCGAGAATGTTGCCGATGTTCCTGTGATCCCTACAGGCTCCGTGACGCTCGATATTGCGTTGGGCGTTGGAGGTTACCCTAAGGGTCGTGTTATCGAGATTTTCGGTCCTGAGTCCTCTGGTAAGACCACGCTTGCCATTCACGCCATTGCCGAGGCTCAGAAGGCTGGAGGTATAGCGGCGTTCATCGATGCGGAGCACGCCTTCGATCCATACTATGCGCAGAAGTTGGGCGTGGATGTAGATAATCTGCTTGTGTCGCAGCCTGATAATGGTGAGCAGGCGCTGGAGATTGCCGACTCGCTGATTCGCTCAAGCGCCATCGACATCATCATCATCGACTCTGTGGCGGCTCTTACGCCAAAGGCGGAGATTGAGGGTGATATGGGTGACTCGAAGATGGGTCTTCAGGCACGTCTTATGTCTCAGGCGTTGCGTAAGCTCACGGCATCTATCTCAAAGACCAAGACCGTATGTATCTTCATCAACCAGCTTCGTGATAAGATTGGTGTGGTATATGGCAATCCTGAGACCACAACAGGTGGTAATGCGTTGAAGTTCTACGCTTCGGTTCGTATCGATATCCGTCGTGCTTCGGTTATTAAGGATGGCGAGGAGCAGCTCGGAACACGCACTAAGGTGAAGGTTGTGAAGAACAAGGTGGCACCTCCATTCAAGAAGGCGGAGTTTGATATTATGTTCGGCGAGGGAATATCGAAGCTCGGCGAGATTATCGACCTTGGCGTGGACTTTGAGATTATCAAGAAGTCGGGATCGTGGTTCTCGTATGGCGATCGAAAGATAGGTCAGGGTCGCGATGCTGTGAAGGAGGCGTTGCGCAACGATGCCGCACTGATGGAGGAGATAGAGCTCAAGGTGCGTGCTGCAATGGCCGAAAAGGAGAGATAGGGTAATATCTATACCCTCTAAGATAATTGCTAACGTGTTGATATCTCGGTGGTTGCTATGCCGAGATATCAGCAAAAAAATAACCCAAACACGATTGCCCGTTGCGACAGTCGTGATTTGGTGTATTATGATATACCTAATGATATAAGGCTATGGTCGAGTATTCACCCGCAGATGAGCTATTGATTGAGGAGAAGTGGCGCGAGCTTGAGGAGGCGTGCCGCAAGGCTAAGGTGTGTCGCCGTGAGGATGACTGGCAGTTCATAAAGCGCGCTTTTTTCCTTGCGAAGGAGGCGCATAAGGGCGTACGCCGCCGCTCGGGCGAGCCATATATCATTCACCCCATTGAGGTGGCACTCATAGCCGTCAGAGAGATAGGCTTGGGTAAGAAGAGTATCGTCGCGGCGTTGCTGCACGATGTGGTGGAGGATACGGAGTATACCTTGGAGGATATATCGCGCATCTTCACGCCTAAGATAGCCTCGATGGTAGATGGCCTTACGAAGATGTCGGGAGTCTTCAATGCCGACAGCTCGGAGCAGGCGGAGTATTTCCGCAAGGTGCTTCTCACGCTCTCGGATGATGTGCGTGTTATAATCATCAAGATTGCTGACCGCCTGCATAATATGCGCACTCTCGGGGCTATGCCTCCCAACAAGCAGATAAAGATTACGAGCGAGACGATATACCTCTTCGTGCCTTTGGCGCACCGCCTTGGCCTCCACGCTATAAAGAGCGAGCTGGAGGATTTGTGTATGAGGTATCGCTTTCCCGAGGAGTATGAGGAGATTAAGCGAAAGATCGACGAGACAGAGATAGAGCGTCAAGCATATATCGAGAAGTTTATGACGCCTATCCGCGAGGTATTGGATCGCAATAAGTTCCAATACGAGATGACGGCGCGCGTCAAGAGCGTCTACTCCATCTGGAACAAGATGCGCCGCAAGCAGATACCATTTGAGGAGGTATACGATCTCTTCGCCATACGCATTGTTTTCAAGACGCTGCCGTTCCCGTCCGAGAAGACGCAGTGCTGGCAGATATATTCGTGCGTTACGGATATTTACAAGCCGCACCCCGACCGTCTGCGTGATTGGATTAGTATGCCGAAGTCCAATGGCTATGAGGCTCTCCACTCGACGGTTATGGGACCTGATGGTATATGGGTGGAGGTACAGGTGCGCACAGAGCGTATGGACGACATCGCCGAGCGCGGTTTTGCAGCGCATTGGAAGTATAAGCACCAATCCATAGCGCAGGAGGAGGATGGTCTGGATAAGTGGCTGCGCAAGGTGCGTGATGCGTTGAATAGTCCAACGGAGAGTGCGCAGGAGTTTCTCGATAACTTCAAACTATCGTTATACAAGAGCGATATCGTGGTATTCACGCCCAAGGGCGAGGCTCACTCGATGCCATACGGAGCTACGGTGTTGGACTTCGCCTATGAGATTCACACCAACATCGGCAATCGCGCCATCGGCGCTAAGGTAAACCACCGTATTCAGCCTATCACGGCGCGCCTAAACTCTGGCGACCAGGTGGAGATTATCACGGCCGAGAGTGCGCGTCCCAAGGCAGAATGGCTCGATATCGTTGTCACGAGCAAGGCGCGACAGACCATTCAGGATTATCTCAAGCGCGAGCGTTACGATAATATAGAGTACGGAATGAGCCATCTCGAGGAGTCGTTGGCGGAGCATAACGTTACGCTAAACGGCCGCGTGCTGCGCAAATTGATGGCTGCATACGAGTGTCGTAATAAGGATGAGCTATATAGCAAGATTGGCGCGGGCATCATTTCGCTCGACAACCTCGGGCAGCTGCTCAAGGAGAACTCATCGCGCAAGGTGCTGAAGTTTTGGAAGCTCCTGATTCCAGGAAGCGCCGCGCAGGAGAGTGTCGACATAGATCGTGATGACGAGGCTACGACGTTGGATGACACCATCGGCGAGGAGAGCAGTGCCGATGAGCCGACATTTGTGATGGCCACGTGCTGCGAGCCGATACCCGGAGATAGGGTGGTTGGCTACCGTGATCCGCAGTCGGGGCATATCGTCGTGCACAAGTCAACGTGTGATATGCTCACGAAGCTTGCGGCTCAGCACAGCGAAAATATCATCAAGGAAGAGGATATCAAATGGTCGCAGCAGAAGTCCGTGTCGTATCTCGCCTCTGTGGAGGTTTTCGGTATCGACCGTCCGAGCATTATCCTCGATTTGGCGAAGGTTATAGCAGCGGATTTCAGCATAAATATGCGCGCTATAAGTATCCAGTCTCACGACGGAATTTTCGAGGGTACGATAAGTCTCTATGTGCAGGATATCGATAGCCTGAATATGCTGCTCGAAAAGATCCGAAAGATAAAGGGTATCGAGCGTGCCAAGCGACTTGTCAACGAGTAGACCTGTGGCGTAAGAAGTTAAAGTGTTATAGCCTCATTGTGTTGCTGATATGGATTATGTGGAGCGCAAATTTTAAATAAAAAACTATGTTGATACTTTTGTGTAGCTGCTCCTATTTTTGTTGCACTTCGCATAGTTCGTGTCACATAGTGTTGTATGATGGAAATGTGGGGTAGTGCTAAGCTACTTCTGAAATATGATAATTTTCGACTAATTTTCAAACTTGATTATGGCAACAATTTTTTCACGTATTGTAGCAGGTGAGATTCCTTGTTACAAGGTTGCGGAGAACGATAAGTTCTTTGCATTTCTCGACATCGCTCCATTGGCCAAGGGCCATACTTTGGTGATCCCGAAGCGCGAGGTTGATTACTTTTTTGACCTGGAGGATGACGAGCTTCAGGAGATGATCATATTCGCAAAAAGTATTGCGAAGAAAATTAAGGCAACTACACAGTGTAAAAAGGTCGCAACTGTGGTTTTGGGCCTCGAAGTACCCCACGCACACATCCATTTGGTGCCTATGAACACCGAAAATGATGTGGATTTCAAGCGTGAAAAGCTCTCTTTAACTCCAGAAGAGTTCGCAGAAATCGCAAAGTCTCTCCAGTAATCAACATTGTTGATAACCCTGTAAGTTGTTAATTATTAGGGTAGTGTATTGTTATTAACAATGCGCCACCCTAATTTATTTAACATAATGTTTCTGTTGTTAATAATTCATAATTTTTCGCAAAGTTTCCGCCTGTTCAGGCAATAAAATTCCTTAAAATTTACAAGTGTAATTACAAATGTAAAATGATTACAAAAGTAATCCGACGTAGTATATTACAAAAGTAAACTGCATCCTTATTGTTAACAATTATTAATAGTTACAAATGTAATTATTTTTGCACGGTTTAATTATTGTCAAAATCACGTTATTATCACTGGATTAAACTACTAAACTTTATTTTTTAACTATCACTATATCAGTATAGTTACAATAGTTATATATTGCTTATTATAGTTAAAACGCTTAAAAATACGCTTTTTGATAAATATCTATAGTTGTTGTGTGATATATCACTATAACTACCTATTATATAGTAGTTAATACGCTTTCAGCTTAATTTGTTTTTAGTTGAAGTGATTTTCTCAATTTAACCATAATATCTCGTGTTACAATTGTCAAGGTTATTAACAATTATTAACACTTTACTTTTGTCATAAAAATTTGTTTTACAAAAATAATATTTGTATATTTGTAAAAATTATAGATTATGAGGGAAAAACTTGAAATTATACGCACGAATGAGCAGATGAATGCCTCGGAGCTTGCAAAAAAATTGGGTGTAGAGGCATCGGCGATCTCCCATATCAGGTCGGGACGCAATAAGCCAAGCTTCGATTTTGTTGTGAAAATACTAGCCGCTTTTCCTCATATCAACCCCGATTGGCTGCTGCTGGATAAGGGTTCATACCGACGCGACAATCTCCCCCCTACCGAGCCCGTATCTGGGGAGTCGACGTTGGATGCTGCTACGCTGTTCGATGCTCCGAGTGCGGGTGGTGATCAGTCAGAAAATATCGCATCCATGGAGCCTCAAACTATCGACAGAAATATTACGAATGAGTTTTCTCCTATCGGTAATAATCCGGGTAAGATTGTCGAGCGTGTGATTGTTCTTTACTCAGACAAGTCATTTGACAGCTATTATCCATCAAAGTGATAAAAGACCATATTCTTAATATTGGTGCTTCGGCAAAAATCTCTTTGTAGTGCAGCAACCAAGGTTGAATCTGCTCTACTATATAATGCGACTTGTGTTATTCTCGTTCGAGTCCTTATACTACTTCTTGAGTGGTATGAACACTTCTATCTTCGATGTTCTATACTCTTCTAAGCCATCTGTCGCCGTGGTATGTTTTTAATGGTAACAATCCTAAGTAGACTAAAATAATATATGCGATATATATGCGTATTTGCCGCATATATATCGCATAGACTCTGCGAAAGAATTTCGTGCTTTTGGCTTGGCTTTACCCTATTTATCGGCTATTTATCCCCCTTGCCATCGCGGATTTTCTGTAGCTCATACATCTTATCTCGGTATATCGCAGCGTTCTGAAAATCCAGCTCCTTGGCCGCGGTCTCCATCTTCGTGCGCATCTCGTCGATGAGCTTGTCGATGTTCTCCAATAAGAGGCTTCTCGCGGCGTTATTTACAGCGTTTGTCGTATATCCCGCGAAGCCCTCTGCAACCACTGCTGTGTTGTTGCTTTTAATCTCGCGCGTGTTGTAACTTGTCGTGCCGCGCGAGGTGTTGCTGAGGCTACTTGGCTGCGCTGTGCTCTCACGGTCGTAGCTCATAGCCTCGATGTCTGCGAGGATGCCGCTCTCGTTACTACTCTTTTTTGCCTGCTGCGGGCGAAGGCTATGCTCGTAGTTGTAGGCGATCTGCTTTGCTCGGCGCTGGACGCTCTGCTTAAGCAGCTCCTTCATCGCCTTGGAAATGCACCTGCCATAGAGTACAGCCTTGCCATTAGGGTGTCGTGCTGCGCGACCTATCACCTGCGTCAGCGCGCGAACGTTGCGGAGAAATCCATCCTTGTCGGCATCGAGGATTATCACGAGACTCACAGCCGGAAGGTCGATACCCTCGCGCAGGAGGTTGACGCCCACGATGACATCTATTCGTCCCTCGCGCAGGTCGTCGAGGATCTTCACTCTGTCGAGGGTCTCGATGTCGGAGTGTATGTAGTTGTTTTTGATGCCTATTCTGTCGAGATATCGCGACATCTCCTCCGCCGAGCGTTTCGATATCGTAGTGACTATGGCCCTCTCGTTGCGCTTTATAGCGCCGTTGAGCCTATCTATGATGTCATCTATCTGGTTCTCCTCGCTGCGAAGGATGATCATAGGGTCAATGATGTAGGTAGGGCGAATAAGCTGCTCTACGATCACGCCGTTACTCTTCTCCATCTCATACTCCGCTGGTGTGGCACTCACGTATATAGTCTGTGGTGTCAGCAGCTCAAACTCGGGGAACCTCAGCGGGCGGTTGTCCAACGCTGCGGGGAGGCGGAATCCATACTCCACAAGGTTCTCCTTGCGCGACCTGTCGCCGCCATACATACCGTGAATCTGTGGTACGGTGACGTGGCTCTCATCTATCACCACAAGTCTATCCTCGGGGAAGAAGTCGAGAAGGCAGAAGGGGCGCGATCCTGGCGCTCGTCCATCGAGATATCGCGAATAGTTCTCGATGCCAGAGCAGTATCCCAACTCCTTAATCATCTCGAGATCATACTCCACACGCTGCTTTATGCGCTGCGCCTCCACGGGACGCTCCACCTTCTCGAAGTACTCTATCTGCTTGACAAGGTCGTCCTGTATCTGGCTTATGGCTCTGTTAATGTGGTCGCGTGTCGAGACGAAGAGGTTGCAGGGGTATATTGTCACCTCCTGGAGCGTGTTTTGCTTCATACCGCTCTTGATGTCGAACGAGTATATCGCCTCGATCTCATTGTCGAAGAATACGATCTTGAATCCCTGGTCGCCAAACTCGCCAAACGACGCCATAATCTCGATGCTGTCGCCACGCACGCGAAATGTCGCGGGCTTGAGCTCTATCTCTGTGCGGGTATAAAGCGCATCCACAAATCTGCGTAACAGCTCGTTGCGGTGATGACGCTCGCCAACCCTTAGTGTTATTGCCGTGGCGTGGAAATCTTCGGGGTTGCCGCAGCCGTATATGCACGATACGCTCGACACCACAATCACATCCCTGCGTCCCGAGAGCAGCGTTGCCACGGTCTTAAGACGCATCTGCTCGATGTCGTTGTTTATCGAGAGATCCTTTTCGATATAGGTATCCGATGACGGCAGGTAGGCCTCTGGCTGGTAGTAGTCGTAGTACGACACGAAGAACTCCACGGCATTATCAGGGAAGAAACTCTTGAACTCGTTATATAGCTGTGCAGCAAGGGTTTTGTTGTGGCTTATCACGAGCGTGGGCCTGTCGATCTTGGCTATGGCATTTGCCACCGTGAATGTCTTACCCGAGCCTGTGACGCCGAGCAGCGTTGTGCCTTCGTTCTTCTCATTTACGACCGACTTCACAATCTTCTCTATCGCCTCGGGCTGATCTCCCGTAGGTGTGTATGCTGCAACAAGATTGAAATTCATACTACAAAGATACTCAAAATTTATGCAACCACAAAAAAATGGATTGTCTAATGTTGGACAATCCATTTTATAAGAAGTTGTATAACAAGAGTTAGTTTTAGGCGCACGCAGTCCGAAAAAGCCGGAGTTTACTTGGCGTAAATGAGGATTTTGAGGACAAGTGCAACGCCAAAATAACCTTGTTAGACGGCTTCTATTACTCAGCAGAGCCGTAGCCCGAGAATGGGTGTATAGACACTATCCACGCATTGCCGTAGCGAGTATTACCAGAGAGCTTGATGTGCGACTTACCCTCGCCGATGCTCACGCTATACTCGTTCAAGAGTGGCTGCTTAGGCTCCGACATAAGGTCATCAGAGTCGGTAATCCAGATGCGTGTAAGCAGGCCTGTGGCGTTGTCAATCTCATAGCCCCAGATTGTCACCGAGTGGTGCAACGAAGCGATATTCTCGCTAAGGGCGATAGTCAAACTCGCCATACCGCGCTCGAAGGCCTCTACAACAAGGTTAGAGAAGTATGCCAAACGCTCCTTACCCTGCAATGATGAACCATTACCCCAGAGGTAGTAGTTGTTGTAGCAGTAGGTGTACATCTCTGGATAGTCGCTTGGGAAGATGTCGTGTGAGTAACCACGGTAGAGATGTGACTCGATGCTGCTCCATACGCTCTTAAAGTAGCCACCCTCGGTCAAAGGATATGCCTGTGAGCCTGGTGATGCATACTCGCCGCCATAGAGCTTACCCTCGAAGTACCAAGGAATAGCCTCCTCAGGGTGGCCACCCTTATTGTTGTTCCACTCGTCGTGGTACACCTCCATAAGAGCCAACTCGTATGGTGAGAACGAGCCATAAACCTTCGTACCAGGGCCGTTAGTCGCAGTAGAAGGTAGTGTGTTGCCCGCAGCAACATACTGATCCTGCCACCACTGAATCATATTCGACGCAGCAGCAGCCCAGCACATATTGATATCGCCATTGTCGCCAGCGCCCTTCTTGTTAACGTCGTACCATCCCGATGCGATGTCTACGCCCTTGGCAAATACGATGCTGTTGCCACCCTCTACCTCAGTAGCGATGATGGTAATCTCGTTAGATGTCACCGAGCCCTTTGTAGCGTAGATGGTGTATGAACCAGGTGTTGTTGTTGCAAACTTATTGCCGTTTACAACCACACCATTAGCGTAGATCGTAGACTTGTTAGTCACGTTTGCGCCATCCTGCGTTACGATGAGCATCGCCGACTCAATGCCGTTAGCCTTGATGGTGTTCACCGATGCCTCGATTGTGATAGGCTTCTCCTCCTCTGGCTCGGTAGATATTGCAGTTACCTTCACGATGTCAGATATCAGGTCGTTGTACTTGGCATAGAAGCGGTAGTCGCCAGCCTCGATAGTCGAGAATGTGTTGCCTGAAAGGGCTGTGTCGTTAGCAGCGTTGTAGATTTTAGCCTCCACAACCTCGCTGTTTACCGCAGCGGTGAACGTAGCCTTCTGCACACCATCAGCATTGATGGTCTGCTTGTCAACACTGAGCTGTAGGGTATCTGGCTCTGGGTTAGGGTCAGGGGTACTGCCCGCCTCCTTGGCTACAACGGTTATCTCGTTCGATTTGTTGTTGCCGTTCTTGGCGTAGAACTTATACTCGCCAGTGTACTTGGTCTTGAAGGTGTTGCCCTCCAATGCCTCGTTGGTGTTGGCAAAGTAGATTGTAGCCTCCACAGCCTCGTCATTGCTGTTCTTAACTGTGAATGTCGCAACATCCTCGCCATCAGCTGTGATCTCCAGCTTGTCGGCAGAGAGTGTCAATGTCTGCTGCACCTCCACCGCTGGCTCCTTCTCGCACGCTACGATACCGAGGAGTGCTGCCAAAGCAAATAATATCTTCTTCATTACTCTATTGATTTAAAAGGTGTGGAGGCATCGCTGCCCCCACCTATTAACATTTTATTACTTAACGCGTGTAAGTACGATGTCGCTCGTTGCGCACGCCTTCATCTGGTAGTCGTTGAGGAATACTGCAGGACGGTAGATACCGTAGCCAAACTCCTCGCCAGAGTGGTATGCACCGATTGTGAGCGTATCGCCATTGTCGGTGAGTGTTACAGGGAATGTAGCAGGTGCAGTGAACTGGTTATCGTAGTCGCAACCGTAGAAGTTGAGGAAGCCCTCAGTTGCCCAGTTGTAGAGGTATGTACCCTTAGATGTTGGAACACTGAGAGTGTCGCCCTCGCCAATCTCGATGAAGATCTTTGGACCATAGTCGCGGTAGATGAGGTTCTTACCCTTAGCGTAGTAGTTTGGCAATTCCTCCAAAAGTTGATCTGGTCGGTATACCGGTATCTCTGAGTACTCGCCCTGTGCCGATACGTTGAATGGGAAGCCGATGATTACAAGACGGTTCTGGTCGCGGTAGTCAGCCTCGGTCTTTGCGTCAACGCCCTGTGCAATTGTCACAACATCGCTAACAGTAGCTTTGATGCCATTCTCCTGAATGAGTGTGTATGTCATCTGCCACTCGCCAAGAAGCGATGTGAACAACTCCGACTCCACGCGTGGCGCAGCAGCCTGCTTAGGAGTAGTGTATGTCGTAGCCTTGAATGTCGCAGTCTGCTCGGCATTCTTCACGATAACCATAGCGGTGTACTCCACCTCTGGCCACAAATCCTCCATCTTGATAGAGAGACCTGTGTTGTTGATAGCGTCGAGATCCACTGCGCTAATATCTGTACCATAATAGTTTACAATTGCCTCATCGTCAAGCTCCTCCTCAAGACGCTTTGCGTGAACATCAGCCGTTGGGCGGAATACCACCTTAACGCTCGCTGCAGAGTCTGAGCGAAGGTTGAGGTAAAGGGTGTTGTGAGGATTTGTGCTGTCCTCAGATACAGAGAGCTCAACGGTTGGAGCGCTAAGTTGCTTAGCCTTTGTTGTGAACTCTATGCGTGTGAGAGCCTCTGCGCCCTTGTTGTCGACAACCAAGATGTGGCAGTAGTAGTTGGTCTCTGGAGTAAGGCCGTTCCAAGTGTCGCAGTTGTCATCCGAAAGATGCCAAGAGCCTGCGTTAGGGCTCTTCACAAGGGTGTGAAGCATAGTCTCGCCATAGTCATCAATGATGCCGTCTGACCAAATCTTATCGCGTACAAGTACATAATACTCCACAACGGTGTTATCAGGCTGTGTCATAATCTCCACAGATGTAGAGCCGATGTTCATAAATTGGGTTGTGATACCAGCCTCAGATACAGGCTTGCGGAGGGTTCTGAACTTCTCGACATAGATCTTGCCAGTGATGTTCTTCTGGCTGTCGCAGTTTGCAGCGATTACGTAATACTCGCTATCCTCGCGCATACGCATCTCAATTACACCATACGAGCCACCATCGTACCACTCAACTGTCAATGGACCCTGATCAGCAATACCGATACCCGCAGTCTGGATGTACGACTCAGGAGTCTGATTGTAGTACTCCAACGATGCCTTGTCGATACACTGAAAGATGAGGTCGCCAGGTAGAGAGATTGTAAATGTCGCGTTGTCGTAGCCTACGTTGTCGATGGTAATAGGGCTATCTACGCCATCGTCAGGGGTTGTGAACTTAATCTTCTGTGGCTCACTCAATGTGCTACCATTGGTAGCGCGAAGCACGGCGAATAGCGTGTAGTTGGTGTTGTCGTTCAAATCCTTAACGGTGATGACCTTAGATGTCTCAACCTCAGCGGTGTTACGCGCGAAAATCTCGTCGATTGAAGGGCTCTTTGCGCCCTCAGCCACTACAGCATAGCCGAACTCACCTGCCGCAGTTGTCGAAACCTCAAAGGTGAACGTGTTGTATGTAATCTCAACCTCGGTGAGTGTAATCTCTGGCTTTACGCCTGGGGTTGGATTAGGCTGTGGTGTAGGGTTATCTGTATCTTGGGCAGCCTTCTGACATCCCACTGCACAGATGACACTCAGAAGAAGTGTCCACAAAAATAGTGTTTTTTTCATCGTGTAGATAGTTTTGAAGTTTAATTTACATTTAGTTACTAATTCTCATACGTACACACTTATGCATATTATGCCACAAAGATATAAAAAATATTTATAACCACAAAAATATAATAGACTAAGAATTGAGAATCGACAATCTATCTCTATCTCTTAGTCTATTATAATTGGTTGATTATAAGATACTTCTATCGTTGCAACTTGTCCAAGAATGACCTATTTACAATAACCCTCACCTCGCGGTGCTTTACGCGTAGCTCCACAGGTGTGCCGCCATAAAGCTCGCCGTCGATCTCTAACGGTGTCTCGGGTGACGACTCTATGCGAATCTTCTTGCCCTGGGCGTGGATGACGTGACCGATAGAGTAAATCGAGCCGTTGAACAGCCTTCGCAATCGGAATACCACGTGCCACCAGTGCACAGGACGAATCATCGTTACATCGAGAAGCCCATCATCAGCCACCGCAGCGGGAAGCTGCTGAATGCCTCCACCGTTATACTTACCGATACCTATGGCGATGCTGAACAGCAGGTCGTTATATACCAGCTCGTCATCAATCCATACCTTTGCGCCCGTAGCCTTATGCGCGAAGAACGAACGTACCAGACACCAGAGATATCCTCCCTTACCGAGTACTCTCTTTGCGCGGCTTGTCAGCGTGCGCTTGATAACAGCAGCATCGAAGCCGAGTCCTGCCACGTTGGCCATATAGCGTGTCTGGCAATATTTCGACTCCTCGTAGTCCACCTCGGCAACATCCTGTAGGAATGTGTAGCCCTCCTTTATGGCGCGTATGGCCTCGGAGTAGCGTGTTGGGATGCCGAACATACGTATCCAGTCGTTGCCCGTACCCGCAGATATCACAGCTATGGTGACGCTCTTAGGCTCGGTGCTTCGCTGTATGAATAGTCCGTTAATTACCTCGTGCAGTGTGCCGTCGCCACCCACGACGATGATGTCGCGATAGCCCGCGTCCACAGCCTCGACAGTGAGTGCCGTGGCGTGGTGCTTATGCTCTGTGAATACCGCTTCGTGGCGTATGTTGTTGTCGCGTAAGAGCTTCGATATCAGTGGGTAGTCGGCCAATCCCTTACCTCCACCCGAGGTGGGATTGACCACGACAAACCACTTCTTCTCGCCCTCTGCAATAGGTTGTTCAACATCCATTTTTTCGGGGAGTATTTTTATTGTTTTATGCCTTCTTAGGAGCGTTGCGCACGGTGTTGAGGAGGAAGTCGTAGAACTTCTCAACCGATGCGATGTTCACCTTCTCATCTGGAGAGTGTGGGTAGCAGATGGTAGGACCGAACGAGATCATATCCATACCTGGATACTTCGCGCCGATGATACCGCACTCCAAACCTGCGTGGATGGCAGTAACAGATGGCTTCACGCCGTAGAGCTTCTCGTAAGACTCGAGCATAGTGTGCAAGATTGGCGACTTCATATTTGGGTTCCAGCCGCTGTAAGAGCCTGACAACTCCACGTTAGCACCTGCCAACTCGAATACTGAAGAGATAGCGCCTGCCAACTCTGCCTTCTCAGTATCTACTGATGAGCGCAACAAGCACTTAACCTCGATAGTCGAGCCGTTAGATACCACGATAGCCAAGTTCGAAGATGTCTGCACCAGGTTCTCCATAGCGATAGACATACGCTGCACGCCGTTAGGGCAGCCGCAGATAGCGCGGATGAGGCTGTGTGACTCGAGGTGTGGGATAATCGCCTTAGGGCACTCCACGCGCTCGGCGAAGATCTCGATAGAGTCCTCGATACCCTCAAACTCCTTGATGATAACCTTCTCGTATGACTTAACGTTAGCCTCGAAGATTGCGGCCTCAGCCTCGCGAACTACAACCACAGCCCAAGCCTCGCGTGGGATGGCGTTACGCATATTACCGCCTTCTACTGCTGCGAGCTCCAAGCCGTAAGACTCAGTCTCCTGACGCAACAAGCGGAAGAGCACCTTATTAGCATTAGCGCGCTGTGTGCCAATCTGGATACCAGAGTGACCACCCTTCAAGCCCTTAACAGTAACCTTATAAGCGGCGAACTTGCCCTCCAAAGGCTGCTCTCGGTACTTGAACGTAACGTTTACGTCCATACCACCAGCGCAACCAACATACAACTCACCCTCAGTCTCAGAGTCGAGGTTAAGCAAAATCTCACCCTTGAGCAAACCGCCCTTAAGACCGAAAGCACCATCCATACCTGTCTCCTCAGTTGCGGTGAACAAGCACTCGAGTGGACCGTGTACGAGGTCAGCATCCTCCATAGCAGCCATAGCAGCTGCCAAGCCGATACCGTTATCAGCGCCGAGAGTAGTACCGTTAGCAGTTACCCACTCGCCATCGATATACGCCTCGATAGGATCTGTCGAGAAGTTGAACTCTGTGTCGTTATTCTTCTGTGGAACCATATCGGTGTGAGCCTGAAGGATAATACCCTTACGATCCTCCATACCTGGGGTTGCTGGCTTATATACATATACGTTCTGGGCCTCGTCAACCTTATGCTCAAGACCAAGCTCCTCTGCCCACTTCACGATATAGGCGCGGATGGCATCCTCCTCGTGTGATGGGTGTGGAATCTCACAAATAGCAGCAAAGTGCTTCCATACTAATTCAGGCTTCAAACCTTTCAAATTCTTATCCATAGTTCATTAAATATTAATTAGTTAGTTATTATCACTGTTGTTTTTGCGGAGTCCATTCTCCAGCTCCTCGCGGCGCTCAAAGGCCTCCACTATATACTTCACCAAGCGGTGACGAACGATGTCTCTCTTATCAAACTCCACGATGCCTATGCCCTCGACGTTTTTGAGCGTATCCATAGCCTTCGTAAGACCGCTGTCGGAGCGGCGTGGGAGGTCTATCTGTGTCACATCGCCCGTAACGATAAACTTGGCATTGCGACCCATTCGCGTCAAGAACATCTTTATCTGCGATAGTGTGGTGTTCTGTGCCTCATCCAGAATCACAAAGGCGTTATCCAATGTGCGACCACGCATATAGGCAAGTGGCGCAATCTGCACCGTACCCTCCTCCAAATACTTCTGCAACTTCGCAGGGGGTATCATATCGTTCAGAGCGTCGTACAAAGGCTGCAAATATGGATCGAGCTTCTCCTTCATATCGCCAGGCAAAAATCCCAACTTCTCACCAGCCTCCACCGCTGGACGTGTGAGTATTATTCGGCGTATCTCCTTCTCCTTCAACGCCCTCACTGCCAATGCAATAGCCGTATATGTCTTTCCCGAACCTGCAGGACCCACGGCAAAGAGCAGGTCGTTCTTCTCCGAGAGCTTCACAAGACGCTGCTGGTTTACGGTGCGCGCACGGATTATATTGCCGTTGTTGCCGTAGACTATAACATCCTTATCCACTGATGGTGGCTCTGCCGATAGCTCCTCGAGGCTCGATGAGAACGCCTGCGACACCACCTCCGAGGAGATGTGTCCATACTTTATATAGTACTCCACAAGGGCGTTCATCCTGCGCTCGAAAGCCGCTACGTCGCTCTTTGCTCCGAGAGCCTTTATCTTATCGCCGCGCGCCACGATCTTCACCTTGGGGCACAACTCACGCATCTGCTCCAAGTAGGCATCCTGCGCGCCGTATAACTCTCGGGCATCGACACCCTCTACAATTATCTCTTTTGTAATCTCTTCACTCATAAATTAAAAAATTAGCGTCACTCCCGCAGAAATTCTGTAGTTGCGCATATGGAACTCCAATCCCGGTGTAGCACTGCCATTCTGCGCCTCTTTGCCACCGAACTGATTTACGGTCTCCTCGAGCGAGTGCACGTAGCGAGCCTCGATAAGCCAATGCTTGCTTATGCGTATGCCTATGCCTCCTGCCAAGTTCCACGTTGGAGATACCTGACCGAAGAGGTAGGTGTTGCCATCCATCGTATACTCCGCATTGGACATAACTGTAAACAACGGGCCGGCGTTGATGCGTATGCGGTTGTTGAGGATGCGTAGCGAGAGCAGCACGGGGATATCCACACCCTTAGTCTTCACGCGACGCTCCATATTTCCCATCACAACATCCATCGAGCCACCCTCGTATGCAACTTCGGTCTCGATGGCGAAGTTCTTGCCTATGCACACCGCTATGTCGAGGTGTCCCTGAAGGCCGTAGCGGGGTTTGATGAGTATGTTGTTGGAGGATACCGAGCTGAGTCCTGTGTATACTCCGCCGATGCCGACACCTAACTCCATATACACCTTTCTCTTCTGAGTTTCAACGGTGTAGCCATCGAGGTTGGTGTCACACGAACACTGCGCCACAGCGTCGGAGCTTGCTCCAAGTATCATCACGGCAATTGCTAAAACGCTCCAAAAGCCTCTTATCATATTTCTCATAGCTCTATCTTTTATAAACTACGTGGTTACTATATCACGTTTATCCTTCAAAGGTACTTATTTTAAATAAATAAACCAAAAAATAGAGTAAATATTTTGTAAAGTTTCCAAAATTCAACTAAATGTCTTATCTTTGTCGCGTATTATGCGTATAGATATAAATATAAACACGATATAAGATATGAGTTTAGTAGCAATCGTAGGTCGCCCAAACGTGGGTAAATCGACACTTTTCAACCGCCTTGTAGGTCAGCGTCAGGCTATTGTTGACGAGACCGCTGGAACGACACGTGACCGTCACTACGGCAAAACCGACTGGAACGGTAAGGAGTTCTCAGTAATCGACACTGGTGGATACACCGTAAATTCTGAGGATATCTTCGAGGATGAGATTCGCCGTCAGGTGATGTTGGCCATTGACGAGGCAGACCTCATTCTCTTCCTTGTAGAGGTTAAGACCGGTATCACCGACCTCGATATGATGATGGCAGATATCCTTCGCCGCTCGGGTAAG
>JAGBVG010000048.1 GCA_017630455.1 Alistipes sp. | reverse complement strand
GGATGAGATTCGCCGTCAGGTGATGTTGGCCATTGACGAGGCAGACCTCATTCTCTTCCTTGTAGAGGTTAAGACCGGTATCACCGACCTCGATATGATGATGGCAGATATCCTTCGCCGCTCGGGTAAGAAGGTGATGCTCGTATGTAACAAGGTCGACACCTACGAACTCATCTACTACTCTCACGAGTTCCACGCCCTCGGCCTTGGCGAGCCATACTGCATTAGCTCTATGTCGGGTAGCGGAACGGGAGATATGATGGATGCCATCCTTGCCAACCTCCCAGAGGATACCACAGCGGAGTACGATGCTACGCTTCCACGTATCGCCATCGTAGGTCGCCCAAATGTTGGTAAGTCGTCTATGACAAATGCCCTCCTTGGACAGGAGCGTAATATCGTGACCAATGTGGCAGGTACCACACGCGACTCTATCCATACACGCTACAATATGTACGGTATGGACTTCTACCTTATCGACACCGCAGGTATGCGTAAGAAGGGTAAGGTTACCGAGGATCTCGAGTTCTACTCTGTGATGCGCTCCATCCGCGCTATCGAGAACGCCGATGTCTGCGTGCTTATGCTCGACGCAGAGCAGGGTATCGAGTCGCAGGACTTGAATATCCACAACCTCATCGTGCGTAACCGCAAGGGCTGTGTTATCGTGGTGAATAAGTGGGATTTGGTGGAGAAGGATAGCAACACTATGAAGGTGTGGCGTGAGTTCCTCGAGAAGAAGCTTGCTCCATTTAGCGACATCCCAATCATCTTCACCTCGGTAATCAACAAGCAGCGTATCCTCGACGTGCTCCAGGCGGCAATCCGTGTATATCAGTCTCGTAAGCGTCGTATCTCTACATCAGAGCTTAACGACTTCTTCCTCCCACTTATCGAGAACTACCCACCTGCAGCAACAAAGGGTAAGTATATCAAAATCAAGTACGTAACGCAGCTTCCAACGCCTACGCCACAGTTCGCCTTCTTCGTGAACCTCCCGCAGTACATCAAGGAGTCGTACCGTCGCTTCCTCGAGAACAAACTCCGTGAGCAGTGGGATTTTTCGGGAGTGCCTATCCAAATCTACTTCCGCCAAAAGTAATTTTCGATTTTATAGGGCATCTTTGTCCCATTCCTAAACAAAATATCGTGGGCTGTACTTCAGGTACTATCCCACGATATTTTTTATTACGATAGAACAAATATGCTCCTATAAAATCAAAAATTAGGCGGCGCATTTCTGATACAAAATTAATGTAGCCTTGACACCCTCTGTGTCATCCTGAGCGGAGTGAAACTGAGTCGAAGGATCTCCTCGCTATACAATCCGCAGACAACGAGTCCATAGCGATCTTAGAGGATTTAAAGAGTTTAGTGATTAATCTCTAACTTCTCTAATCGCTCCAACGGAGCGCCCCTATTACTCATTCCTCATTCCTCACTTAATCTTTGCCCAGGTGTATTGCAGGGCGATAAGTATGATGACGACGGGAACGATGACGCAGAGGGTAACCGTCTCATTCAAGCCGCAGAGCACCAGCGTTGTGACGATGCCGATAAGGAAGAACGACATAGCGTAGATGACCCTCAGGCGCGGGATGATATACTTTCCCGACTCGCGGATATGCCTCTTAATGGCGAAGTCTGCCCTGCCGAGTAGTAGCATGATGCCTAGCACAGCAAAGGCTATCGACATTACTAGTAGGTAGATATTTTCTGTTGTCATAGTAGTTGTTTTAGTTGTTCATAGATGGGTTGTAAATAGTATCCCAAAGATAACTATCATCCTCCTGTTGTTTGTTGCTATTTGTTACGTTAGCCTTACGGGTGAAGGACTCGACGAACTCCCACACAAGCTCCCGATGAGGGTCGTTGAGGTCTATCTCCAAGTCGGGGTATAGGTACTCGGCATCTTCCACCGTGCCATACGCAGGGCGAGTAAATATCTTATGGCTTACTGTAGCCATTGTCCCAGTGTTAGGCAGTCTGCAGTATAGAACATCGCCATAGTGGCTTGGACGACCTCCCGAGCGCTCACCAACGATAGTTCCGATAGAGTTGTCGCGCGCTGTGGTAAGAAGTATCATCGCGCTACTAAAGGTATCCTTACCCTGGATGAAGATTACATCGCCATTAAATATGCGCTCTGGGTCGAGGTTTAGAACGTGGCGCGCAGAGTCTTGTGGTGTGGTGTAGTCTATCTTTGCATCTCGGTTGTGGTCGAACTTGCGGGCCCAATATATCTCGCCAACCTCGAGAGGCTTGCCGTCGTAGGTGAACTCCTTGTAGTAGGGGTAGTATGCGAGCATCAACTCCGAGATACGCACCTGGGCGCTGAACTGCTTTATCTCTTGGTATGGCTTCAGCCACGAGAGAAGCACATCGCCAAGCAAGCTATTGCCGCCGCTGTTATACTGGAGATCTACGACAAGTGTCTTGACGCTCTTCGCCTCCATATCCGCCATCATATCGCGCATAAACTCATCGAAGCGTGGCAACTGTGGATTCTTGGGGTGGGTAATCCTGTCGGCAAATTGGTTGAACTGCATATAGCAGATGCCCTTATCCTCGTAGATGGTGTAGTCGAAGAGCGCACGGCGTGGTACTGTGATGCGTCCCGACATATTCTTTTGCACCTGCGCGATTTTCAGGTCACTCTTGTTGATAGCAGGTATTGCTATGGTGCTGCCGTCGGTAAATGTGATGTTTAGCACCTCGTCACTCATACCCATCATCGCCCAAAAGTCCGTAAGGAGCAGATACTCCTGAACGAGATTCTCGAAGTTAACCGCGTTGTCGGCACTCACAAACTCTCGTGCCGAGTTGAGAATCTTCTTTAGTGGTTTGCCGTTTATAGATGCAACCTCCTTGCCGAGGATGTCGCGATGCTCCTCGGAGCATAGTTCTATAGTAGTCGGTGCGTTGCCGTCTATGGTAAACATCACAGGGAAGATGCGGTCTAATCTGTTAAAGAAGTATATCGCGGTGTGACCATCGTGTAGCGATGCTGCCAACTTCGATAGACGTAGTTTGAAGTCGCTTACTTCGGTAATCTTGCCACACTCCTTATATATCTTGCCTACGCGCCTCTGCAACTTTGCGCGATGCTCAGCATCAGCGTAGTAGGGGTGTGTATCGCCAAGCATATCGGCATAGAGGAGCAAATCTTTCTGGTAGGCATTACCCTCGATATACTCTCTCGAAGCCTCTACCTCGGTGTCGTGATACTCGGGGATGTTTTGGCTATGTGCTGCGCCCAAGCATAGCAAGGCGACAGCGGTTAGTGCTATACGTTTCATAGGCGTTAGGGTGCTCTAAATGTTATACCTTTCTTACCCAGTTGTGCTCTATCACTGCTGTGGCGACGACAAGGGCAAAGAATAAATAGGATGCGATGTTGTCAATGATGTCCGAGACATTGGATGTCACGATTATCGCGAGGGCAAGAAGAATCTCTATGGCGAAGACCTTGCGCCAGCGCTTTATCCTCTGCTCCGAGGGTTTGTCGTTATCAGCCTGGCTCCAAGAGTACCATCTGTCGAGTTTGCCCATAATGGTCAGTAGGGATAATGATATAAGTATCAGGCAGATAAGGGTTATGATTAGGATGTGTGTCGAGGTTGTCATAGGTTATAGGTATTGTGCCTTACGGCGGCGTTTCTCTCGTAGTCTCATCATCGCAATCTCCTGACGTGAGCGGCGACGTATGTAGCGCAGACGCAAGAAGCAGCAGATGAATGCGAGCCACATAATAGCGGAGCAGATGGTGAGGTTTTGGGCAAACTCCACATCTACCTCATCTGCCCATAGAAGTATCCACGGCAGCACGCTCCACACAAGAGCAAGCATTGCTGTGGCAGCCGAAGCCTTAGCCCAGCAGGGGCGTGGAGCCATACGGTAGTAGGTGAGGAAAAGTCCGATGCCGAAGACACCCACGGCGATGAGAATCTCTATCTCGCGGTGATACTCCACACTCTCGGGAATGTAGTGAACGCCAAAGAGCAGGAGTGTTGCCAGGAACATTACAACATCCGAGAACTTCAGTTTTCCCTCGTCGGGACTCTTGCCCAGACGGCGGTTTGCCAACTTCTCAATCCTACCGAAGCGAATCTTATAGAAACTATATCTATTCTTCATTTTGTGGCTCCTCCTTAGCCTTCTTTGCGCGAGGCTTGCGCCCACTGCGACGCAAGGCCTCGGCAATAATCCATTGCAGTTGTCCATTCATCGAGCGAAACTCATCGGCTGCCCACTTCTCGAGAGCATCCATCGTCTCGCCATCGATGCGTAGCACGAAACTGCGTGTGTTAGAATCCTTTGTAGCCATAGGGGGTAGGGGAGAGGCTATTAGTTATGCAATGTTCCGGTGTTTACCACAGGCTGTGCAGCCTCATCGGCGCAGAGTACAACGAGCAAGTTGCTCACCATAGCAGCCTTGCGCTCCTCGTCGAGCTCCACAACATCCTCGGTTGAGAGGCGCTCAAGGGCAATCTTAACCATCGACACAGCACCCTCAACAATCTTCTCACGTGCCGAGATGATAGCATCAGCCTGCTGACGGCGAAGCATAGCAGCAGCAATCTCTGGAGCGTATGCAAGGTAGTTCAAGCGTGCCTCGATAACCTCGATACCCGCGATTGAAAGGCGCTCGTTAAGCTCATCGGTAAGGCGGTCGTTAATCTCATCACCACCCGAGCGGAGTGTAACCTCGTCAGTGGCGTTGTTAGAGTTCTCGTCGTAGGCATACATACCCGCAACCTGGCGCAATGCCGAGTCGCTCTGTACGGCTACGAAGTTCTCCAAGACGTTCATACGTGTGTTAGAGCCTGTAGCGCCAATCTCCAATGGAGCGTCAATCTCGAATACCGCGTTATAAGCACCGTCGTTTTTAATCTTCCACACTACAACCAAGCCGATGAGGATAGGGTTACCCGCCTTATCGTTAACCTTGATAGGGTCTACGTTGAGGTTACGCGCACGCATCGAGAGCTTCTTTGCGCTCATAAATGGGTTAATCCACCAGAAACCTGTGTCGTAGAACGTACCACGATAGTTACCAAAGAAGAGCAATACGCGTGACTCGTTAGGCTCAAGCATTATATATCCGCACATCATAAGCACCGCTGCAAGGATAGATGCGATGAGTGCCACAAGTGCCCACACGATAAGTGTCTCGCTGCTTGCAAGAACTGTGATGGCGTATATCGCAACGCCTACGAATGCGAGGTTGAGTAGGAGGGCAATGAAACCGTTGAGTTTCCAACCTGAATAAGTGTAGTTTTTCATAATGGTAGTGTTTTTAAGGTTTATAAATTAGATTTCGTTTTGCGTTGTTTATGATGATATCATTTTGATATCACAAAGATAGTGCATAAAATACCACTTTTGCAAATTTTTCTGTAACTTTTTTGTGCTTGGAGATAAAAAAAAGACAACCCACAAAGGTTGCCTTTATATATAAGGTATGGTTATTGTCGCTCCTCGGTGCTCCACTCGGAGTAGGGGTGGGCGCGAAGGTGGGAGTTATAGAAGCGGCGTTCGCCCGTAACCTCTCTGCCTAACCACTCGGGGCGCTCGAAGTGTTCGTCTACGGCGCTCAGCTCCACCTCGGCAATCACAAGACCTGCGTTCTCGCCGAGGAACTCATCCACCTCAAAGGTGTGACCCTCGAACTCCACGAGGTAGCGGTACTTGTCAATCAGCGCACCATCGACAAGTGGTAGAAGTTCCCGAGCCTCGCTCTGCGAAATCTCCTTCTCCCACTCTATGCGCGAGAGACCGTCATCTGTAGACTTGCCCTTTATTGTGAGCCACGCACGGTCGTCACTAAGGCGCACACGCACCGTGCGCTTCCCCGAGGCGATATATCCTTGTGTTAGGTGTAAACGACTATGGGCGAGGTGTTTATACTCGCCCATAACCAAAAACTTACGCTCTATCTCCGTAGCCATATACTACATCTCTGGAGCAAACATAGGGTCCCACGATGGAAGCATTGTAGGCTTCTGCTCGAGGAGCTTTAGGGTCTCGGCAGGGATATACTTCTTGTCTACAACCACGCGGAACATATACTCCTCAAACCACTCGTCGGTCATAATGAGGTTACCCTTCCAGCCAGACTGAGGACCCCAGCTATTCTCCACCATCCACTTCTTAGGCGTGCCATTCTCGTCGAGGTCTACGGCGATGAGGGTCATAGCGTGTGATGAGCCACTTGCGAAGGTGCGCACACGCTCCTCCTTGTTCATAGGGAACTCAACACCCATAAGCGACTCATAGTCGAAGTTGTTGATGTCGAGCGTACCCTTCTTCGAGAGTAGGAACTTACCCACGTCGCAAGAGAAGTACATAGCGGTGTTATCCTTGATAGATGCTATGGCGAGGGCCTTAACCTCGTCGATAGGGAGGTTGAGGTATACCCAGTTATCGCCATCGTATACGTGGCGGTCGTACTCAATCTCATAAACCTTGTAGTACTCGCGCGATGGGTCGTTCATAACCATCACAAAGTCATTCTCGAGGTCTATGTCGCCGAAATACTCCTTGTAGAACGACTGTGGGGTGTAGCTCTTGGTAGATACCACCTCGCCAGCCTTGTTGCGCAGTGTCCACTCAAACTCTGTTGGAGGTACGCCGTATGCGCGTGAGAGCATAGAGTACAACTCCGAGAGCATCTCGGTTTTGAGAGCTACAGGAGCGCAACGATCCTTCTGCGCGCGGAGTTTGAGACCATACTCGCGGAGCTTCAACTTCAGGAGGTTAGATATCTGCGATGTGTTGTTCGACTGGTAGTTCTCGGGCATAATCTCCGATGGCACAACGCCATACTTCATCACGAGGTTCGATACGCCAGTAAACTGACCACCGTCGCTAAGTGGATTCTTGAACAGCCACTCCACCTGACGATCCTCCATAGGCAGGTGCTTGGTGTCGATAACCGCCTGAAGGAAGAGGTTACACTTCTCCAACTGGTCGTAGAAGAAGAGGTAGTTGTGCGAGAATGTCAACTCCGCAAGGTCGAGATCCGAGATCATCTTGGCACGTAAGACATTGAGGCCTGTGAACAACCAGCAGCGACCCGACTGATGCTGGTCGGTGATGCCCTTTGTTGTTACGCGGTGCGAGAAGTGGGTGTCGATCATCGCGAGGTTCTCGGCATTTGTTGCTAACTCCGAGATAGGGTTGATAGCCAAGGCGTTGCGTGCTGCGCGGTCGGCCTGGGTGTTGGTCTGCGAGTTGCGAATCTGCTGCATCATCTCCGCCGTGATGCCACCCTTATCCTGCTGCGCCTGAAGCGTACCAGCGGCCACAAATGCTATGGCCAACATAAAAAGTCTTTTCATAATTTGATATTCTTTTAACGTTATTACAATTTCTACCTACAAATATACGAATAGTTCTTAAAACTACGTACTAATATTTGCCTAAAAAAGCGAAATGTAACGACGATAATAGATATCAAGCCGTCGGGCGAGGGTTAGTCGTCAGAGCCGAGGACGCGGTTGTGGCGATAGGTGAGGGCGGCTGCTATAGCCATAAGGAGTGTAATTATAGCGTTGAAGCCAAAGGCAAAGCTATGGTTCGAGGTGGCGAAGATATGGTCAACGCCATCAATGATAAATGGGGCAAGGAGTATGGCTGCATAATTTACCGACATAACAATCGAGAGTGCGAGGGTGGCTTTGTGGGGCGGCGCATTTGTGGCAGCCTTGTCGTATACGATAGGTTGCATAACGCCGTATCCCAGACCCGTCATCACCACACCCACGATGAGCCATAGCGCCGTAGGGCGGCAGAGGGCCATAATGGCCAGTCCCGCACCCATAATTAGAAGCGACCAGAGATTTGTCTTATCGCCAAAGACGGCAATTATGCGGTTGAGGATAAATCCCGGAGCCATAATAGCAAGGAAGAATAGGGAGATGATAACGCCCGAGGTGGTGTCGCTCATACCTCCCTTATCAACAAGGTACGAGGTATTGAATGTCACCACAAGCGAGCAGTATGTGATGGCGAAGTAGAAGAGCATAAGTCCTACGATTATACTCTTATTTAGCTCTTGCTGACGGTGTTGCGCGCCACTTGATGGTTCTGGCTCGGGTGTGGTATGACTCAATGCCGGGATGAGAATTAGCGTCACGGCGGGTAGGAGGTATACCGCAAAGGCGTAGCTCCATTCGCGCTCCGCAAGCCATCCCACGAGTGTCGTGGCAACAACTAAAGTGAGGTTGTTCACCGCCGAGCTTATGCCGAGCTGCTTCACGCGGTAGTCGCCTGTGAAGTAGTCGACGATAAATCCCGTGGAGAGCGGTATTATGATACCTGCGCCGATGCCCATTATCGCGCCTAACACGATGAGCTCTATGAGGCTGCGCGAGAGGAGTGAGCCTACGCCGCTGATGAGGAATATGGCGCATCCGATTACGAGCAGCTTTATCTTGTTGTAGGTTATCGACCACCTGCCCGCCAGCAGCATAAAGGGTATTATGAGTAGCGAGGGTAGCGATTCGAGCATCTCCACCTCCAACTCACTTGCCGAGGGGAATATCTTGTCCAAGTCGCTGAGTATTGGCGATATAGCCAATCCTGGGAGGGATACCACGGCCGATATGGATAGTATGGCGATGAGCGTCACGAGCGATATCGAGCCTTTGCCTGTTGCAATTTTCATAGTCTTCTATTTTTTTCTTATGGGTATTGCAACAGATATGCCAAGATGAAAAATCCCACTCAGCGGTGTGCCAAGTGGGATTTTTTGCAAGACTAAAGTCTCTATTATACTACTACCACGCGAAGAGTGGATACTGCGACATAAGCTCGTTAACATCCTTGCGAACGGCAGCGATGTTTGCCTCGTTCTCAGGGTCAGCGAGTACGCGGTCGATAAGCTCTGCGATGTAGTCCATCTTATCCTCCTTCAAGCCACGTGTTGTGATGGCTGGAGTACCGAAGCGCAAACCAGATGTTGTGAATGGGGTGCGTGAGTCGAATGGCACCATATTCTTATTAGTGGTGATATCGGCAGCCACCAAGCACTTCTCCGCAAGCTTACCAGTAAGCTCTGGGAACTTAGTGCGAAGGTCAACCAACATAAGGTGGTTGTCAGTGCCGCCCGATACAATCTTATAGCCACGCTTTGTGAGAGCCTCAGCCAAAGCCTTAGAGTTCTTAACAACCTGCTGCTGATACTCCTTATACTCAGGTGTGAGAGCCTCGCCAAATGCCACAGCCTTAGCCGCGATAACGTGCTCCAATGGGCCGCCCTGGATGCCTGGGAATACTGCAGAGTTCAAGATCTGCGACATCTTCTTCACTACGCCCTTTGGTGTTGTGTAGCCCCAAGGGTTGTCGAAATCCTTGCCCATAAGGATGATACCGCCACGAGGACCACGGAGGGTCTTGTGTGTTGTAGATGTCACGATGTGAGCATACTTCACAGGGTTGTCCAACAAGCCAGCTGCGATAAGACCTGCGGTGTGTGCCATATCCACCATAAACAAAGCACCAACCTTATCAGCAATCTCGCGCATTCTCTTGTAATCCCACTCGCGAGAGAATGCCGAAGCACCACCGATGATGAGCTTTGGCTTGTGCTCAAGAGCGAGCTTCTCCATCTCCTCGTAGTCGATGTTACCAGTCTCCTCGCTGAGACGATAGCCCACAGCGTTGAAGTACATACCCGACATATTCACTGGCGAACCGTGTGAGAGGTGACCGCCGTGCGAAAGGTCGAGACCCATAAATGTATCACCTGGCTTCAAGCAAGCGAAGAATACCGCCATATTTGCCTGAGCTCCAGAGTGTGGCTGAACGTTAGCATACTCTGCGTCGTAGAGCTTGCAGATGCGCTCGATAGCGAGATTCTCAATCTTATCCACCACCTCGCAACCGCCATAGTAGCGAGCAGCAGGGTAGCCTTCGGCATACTTGTTGGTACATACCGAACCCATAGCTGCCATCACCTGATCGCTAACGAAGTTCTCCGAAGCGATAAGCTCAATACCCTTCATCTGACGTGAACGCTCCTCGGCAATCAAGTCAAAAATCTGTAAATCCTTGTTCATATTGTAGTTTTAGTTTTAAGTTTCGTGTTAATTATTAATTCCAACTAACAAAGATATAAAAAAATAAATTAAATAACAAAATTTTTTCGGTGTGAAAATTGATTTTCTGTGGCGTGAGGATTTTGTTGGTGTACGCTAAGTTTTTGATATTTAGTGCAATATCGAATTACTGTGTTATGTGGTAGCTTTGTCGCGCATTTTGTGATATAAAATTCGCTTATAGACCTATATAAAATAAAGATGAAGTTTCTTTTGAAATTATGAATAGTTTTTGTTAATTTTGCAAGCTATAATTTATATGTATGGAAAAGGATACACAAAAAGATATATTACAGGAGCTCGAAACGAGCGAATACAAATATGGTTTCGTCACCGATATCGAGACCGAAACCATCGGACGTGGACTCTCGGAGGAGGTCATACGTCTCATCTCCGAGAAGAAGGGCGAGCCTGAGTGGATGCTGGAGCGTCGCTTGCAGGCCTATCGCCACTGGTTGACGTTGGAGCACCCCAAGTGGGCGCATCTCGACATCCCTGAGATTGACTTTCAGGATGTCATCTACTATGCAGCACCGAAGCAGAAGAAGCAGCTCAACTCTATGGACGAGGTAGACCCAGAGTTGAAGCGCACATTTGATAAGTTGGGTATTCCGCTCGAGGAGCAGATGGCCTTGGCGGGTGTTGCCGTGGATGCGGTTATGGACTCTGTGTCGGTCAAGACCACCTTCCGCGACACGTTGGCCGAGAAGGGTATCATATTCTGCTCTATCTCGGAGGCTATCAAGGAGCATCCCGAGCTCATTAAGAAGTATCTCGGCTCGGTAGTGCCCTACACCGATAACTTCTACGCTGCGCTCAACGCCGCAGTATTCTCCGACGGATCGTTCTGCTACATCCCTAAGGGTGTGCGCTGCCCTATGGAGCTATCCACCTACTTCCGCATCAATGCCGAGGGTACAGGACAGTTCGAGCGCACGCTTATCGTGGCGGACGAGGGTTCGTATGTTAGCTACCTTGAGGGCTGTACTGCGCCACGTCGTGATGAGAATCAGCTTCACGCCGCAGTAGTGGAGATTGTGGTGGAGAAGGATGCCGATGTCAAGTACTCTACCGTTCAGAACTGGTATCCAGGCGATAAAGAGGGTAAGGGTGGTATCTACAACTTCGTTACCAAGCGCGGCATCTGCCGCCAGGGTGCGCACCTCTCGTGGACACAGGTCGAGACTGGCTCTGCCATCACGTGGAAATACCCGAGCTGCGTGCTTCAGGGCGATAACTCTTCGGGAGAGTTCTACTCTGTGGCTATGACCAACAACTACCAGCAGGCTGATACGGGAACGAAGATGATTCATATCGGCAAGAATACCCGCTCGCGCATCGTGTCGAAGGGTATCTCGGCAGGTCGCTCACAGAATGCCTACCGTGGTCTGGTGCGTGTGGCAAAGGGCGCGGATAATGCGCGTAACTACTCGCAGTGCGACTCGCTCCTTATTGGCGACAAGTGTGGCGCACACACCTTTCCTGTTATCGACTCCTATAATGCTTCGGCGGTGTTGGAGCACGAGGCTACTACATCGAAGATCTCTGAGGATCAGCTCTTCTACTGCAATCAGCGTGGCCTCTCTACGGAGGATGCCGTGGGACTTATTGTCAACGGCTATGCCCGCGAGGTATTGGCAAAGTTGCCTATGGAGTTTGCCGTAGAGGCGCAGAAACTTCTATCGCTCAGTTTGGAGGGAAGTGTCGGATAGCTCTTTGTGATAAGGGCGCATCTTTGACGCTTTGCTCGTCTGAAAAATGCTCATTTACGCTTTGGTAAACTCCGCCTTTTCAGACTGCGACAAATCGCCAAATCTGACACCCTTCTGACAAAGAGTTGAAAAAGAAATTATTAAAAAGAATAAAAACGAAAAACGATATAAACTATGTTAAAGGTAGAAAATCTGCACGCCTCAGTTGGCGATAAGGAGATTTTGAAAGGTATAAACCTCACTGTTAAGGCTGGCGAGGTACACGCTATTATGGGTCCTAACGGCTCGGGAAAGTCTACGCTCGCTTCGGTATTGGCTGGTAACGAGAAGTTCACCGTTACGGCTGGTAGCGTGGAGTTCGAGGGCGAGGACTTGCTTCAGTATAGCATCGAGGAGCGTTCGCGTAAGGGCTTGTTCCTCGGTTTCCAGTATCCTGTTGAGATTCCGGGTGTTACGATGGCAAACTTTATGAAGATTGCCGTCAACGAGCAGCGCAAGGCACGTGGTCTTGAGCCTCTCACCGCTGCGGAGTACCTCCGTATGATGAAGGAGAAGAGTGCTATCGTGGAGCTCGACTCGAAGCTCACCTCACGTGCTGTGAACGAGGGTTTCTCGGGTGGTGAGAAGAAGAAGAACGAGATCTTCCAGATGGCGATGCTCGACCCAAAGTTGGCAATCTTGGATGAGACCGACTCGGGCTTGGATATCGACGCGTTGCGTATCGTAGCTACGGGTGTCACACGCCTCAAGCGCGAGGATAACGCTACGGTGGTCATCACCCACTATCAGCGTCTGTTGGACTATATCGTGCCTGATTATGTCCACGTGTTGTACAAGGGTCGCATCATCTACACTGGCGACAAGAGTCTTGCGTTGAAACTCGAGAAGGAGGGTTACGACTGGCTTATCAACGACTATAAGGAGGAGTAGGCTATGGTGGAGCGTTTGAATAGTTCTCTGCAGGCTCAGCAACTTCCATCTTCGGGATGTGTAGGTTCGGGAGTGTGGTCGTATGAGGCTGTGGCAGATTGTGATATCACCATTGAGGCGGGTAGCGATGTCTCGCTGCTTTTGCTCGATGGCGATGCCGCGGCAGAGATGAATATAGATGTGGAGTGTGGTGCTAAGCTAAGCATCCTCCACGTGGTAAACCATAAGAGTGCTACTACATTGGCGGTTGCCGTTGCCGAGGGCGCGGTGTGTCGTATGACGCAGGTGGTATGCTCGTCGTCGGATTCGCGTGTTGTTGCGAGCCTTGTGGGTCGTGATGCGAGATTTGAGCTGGGCGGTGTCTTTGTGCTTACCGATGGCGACCAGACTGGCGTCACGGCAGATGTCAACCACATAAGCTCGGACTGCGTGTCGCGCATCAAGGTCAAGGGTGTTGCGTCGGGTAAGTCCCACGGACGTTTCTCGGGTTTGGTCTACGTAGCTCCCGATGCACAGCGCACCGACTCGGAGCAGACAAACCGCAATGTAACCATTGGCGATGGCCATATCGAGACCCTTCCGCAGTTGGAGATCTATGCCGACGATGTGAAGTGTAGCCACGGTGCTACGGTGGGTCAGATGGATTCGGATGCCATCCTCTATATGCGTCAGCGTGGCTTGAGCCTTGCGGATGCCAAGCGTCTGCAGATCGAGGGCTTTGTGGATGATGTAGTATTGCACTCGGCTGTTGATGGTGTGCAGGATATCCTCACGGAGATGTTGGCTGAGAAACTAAATAAGTTGTAAGATTCGGACTATGGCATACGACATAGAGCAGATACGTAGGGATTTTCCTATCCTTGAGCGCGAGGTGAATCGCCGCAAGTTGGTATATTTCGATAGCGGAGCTACGGCGCAGAAGCCCCAGCGTGTTATCGAGGCTACCGATCGCCTTATGCGCGAGTCGAACGCCAATATTCACCGCGGCGTGCATCATCTCTCGGGTGTTATGACCGAGATGTACGAGGCGGCGCGCGAGAGGGTGCGTAGGTTTATCGGTGCGGAGCATCGCGAGGAGGTTATCTTCACCTCGGGTGCTACGGCATCCATCAACCTTGTTGCCTATGCGTGGAGTGCGCGATTCCTCCGCGAGGGCGATAATGTCGTGGTGTCGGAGATGGAGCATCACTCCAATATCGTGCCGTGGCAATTGGCCTGCGAGCGTTGTGGCGCGGAGCTTCGCGTGTTGCCTTTCGACGATAGGGGAGAGGTGATGATGGATAAGTTGGGCGAACTCATCGATGAGCGCACGCGCCTTGTCGCAGTCACCGAGGCGTCGAATACGTTGGGTACTATGCCCGATTTGGAGCCTATCATCGCTGCGGCGCGCGCTGTAGGTGCTGTTGTGATGGTCGACGGCTGTCAGGGCGTTGTCCACGGTGGCGGTAATGTTGCGGAGCGCGGCTATGACTTCTACGCCTTCTCGGGACATAAGTTGTATGGTCCTACGGGTATCGGCGTTCTCTATGGCCGCAAGGAGCTACTTGAGGCTATGCCGCCGTTTATGGGTGGTGGCGATATGGTCGATAAGGTCACCTTCGCCAAGACGACCTACGCTCCGCTGCCCCTGAAGTTTGAGGCGGGTACCTCTAATTTCATTGGTGCTGTAGGCCTCGGCGAGGCTATCGAGTATGTGGAGAGCATCGGCGTGGAGGCTATCGAGGCGTATGAGCAGGAGTTGCTCGCCTATATGACAGAGCGATTGTCGACTATCGAGGGCCTCAGAATCTATGGCACTGCCGAGCGTAAGTGCCCTTTGGTGTGCTTCACCGTTGATGGCACACACCCCTACGACGTGGGTATGATCCTCGATAAACTTGGCATTGCCATCCGCACTGGACATCACTGTGCCGAGCCTGTTATGACCCATTTTGGCGTAACGGGAATGTGTCGCGCCTCGATTGGTATGTATAACACCAAGGAGGAGGTTGATGCTTTGGTAAAGGGTGTCGAGCGCGCGGTTATGATGCTGAAATAGGAACACTATACTTATTTATATATATGTTTATAGTACTTGAAGGTTTAGATGGCGCTGGCAAGTCCACGCAGATTAGCAAGCTCAGGGATATGTTTCGTGCACGTGGCGTGGAGTCGGAGTATCTGCACTTTCCGCGTTTCGATGCTCCGGTCTATGGCGAGCTTATAGCGCGTTTCTTGCGTGGTGACTTGGGCGGTGTCGAGTGTGTCAATCCCTATCTTGTTGCGCTGCTCTATGCTGGCGACAGAGCCGATGCTGCGAATGTGATCCGTGGCTGGTTGGCCGAGGGCAAGGTGGTGATTGTGGATAGATACGTATACTCTAATATCGGCTACCAGTGTGCCAAGCTGCCCCGCGGCGAGGAGCGTAACAGATTGAAAGAGTGGATCCTGCATACCGAGTTCGAGGAGTTTGCAATTCCTCGCCCCGACTTGTCGCTCTTCCTCGACGTGCCTTTTGCCTTCACCGAGAAGAAACTCTCGGAGACGCGCGAGGGTGATGACAGAGCATATCTCCAGGGTCAGAAGGATATTCACGAGGCGTCGCTCGACCTGCAGCGCGCGGTGCGTGAGGTATATTTGGATGCCGCTTCGGAGGGCTCAGATATTCAGGTTGTCGATTGCTCTACGGCGGAGGGCGCTATGGCCTCTCCCGAGGTTATCTTCGAGCGCATAATGAGCTTCGTAAATGCAATTTCGTTGTAGTATGTCTTCGCGCACTGAGGTTGTCGCTACGACCATCCTGCGATGGGTTGTAGGCGCTACGTTTCTATTCTCGGGTCTCACGAAGTGTGTCGATCCCGTAGGCAGTGCGATTTATGTCGAGAAGTATCTCGCGACCTACTCTTTGGAGACCTTTCTGCCTCTGTCTGAGGGCATTGCTGTGACGCTTGCTGTGGTTGAGACGCTACTCGGTGTGTTGCTCGTTACGGGTGTTCTACGTCATATAACCTCGCTCATATCACTTCTTATACTCTCGCTTTTTACTGTGGTTACACTGCTGAGTGCTACGGTTTTACCTATTGGCGAGTGCGGATGTTTTGGTGATATTCTCAAGCTCACGCCGTGGCAAACTTTTCTGAAAAACATTGTACTTTTGGTCTTCTGTTATCTCCTGTGGCGATGCCGCGGCGAGAAACGTCCTATAGTGCCCAAGAATGGCATTGCGGTAATTGTTGGCATTGTTGTTCCGCTCGGTGTGAGCCTCTATGCCTTGCGCCATCTTCCGCTTGTCGACACTATGCCATATAGGGTCGAGACTGCGCTCTACGATGCTGTAGCTATGGAGCGCGACAAGGAGGAGCAGGCGGTGTGTAATGTTCTGATATTTAAGAATATAAAAACTGGTGAGAGCGTGGAGTTTGATGCCTCAGATGGTGTGTGCTGGGAGGATGACGATCTCGAATTTGTCGAGGCTGTAACGCGACGAATGAGTGTCGAAACCACATACGATGATTTCCGCCTCTATGATTCGGAGGGTGATGATCGTACTCTCGATGTCATTGGTCGCAAGGGGCGTGTGGCACTGCTGTGCATCAACGACACTAAGGATATCTCCGCGCGCCATTTACGTGGCATAAACTCGCTTCTGACGCAATATCCGCTCCGTGCTATTGTAGTGCTCACGGCGGTGGATATATCAGATATTGAGGATGTTATCTCTGTGTCGGATGTCGAGATGTATGCTGTGGACGCTATGACCCTTCGCTCCGTAATCCGCTCCGATATTGGCGTTGTGATTCTCCGCGACGGCGTTGTGGAGTTCAAGTCGGATATCCGCGATATATAGCGCTATTCTTGGCAAGATAATTGACCGTTACCACTGCAGGTAACGGTCAATTTTTTTTGTTATGCAAAGAGTTTTATATATCCCGCTTATGGCGTTGCTTGCGGCGTGTGGCGGAAATGCAGGGCGCGGCTCTGCCGAGCCTACGGTTGTGAAGTGTATAACGGTGAGACATCTCGACTCTCTCTCGTATGATTTCGCGGCTCTCTCCACAGCAGATGATGCTGTGACACTAGCGTTTAAGATCTCGGGATTGGTTAAGGATATCCCTGTGGCTAAGGGCGTTGCCGTGGCGCGTGGAGAGGTGCTTGCGGAGTTGGATCCTCGCGATGTGGAGCTGCAGGTCGAGGCGGCACGTTCGGCATATAGTGAGGCGCAGTCGCGGCTTAGTCGTGCGGAGCGTCTCAAGGCCCACGATGCCATATCGGAGCAGGAGGTGGAGTCTATAAAAAATGCTGTGGCACAGGCCTATTCGCAATATGAGAATAGCCTCGACCTGCTCCGCGATACACGCATCGTAGCACCCTTTGCTGGTGTTGTCGAGCGAACATACGTAGATGCCTTTCAGCGCGTCTCGTCGGGAGAGAGTATAGTGCGCATTGTCAACCCTGTAAGCACCACCGTCGGCTTTACAGCTCCCGAGGAGCTTATTCCGCAGCTCGCCTCGCCAGATACCCATTTTAGCGTGGAGTTTGATGCGTGGCGTGGGGTGCGCTTTACGGCTGTTATAAAGAGCTTCGCGCGCACCTCCTCCGATGCGTTGGGCTTCCCTGTTTCGCTGCGACTTACCGATGTCGACACGCTGCGCTATAGGATATCTCCGGGTATGACCTGCATTGCCACTGTCGTCACGCCAGATGATGATCGCGATGCCGTTGTCGTACCCCTCACAGCTATATACTCACCCCTTGGTGACGATGACTATGTGTGGGCGGTGCAGTATGACCACGTCTATAAATATAAGGTGAAGCTCGGCTCGCTTGCGGGTAGCGATGGCGTGGAGGTGGTGAGTGGTATTAAGCCCGGAGATAGGGTTGTCATTGCAGGGATTTACCACCTAACAGAGGGCGAGCGTGTGAGAGTCGAGGAGTCTGAAAATCGGTAAGTTATGATGAATGTATCGCAATACTCCATTAAGCATCGCTCGGTTGTTGTGGTGCTTATGTTGGCTATCCTTTGCGGAGGCCTCTATGCCTTTGCGGCACTCGGTAAGCGTGAGGACTCTACGTTTACAATCAAGAGTGCCATTGTCGTATGCCCATATAGCGGCGCAACGCCCGAGGAGGTGGAGGCACTTGTTGTAGAGCCTCTCGAGCGTGAGATTCGCACCCTCACGGCGGTGCATAAGATAACCTCTGAGGCGCACTACGGCTATGCACGCATTATGGTTGAGCTTCATCCAGCAACACCCTCAGAACGTATCGCGCAGTTGTGGGATGAGCTGCGGCGTAAGGTCGACAGGGCACGTGCGACCCTTCCAGAGGGTGTGGGGGATATCGAGGTTATAGATGATTTTGGCGATGTCTACGGAATCTACTACGCCCTTGTGTCGGAGGGTGGATACTCGTGGCAGGAGCTGCACCGCTATGCCAAGGATATCGAGCGGGAGCTTTATGCCATTGATGGCGTGGATAAGGTGATGCTCTATGGCGAGCAATCTCCCGAGGTGAATATCTGGATCAGCCCCTCGATACTATCGGCTTTCGACCTCCGTCCCGAGGATATCGGAAATGCCATTGCGCAACAAAACCGCATTGCGGCATTGGGTGTGCGTGAGGCTGGCGAGGTGAACGTAGAGCTTATCGAAGGTAGTACTTATAGGTCGCTGTCAGAACTTGAGAATCAGCTGCTTATGGCAGCAGATGGCAAGCAGTATCGCTTGGGAGATATTGCACGTGTGGAGCGCGGCTATCACACCCCGCCGTCGCTGCGTATGCGTGTGGATGGCAACGAGGCTGTGGCTATTGCTGTGGCTGGAGATCCGCAGATGGATATCGTGAAGGTGGGTGATGCTGTGGAGCGTAGTATCGAGACCTTTGGCCATAGACTTCCCGCAGGCCTGAGCATCGTGTCGCTCTATCCCGAAAATGAGATTGCGCGCGAGGCGAATAACGACTTTGTGGTGAACCTCATAGAGTCGTTGGCGATTGTCATACTGCTTGTTATGGTGGTTATGGGTTGGCGTTCGGGAGTTGTGGTGGGGGTATCGCTGCTGCTCTCCATAGCCGCCACACTTGTCGTTATGCTGCTCATTGGCGAGGGTATAAATCGCACCTCGTTGGCAGGTTTCATTATCGCTATGGGAATGCTTGTCGACAATGCCATTGTGGCGGTGGATAACACACGGAGGCTCGCGGTAACGGGACTGCCGCTGCGTGTCGCGGCTGTGGAGGGGGCTTCGCGGCCACGCTGGGCACTCCTTGCCGCCACCATCATAGCTATAATCTCGTTCCTGCCGCTGCAGTTAGCCCCATCCTCTGTTGCCGAGATCATCCGCCCTCTGTTTGTCGTTGTTGCGGTGTCGCTTCTGTCGAGCTGGCTTTTTGCTCTTACGCAGGTTCCTATGTCCTCTGTTGCGTTGCTGCGCGCCCCCTCTGCCGTGACCTCGGAGCTCCGTGTCGCGTGGTTTGGGCGCGTGGTTAGGGTGCTGCTTGCACATAGGTGGGTTACGGTGGCTGTTACGCTGCTGCTCTTTGCGGTGTCGTTATGGATTATGGGGCGTATGCCTCAAAACTTCTTCCCGCAACTCTCGAAGCCATATTTCCGTGCTGATGTCTTTATGGCTGAGGGCTACGATATAGATGCTACGGATGAGCGACTTCAGAGGATGACATCGTGGCTACGGTCGCAACCCGAGGTCGTCAGGGTCTCCACCACAGCGGGTGGCACGCCGCCGCGCTACTACCTCGCAAGTGGCAGCTATGCTTCGCGTCCCAACTATGGTAATCTGCTTGTGGAGGTTACGGATGCCGATGCCGCGCCCGCTGTCGAGGAGCGTTTCGATAGCTGGGTGAGGGGTAATATCCCCGATGTGTGGCTCAGCTCGTCGCTCTTTCGTCTCTCGCCAGTTCCCGAGGCCTCGATCGAATTTGGCTTCGTGGGAGATAATGTCGATACCCTCGCCCGCCTCACGGCCGAGGCTATGGAGATTATGAAGCGTCGCGGCGATACGCGCAATGTGCGTAATAGCTGGGGTAATAGGGTGGCGGTGTGGCAGCCGCGATATTCGCAGATCAAGGCTCAGCGTTTGGGTGTGGATCGCAGCTCGGTAGCACGCTCGTTGGAGCTCTCCACCTCGGGAGTTCGTGTTGCAACATTTAGGGACGATGATATGCCAATGCCTATTCTTCTGCGTACTACGCCTGCGGCAGATAGCTCGCTGCTGTCGCTCACCACGCTCCCGGTGTTTTCGGTCAAAGGACGCAGCTTCTCGCTCGCGCAAGCCACCTCGGAGTTTAGCTTTGCATTTCAGCTGCCGATGATACGTCGCATTGACTTCGAACGTGTTATGAAGGCTCAGTGCGATGCTGACCGAGGGGTGAATACTATCGCCCTGTTTGGCAGCTTACGCGAGGAGCTGGAGCGCGAGATTGATCTCCCCGAGGGGTATCGTATGGAGATCTTCGGCCAGCAGGAGAGTCGCGAGGAGTCGAACGAGGCTCTTGCGTCGAAACTCCCTGTGACGCTGTTACTTATATTGGCGACGTTGCTATTTCTCTTTGGTAACCTCCGCTCCCCGATGGCCATTCTTGTAACACTGCCGCTCATATTCATAGGTGTCGTTGCGGGGTTGGCTGTCACGGGCAAGATGTTCGACTTCTTCTCGCTCTTGGGACTCCTCGGCCTGGTGGGTATGAATGTCAAAAACGGGGTTATACTCCTCTCGCATATCGACGAGCTTCGCGCATCGGGAGTCGAGCCTTTGCAAGCCGTCATCGCAGCTGCGGAGGATAGGTTTGTACCCGTGGTGGTGGCTTCGGCTACCACGGTGCTGGGCATCTCGCCGCTGCTGCTTGACTCTATGTTTGGCAGTATGGCCGCTACGATTATGGGAGGTTTGGTAGTTGCTACGGCGCTGGTACTTATGGTTTTACCTGTGGTATATTCACTCATTTATAGAATTAGACAATGATACGTCGAATACTTCTTTTCGTTGTGGCGGTGTCGCTGGTCGAGGGTCTTTCTGCGCAGATGACCCTCCAAGAGTATCGAGCCTTGGTTCGCGACTATAGCCATACGCTTCGGCGCGCCGCGGCTGTGGTGGATGGTGCGGAGGCAGATATGCGCGTGGCGAAAAAGGGAGCATTGCCCTCGCTCGATATGAGCCATAGCACAACCTACGACTTTCGTAACTTAGAGGAGGAGCGCAGGGTCGATTGGGCTGTGCGTGCCGATCTCGTTCAGCCAATCTTCTATGGTGGTCGTGTGCAGGCTCTCAAGGAGCAGACCTCGATGTTGTGGAGTGCGGCGCTCTCGGAGGAGCAAAGCGTAGACCTCGATGTAACCTATAGTGCCGATGTGGCATATTGGAGCCTCTCTCGCGCCGAGATATACTGCCGAGCCATAGAGCGATACCGCGCCATTGTCGCATCGCTTGGGGAGGTGGTGTCGCAACGCTTCTTGGAGGGTTATATCTCCAAAAGTGATCTGCTGCAGGTGGAGTCGCGGCTGAGCGATGCGGAGTATCAGCTCTCGCAGGCCAAGCAGCAGAGGCAGCAGGCACGGCACAATTTCAACCTTCTGTGTGGCAACGAGCCGACGTGTGAGGTGGTACTTTCGCAGAGTATCCTCGATAGTATGGCGATACCTGAGCGTGAGAGAGTTGAGGAGATCGTGGCCCTGCATCCGCAGTACGTAGCGATGGTCGCCGAGCGTGAGGCTGCGAGGTGGGGAGTTAAGGTCGTTCGTGCCGACTATCTTCCGCAAATCGGCGTGGGTGTATATGGTCTCTGGCATCCCGATTCTCCAAATGTGAAGGGCGTGGGGTCGCGGCTGGATGGTGGTGTGATGATCTCTATGAGCACTCCGATCTTCCACTTCGGGGAGCGTCGCGAGGCGGTGCGCGCGGCACGCAGCAGGTTGCACAGCGCGGAGATTATGGTCGAGGATCTTGTGGATGAGATAACCCTTAACGAGAGCAATGGATGGACCAACCTGCTATCCACCCAGGAGCGTGTCGAGGCCATACGTCGTAACCTCGCCATCGCCGCTGAGAATCTCGAGATAAGCACCTATGCCTATAGCGAGGGTCTGGGGACTATACTCGATGTTTTGCAGGCGCAACTGAGCTGGTTACAGATATATAGCAACGCCATAGCAGCGCAGTATGACTACGCCGTGGCGGTGGCGGCTTACAAATATATTGTAGGGGCGATAGAGGAAAAGTAGAAACTGAAATATTTGTGGGGTGTGAAGCGTGGTGTTAATGCTTGATATTTCACGAAAAAGTCGTATATTTGCGAGTATTTATACCTATATGATATGCGACAAAAGTTTATGACCATTGCAGTGCTTATGCTCTTTATGGCGATGCCCAAGGGTGCTGTGGCACAAATACCAGATAGAAGAGCCGAGATGGAGCATATCGAGAGTATGCTCGAGCGCAGCCGTTGGGGTGATGCCTATATGGCTATCGATAGGTTCAGTGCATCGCTCGATCCTATTGTCGATAACCGCGATATAGAGTGGGCGGAGTACCAGCGTGTGCTGTGTGCTATGGAGCTTGGTAGTGCCGATTTCGAGGCTCTTATGCAGGATTATGTCGATAGCTATCCCTCAAGTATCTATGCCAATAAGGTCTCGTTCCTCAATGCTTGCCACAAGTGCGACAAGGGGGATATGACGGGTGCTAAGGAGCTATTCAAGAGTGTGGATTACAAGGCTTTGGATGGCCGTGAGCGCGAGCGTTACGATATTCGTATGGGATATATCCTCTTTGTCGAGGGCGACACGCAAAAGGCTAATAACCACTTCACTAAGATCACTCCTCTGTCGGAGTACTATCCTCACGCGCTATACTACATCTCCTACATCGACTACAGCCAGCGCCGTAACGACGATGCCGAGAGGGGCTTCAGGGCGTTGGCAAAGTATCAGCCATACGACAAGCTCGCTCCGTTCTATATCCTTCAGCTCGAGTATCGCAAGGCTAATTATGACGCTGTGATTTCGGAGGGCGAGAAGCTCCTCCAGCAAGCTGCGGGCGACACACGAAGCGACCTCGTGCGCATCATCGCCGAGAGTTACTTCATCAAGGGCGACTACGCCAATGCCATACGTTACATCTCGGAGTTGCCAGCCGATATGATCTCTCGCCAGGAGAACTACATCAAGGGTTATTCGCTCTATCGTATGGCGAGGTACAACGATGCTGTGGAGCCTCTGAAGAGTGTGTGCGGCGCGGATGATGCTCTCACGCAGAATGCATCGTACCACCTCGGAGATTGCTACCTGCGTGTTGCCAACAAGCGCAGTGCTGCCGACGCCTTCGCTATGGCATCATCGGGCGATTACGACAAGAATATAGCTCGCGAGGCGCTGCTTAATTACGGCCGCCTGAAGTATGAGCTTGGCGGAGGAGTCTTCAACGAGGCTATCAACGTTTTGCAGGAGTATATAGTGCGCTATCCCGACTCGGAGAATACTCCCGAGGCTAAGCGATTGCTTGTTGCGGCATACTACAACTCCAAAGATTACGAGGCTGCATATCGTGGTATTCGCGAGATTCCAAATCCAGACGATGAGATACGCGCGGCGTTGCAGAAGGTAGCCGTATTTCGTGCTGTGGAGGCTGTAGGTCAGCGATGCTGGGCTGAGGCCGAGGCTCTGCTGTTGGAGTCAAAGGAGATTGCGATGTCGTCAAAGTATAACGCGCTGACGCTCTATTGGCTCGCCGAGGTAGCTTATAATAAGGGTGATAAGGAGCAGGCACAAAGATATTATGAGGATTACCTCCGTCGTGCCCCTAAGGGTGAGATGGAGTATTTCTATGCGAACTATGGCTTAGGATATGTCTATCTCGATCTCGAGAAGATGGAGGATGCGCAGAGGAGCTTCACAACCTTTGTGCGCGACTATACCAAGCGCGATGGCTACCTCTACGATGCGCATAACCGTCTCGGCGATGCCTACTATGCGGTTCGCGAGTTTGCCGATGCGCGTAAGGCCTATAATGTCGTGGCCAAAGCACCTGTTGAGGAGCGTTACTATGCTCTCTATCAGCTTGCTAAGGTCGATGGCATCGACAATAAGCCAAAGGCTAAGATCGAGAAGTTGAAGTCTATTGTCTCGCAGGCCAAAGGTCCCTATGTCGACGATGCGTGGTATGAGCTCGGTAAGACATACATCACCACGGAGCGATACAAGGATGGTGCCACAACGCTTTCGGATTTCGTGAAGCATAACCCTCACTCGCCATTCTATATCCCCGCGCTATCGGATTTGGCGTTGGCATACTACAACCTCGGTCGCAAGGATGATGCCCGCAAGTGCTACGAGCAGGTTGTCGATTACGACCCACAGTCTGCGGCGGCTATGGAGGCTATACGTGGCATTCGCGAGATCTATGTGTCGCAGGGTAGGGTAAATGACTACTTCGCCTATGCCGAGCGTAAGGGCTTGCAGGGAGATATGAGTGTTGCGGCGCGCGACTCATTGAGCTTTGCCGCGGCGCGAAACCTCTACCTCGCAGGTGATATGAGTGGTGCGCGAGAGAGTCTGAAGGGTTATCTCAACGACTTCGAGACAGGATATAACCGCACCGAGGCACTCTTCTACCTCAGTGACTGCTATGTGGCACTGGAGGATAACGAGGCGGCACTTACCGCTATGCGCGAGCTCCTCGACCACGGTACTACACAGTATACCGAGCGAGTGTTGGATGTCTACTCGCGTATGAGCTACGATATGGGTAAGTGGGAGGATGCAGCAAAGGCCTACCGCGAGCTTTATGATATTAGCGAGGATAAGAATCGCCGCGAGGTGATCTCCGAGGGATATGTCGAGGCTACGCTTAAGTATGCCGATGGCGCGACGATAAAGCTTATGGCTGAGGATGTTACGAAGATGACTGATGCGTCGGCTTGGGCACGCAGGGCATCGAAACTCGCCTGTGCCAATGAGCATCGCAAGGAGGGTAGCTCGGCAGCGGCTATGGAGCTATATGCCGAGTTGTCGGCTGATAAGCACAGTGTCGAGGGTACTGAGGCCTACTTCCGACTTGTGGAGAATGACTATATTACAGGCGATTACGACAGTGCTGAGCAGCGTGTATATGATCTTGGCGAGTGTGGCTCGATGTATTGGCAGGCAAAGATCTATCTCGTTCTTGGCGATGTGCTTGTCAAGCGCGGCAATACGTTCCAGGCGCGTGCCACATACCAGAGTATTGTCGATGGCTACTCGCCTAAGGATGATGGCATTGTCGAGGAGGCTAAGGGGCGTATCGCGGCGTTGCCAAAGTAGTACTAACAAAAGTTTATTCAAAAAGCTATGAGATACCTAAACATTATCGCAATATCCCTTTTTGCACTATGTGCGATGTCGCCGCAGCACACCTCGGCGCAGGAGCATAAACGTGTGGAGGTCACAACGATATACACTCCTGAGGTGGAGAAGAGTACGAAACTCGATGTCCCAGCTACCGTTGCCGAGGGTAGTGACATCGAGCCTGAGATACACTATAACGTCACTCCCGAGACGTGGCAGATAAAGCTCCAGGACCACAACTTCAAGCCTGCAAAGGCGAGCTACTGGGACTATAATCGTGCCGAGCATTGCTACACACGCCTCTCGGCGGGCTATCCGTTTATGACCGATGCCGAGTTGCGTTATATGACTCAGAATGTGCGTGTTGGCTATTTTGGTGCGGGTATTAATCACAAGGCGAACTTCTCGCCTCAGCAAAGTGGCTTGGGTGTGCAGCGCTCCATAGCCGATGGCTACGATATGCAGAATGGTGTAAATGCTGGCGGTGGCGTGATTTTAGGTCGTAGAATGTTGGAGGCCAATGTTGACTATAACTTCGATATCTACAATACATACGCCGTGGCGGGTAAGCCTTCGCGTCTCTATTTTAACGATGCGGATGTGGCGGTTCGCTATGGTGATAACTTTGCCGACCTCTCGCGTATGAACTTCAGTGTTGAGGCTCACGGTGGCTATTGGAGTCACGTGCCACCTGTGGCTACGGCAGATAGCGCCATTCCTGAGTATCGCTTGGGACTCTCAGCGCAGCTGATGCGCGATTTCAAGGGTAATGTCGTGGGTTTAGGCGCGGAGTATGATATGTGGCAGGCTACGGCTTCGAGCTACCGCGACATTCGCTTTGGCGCAACGTTCGACTACTCGCGCGACTTCGGTCTGGTAGCCATAGATGCTTCGTTGGGTTATCTCTACGACCGTGTGCTTGATCGCGAGCAGGCGTCACACTTCATCCTTCCAGCCCTGCGTGCCGACTTCGACCTGCATATTGATGCCCTCAGACCATATCTCGACATCAACACCACGGTGTCGCAAAATGGTGCGTCGCAGCTCTACGGCGAGAATCCGTTTTTGGATTACGGCTATTCGGAGGCTGTGATGCTTGGGATGCCTAATACCCTCAGCTATAACCTCTCGGCGGGTATCACAGGTGTGGCATTCTCGTCACGTCTGTCGTATCGCGCATACGTGGCTATGACCCTTATGCGCGACTATGTGTCGTGGTATATGATCGATATGGCGGTGTTTGCCCCCGCGGCAGCAGATAACAACCGTCTGGCCTTTGGCGCAGAGGTGGAGTATCGCCCTTTGGGTGGCCTCTCGATAGGAGCGATGTTCTATCTCCATTCGGATAATTCACGCTCGGAGTATGCCATAAGTGATGCGCGTATGCGTGGTGCGCTGGATGTGAAGTATAATATCAAGCGTTGGAAGTTCCACCTCCAGGGCGAGCTTATGGGTCGTCGCTGCTGGTCGTTGCTCGAGGCTGATGGCAGCATAACCAAGGAGGCATTTTCTGCCCCTGCAAGCTTCGACTTGGGTGCTGGAGTCGGCTATCGTCTGTCACAGCGATTCGAGATATTTGTGGATGGTTACAACCTCCTCAATCAGGAGATTTACGACTATGCCTACTACGGTCGCAATGGCATAGGATTTATGGCTGGCGTGAAGATAGATTTCTAAGCGACGAGGCTTACAGAAGGGTACAAAAAAAGGGTAAGCTACTTATATCGCACCGCTACAACCGCATACCCTTGCTCGATTCCTCGCCTGGGGGGGTTCTGCAGGAGCTGGTCGTATAAGACTTACCCGGGTGCAAAAGTACAAAAAAAATGTATCTTTGCAAATAAAAAGTGAAAAAATGAAAAAGAAAATTAGTGTCATATTCCTTGTTGTCATTGTAATTGTGGCAGTTACGGGTGTTTGGGTATATCAGATGTTTTATGGTCCGGCGGTCGAAAATCGTGTTACGGTGATACTTCGTGCCGATGAGAGCTATGATGAGATGACCAAAAAGGTTAAGTCGGCGTTGCTCTATCACTGGTCGTTTGACATCTACGCCAAGCGTATAAATCTCGATAGAGGCATCGAGCCTGGCAAGTATACCTTCGACGAGGGTATGAGTGTTATAAATGTGGCGCGAACCCTCAAGTTCGGAGCCGATAACGCCGTGCGCCTCACGATCAACAATGCCCGCACGCCCGAGATCCTTGCAGGTAAGATATCGCGACAGATATATGCCGATTCGCTGTCGGTGGCTATGGCGCTGCGCAACGAGACCCTTATCGAGGAGCTTGGATTCGAGAGCGCCGAGGCTATGTTCTCGATATTCATTCCTAATACCTACGAGGTATATGCCGATATAGCCCCCGAGGCTTTGGTGCGCCGCCTCAAGCGCGAGTCGGATATCTTCTGGTCGCAGGCGGAGCGTCAGAAGCAACTCGAAAGGTTAGGACTCTCGCCATACGAGGTGATGGTGCTGGCATCTATAGTTCACGAGGAGACCAATGCCGCGGAGGAGATGGCGCGTGTGGCAGGAGTATATGTCAACCGTCTGAAGCGCGGTATGCCCCTGCAGGCAGATCCGACGTTGAAGTACGCCGCGGGAGATTTCACGATAAAGCGCGTGCTGAACAAGCATAAGGAGATAGAGTCACCGTATAATACCTATAAGTATTGTGGCCTTCCGCCTACGCCAATCGCTATGCCCGATATGGCAGCTATCTACGGCGTGCTGAACTACGAGGAGCATAACTACCTCTACTTCTGCGCTCGCCCCGAGATGGATGGTCGTCACAACTTTGCCACCACACTCGCGGAGCATAATCGCAATGCTCAGGCATATCATAGCGCATTGGATAGGATGAAGATACGATAATTAAAAACATAAATATATGAATAACAGAGAATTTTGGTACGATGTGATGCGCTCGGGAGCGATCTTGGGTATTGTTATGGCCGTGTCGCGCATCTTTGAGCGTTATGTGTTGTTCTACAGTGGTTGGGAGCTAAACAAGGCGTCGCTGCTCTACCTCGGCGAGGGTCTCCTTGCGTGTGTGGTGTTTATATGGTTGCTGGTGCGTTTCACACGTCGCAGAGCCAAGGAGTGTGATCCACGTCTCGGTTTTAGCTATGGCTTGGCACTATCCTACATCCTCGTGGTGTCGATGTTTGCGGGTATTATCGTGGGTGTCGGCGACACGCTCTTTACCTCGGCGATGGGCTATGATGGCTTCGTAACAGGATCTATAGCACGCATCGAAGAGCTTAGGGAGTTGTATGCCTCGATGGGTGTGAGCTCGTCAGATTTGAAGATCTTTGATGACGTCGTGCACGCTGTGCGCACCACCGAGCAGCCATCTATGATTTCGAATGTCTTTAGCGGATTTAATAACTATATCATCCTTGGTGGTCTTCCGGGTCTCATCATCGCCGGTGTTGTGAGCCGTAAGCCCGAGTATCGAGAGATGGAGTTCTAATGCTTGAGAGATTATGGATAAGAGTTTGGATATCTCGGTTGTTGTGCCGCTATACAACGAGGCGGAGTCGCTGCCCGAGTTGGTGGCGTGGATAGACCGCGTGGCTAAGAGAGAGTGTCTCTCGTATGAGATTATTATGGTTGATGACGGCTCAACGGATGAGTCGTGGAGTATCGTGGAGCGCCTTAAGGGTGAGTATGCGGCTATTCGCGGCATCAGCTTCTCGCGTAACTATGGTAAGTCTGCCGCACTATATTGCGGTTTCGAGATGGCCGAGGGCGAGGTGGTGTTTACTATGGATGCCGATCTTCAGGATTCGCCCGATGAGATTCCCGCTATGCGCCGTATGATTCTGGAGGAGGGTTATGACCTTGTGTCGGGATGGAAGCGCAAGCGTTACGATCCGGTGGGTAAGCGTTGGCCGAGCAAGTTTTTTAACTTCACAGCACGCCTTATGTCGGGCATCAAGCTCCACGATTTCAACTGCGGCCTTAAGGCTTACCGCCGCAAGGTTGTCAAGAGTATCGAGGTGTATGGCGAGATGCACCGCTATATCCCTATCCTTGCCAAACACGCTGGTTTTAAGCGTATTGGCGAGAAGATTGTAGAGCATCAGGAGCGTAAGTACGGAGTCTCGAAGTTTGGTATGGAGCGTATGGTAAAGGGCTATCTCGACCTTATTTCGGTGACATTTATGTCGCATTTCGGACGCTCGCCGATGTACCTCTTTGGCGGCCTTGGAACGTTGATGTTTCTCTTTGGCGGCATCACCGCGGTGTGGATCATCGCCGATAAGATCTACTCGCAGTCGCACGGTTTTGTGTGGCGCGGTGTCACGGAGCAGCCTATGTTCTATTTGGCACTTTTGGCCATAGTCCTCGGTGTGCAGTTGTTCTTAGCTGGCTTCCTTGGCGAGCTTATCAATCGCCGCTCGTCGGACCGCAACCACTACCTTATAGATAAAAGAATTGAAAAATAATTTAAAATGTAAATAACTATGATTCAGCGTATTCAGTCACTCTATCTTTTGATCGTAACAGCACTTATGTGCGTCACACTCTTTGCGCCTATTGCTATGTTTACCGTGGCAAGTGGCGAGGTTTTTACCCTCTCGGCTTTCTCTTTGGCAAGCGAGATGCAGTCGCAGGGAACTATCTGGATGGGTATCTTGTTGAGCCTCGCTACGGCACTCCCTTTGGTGACCCTCTTTATGTTTAAGAACCGCGTGTTGCAGATTCGCCTCTGCGCTGTGGAGATTGTCTTGCTCGTTGGTTGCATAGCGTTTATGGCTATCTACTTCTGGCTCTCGGGTGCTAATGCCTTGGAGGATGCCGAGGTGTTGCATCGTCAGTTTGGCTGGGCAGCTATTATGCCTATCGTAGCGTTGGTCTTCGCGGCTTTGGCCTCACGCGCGATATTTAAGGATGAGGTGCTTGTTCGTTCGTTGGATAGAATTCGATAGCGTATGAGAAGTTTCGAGACAAAGATACGTGTGGAGTATCACCACACCGATCAGATGGGTATTGTCCACCATTCGAACTATGTAAAGTTCTTCGAGGTGGCACGCACGGAGTGGCTTCGTGCCGCAGGACTCACCTACGCCGAGATGGAGCGCAGAGGTGTTATGATGCCTATTGTTGAGGTGCAGGTAAAGTACCGTATGCCAGCCTATTATGATGAGCTTATATCGGTCAGAGCATACGTCGATGAGATGCCTATGGCGCGTATGACATTCCGCTATGAGGTTCGTGGCGAGGATGGTCGCGACATTGCTTCGGGACTGACAACCCTCGGATTTATCGACAAGGAGACACGTCGTCCGCATCGCGCTCCAGCGTGGCTTATGGAGGTTCTCGAGCGTGAACTTAACGAATAAAATAGTGATTATGAATAAGATACTCGATTATCTGCGTCTTGTTAAGTTCTCGCATACTATCTTTGCTATGCCCTTTGCGCTGCTGGCCTTCACCTATGCGTGGGTGACAAGCGAGCCGTCGCAGCCGCTGTGGCTGTTGCTTCTGCAAGTTGTGGCGTGTATGGTCTTTGCGCGCAACGTGGCTATGGGCTTCAATCGCTGGGCAGACCGAAAAATCGACGCCGAGAATCCGCGTACTGCAATGCGAGAGATCCCTGCAGGCAGGGTCTCAGCCCGCGGAGCAGTGATATTCGTTGTTGTAAATGCGGTGTTGTTCATCGCCGTGGCTGCCACGATTAATTCATTGTGTGGATGGTTATCGCCTGTGGCTCTGATAGTTGTGATGTTCTATAGCTACTGCAAGCGTTTTACGGCTCTCGCGCATATTGTCCTCGGCATCTCGCTCGGCATCGCCCCAGTGGGCGCTACTATGGCTGTTACGGGTGCAGCGCCTTTGGAGTGTTGGCTGTTAGCGCTCGTGGTTATGTCGTGGTGCGCAGGCTTCGATATCATCTATGCGTTGCAGGATGCAGAGTTCGATAGAAAACGTGGCCTGCACTCTATCCCTTCGCACTTCTCAGCGCGCATATCACTCATAATCAGTGCGTTGCTTCACGTAGTGAGTGTCGTGTTTTTGGTGTGGTACGCCTCGTTTCAGCCGCAGTCGTGGTTGTTGTACGTTGGTTGTGCTATGTTCTCGAGTATAGTTGCCTCGGAGCATTATATCGTTACACCCACGCGACAGCGTAATATAGGCATCGCCTTCGGCACGTTTAACGCTCTTGCGAGTCTCTCTTTGGCTGTCTGCCTTATCGCCAACTTGTTAATCTACGCATAGTTATGTGGGTGGGTGCGGCATTTATATCAGCGTTTCTGCTCGGCTTGTACGACGTGGCGAAGAAGCGTTCGCTGGCTCATAATGCCGTAATTCCGGTGTTGCTCCTCAATACGCTCTTTGCGTCGCTGCTCTTTCTCCCCGTGATTCTGAATGCGGAGTTGGAGTTGAATCTTTTTGCTGGGGAGCTTCTTAGTTCGTCATGCGGCAGTGTGTCCGATCACCTTATGGTGGCATTGAAGTCAGCCATCACGCTATCGTCGTGGTTGTGTGGCTATTACGCCATTAAGCATCTGCCACTGACCATCGTCGGACCTGTCAACGCTATGCGCCCTGTTGTGGTACTTGTGGGTGCCACGCTGCTCTTTGGCGAGCGTCTCAATATGTGGCAGTGGGGTGGTGTGCTGCTTACCATTCTGTCGCTCTATCTCTTGAGCCGTTCTGGTAAGCGCGAGAGTATCGACTTCCGCAGCAACCGTTATGTCTGGTCACTCTTTATGGCTATGCTCTTAGGTGCTGTTAGCGGCCTCTACGATAAGTATATCATCTCGGCTCACTCTCTCGATCCGCTCTTTGTGCAGAGTTGGTTTGGTGTTTATCAGCTACTTATGATGACTATTGTGGCGTGTGTGTTGTGGCTTCCACGCCGAGGTGAGGAGCGCTTCGTATGGCGCTGGACGATACCTCTTATCACGCTCTTTGTGTCGTGTGCCGACTTCTTCTACTACCACGCTCTTGCCGACAAGGAGGCTATGATTGCCGTCGTGTCGATGATTCGCCGCTCCTCGGTCATTGTAACCTTTATATGTGGAGTGTTGCTCTTCGGTGAGCGTAATGTCCGCTCGAAGGTCATCGACCTGATACTAATATTAATAGGAATGGTGCTGCTGGCGATAGGATCCATTTAACGAAAAAGATGGTAGTTTCAACTGAAACTACCATCTTTCGTTCTGTCCTACTCGTTAGAACAAGTAACCCGTGTTGATGTAGAAAGCTCCGTTTCCATCCTGATTTTTGATATACGGATTGCTGCTGAACTTGCTCAGCGGCAAGCCATACTCAAATGCCACGATGAAGTTCTGATTCATAATGAAGCGCAAACCTGCACCAACAGTGATATGAGGACGGTCGGCGGTGCGATTGCCCGTAAGAGCCATATACTCCTCATACTCTGCGCGATACTGCTCATCGCCCTTGAACGACATATCGTAGTTCTTAGTGACCATAGTACCGTCGCTAAAGAGGTTCAGTCCAAATGCGATATTCTGCTTCCAGAGCTGGAACGACACGAAACGCCAGCGAATCTCGGCGTTGTAGGATGCCACATCGAGACCTTGCACGCGGTTACGCATCAAGCCTCGGATGGTGCGGTAGCCACCCATACCGTCGCGGTCGTAGCTCGAACCCATAACGGTGATAAATGGCAGTACGTAGTATGGTGCTGAGTTGCCAAAAGTACCCTCATAATTAAGACGATAGGCCAGTGTGAGGATGTCGTTCTTCACGATAGGCACATAGTGGTGGAATGTCACCGAGTAGCGGTAGTAGGGGTTTGTAGTGCCGAGCCACTTTGGTGCAATCGTGGCGTGCGCCTCAGCCCAGATGCCACGTGATGGCGCAGCCTCCTTGTCGCGAGTGTCGAAGAGCAAACCGAGACGGAGCGTGCTGTTCAGACCACCCCAAGCCTCCTCCTCGGAGATGATGCCCCACTTGCGGTAGAGATCGAAAATAGGCTCCTCGGTCTCGGGGAACATCTTATCCTGATCCTTGTTCTTATTGATCTTCTTGAGGTTCAGAGCCTGCTTATTGTCGTAACCCTGCTTTAGATAGCTGAGGTGGTAGCCCGCCTCCCAGAAGAACTTGTTGTTCCAGATGTTGCCCGTGAAGTCGGTCTTGAACAACATCGCAAGGCGGTTGATGCGATACTTAGGGGTGTAGATGAAGTTGTCGTGGTTGTTCTTATCCTTACCCAGTGCCACACGCTCGGCATCGTAGTAGGACATATAGCCATTGAAGCCATAGAAGTCCATAGCCTTGTCGTTTGTCAGCGTGAAGGTAGATGAAAATCTCACGCCTGGAATCGAGAACTTATTGTCGTACGACACCACAAAAAGCTGTGAGCCTTTGGTGAAGAACGAGGCCTCGAAGTACCACTTCTGGCGAGGGTTAGGGTATGTCGAGCCATCGCCAAAGTCAAAGATGTTGAGCAACGCTCCGAGCTGGAAGCCCTTGTCGGCATCGAAGGCTACGGCAGGAAGCGGACCATAGTTGTAGCCAGTCTTGATGATCTCGCCCTTGTCGTTATACTTAACCTCCTTCTTCTTTTTCTCCTGCTTCTCAACCTTCTCGCCACTTGCTGCGCTGCTCTCTGTCACCGTGGCACTTGCTACAAATGGCATAAGGGCGAAGAGGGCTATTGTTGCTAATTTACCTATCTTCATAATCGAACTATTTAAACATTAAATCTCTGATCTGCGCATACTTCTGTCGAAGGATTTTGTTACGCCATAGCTTGGTATCCGACACCATAAGTCTCACAAGGCGGTAGCTCTCGTCGACAATAATCGGCGATGGGAGAATCAGCAGCGTGAGGATAAGTGCCGTAAGCCAAGGCAGAGCTATGTATGCTATGATGGCGTAGAGAATCATCAGTATTGGCCACATCACGAGGTTAACAAGGTAGCGCACTGAGTTGTGGAATGCCGAATCCTTGAACTTGCCCGTTAGGAACTTACATACGAGTATCGACGGTAGGTTGAAGAGCGTGGTGAGTAGGATGTATGGCAGACATACTATGAATATCAGACTCTTGAGGATTCGCGAGAGGATAGGGCGTCGCATAGCCACCGACTTGAGACTAATATTCTCGGAGGTGCGCATAGCTATAGCCTCGCGACCAAGATCGAGGAGTCTCTTTGCTCGCTCAGGATCGCTCTGCTTCATATCCTGCACCTGCTTGACGGTGAGGTTGTTGGCTGTGAAGTAGGCGTTCAGACCACGAAGCTTCATAGCCTTGCGACGCTCGCGTATGAGCTTAAGCTGCTGTGATACCACCGCACCGCAAATCTCGTATGTAGCCTCATAGTCCTCGTCGTTTGGAATGTAGAATATCGACTCTCGCATACGCTCCTCCAGCAGCTGGCGGATGTCGTTCATCTGCTCCTGGCTGTGCATATCGCTGCGCGCTGCGATAAACTTCCTAACGTCGATAGGCTCGCCAATCTGCACTCTCACCGTTGAACGGAAGCGGAAGAAGTTGCCATAGCGTATACCCACTGGAACAATATAGAGCGGTGTGTCGGGCATCAGCTCCTGAGCCTGGAACGCAATGCGGAAGATACCCTTCGAGAGTGGCAGTGTCGAGAACTTAGTTTGGTGCATACCCTCGGGGAAGATGCAGAAAGGTATTCTGTCGCGAAGAACATCCACAGCTCGCTCGATGGTCTCGTTGTTACGCTTCACCTCGTCGATGCCGTCGCGCATACGCATAATAGGCATAATCTTGAGGAACGTGAGGATCTTGGCAATCTTCGGGTTCTTGAATATGTCGGCACGTGCAACAAACACCTTTGGGGAGCGGTCCATCGCCAGTAGCACCATCGCATCCATCAACGTTCCGGTGTGGTTCGGAGCATAGATTATAGCTCCATCCTTAGGTATGCGGTCACGACCCTCGAAGCGAATGTCGCGATATGATAGCTTGACCATAGCATCCACATAGTGGCGCAAGAAGCTGTATAGCCAGTCATAATCCTGAATCTTTCGTTGCTTTGCCATATAATATATGTTACGTAAGGCGTTACTTAGACGTTGTTAGATCTTTGTCTTTCGGAATGTTGTCGCCACGCTCAATCCCGATACGATGTGCCATACACCCCAGAGGGCTGTAATGATGACCATACCGCCGTTGTGAGACCACACTGCAGGGTCGAAAATCGCAGGGTTGAAGAGCAGGGCAAGACCAAGACCTGAGTTCTGAATACCTGTCTCGATAGTTAGGCTTCGGCGGTCAGCAACAGAGACCTTAGCCCAGCGGCCTGTGAAGTAGCCCGCGCTGAGAGCCGTTGCGTTGTGGATGATGACAACCATGAGAGCGAAAAGAACCGCTGCGTATACCACCCACTTCTGCTCCAAGGCTGTGAGTACCTGCGACAAAGCCACTGCGACCATACCCATAAAGAGTAGGATCGACATCCACTGCGTAGGCTTCATAAGTCGCTTAGCACCGTTAGGGAAGTAGTGCGCGAAGAGCATACCTACGATAATCGGAAGACCCAAGATGAGGAGAATCTGCTCAAGCATATCCATAAATGGAATCTCGAGGGTAGGGATGTCGTTCTTCACGGCTGCGAACTTGCAGTAGAGTGTGCCCCAGAGCCAGAAGTTGGCAGGGGTGATGAATGGTGCTGCGATGGTTGTGATGGCGGTCATAGACACCGAGAGCTCAATATTACCCTTCGAGAATGCCGACATAAAGTTTGAGATATTACCTCCGGGGCAAGATGCCACGAGGATCATACCGATAGCCACCATAGGTGTGATTATAGGGTTGAGGATGATGGCAAGGAGGCAAGTGATGGCAGGGAGTGCAATCCACTGCAGGCCGATGCCTAAAAGTACCGATTTTGGGTTTTTGAATACATCCTTGAATGTCTGAATTTTGATGCCGAGTGCCACGCCAAACATTACAAATGCGAGGATGCAGTTTACAACGACCATCTCTCCAGCTCCGAGGTTGATGTTTAACGAATCAAGAAATGCCAAATGTTCCTTCATAATCACAACTTATTTTCGCCCCGCGGGGCATACGTTTTTTGGTTTTTAGTCTTTAAAAAGCAATATTAGTTTGTGTCGAATTTTTGTGCGATGAAACAAAAATCGTATGGTATTGACCATATTCCAACACACAAATATATTAAAATTTTTTCAAAAATCATCGCTTTTTATAAACAAATATGCCCATTTTAGGTATTAATACGTATATATACTTATCCAACGGAGCGAAAAATAGAATATATTTGTATCACAATTTTGGAATATCAAACAGACTCGGACTATGACAATATTAAACTACACTGTTGCACTATTGTTCTATTTGGCTACACCCGCAGTGATACTGTGGCTCTGTCGCCGCTACGCTGTTTTAGGTAAGATAGGCCCAATTATGTTGCTCTATGCCGTGGGTATGGCCGTGGGAAATATCTTTACTCTGCCGCGCGAGATGCTTGTGCTGCAGGAGCTGCTGCCAAATGTTATGGTTCCGCTGGCGATACCTATGATGCTCTTTGGATGTAGCTTCTCGCGCAGTGAGTTGGTTCTTCAGCTTAAGGTCTGCATCAGTGGCTTTCTGTCGGTCGTGGTGGCTGTCGTGTGCGGATATCTACTCTTCGGATGCAAAGTCCCTGAAGGCGCAGAGGTGGGTGGTATAATCTCGGGAATGTACACCGGAGGTACGATAAACGCTGCGGCGTTGCAGGCTATATTTCAGATAGATAGCCTCACGTTTGCGCTTGTCAACTCCTACGATATCATAATCTCGTTCCTATATTTCATCTTCCTATTTAGCTGCGGCATCCGTCTGTTTCGTAGGCTCTATGGCCAAAAGGCGGAGTGTGTCGTGTCTCAAGATGGGGATCGCGAGGTTTTGGATGAGGCTCAGGTTGATAAAAATAGGAATCCATATTCGGGACTTCTCACGCAGAGTGGCCTTAAGCAGCTGCTATCCATCGTAGGTATTACGTTGGGTGTCGTGGCTGTGTCGGGAGGTGCGGCAATGCTTATGCCCGAGGGGTGGTTTATGGTGGTCTTTATCCTGATGATCACCACGTTAGGTGTTGCGCTTTCGTTCGTGAAGCGTATCCAAGCTATGGAGCGAAGCTACGACATCGGAATGTATCTGATATATATCTTCAGCCTCGCCATAGCTACAATGGCTGACTTCTCGAAACTCGACGTGGCGCAGGGTCTAAATCTCATTCTCTTTATGTTCTTTGCGGTCTTTGTATCACTCTTTGTCCACGCTGTGGTGTGTCGCCTGCTGAGGGTCGATGCCGACTCGATGACCATCACCTCTGTGGCCTTTATCAACTCACCTCCGTTTGTGCCTATGGTGGCCGCGGTAATGAAAAACCGCAAGGCCCTTATCACGGGTCTCGCAGCTGGTATTGTGGGTTATGCGCTTGGCAATCACCTCGGGGTTATTGTTGCACAACTATTGGCGGTATTGTAACTATAAAAAGAAAAAATAGCGTTAACAAATTGCTGTTAACGCTATTTTTTTGTCTTTATATGTCGTGTGACAGCGGTGCTGGTACGGCCTCGCGCATATCAAAGTCACCCCAACGCTCGGCAACATAATCAAGCGTCGAGAGTATTTCCTCGGTGTCGAACGATGTTACGAGCTTCAAGCGTGTCTGCTTGAAGTCGGGAAGACCCTTGAAGTAGTTTGTAAGGTGGCGGCGCATCTCCAGGATGCCCACTCTGTCACCCTTAACCTCCAACGACTTTTCAAGGTGTTCTTTGGCTATCGCAACACGCTCTATGACTGATGGTTGTGGTAGTAACTCGCCAGTCTCTAGGTAGTGTCTGCACTCGCGGAAAATCCAGGGACGACCATACGTCGCGCGACCTATCATCACGCCATCCACACCATAGCGGTCAAACATCTGCTTGCACTTCTCCGCCGAGTCCACATCGCCATTTCCGATGATCGGGATGGTAATGCGAGGGTCATTCTTAATCTTACCTATGAGAGTCCAGTCTGCCTCGCCACGGTACATCTGTGCGCGTGTGCGACCGTGGATGGTGAGGGCTGCGATGCCCACATCCTGAAGGCGGAGTGCTATCTCCTCGATGTTCTTCATCTCGTCGCTCCAGCCGAGGCGCGTCTTAACGGTCACGGGCTTATTTACCGCGCGGACAATCTGGCGTGTCATCTCCACCATAAGATCTGGGTCTTTCATCATTCCCGAGCCTGCGCCGCGTCCCGCAATCTTCTTTACGGGACATCCGAAGTTGATGTCTATAATATCTGGATTTGCACTCTCGGCAATGCGTGCAGCCTCCACCATAGGCTCTATCAGGTGGCCATAAATCTGAATACCCACGGGGCGCTCATAGTCGGCGATGTTGAGTTTGGCGCGTGACTTCCATGCATCGCGGATAAGACCATCCGACGAGATGAACTCTGTGTATACCACATCGGCACCAAACCTCTTGCACATATAGCGGAACGAGGGGTCGGTGACATCCTCCATTGGGGCCAAAAATAGTGGCTGGTTACCCAGCTCGATATCTGCAATCTTCATAAAGAAAGAAAAATTATTAGGCAAAGATAGCAAATTTTTGTTGGAAATGGTGAAAGTTTCGCAAAGAAAACGTACCTTTGCAGTTTAGAAAGTTTTATTATAGATATAAGTATGGTTAACATCGAAGAGTTTATCACCAGTGTTGTGGCTCGTGCAACCGAGGAGTTGTATGGCGTAAGCGACAACCTGCAGATACAGAAGACGCGCAAAGAGTTTGAGGGTGACTACACCGTGGTGGTGTTCCCGCTGCTCCGCGCATCAAAGAAGTCGCCAGAGGCTACAGCTACGGAGCTTGGCGAGAAGATTACATCAACAACACCCGAGATTAGCAGTTTCAACGTTATCAAGGGCTTCTTGAACCTCGTTGTAGATGCGTCGTTCTGGGCATCACGCTTTGCCGAGATTGTGGCAACAGAAAATTTTGGTATGGCAGAGCCTTCGGGACGCACCATTATGATTGAGTACTCGTCACCAAATACTAACAAGCCTCTCCACCTCGGTCACATCCGTAACAACCTTCTCGGCTACTCTGTGGCTACTATCCTCAAGGCTAATGGTCACAACGTCATCAAGGTTAACTTGGTCAACGACCGCGGTATCCACATCTGTAAGTCGATGCTTGCTTGGCAGCTCTATGGTGGTGGCGAGACTCCACAGTCTTCGGGTATGAAGGGCGACCACTTGGTGGGTAAGTATTACGTAGAGTTCGACAAGCACTACAAGGCTGAGGTTAAGGCGCTTGTAGCGGAGGGTATGTCGGAGGAGGAGGCTAAGAAGAAGGCTCCTATTATGCTCCAGGCACAGGAGATGTTGCGTAAGTGGGAGGCTAAGGATCCTGAGGTATATACCTTGTGGGAGACTATGAACGGCTGGGTATACGAGGGCTTCGACGTAACGTATAAGGCTCTTGGCGTAGACTTCGATAAGGTATACTACGAGTCACAGACCTACCTCTTGGGTAAGAGCCTTGTTGAGGATGGTCTTCAGAAGGGCGTCTTCTTCCGCAAGGAGGATAACTCGGTATGGATCGACCTCGAGGCTGATGGTCTCGACCAGAAACTGCTTCTGCGTGGCGATGGCACATCGGTATATATGACCCAGGATTTGGGTACTGCTCTCAGCCGCTTCGAGGAGAATAGCCTCGACGATATGATCTACGTTGTGGGTAACGAGCAGAACTACCACTTCCAGGTGCTGAAGCTCGTGTTGAAGAAGCTCGGCTATGAGTGGAGCGACAACATCTTCCACCTCTCTTACGGTATGGTTGAGTTGCCAGAGGGTAAGATGAAGTCACGCGAGGGTACTGTCGTAGATGCCGATGACTTGATTGCCGATATGGTTGGCACAGCGCGCGAGATGTCGCAGGAGTTGGGTAAGCTCGACGGCGTTTCGGAGCAGGAGGCCGCAGCGATCTCGGAGATGGTAGGTCTCGGAGCGTTGAAGTACTTTATCCTCAAGGTTGATCCTAAGAAGACTATGCTCTTCGACCCACGTGAGTCTATTGACTTCAATGGTAACACAGGTCCATTCATCCAGTATACCCACGCTCGTATCCGCTCTATCTTGCGTAAGGCCGAGGAGTCGGGTATCACAACCGAGGGCTACGCACAGGCGGAGCTTCTTCCAGAGGAGATTGAGCTTATCAAGGCTTTGTCGGAGTACCCAGCTACGGTGCGTACCGCTGGTCAGCAGTTTGCTCCATCGGTTATCGCAGCCTACGCCTACGACCTTGCTAAGCAGTTCAATGGCTACTACCACGATCACTCAATCCTCAAGGAGGAGCGTACTGAGGTTCGTGCGTTGCGCCTGATGCTTGCCTCAGAGGTGGCACGTGTGATTCGCTCGGCGATGGCACTTTTGGGTATCAATGTCCCTGAGAGAATGTAAAACAAACTTAGAGCGCTTCATCTCCGAGGCGCTCTTTTTTATAATATAGCAGATGAGGGTTCTATATATTATAGCGACGCTGTTCATAGCGGTGATGTTGTCGCAGTGTGGTGGCGTGAAGCCAAAGGCGCAGGAGACGCAGGCTGTGGCGTATGAGCCTGGTACTCGCACTATGAAGCGCAGTGTCGAGGCGGGTGTCTACTCTGTACGCACGCAGGCGGAGTATGAGGCTATGGTGGAGCACTATTGGGATGACTTCGACTTCGCGGCCGATAGCGCTGTTGTGGCATACGATACTGTAGACATCGTCTATGCCTTTAGCGACTATGTTGCCGTGATACATCCTCAGCGTGCCGACTCGCTGCTTCGTGCTCTTGTGGCACGCGCCTCGGTGAGCCGCCCGATGTTGGACTTCTTTGCTACGGTTGCGGAGATGGTACTCCACGACCCTAACTCACCATATCGCAACGATGAGTATTATATCCCTGTGCTGGAGGAGATGCTCAAGTCTCCGCTTTGGGATGAGTATGATCGTATAGCACCTGCGTACGACCTCGAGGTGGCGCGCAAGAACCGCATCGGCAGGGTAGCCAGTGATTTTGTGTTTACGCTGCGTGACGGAGAGCAACGCCGCCTCCACGATATCAATTCGCCATATACGCTGCTGATGTTCACCAATCCGGGATGCCCTATGTGCTGCCAGATTATAGATGAGATTTGCGCCTCGCCACTCTTGAACGAGATGGTGGAGATGGGAAGCTTGACGGTGTTGTCGCTCTATCCCGATGAGGATCTTGCGGCGTGGCGCGACTACCTGCCGCAGATGCCAAAGATGTGGGTGAATGGCTACGATGAGGGTATGGTGATCAGCAACGAGCGTCTCTACAGCCTCAGGGCCATCCCTTCGCTCTATCTCCTCGATGCGCAGAAACGTGTGCTGGTGAAGGATGGCACGAGTGTGGTGCATATCGAGAATGTTTTATCTTTAGTAGAGTCCGAGAGATAGGTTATGAAGTCGGTGGTGGATATATTTGTTGAGCTTGGTGCGCGTCTTCGAGGCTTCGGCGATGATGATGCGTCACGCGAGGTTATGCGCCATGCTGTGGAGCAGAATCTGTGGTTCACGGAGCGTGATATTGTGCATGCCGTGGATGCCATACGCGAGGAGATGCTCGATGGTGCGAAGCTCACAGCGTGGCTTGCGCACTACACCCCAGTCTCTGTGCCACAGCGTGTTGCGGTGATTATGGCGGGTAATATTCCGTTGGTAGGCTTCTTCGATCTGTTGTGTGTGGTGTGCAGTGGCCATAAGCTCTATGTGAAACCATCAAGCAAGGATAAGGTGCTTATGGAGTATATTATAGACCTGTTGCGTGACATCGAGACCGAGATTCCTATATATAAATATAACAGCGAGGATAGGTACGATATGGCAATTGCCACGGGTGGTGACGAGGCCAATGCCTACTTCCGTCAGCACTTCGAGGGTACGCGCCACCTTCTGCGTGGTAGCCGCCACTCGGTTGCAGTGCTGGATGGTACGGAGAGTGACGCGGAGTTGCAGGGACTTTTGTCGGACATAACATCCTATTCGGGTCTTGGATGCCGCTCGGTGTCGATGCTCTTTCTCCCCGAGGACTGCGAGTTGAGGCTACCGAAGTCGAAGGCTCAGAACCCGAAACTCCGAAACAATATTGCCCAGCGCAGGGCGTTGTATACGCTTCAGGGCAAGCCTTATAAGGATTATGGCGCATTTCTTGCTCTCGAGGCTACGGCATTTTCGACCTCTCTCGCCGAGATAGCTATATGTAGATATCGTGATATTAAGGAGGTTAGAGAGTGGATTGCGGAGCATCGCGAGGAGCTGCAGTGTGTGGTGTCGCACGCCGATATCGAGGGGTGTGTGCCATTTGGTAGGGCGCAATATCCAACTTTGACGGACTACGCCGATGGGGTGGATAGTATGAAGTTCCTACTATAAAAATTTTGCTATTACCTCAAAATATATTATCTTTGCGACAACGCCTATCGAAAAATCCATAGGCCGCAACAGATATATTATGCAGAAACTCTATATCATAGCAGGCTGTAATGGCGCAGGCAAGACAACGGCATCCTACACTATGTTGCCCGAGTTGTTGCACTGCCACGAATTTGTCAACGCGGATGAAATTGCGCGCGGCCTCTCGCCGTTTAATCCCGATAGTATGGCTATCGAGGCGGGACGTCTGATGTTGCGCCGCATAAACGACCTGTTAGAGGAGGGTTCTGACTTTGCATTCGAGACCACACTTTCCACACGTACATACCAGAAATTCATCGAGCGCGCCCACGAGAAGGGCTACTTCGTGTCGCTATTGTATTTCTGGTTGCCCACCCCCGAGCAAGCTATACAGCGTGTTGCAAAGCGTGTGAGTCTGGGAGGACACAACATCCCGACTAACACCATCCGTCGTCGCTACGAGAGCAGTATGCGCAATCTTACGAAGCTCTATGTTCCTATTTGCGACTACTGGGTAATATACGATAACTCCACCGCTGAGGGTGTAAAGAAGATAGCCTATGGCTCAAAGGGCGAAATAAAAGAGGTCGTTGATGCGTTAGCTTATCAGAAAATATTGAGTTATGAGTGAGTTTGAGATTCGAGAGCTTCAAGAACGTATAGATGCAGGTATCCTCTTGGCGCAGCGTCGCCTCATAGAGCGCACCCGTAGGGATAACGGCGACTTGGTGGTTGTGCGCGACGGAGAGATAGTGCGCCTTACCCCCGACGAACTATTGCGTGATTAGGAATTTATAGACTAAAAGGGGATATTTATCAGATATATTTTGTAGATATATTTGTTAGAACGAAATTTTTGATTATCTTTGCAGCACCAAATAAAATTGGTATCGGAGAATCCGTAGCTCAGCAGGTAGAGCACAACACTTTTAATGTTGGGGTCCCGGGTTCGAGCCCCGGCGGATTCACCAAGATTTAACGAGCAGCAGATTTTATCTGTTGCTTTTTTTGTTGTATGTGCAAGTGTGCAGGTCCTATTTTATTATAGTTTTGAGGGATTTGTTGTAGTTTAGTAGGATTTGTTGTAGCTTTGTGAATTGCATTGTTGTTTAAAGCACTAAGATATGGATCAGCCGAAATTAGAACGTATGCTTCGCTTGATGAAGTTGATGACGGGAAATGTTGACTATACGGTCAACGACCTCGCTCAGCGTCTGGGGACCACTTATCGCTCCATATATCGCTATATCGAAACTTTCAAGGATGCGGGTTTTGTGGTGCAGAACAGAGGCCGCGGAGTATATAAATTGGGTAAGGAGAGTCGCTACTTCAAGGATATCTCACAGTTGGTACACTTCACGGATGAGGAGGCGCATATCGTGAATCAACTTATTGAGGCTCTTGATGATACGAATATGCTCAAGCAGAACTTGCGCCGCAAACTTACCGCCATATACGACTGCACATCTATGGCGCAGAGTATCGTGCGCGGCAAGAATGCCTCGAATGTGAATATGCTCCTCGAGGCTATGACCCAGCAGCGTAGGGTGGTGTTGCACGACTATGCTTCGTCCAATACTGGTGTTGTGCGCGATAGGGTTGTCGAGCCTTTTGGCTTCACCACTAACTATGTTCAGGTGTGGTGTTACGAGGTGGAGAGCGGGCAAAACAAGATCTTCAAGACCTCGCGCATTGGTAGCGTTGAGCTCCTTGCCGAGGCGTGGCAGGCGCAGGATAGGCATCAGGAGGGTCACATTGACGTCTTCCGTATGACGGGGTTCGAGCAGCATCGCGTTCGCATAGCCTTGGGTATGATGGCGCGCAACCTGTTGTTGGAGGAGTATCCCTTGGCCGAGCGAGATATTGTTCGCGAGGGGGATAGATGGATTCTCGATACTCTGGTTTGTAACTATCGCGGTGTTGGACGCTTCGTGTTGGGCTTGATGGATGATGTCGAGGTCTTGGGTAGTGAGGAGTTTAAGGAGTTTCTTCGCGCGAAGATCGCAGAATCGAGATTATAAAAAAAAATTGCGAGATCGGTCTCGCAATTTTTGGTAATGATGCAAAAAGCCCCCCCTATGGCTCGCGCTTTTCGATCTTAAAGCCGAGCTTGTGAATAAGCTTCAGGGTGCCGATGGCGGTGTTGCGGTCGTAGTCACGCTCGCTCTCTGGTAGCTCCTCGTAGGGGATGAGACAGGGGTGCTCCTTACGCTCTTCGTTGCGTGTTACGCCATAGCGCCACCCCTCGCGGATGCGCGACTCTGCCCACACTTCGTGAACATTCTTCGCCATAACCTCCACAAGCTCCATAACCGAGCTATCAAGTACGATGTCGCTGACATCTTTCGGACTTGGGATATATCCGTTATTCTTCTCACTCATAATAAATTGGGTTTCTAAGCTGATTATTTACACACTGTTACGAAGTAGTTGTTGGAGTCGTTCCACGCATCCATAAACTGCTCGATAGGGTAGCTGTCGGTGTCGTTGTCGCTGTTGGGGTCGTAGACCGTCACGGTGTTAAGCTCCTTGTCGTAGCCAAGCACCACCACCGTATGGTCAGGCTTCTCACCATCGAAGATATCCTCCATCATCTCCATCCATCTGTCACCCAGCAACTCGCCACCATCCACCGCCACGATGACATCCCTCTTACTCTCCAAGGCTTGGCAGAGATCCTCTAAGCTGCCCATAAATCGCTGCTCGATGCTCATACCTAAACTCTCCGCTGAGCGGCCTATATTATTTAGCGCCGTACCCTTGTCGCATATCCACATATTCTTCTCCGCCACGCTCAGCATCTCCGCCTCGTCGTAGGCGATATGGTGCTTGTCGAGAATATGCTTCTCACACTCCCAGCAGCAGAGGTTTCCGCGCTTGCTCGATGCTGCGTATGCCCTCTTTAGCAGCATATCCTCAACATCAAAGCCGAGGGCAAGGTCGCGGTCGACGCCTATTGCCACAGTTATGATCTCCTGCAACTCTTTGCAGTGGGGTAGTGCGGCAAGTATCATCCTGATCTCCTCGGCCGTCGCTGTGCCATCCATAAGCGCAGCTACCATATCATCGGTTATGCCGTTTATGATAATATCATCTCTCATACCTTATATATTATAATAGGCATTACTCTTTCCCAATTGCTATGCGCATAAGCGCAGCTATAGCTCGTTTCTTGATGTTGTAGAGGTTGTCCACCTTTATACCCATCTCTTGTGCCACATCCTCTGGTGCTGCGTCGTCCATTATCAGACGCCTCAGTACCGTGGCATAGCGTTCGTTTTTCATACTTCCAAAGAGGCTCTCCACATCCATTCGTGCGTCGTTCTGCGCCTCTGGCGATGCTCCTCGAGTCATACCCACTCTCTCCATAAGAGGGTTCGAAGAGTTGATATCTATCACTGCGCCGCGCCGATTTATGAAAAATCGTGTCGCCACAATCTTTATCCACTGGTATATGGTGCTTCGCCCGGCAAACTGACGTAGTCGCCGCCCATCATCCTCCATTAAGTGCAGGTATAGCTCATTGATGCACTCGTCGTAGTCGACCGTATAGTTGAACACACGGCGTATCACGCTGATAAGGAGAGGACGACAGGTTCTGTAGAAAAAGTTGCGTGTCACCTCCTCGTCACCGCGTATGAGTGCATCTCGGATCTCTAAGTCGGTCATAATAGGAATAAGAAACCATCAAACAAAAAGGACGTGTCCGAAAATTTATTGGACACGCCCATCTTATTATCTGCGGCGATGTCCGCCACGTCTCATCTGTCTCATCTGTTGCTGGAGTCCTCCTCCGGCTACGGTCTTCATCATCTTGCGAGTCTGCTCAAACTGCTTCAAGAGACGATTTACATCCGCAACCGTTGTTCCCGAGCCGCGTGCTATGCGCTCTCTGCGGCGTGAGTTGATGATCTCAGGCTTCTCGCGCTCCTCAGGAGTCATAGAGTCGATGATGGCCTCGGTCTGCTTGAATGCGTCATCTGGAATATCCACATCCTTCAAAGCCTTGCCAACACCTGGAATCATCGATGCGAGGTCCTTGAGGTTACCCATCTTCTTGATCTGTGCAATCTGCTCGCGGAAATCGTTGAAGTCGAACTGATCCTTGATGAGCTTCTTCTTAAGCTTACGTGCCTGCTCCTCGTCGAACTGCTCCTGTGCACGCTCCACAAGCGACACCACATCACCCATACCGAGGATACGGTCTGCCATACGCTCTGGGTGGAAGACCTGCAGTGCATCCATCTTCTCGCCCGAAGAGATAAACTTCAAAGGCTTGTCGACTACCGAGCGGATAGAGATCGCAGCACCACCACGAGTGTCACCATCGAGCTTTGTGAGTACCACGCCGTCGAAGTCGAGACGGTCGTTAAACTCCTTAGCGGTGTTCACAGCATCCTGACCTGTCATAGAGTCCACCACGAAGAGTGTCTCCGATGGGTTGATGGCAGCCTTGATGTTTGTGATCTCCACCATCATAGCCTCGTCAACAGCCAAGCGACCCGCGGTATCGACAATCACGGTGTTGTAGCCCTTCTGACGAGCGTAGTCGATAGAGTTCTTGGCAATCTCCACTGGGTTGTTGTTGTCTGGCTCGGTGTATACCTCCACACCCACGGTATCGCCCAAAATCTTGAGCTGGTCGATAGCTGCAGGGCGGTAAACGTCACAAGCCACGAGCAGCACCTTGCGGTTTTTCTTGGTCTTGAGCAACGACGCAAACTTACCCGAGAAGGTTGTCTTACCCGAACCCTGGAGACCTGCGATAAGCACCACGGCAGGGTTACCCTCGAGGTTTACATCCGTAGCTGTGCCACCCATAAGCTGTGCCAACTCATCGCGCACGATCTTGGTCATCATCTGACCAGGCTTCACAGCTGTGAGCACATCCTGACCGAGAGCCTTACGCTTTACCTCGTCGGTGAATGATTTTGCAACCTTGTAACTAACATCGGCATCGATAAGTGCGCGACGTATCTCCTTGAGAGTCTCGGCAACGTTAATCTCCGTAATGCGACCCTCGCCCTTGAGGATTTTAAACGAGCGTTCAAGTTTCTCGGTTAGATTTTCAAACATAGTATATCATCTTTAATTATTTCTTTGTTAAGGTGTGCAAAGATATAGAATATATCTTAATTTTCCAACTCCATTACCTCTTTATACCAATTTGTCGCTCTCCAGCCATTAGGATATGCCTTTGATGGTGCAGATGTGGTGACGCCAGAGTATACATCGAGGTCGATAGGATATGTGCCATACGTGCCGTATGCCGAGTAGAACGACGCGAGTGAGTACTTCGCGATAACACACTCTGCCATAGCCTCATTGAAACTCTGCAGTGCGGCATTGTCCGTTGCCACAACCCTTACCCACTCTCCGAAGTCGTAGAAATGGTGAGGGTTCTCACCTTCATACGTCTGCAGCTCCTTGGCATTATATTCACTCTTTGCGCTCTTCATCACATCCTTTGTTGCCTCGGCGAGACTCTCAATCTCTGAGCAGTCATAGACGGCAATAGAGCCGCAACGCGAGTTTCCGATATACTCGTCGCGATAGTAGATATGATAGCTCTCGGCGGCACCTACATAATCCGTTGTCCTACCCTCATCCTTAAAGAGGTGGGGGAGTGTGCGGTTGTATGGGAATCCCTTACCCATAATCTCGCAAGGCGAGGCTATGATGTAGTTTGCCGAGTTGCGTAGGTCGTATATCGCCTCGATGTTCGACATAAAGCAGGCGTCGAAGAGTATATAGTCGAGCTCTACGCCCGAATGTTCAATACCCTCTGCCAACTCAGGGATGTTCACCTGCACATTCTTCTCGCCAAAGGCACGTGTCACCTCTGCGCCTGGAGCAGGTACGAAGGGGGTGTATCCAAGGTTGAATGCCGCAGCTGATCCCGCAGCCGAAATGTCGCTATCGCTTGCGAGAATCTCGCGAAGTATCCATCCCTGGCCGTGTCCCGCGAAGACAATGCCGTAGCGCTCTGCAGGAGCTACCTCGGCCATCTCGGCCATAATCTCCCCTATGCTATTAGGTGTTATGGTGTTGACCGTTAGGGTTATATCCTTGATACGGAACTCATTACACTCTCTCTTTGTTACGTCATACTTCAACTCTCCGATGTAGCCGCTGTACTGGCCCTCCTGACGGAAGAATACCACACGGTTGCTATTACCCAAGATACCTGTCTCGATGGCTGTTGCAGCATCCGAGAGGTTGGTCTTGAAGAATCCACCGAGGCTCGTGCCAAAGAAGTAGTACATCAACGTGTGGTTTGCCTTCTCGGGCGGTGTGCCATACTGAAGTAGTGTGGTGTGTGTCGTTATACACCCCGGAGCCGAAATGGTGATCTGCGCGGTGCGGTTATCGCCGTTGTTCTCCTCCACGCTAAGCACAATCTTACCCACCTCCGATGTGTCGACTATTGTTACCCACTCCTCGCTGGCCTGAGCCGAGAACTTGGTACCTTCGGTTATCGCCTCCTCGTTTACGGCGTATGTTATCACCAACTCGTTGTATGCCATATTCAGACAGGCAAACTCCGCGTCAACGTTTATGGCATATAGCGTAATGCTCTTTACCGTACAGCCTGTGAGAGCTATGGATGCCGCGATCCATACTATGGCGGTGAATAATCTACGTAAGTTCTTCATCGTGTGATTTTTGTGAAACATTCGGCAAAGATAGGCAAAATCTTGCAATTTGCCAAGGTCTCCTCGCTACTTATACTCCTGCGGTTGCAGACCATTGATCTGCCAGGTGCGGTCGCGCTTTATCGTTACGTCGTCGGGTTTGTTGCGGTAGACGCGGCTATAGTCGAAGTAGAAGCCCTTGATGCCATTCTGCTTGCGCATAAGTGGCACAAACTCTGTGGTGCGGCTTATGATACGCGCCTCGTTGTAGGTATAGCCCTTCGATGCCACCATATCGTAGGCGTGCGAGAACATCAGTATGTGCCACGCATCATCCTCCTTGAGCCCCGTTCCCGACATCTCGATAGCCCCGAGGATGCCATTGAGGTGGTTGAAATATAGCTTCTCGCGGTAGGGGTCGTCCAACGCTCCGTAGGCGTATGCCAACATATTGAGCATCTTGGGATTAAATGGATCGAGCTCCATAGCCTCGAGGCCGCGCTCTATGAGTGCTTCGAGCTGTCCCACGGTGGGCTGCTCGGGGTTTATACCCGCCATAATGCCCAACATCTCGTCGAGGGCTCTATTCTCCGTAAAGGGTCGATAATCCTCCTGGTAGAGAAAGCCGTAATATAGGTAGTAATACTCCGTAGCTGTAAGAGCTTCGTTGCCAAGGCGATACTTCAGCATCAGGTTTGTATAGTAGTAGGGCGATGCGGTGCTGAGAGTCTTGGCGAGGATGTCATCCTCGTTTGGCACCATCTTCTCGACCTCTTGTGCCGAGATCGAGGTTGTACTCATCACCGCTACCACAAGGGTTAAAATCAATCTCTTTATCTGCTTCATAATGTAGGTTTTGCCCTATAAACGCACTCTCTACTTCAAATCGTATTTCGCAACGGCAGCCTTTATGTCGGTGGCGAGCTGCTCTGTTCCCTCCACCAGTGGCAGACGTACCTCGCGACGTGTGAGACCCATCGTCTCGGTCATCACCTTGATACTTGTTGGGTTTCCCTCGCGGAAGATGAGGTTTAATGGCTCTGTGAACTGCTCCGCCATCTGCCTCTCTGCACTCTCGATATCGCCATCCATAGCCTTGTGGATGCAGCTGCAGAAGCTCTCTGGAAAGGCATTCGCAGCTACAGAGATGACACCCACACCGCCACGCTTTACCAACTCCACTGTGATGCCGTCATCGCCCGAGATAACCAAGAAGTTCTCAGGCTTGCCGTCTATGATTCGCTGCATCTGCTCTATGTCGCCCGATGCCTCCTTCACAGCCACAATCTTATCCGTCGCGTGCGCCAGACGCAGGGTAGTCTCAGCACTCATATTCACTCCCGTGCGACCAGGTACGTTGTAGACGATGACTGGCACAGGTGATGCCTCGGCAACAGCCATATAGTGGCGGTAGATGCCCTCCTGCGAAGGTTTGTTGTAGTATGGCACAACGCTGAGTATCGCCACACACTTCGATAGGTCGAACGAGCGTAGCTGTGCCACGAGGTCTGCAGTGTTGTTACTTCCCATACCTGCCACTATTGGCACACGCTCTGCGGTGCGCTCTACGATAAAGTCGAGGACCTCCTGACGCTCCTTGAGCGATAGCGTTGCGGTCTCGGCCGTAGAGCCCAAGGCAACGATATAATCCACACCACCCTCAATGATGTGGTCCACCATACGTGCCAAAGCCTCGTAGTCCACCTCGAAGTTGTTGAAAGGGGTTATGAGCGCAACACCCACGCCCTTAATCTTATCCTGTATCATAATGCTAAATGTTATTCGTAGTTTCTAAAATAGTGTGCCCTGCACAGGCGTATCGTTGACCCTCTTCTCCTCGGCCTCTACTTCTGTAGTCGCTTGTGGTGCGTCGCTAATTATAGCCATAAACTCCTCGAACGAGAGGATCGTAATGCCCAACTTCTCGGCCTTCTGACGCTTCGCAGGACCCATATTGTCGCCCGCAACTATGAAGTCGACGTTTGCCGATACCGCCGCGAGGTTTTTGCCTCCGTGCTGCTCCACCATAGCCTTCATATCGTCGCGCGAATATCCAGGGAACTTGCCCGATACCACCACGCTCTTTCCCTCTAAGGCGTTAGACGCTCGCACCCTCTCCCTAATCTCGAGTTGCACACCCGCCTCACGCAGACGCTCCACAATACGCTTATTATGCTCCGCGGCGAAGTAGTCGACGATGCTTTCGGCGATTTTGGCACCCACCTCCTCGGCCTCGCTAAGCTCCTCGAGCGTAGCCGTCGCTATGGCGTCTAAGGTTCGGAAGTGCTCGGCAAGGTATTTCGCCGTGGTCTCGCCCACGTAGCGGATTCCCAATGCAAAAAGCAGTCGCTCGAAAGGAACATCCTTGGAGCGGCGCACACCCTCCAAGATGTTGGCTGCCGACTTCTCGCCCAAACGTGGCAGTGCGGCCAATTGGTGACCATCGAGAGAGTATATGTCTGAGATGTCGCGAATAAGTCCATTCTCCCATAGTAGCTCCACGGTCTCGCCTCCCAAACCCTCGATGTCCATCGCCTTGCGCTTCACAAAGTGCTCGATGCGGCCAATGATCTGTGGTTTGCAGTTGTCGCTATTGGGGCAGAAGTGTTTTGCCTCACCCTCTATACGCACCAGTGGCGTGCCGCACTCGGGGCATAGCGTGATATACTCCATAGGCTTGCTGTCAGCACCGCGAGCCTCCACATCCACACCCGTAATCTTCGGGATAATCTCACCGCCCTTCTCCACGTAGACCATATCACCGATGCGGATGTCGAGCGCCGCAATCTGGTCGGCATTGTGTATCGAGGCGCGCTTAACGATAGTGCCCGCCAAAAGTACAGGGTCGAGGTTAGCAACAGGCGTTACAGCACCCGTGCGACCCACCTGGAAGTCTACGCTGAGCAACTTTGTGAGTGCCTTCTCAGCCTGAAACTTATACGCTACAGCCCATCGTGGCGACTTTGCCGTAGAGCCTAAGGTGCGCTGATGGGTGTAGTTATTGACCTTTATCACGATGCCATCGGTAGCGTATGGCAACCTCTTTCGCTCGGTGTCCCAATGTGCTATGAATGCCTCAATCTCCTCGCGCGAGCGACATATCGCCGTATGCTCCGAAATATTGAAGCCCCAGCTACGTGCCGCCTCGAGGTTTTGATAGTGGTTGTCGTAGGGTAGGTCATTGCCCGCCAGCTGATAGAGCGTGCAGTCCAGACCACGCTGTGCCACCTGCGCCGAGGATTGCAACTTAAGAGTTCCCGCCGCGGCATTACGAGGGTTGGCAAGAAGTGGCTCTCCCGCAGCCTCACGCTCGGCATTGAGCCTATCGAACGAGGCGTATGGCATAATAACCTCGCCACGTATCTCAAACAACTTCGGATAGCCCTCACCCACAAGTTTCAGTGGTACGGAACCTATGGTGCGAATGTTGTTGGTAACATCATCGCCGCGCTTGCCATCACCACGTGTAACAGCCCTTGATAGTGCACCATCCTCATACGTCAGCGATATCGCTGTGCCGTCGAACTTTAGCTCCACGACAAACTCCACCTTGCCAATCTCCCTTATGATGCGATCCACCCACTCGCCAAGCTCCTCCGAGGAGTAGGTGTTCGAGAGCGACATCATCGGGAAACGGTGCTCCACACTCTGAAACTCCGCTGTAAGGTCGCTACCCACGCGCTTCGTTGGAGAGTTTACATCCGCCTCCTCGGGGTACTGGGTCTCGAGATCCTGCAGCTCGCGCAGCAACGCGTCGAACTCCATATCCGAAATTTCGGGGTTATTCTCTATGTAGTATAGTCTGCTGTGATGTTCGAGAGTTCTCTCCAGCTCACGCATACGTTGTATATCTTGCTCCTTGCTCATATTTCTCTTACGCGCATAATGTCGGGTAAAGTTACATAAATTGTTTGGAACAACGAAGAAATTTCGAAAAAATAAAAAAAATATTGCGCAATGCTTGCACATTATCAAAATGTCGCTACATTTGCGGAAAATTTCATAATAAATCGGGGAAAACCTCGATTGGTTGCATAATCTGTAAGAATAAAAATATTTATGGCTACTGAGAAATCGAAGAGACGACTAATTACAAGTTTTCACAATCTGACACCTGATCAGCAGGAGGAGGTTCGCGCACTATACCCCCAGGGTTTCACCGAGGTGATGATGCGCTACGACAAACCCGATGGCACATTCTTCTACACCGTGCCTTACGAGACCGAGGATACCTATTATATGGTAAAGATTGATGTTAAGGTTGACGATGGTCAGGATGACGAGAACGACGGCTTCTACGACGATGATGATTTGAAGGGTGCTGATGAGTTGGCGGATCAGCCATCGGATGATCCAGCGGACGACGAAATGTAGAATTTCTTGAGATAAGGCAGCATCTGCTGCCGCTAACAAAAAATAAATGAGAAAGGGCAGTACGCATCAGTACAGCCCTTCCTCATTTTTTTTGCCGAGCGTTGCATCTACTACCTTCTATCAAGAAATTCGGTGTTGGGGATAAGGCGCAATCTGTTGCACCTCAATCCAAAGAGCGAATGGGAAATACGCCAAGTATGTCCCATCCGCTCTTTCTCTTTACCTCAACTCTAACTTTTAGAAGTCGTATAACAAGGGTTAGTTTTAGGCGCACGAAGTCCGAAATAGTGCAGTTTACTTGGTGTAAATGAGCATATTGAGGACGAGTGCAACGAGAAAATAACTCTTCTTAGGCGGCTTCTACGCTACTACTTTTCCACAAATACCTGGAACAGCAGTGGCGAGAACGCCGGGATCTCCGTAGAGGTGGTGGTGACGGTTGTGGTTGTCACCTGTGGCGTATAACCATAGTAGTAGGGGTTATAGCCGTAGTATCCCTGGTTGTACATATTACCATAACCATAGTAACCACCGTAGTAGTTGTTCATATAGTTCATATAGTTATAGTAGCTGGCGTAGTCGTATGTGCCATCGGTTGTGGTTGTTGAGGTGTGTGAGCCAACCTTGCCCGAAATGCCGTAGCCGTATGTCGACACCGTCACGATGGCAGCCCACTGTCCGAGGCGTAGCGTAGGGATGGCATACTCCCACGCCAAGATATACTCGTTTTCCTCCACAGGATCGTTGGTTGTGAACGACAATGCCTCGCCCTTATTCTCCACCGTGCCGTAGAGAATCTCGTTAACCTCGTCGATGTTGGTATCGAAGATAAAGCCGTCCAAGAAGCGACCTATATACCACACCTTTGCAGTGGTCTTGGTATTTATGGAGTCGGCCTCCAATATCTCCTCGTCGCCATCAATTCCTCTGCCGAAACGCTCTATGAGGGCGGCGTTGATACGGCTGTCGAGGTCTGCGATATTCACGCCACCAGCCTTATAGATATTCTCCGAAGGGTATTTGAGCGTGTCGACACCCAACGCCCCGGCAAAGTCGATAGTGGTCTCGGGAGAGTATGAGTACTTCACCAAGAGGTGCTTCATAGTATCCACAGGTTGATGCCAGCGACCATCGAAGAACTCCAAAGGTCGTGTATCTACCTCCTCCTGCTCCTCTTCGTCGCTGTCGCCACGTGTCGCACGGCGACGGCTATAGCTCTGGGTCTCAGCGTCCTCCTCAGTTGTTGTGCTATGCTCCTGGCATACGCCGCCATTGACATTAGCGAACGCTGTCACGCGCTCACCCTCGTATGCCACAGGGTTGCCCACGTGGCCATATACTGTCATCTCCACAGTCAGAGGCTTGCTTGTATCGAGAGCATATTCACCCTCGTAGCCACCGTCGTTTGTCGCCACGTTGCTCTCCGTTACGATAGATGGCAGGTAGAGACGCAACTTAGTGCCGTAGCGCACCATCAGCTCCTCATCGGCAATCTTGAGTTTGTTGAACGTCGCGAGGTATGTACCCTCCATCAGCGTATGGCTATCCTTGCCACTGAAGCGGAATGCAGGGATGTAGCGTGTATGTTTGTTGAAGGTGTTTACCATCTTCGTGAGGTCGGCATTACGTGTCTCAACGATATCGCCATCGAGGTTGCGTGTTGTGAAGTCGCACCACACCCACACATCCTTGCCGGTAACCTCAACAGAGTCCTGAACGCCTCGGTCGAGTACCTCCACGTAATACTCACCCTCCTCCTGGTAATTCTCGAGAAGCTCGGGGTGGTATTCTGTTATCCACGCGCGCAGCGAGCGGCGCTCCACATCTTCGTAGCTCACCTTTGGCTCTTTGAAACACGAGCTAAGGAGCGTAATAGCAATAATGAATGTTATTGTGTTATATATGTATCTCATATTCTGTATTTTACTCTATGACTTCTTCGATCTTTATCTTCCACATCTGTGCCGACTTGCTTGGGACTTTGCCGATGTAGTTTTTGCCATACGCTTCGGGATAGGTTAAGTAAACCTCGATGTCGTCGCCCTCGCGGCAGCTCTCAAGAGCTGTCTCAAGGCTCGCGAAGAGATCTCCCTTACCCATTGTCACACGCTTAGGTTCAGTGCTCCACTCATACGTTGGTGTGAGTCCCATTGCCTTAAGCTCCTCGAGTTGCGCCGCATCGTTTGTGGCGAACATATCCGTAGTTTGTGGTGCGTTGCCGTTGAAGATGTATGCGGTGTATGTAATATCAAAAGTAGAGCCGTTTGTGATCTCGGGCAGCTTCTCGCGACCCTCGTCGTAGTATGTGGCGATGTAGCGATAGATATCCATATCCCAACGGGTGTAGAACGGAGGGTTCGACTGTGGTGAGTTCGCGATCTCTGTCTCCTCGATCAGGCGAGGGTTGTGAGAACTCGTGAGGTACTTTTCTATCGACTGCTGCTGCTGTGTCAGCGTGGTGTCGGTCTCATTCTTGCACCCTACAAACACGATAGCCATACATAGCAGCACGGCTGTCACTATCTCTTTTCGAAGTATGTTACGATATCTTTCCATACACATATATATATCGCACAAAGATAGTAATTATTTTGTAAACCTCGAAATTTTCTTGAAAATCTGCTACTACAATCTCTTCAGTGCGCTGCGAACGGCATCCTCCACCGAGATGTCGGGCGACTCCTTAAAGATGGCTTTGAGAGCCTTCTCCGATGCCGATTTCTGGAATCCGAGCATTGCAAGGGCCGCCAAAGCCTCGTTGTAGGTCTCGTTATCTTGTGGTGTCGCGCCCTTGATAATCGGTGTCATCATATCGCTTGCTCCAAGCTCTATCATCTTGCCCGAGAGCTCCACGATGATCTTCTGCGCGGTCTTTAGTCCGAGGCCTTTGACATTCTTCAGCAGCACGGCGTTTTCGGTGGCTATGATGTTCTGAAGCTCGTGCGACGAGTATGTCGAGAGTATCATACGCGCGGTGTTACCTCCTACGCCTGAGACACTTATGAGCTGGCGAAATAGCTCGCGCTCCAACTTTGTGGAGAAACCGAAGAGTGCCTGCTGATCCTCGCGCACGATGAAGTGAACGTAGAGACGAGCCTGCTGCGCCTGCTCGATGTCGGAGTAGGTTTTGAGCGAGATATTTATGAAATATCCCACGCCCGCAGCCTCGATTACCGCGTATGTGGGTGTCGCCTCGGTAACCTGTCCTGATATATATTCGTACATAATAGTGTCGTTAAGTGAAAAATATTTTAAATTTTCTACAAAAGTAAATAAATTTTCTTACCTTTGTGTTTCGAAATGTGAAAATTAACTAAAACAAAGTATAAAAATTATGAAAAAGAGTCTTTTCTTTATCTTGGCTGCGTCGGCATTGATGGCCTCTTGTGCAGGTTCTGCAAGTGGTAACGCGGACAAGAACGTGACAGCAAGCGACAGCACCGAGGTTCGCACCGTGGAGTGTGTAGCAAGTGGCGATGTCGTATATGTTGATCTCGACTATATTATGTCATCAAGCAAGCTCTATGCTTCGGAGGGTAAGGCTTTGGAGACCAAGATGCAGGAGTTCCAGGTGCGTGCCGCAGAGGCGCAGGATGGCTGGGCAAAGAAGGAGCAGAGCTTGGCTCAGGAGTACAATAAGCTTCAGAATGAGGCGATGAAGCTCCAGCAGGATTATGAGAAGGGTCTTGTTACCACTCTCAAGGCTCAGGAGCGTCAGGCAGAGTTGCAGAAGAAGGGTGAGTCTATCCAGACTCGTATGACAGCTCTCCAGACCACAGTTCAGACCGAGGGTCAGAAGCTCCAGACCGAGGAGCAGGCTCTTGCCGAGGAGCAGATGGTGCTTATGAATCGCTTTCAGAGCATCGCTCGCAAGGCTATCGAGGAGCTTAATGCTGATAGACGTTACAAGATGATTATCAACGCTGTATCTGTTGTCGATGCTGATCCTTCGCTCAACATCTCAGATCTTGTTCTTAAGAAGGTTGACGAGCTTTACGAGGCGGGTGCTTTGGAGTAAGCGTTATAACAACGTTATAAAATTGCCGATTTGCGTTTGCTTATCGGCTTTTTTTTATTATTTTTGCTCCGTTATTTATCGACTATCTTAGGGTTTCAGTAAAATATTTAGAATAATGGGATTTATACCATTCACATTTGTTGACGTTATTGACATCGTCTTGGTGGCATCGCTGCTCTATGGAGTATATCGTGCGATGAGGGGAACATCTGCGCCATACATCATTATGGGTATCTTCATCATCTACCTTGTCTGGATTCTCGTCAAGACCTTCAACTTGGTTCTTTTCTCTACAATCCTCGGGCAGATTATCTCGGTCGGTGTCATCGCCATCCTCATCATCTTCCAGCCTGAGATTCGCCACTTCCTGCAGGTTATCGGCCGCCAGCGCGAACGCTTCGAGTGGCTGTCGCGCATCTTCAACTTCCGCAACCGTCGCCAGGAGTCGGATATTGATCTCGATCCTATTGTCTTGGCTTGCCAGGAGATGGGAGCCGATAAGGTCGGTGCGCTGATTATCCTCAAGCAGTCGAGCGACCTCAGTGTCATCGAGGAGAGCGGCATCTCGATAGATGCAAAGGTGTCGACGCCGCTTATCGAAAATGTCTTTTTCAAGAATGCGCCGCTTCACGACGGCGCTATGGTCATCCACGGCAGCAGAGTTGTTGCGGCGAAGTGTGTGCTTCCATCTACGCAGCAGGAGGTACCAAAGTCGTATGGTATGCGTCACCGAGCGGCACTCGGTATGAGCGAGGTTTCGGATGCTATTATCATTGCTGTGTCGGAGGAGACGGGTCAGATTTCGCTGGCACACTCGTCGGTGATAAAGCGAAATATCGACCCTCAGAATCTCGCCTCGGCCATTCGCAAGCTTATGCGCAAAAATGATAAACGTCGCGAGGAGAGCGATAAAAAGTAGCGCTGCAAAATGAAATACACAGGGAGTTTAAGATGTCTCTTAAACTCCCTGTGTATTTTTAAACTTATCAATCACTTCTCTTCGCGCTTACTTCGCTTGCGGTGGCTACACTCCTTGTTGCAACCCTCGCAGCTGCTTGCCGTGTCGCCGCATACGAAGAATCGCCAGATGCGGCGTACCAATATTATCGTAACGACAATGGCTATAGCCGCCACGCTCCAATCCTGCCACGTCATAAGGCTACATAATTAATGAGGTTATTAGGAATCCTATCCACGCTACGACCCACGCCACGGCGGTGTTGTAGAGTGCCGAACCCACGGCCCACTTCCAATTCAGCTCCGCGCCTATGGCCATAATGGTGGCTACGCAAGGGAGATAGAGGAGTGAGAATATCAGGAATGCCACGGCGGTAGGTATCGACATACTCTCGGCTATGCGCTTTGTTGCCGATGGCGACAGCTCCTCGTCGTTGGCAGCCTCCTCGTCGCTTGGATGAGCATAGAGAACGTTCATAGTGCTTACTACAATCTCCTTCGCTGGAATACCCGATATGAGGGCTACCGTAGCCTGCCACTCCATATCCATAGGGGCAAACACAGGCTCGCAGAACTTGCCTATATGTCCCATATACGACTGCTCGTAGCGTGGCATATTCTGCTCCGTGGTGTCGGCCTCGGGGCGAGGATAGTAGCTCAGCAACCACACCACGATAGAGGCTATGAGTATTAAGCCGCCCATCTTCTTGAGATACTGCGCACACTTCGACCACATATGGCGTATGGTGGTCACAGTCGTAGGTATGCGGTATGGCGAAAGCTCCATAACAAACGGAGCCTCCTGCTCGCGGAACATAAACCTACGCATCAGGCGTGCCGAGATCACGGCCATTATCATACCCCCGACATATAGCAGAAATAGTGCTGTGCCAGCATACGCAGGGAAGAACGTGCCTACTATCATCATATATATAGGTAGGCGCGCGCTGCACGACATAAACGGTACAACCATAATGGTTATGATACGCGATGTGGTGCACTCGATGGTTCTGCACGCCATAACTGCTGGAACGTTGCAGCCGAAGCCCATAACCATAGGTATGAACGACTTGCCGTGAACACCCATATGGTGCATAACCTTATCCATAATAAATGCCGCGCGTGCCAAGTATCCCGAATCCTCCAAGAGCGATATGAAGAGGTAGAGGATCATAATATTGGGCAGGAAGACAAGGACGCTGCCCACGCCGCTGATAACACCATCGGTGAGCATATCGCGCAACGCTCCTGCGCTCATCATACCGTGAACGGTGTTGTAGAGCCACTCCACGCCCGACTCTATCCATCCTTGCGGATAGGCACCGAGGGTGAAGGTGCAGTAGAACATAAACCACATAAGGGCAAAGAATATCGGGAATCCCCATACGCGGTGTGTGACGATGGCATCGAGCTTATCGCCGAGGGTGTTACGCTTACGCTCCGCAGCCGTATAGGTCTCCTTCATTGCTCCCGATATGAAACCATACTTCTGATTAGCCAACGCTGTCTCGATATCCTCGCCTAAGGCATCCTCGATATTTACTCTTGCGCGGTCGGCCATTCTTCGCCAACGCTTGGCGTGGGGCGATGAGGCGATGAGATCCATAACCTCCTTGTCGCCCTCGATGAGCTTCAGGGCGTAGTAGCGTGGCGGGAAGTGTGCAATAAGCTCCTCGCGATGTTCGCGCATCTCGGCGTTTAGTGTTGCGAGATGCTCCTCGATAATCGAGCCGTAGCCGATGTGTATGTGGCGCACTCGAGGGTCGCGGTTCTCATATACCGCAATCACCGCATCGAGAAGCTCCTCGATGCCGCGCGCCGAGGGTGCTACGACAGGGATCATCGGAACGCCAATCATACCACCGAGGCTCTCGTGGTCGAATTTCGCACCGCCGCGCTCCAGCTCATCGTACATATTGAGTGCTATGACCATCTTCGGGCTTATGTCGATAAGCTCGGTGGTGAGGTAGAGGTTGCGCTCGAGGTTTGAGGCTACAACGGTATTGATGATAACATCGGGGGTGTTCTCGACGATATGCCTGCGCACGTATACCTCCTCGGGTGAGTATGCCGAGAGGGCGTATGTGCCAGGTAGGTCGGTGATCTCCAGCGTGTAGCCCTTGTATTCGAGTGTTCCGCGTTTGGCATCCACCGTCACGCCGCTGTAGTTTCCCACGTGCTCGCTACGTCCGCAGAGGGTGTTGAAGAGCGATGTCTTGCCCGAGTTGGGGTTGCCCACCAATCCTACGCTTATGTGTTTGTGGCTGCTACGTACCGCCTCCACAAGGATCTCGTCGTTGTTTACGAGTGTCGAGGACTCCACCTCTGAGAGCTTCGAAGCCTCTTTGTGTGTCATCACCACGATCATCTCCGCCTCCTTGCGTCGGAGGGATATATCGTATCCCATAATGTGGTACTCGATAGGGTCCTTGAGCGGTGCATCGAGGATTACCGTCACCTCTTGACCGCGCACGAAGCCCATCTCCATAATTCGGCGGCGGAAACCTCCGTAGCCCAACACCTTAACCACTATGGCTTTTTCTCCAGTTTTAAGTTCGCTTAGACGCATCTATATTTGTTAGTTTATCTATTTCGTTATTTAATGACCACAAAGGTATGGAATTTTGCGCCGCTACGCAATCCCCATTATTGGGGATTTTATGCTCACTATGATGTGTTGCGCATTGGGCAATGGCGATAGTTGTGTGGTATTGCTAATATCGCTTTAAGGAGCTCCCCTTTTTGCCACTACGCGATGCTGTAAAAATGGTTGATTTGTTGTAAAATCACCACATTATGAATAAAATAAGAGGTAAAAAATTTGCAGAATAAAAATAATTTATAACTTTGCATAACGAAAAACCTTAAAAATTTTATTGATATGAAGACATTGGTAGAGAAGATCGCTGCTCAGTATGAGGCATTTTCAGCTAACGCAGCATTGCAGGTAGAGAAAAATAATAAGGCTGCAGGTACTCGCGCACGTAAGGCTGCGTTGGAGCTTTCAAAGCTCTTGAAGGAGTTCCGTGCTGAGTCTGTAGCTGAGGCAAAGAAGTAATATCTTTGTTCGTTATAGAGGCCGATTCTGCCTCATAATATTGGGCTGTATGGATTTTATACAGCCTATTCTTTTTTTGTCCTATATCCGTATAACCTTGTGTTTATTCTCCAATAATAATGCATAATTTTGTTTTCTGCGAGAAAATTCGTATCTTTACCCGATAAAGCATATTTAGTACAACGAAATAACATTGCAAGCTATGAGAACAGGAGAGATACAGAGACTGCACGTGGGCCGAATATCCGACTTCGGACTATATCTTAGGGATGACGAGGGCAACGAGGTGTTGCTCCCAAATCGCTTCACACGCCTCGATATGAAGGAGGGTGACGAGGTTGAGGTGTTCGTATATCACGACTCTGAGGATCGCCTTGTGGCCTCTACTGAAACTCCACTTATCAAGGTTGGCGAGGTTGCTGCGCTGAAGGTTGTGGATAAGAGTATTCACGGTGCGTTCCTCGATTGGGGACTCTCGGGTAAGCATCTCTTTCTCCCTAATCGTAATCAGCAGGGTGGTGTCGTAGCGGGTCAGAGAACCGTGGTCTATATGTATGTCGACGAGCGTACAGGACGCTGCGTGGCTACCAACAAGATAAAGCCGTTTGTCTACAACGATGAGACTCTCACGGTGAAGGTTAACGACGAGGTGGATGTCTTTGTGGCATACGAGACACCTATCGGTTATCGCGTTGTGCTTAACAACCGTCACTGGGGTATGATATATAAGAATCAGCTCTTCCGTCCTATTCGCATCGGAGACCGCTGCAAGGGTTGGATTCGTAAGATCACGGAGGATATGCGTATCGACGTCAGCCTCCAGCAGACGGGCTTGGCAGAGGTGGAGACTTCGGTTGTGAAGCTCGAGGCTCTGCTTAAGGCTCACGGTGGCGTTCTGAGTGCGAACGATAAGACAGATCCCCAGGATGTTGCGCGTCTTACGGGTATGAGCAAGAAGGTCTTTAAGCGTGCACTCGGTATGCTTCTGAAGCAGGGTAAGGTGCGCCAGACGGAGTATGGCATCGAGGTAATAAAGTAAAATCGTAAGAGAATGGCACTCAAAACCGCAGAGAGGGTATCGCGCGATGTTAGCGACAACTACGTATTCCAGCGTTCGCGGCTGGCGTATGTCGCAGCGTCGCAGATGGTCTCGGGTCGTGTGTTGGAGGTTGGTACTGGTACGGGTTATGGCGCGGAGATCATAGCCCCCTTTGCCGAGCACTTCACGACTGTTGATAAAACCCGCTCCGAGGAGTTGGGTGTGTTGCCTGCAAGTGTCGAGTTTGTGGAGGCTAAGGTGCCGCCGCTACCGTTTGCTGACAATACGTTCGACTATGTGGTGTCGTTTCAGGTTATCGAGCATATCCGCAATGACAGAGCTTTTGTCGCGGAGGTGCTCAGAGTGCTGAAGCCAGGAGGAAAGTTCATTGTCAGCACGCCCAACAAACCTATGTCGCTCACGCGCAATCCGTGGCACGTGAGGGAGTATACCGCATCGGAGTTTGGAGCGTTGCTCGCGGCGTTCTCGGATGTTGTGGCGCGCGGCGTGGAGGGTAATGAGCGTGTATGGGAGTACTATACCAAGAATAGCGAGTCGGTAAGTCGTATTATGCGCTTCGATGTGTTGCGTATGCAGTGGTGGTTGCCGCGCTGGCTGCTGCAGATCCCGTATGATATTTTGAATCGTCTTAACCGCCGCAAGCTCCATAGTGCTAATAGGAGCCTTACGGAGGGTATTAAGATGGAGGACTATAAGGTTGTGGATGTTCACCCGAGGTGTTTCGACCTCTTTTATATAGCTACTAAGTGATGAAGCAGCGCGTGGCTATAGTTCAGCGCGATATCGCGTGGCGAGATGTCGATGCCAATTTGAAGGCCTTGGAGCAGATGCTCGAGGGTGTGGATGCCGATGTCGTGGTGCTGTCGGAGATGTTCCAGACGGGCTTTGTCACAGAGCCAGAGGGGGTGTCGGATTGTGGCTCTACGCTTTGCTGGATGCAGCGTATGGCTGCAAAGATGGATGCCGCTATCGTAGGCTCGGTGTCGGTGAAGGCGGGTGATGACCACTACAATCGTATGTATTTTGTGAAGCCCGATGGTGGCGTGGAGTGGTACGATAAGCACCATTTATTTTCGGTTGGTGGCGAGCATCTGAGGTATAAGGCGGGTGCGGAGCGTAAGGTGGTATCGTGGCGCGGAGTGAGATACTTTCTGGCTGTCTGCTACGACCTTCGTTTTCCAGTGTGGAGCCGCCAGCGTGGCGACTACGATGCGATACTCTATGTCGCCCTATGGCCCAAGCCACGTAGGGAGGTGTGGCGAACGCTGCTTCGTGCCAGGGCTATCGAGAATCAGGCATACGCCGTGGGTGTCAATCGCATAGGTTGCGAGCCAGGTTTGGAGTACTCGGGAGACTCGGCAGTTGTGGATTACTGCGGTCGTGATGTTGTGGATATGGCATCGCGCGAGGGTGTCGCGATTGTGGAGTTGGATGTTGTGGCATTGCAGCATTTCAGGGAGAAGTTTAATGTCTCTGCGGATGCCGATAATTTTGAAATAAAGTAGTGAGAATATGAGTGTTAATGAGATTGTTTTGCTCCTCGTGTCGGGAGTTATTGTTGGTATTATCAATACGCTTGGTGGCGGTGGCTCGGTTATTACGATGTCACTGTTTATGGCTATGGGTATGCCTATCGGTATTGCCAACGGAACAAATCGTATCGCGGTGCTGCTGCAGAACCTGTCGGCTACGGTGTCGTTCCTGCGTAAGGGAATGTTGCATCTGAGGAGTGGCGTGCTGCTCTCTATTCCTGCTATCGTTGGTAATATCTTTGGAGCTTTGGTGGCTACGGAGGTGAGTGAGTCGGTGTTTAAGATATGTCTCAGCGCGGTGCTTGCCATCATCCTCATATATCTCATCTTGGGTAAGGATAAGCAGCAGGTTTCGGGTGGCCACGGCCTTAATATCAAGTGGTGGCACTATGTTTGGTTCTTCATCATAGGCTTCTATGGCGGATATATCTATATCGGTCTTGGCTTTCTGATCCTTGCCATCACGATATGGTCTATGGATTTGGATATCGTCACGGCCAATGTAATAAAGGGCTTTGTTATCTTCCTATCCACGCCCTTTGCCCTTGCGGTGTTCATCTACAACGGTCAGGTAGAGTGGATGGCGGGCTTATTGCACGGCGCAGGAAATATAGTGGGTGCGGTTATGGCATCGCATTGGGCGATGAACTGGGGTGTGAAGTTTGTGCGCTGGTTCACGCTCTTTATCATCGTGGTATTCTTTATTGACCTTATGGGGTGGATCTCGCTCCAGACGATATTGTCGCAATTGTTGTAGTGGGGTATGGCTAAGAAGCAGATAGAGGTTATAGGTGCGCGTGTCCACAATCTCAAGAATGTGGATGTCGCCATCCCGCGTGACTCTCTTGTCGTCATCACGGGACTCTCGGGGTCGGGCAAGTCGTCACTCGCCTTCGATACCATCTATGCTGAGGGTCAGCGCCGATATATGGAGACCTTGTCGGCCTACGCACGTCAGTTCGTAGGAAATATGGAGCGCCCCGATGTGGACCACATCACGGGCCTCAGCCCTGTTGTGGCTATCGAGCAGAAGACAACAAATAAGAACCCACGTTCGACGGTGGGTACTGTAACCGAGATTAACGACTTCCTTCGATTGTTGTACGCTCGTGCGTCGCGTGCCTACTCACCATATACGGGTGAACTTATGGTGCGTTATAGCGACGAGCAGATATGCAACCTTATGATAGAGGGCTTCGATGGTCGTCGTGTGGCGTTCCTTGCCCCTGTGGTTAAGGGACGTAAGGGCCATTATAGGGAGCTCTTTGAGACTATGTCGCGCAAGGGATATATCTATGCCCGCATTGATGGTGAGATACGTGAGATTTCGCCAGGTATGAAGCTCGACCGATATAAGATTCATACGATAGATTTGGTTGTCGACCGCCTTGTGGTGGGTGATGCACACCGTGAGCGTATGATGACATCGCTGGGTGAGGCGATGCGTCAGGGTAAGGGTACGATGATGCTCTACGACTATGCTACCGAGGGTGTACGTTACTACTCTCGAAATCTGATGTGTCCTACTACGGGCGAGGCCTTCGAGGAGCCACAGCCACATACCTTCTCGTTCAACTCGCCAAAGGGCGCCTGCCCAGAGTGTAATGGTTTGGGTGAGCGTGCGGTGTTTGATATCCGTAAGATTGCCCCCGATGGCACGTTGTCGCTGCGTGAGGGAGGTATAGAGCCGCTGGGTAAGCATCGTAACAATATGCTCTTTGCGATGTTGGAGGTGCTGGGACGCCGTCACGACTTCTCGCTCGACGATCCTGTCGATACCCTCTCCACCGAGGCTATGAACGTAATCCTCTATGGCGATGCCGAGCCTATGACCATCAACACGTCGGAGTTCTCGCTCAGTGGCGGTAACACAATGTGTCAGTGGATGGGACTCTCGGAGTGGCTTATGCGCAACGTCGATGAGGAGTCGAAGCGTGGTGAGAAGTGGCGCGAGCAGTTCCTCGTTATGGAGAATTGTCCTAAGTGTGGAGGCTCGAGGTTGAAGGATGAGGCGCTCCACTTCCGTATTGGAGATATGAATATCGCCGAGGTGTCGGCAATGTCCATCCTCGAGTTCCAGGCGTGGATTGCGGGTGTCGAGGAGTGCTTGAACGATAAGGAGCGCACCATCGCGCGTGATATCATCAAGGAGATTCGCGAGCGCACAGGATTCCTTGTGGATGTAGGATTGGGATATCTGTCGTTGTCGCGCGCATCGCGTACCATTTCGGGCGGTGAGGCGCAGCGCATACGTCTTGCTACGCAGATTGGCTCTAAGCTTGTCAATGTGTTGTATATCCTCGATGAACCGAGCATTGGACTCCACCAGAGGGATAATCGCAAACTTATAGATAGCCTCAAGTCGCTGCGCGATGCGGGTAACTCGGTTGTTGTTGTGGAGCACGACGAGGATATGATGCGCGAGGCGGATTATATCGTCGATGTAGGTCCTTTGGCTGGTCGCCGTGGCGGAAAGATTGTCGCTGCGGGAACATTCGAGGATATCTGCAGTAGCGACAGCATCACGGCGGACTATCTTACGGGTCGCCGAAGGATTGAGATTCCCGAGACGTTGCGCGAGGGTAGTGGTGAGTACCTTACGTTGCGTGGTGCTTCGGGACACAATCTGAAGGGTGTGGATGTGAGAATCCCGCTCGGAAAATTCGTATGCGTCACGGGAGTATCGGGTTCGGGTAAGTCGTCGCTCATAAACGGCACGCTAAGACCTATCCTCTCACGCCATCTATATCGCTCCTACGACCAGCCACTTAAGTATGAGGCTATCGAGGGGTTGGAGCATATCGACAAACTCGTTGTTGTCGATCAGTCGCCCATCGGCCGTACGCCACGTAGCAACCCCGCTACATACACCAATCTCTTTGCCGACATCCGCAAACTCTTTGAGATGACGCCCGATGCGCAGATTCGTGGCTATAAGGCGGGACGCTTCTCATTTAATGTCAAGGGTGGTCGCTGTGAGGAGTGTCGAGGTGCGGGTTTTCAGACTATAGAGATGAACTTCCTGCCCGATGTCTATGTGAAATGTAGGGCGTGTGGCGGCAATCGCTACAACCGCGAGACCTTGGAGGTGAAGTATAAGGGTAAGAGCATCAACGATGTGCTGAATATGACCATCAATATGGCTGTGGAGTTCTTCGAGCATATCCCCTCGATATATCAGAAGCTACGTGCTATTCAGGAGGTGGGCTTGGGATATCTCACCTTGGGACAGCCCTGCACCACGCTTTCGGGAGGAGAGTCGCAGCGTATAAAACTCGCCACGGAGCTCTCGAAGCGCGATACGGGACGCACGCTCTATATCCTTGACGAGCCTACTACGGGTCTCCATTTCGAGGATATTCGTCAGTTGTTGGGTGTTATAAACCGCCTTGTGGATTGCGGCAACACGGCGATAGTCATCGAGCATAACTTAGATGTTATCAAGGTTGCCGACTGGATTATAGATATGGGTCCCGAGGGTGGCCGTGATGGCGGTATGGTGGTTGCCGAGGGTACGCCCGAAACCATCGCCAATACCCCTGAGAGTTATACAGGACACTATCTTAAGCAGGTGCTACATTAGAGGTGAAAAGGGAGAGGTGAAAGGTGAAAAGTAGGGAGTGCATCGCACGAGTATAGTAGTATGTCATCCTGAGCGTAGTCGAAGGATCTCCTGATATGCAACACACTGATATTTAGTGGGCAACAAGGAGATTCTTCGACTTCGTTTCACTACGCTCAGAATGACATAAATGGTAAACTACTTCCCTTTCCCCTTTGCTTATATTCCCATTACGTTTCCGGTGTACTGCACCGAGTTGTAGAATGGCGAGCTTATGGTGAGCATTGCGCCGCCATAGTGAGAGTTAATCTCGAGGTGGAAGGTGTAGTCGGTGGATGAAAACATTGTGGTGCTGAATGTTACGTTCCACCCGTCGGAAGCCTGCTCGGCGGTGTAGCCCGACACGTAGGGGAGTACGTAGTTGAATACCACAGGGTAGTAGGGCGGTGTGAGACCCTTGATGTAGGGGATACACACGTCGACATCCTCGTTGCGTATCACAACCTCGTAGGCGGGATTTGCGAGGTTACGCATCATACCCGCCGGAAGCTGCTGTATGGTCTGAGGTATAAATCTGAAGTTGTGCGACATAACAAGCGAGTCGAGATATTTCTCGTATGCCGCCATACGCTCTGCACGATGCTGCTGGCGTAGATTCTGTGCTGCGGTGTGCTGTGCCTTCTTGGCAGCCTTGTCGTCACTCTGCGCTACGATTGTTGCTGTTATGCCCATCGCTACGATTGCGAGTGTGGCAAAGATAAAATAGATGCGTCTCATAGAATATGTGTTTACTCTATGAGACGCAATTATTATACCACGATATCGCTACTCTTGCTCCTCCTTCACGAAGCGGTCGACAACTGCGGCGCAGGCAGCATCGCCAGTGATGTTGAGCGTTGTACGCATCATATCAAAGATTCGGTCGAGGGCATAGAAGAGTGGCAGACCCTCGAGAGGGATGCCTGCTGCTACGAGTACCGCTGCGGCAAGGAGCGTAGGGCCTGGAACACCAGCCTGACCAATAGCACCGAGGGTGCATACGATGGTTATCGAGACGTAGTCGGCCATCTGTAGGTCGATGCCGTAGAACTGTGCGAAGAAGACCGCAAGGAGGGCGTAGTAGATAGCGTTACCCGCCATATTGATTGTCGCACCGAGAGGAAGCACGAAGCCCGAAGTCTGCTTCGAGATGCCCATCTCGTCACACGCACTCATATTCACAGGCAGTGTGGCGAGTGACGATGCTGTCGAGAACGATACAATCTGAGGCTTGACCATAGCGCGGAAGTAGTCACTAAGCTTCACACGTGAGAAGAGTGATACGCACATAGGGTATAAGCCGAGACCGATGATGGCGATGGCGAGGATGTCGATCCAGAGTACGTTTGCCACCTGCAACAAAATCTCGAAGCCGAAGGTGCCCGTAGCGTCGGCGATAAGACCGAATACACCAAATGGCGCAACGAGCATCACCTTGCCGATACACCATATCAGCGCATCGAGAATCATATTCAATCCGTTAGAGATCTTGGTGCGCTTCTCACGCTCAAGGGCAGAAACTCCGAAACCAAAGAAAAGACCGAAGATGATGATTTGGAGGATATTACCCTCTGTCAAAGCCGCGATAGGATTGGCAGGAATCATACCAATAACCGTATCCCAGAAGCCCATAGGTGCTGGTGCGGTCTGCTGTGCCACCTCATAACCCTCGGCAAGGGTAGCCACGGTTGACTGGTCGATCGAAGCTCCTGGCTGGAACATCTCGCCAAGCACCAAAGCAACAACAATTGAGATGGCTGTGGTAACGAGCATAAAGCCGATACTTATAAAACCGATCTTACCTGCCGACTTTGTCTCGCCGAGTGCCGCAGCACCGCTGATGATCGATACCAATACGAGTGGTACAACGAGCATCTTAATGAGTTGGATAAATAGGTCGCCGAGAGGCTTGAATACCGAAGCATCCGGACCCATTGCTATACCAACGATAATACCGATAATCATCGCAATGATTATCCATAAACCAAGATTTTTGAGAGCCTTTTTCATCTGTTAAATAGTTACATTTGCGACAAAGGTAGTGCTTTTAGTTAAAAGTGACAACCTCAGCCGATAAAAAACGAGCAACAATAGAGTATTTGTATAATATTTTGTAACTTTGGGGGAGTAAAATTGAGAGATATGAAAAAGCGAATTGTTGTTTTCACGGGTGCGGGTGTGAGTGCCGATAGCGGTATCTCTACGTTCCGTGATTCGGATGGCCTCTGGGCAAACTACCGTATCGAGGATGTGTGTACCCCCGAGGCATTGAAAAATAACCGCGCTCAGGTTATCGAGTTCTACAATATGCGCCGCAGGGAGTCGCTCACCAAGAAGCCTAACGCAGGGCATATCGCCATTGCCGAGATGGAGCAGTGGGCCGATGTGTGTGTCGTGACGCAGAATGTGGATAATCTCCACGAGCAGGCGGGCTCTACGCGAGTTCTGCATCTCCACGGCGAGCTTATGAAGTTGCGCTCGGAGCGTAACCCAGGGCTTATCTATGATATAAACGACGGCTGGGAGCAGGATTTAGATGCGCGTGGCGAGGATGGTGCGCTCTTGCGTCCACATATCGTATTCTTTGGTGAGTCGGTACCGATGTTCGATGCCGCGTGCCAGATTGTTGCCTCGGCGGATATTCTCATTGTCGTGGGTACGTCGCTTGCTGTATACCCTGCAGCATCGTTGGTGTACTATGTTCGTGATCGTCAGGTGCCTATCTACTTGGTAGACCCTGGAGCGCCCGATACTGCTATGATTCGCAATCCGCTTACGCATATCAAGGAGCGTGGCGCAGTGGGTGTTCCGCAACTTATAGAGCAGCTGAGAGATGAGCTTGCAAAGTAGGGTGGTGGAGCGTGCCGTGGTGCTCAGGGAGTTTTGTGCGCGTGAGGGTTATAACACCCGTGTGGCGATGTTTGTAGACCTGTCGCGCCACTCGGGTAGAAATCGCTTCGTGGTGTGGGATATGGAGCGCAACGAGCCTATGCTTATCGCGCCTGTTAGTCACGGCAGTGGTGCACAGAGGTCGCACGTCCGCTCTGCCTACGCGCGTCTCTCGAATGAGGATGGCTCGCACCTCTCGAGTGAGGGTCGTGCTGTGGTTGCCGAGCGTTATGAGGGTCGCTATGGCGTGGCATATAGGCTCGACGGTCTTGATGCTACGAACTCCAACCTCCGCTCACGCTGCGTGGTGCTTCACGGCTGGGAGTATACCACCTCCTTTCCGATATTTCCTCTCTCTACGGTAGGTAGCTTCGGCTGCCCTGTGCTATCGTGTAAGATGATGGCGAGGGTGGATGAGATTCTTCGATTGGAGGAGCGTGTTGTTATAGACATATTTAAATAGAAAAGAGGCTGTCTAACAAGGTTATTTTCTCGTTGTACTCGCACTCAAAATGCTCATTTACGATTAGTAAACTCCGCTTTTTCGTGCTTCGTGTGCCTAAAACTAACCTTTGTTATACAACTTCTTAAACAATTGAGGGTGTCCATAAAACTTGTTGGACACCCTCTTTATTTTAGTTAATTGCATATCGCTCTACTTGAAGTAGATATCGAGAAGCTCTTTGGCGGCGATGAACGACGATAACTTGGCCTCCAATACGCGCTTCTCGATGTCGGCCATACGTGCCTCAATCTCGGGGTTGTTGTAGAAGCTCGACTTCAAAGTCTCGTTGATAGTCTCGTACATCCAATACTTATTCTGGCGGTTGCGATTTGCCGTGAAGTAGCCGTTAAGTTCGATATGTTGCAGATACTGCTCCACACCCTGCCATACCTCCTCAAGACCTGTGCCCTCCAACGATGAGCAGGTATAGACCTTTGGACGCCACTCCGACTCGGGCATAGGGAAGAGCATCAACGCTCCCTGATACTGAGCCTTGGCAAGCTCCGCCTTGCGGATATTCTCACCATCGGCCTTCGTGATAACCATCATATCGGCCATCTCCATAATACCGCGCTTGATACCCTGAAGCTCATCGCCAGCACCCGAAATTTGTAGCATCATAAACATATCAACCATAGAGTGTACTGCAGTCTCGGACTGACCTACACCCACGGTCTCGATGAAGATAACATCGAAGCCTGCGGCCTCGCAGAGTACGATAGTCTCGCGGGTTTTGCGGGCTACACCACCCAACGAGCCTGCTGAAGGCGAAGGGCGAACAAAGATATTAGGGTTGTGGCAGATGCTCTCCATACGTGTCTTATCGCCGAGGATAGAGCCGCCGCTACGCTCCGACGATGGGTCGATAGCAAGTACGGCCAACTTATGTTTATATGAGGTGACCATATTGCCTACAGCCTCGATGAAACTCGACTTACCAGCACCTGGAACACCTGTAATACCGATACGCACCGAGCGACCAGAGTGGGGTAGACACTTCTCGATAATCTCCTGTGCCTGAGCGTAGTGCGTAGGGTTGTTGCTCTCGATGAGTGTGATTGCCTGAGCAAGGATTGTGATGTTACCCTCGAGGATTCCCGCAACATACTCGTCGGTGGTCATCTGACGGCGCTTCTTACGCACGAAATATGGGTTTACAACAGGCTGGCTCTCCACGCCGTCTGTGACGTTTAGTGCACTGTCGTGGTGAGCATCAATATACTCCTTCTCGTAGTGTTCTATTTTTGTGTATGACATATCTATATCAATGTTTTAGGTTATCAGGTTTCTCTATTCGCAATAGGATCCGTTGCATAAATATTCTACCGACCCGAAGCTCTCAACACGCTTGCGCTTGGTGCTGTATATGACGCTGAAAGGTACGTAGTTGACACCAAAGGAGCGGTATGTCTTACCCTCGACATCGTATGCTATGGTGTATTGATCGGTGCCGAGACGCTTCACGATTTCGGAGTGATTCTCTGGCTTCTCCTTCGTCACAAGCACTATGTCCGTGTCGTAGAGCATATCGCTGTTTATGTGCTTCAGAGCCTCTATGCAGGGCGCGCTGTGTGAGTTAATGAACACCAAGCAGGTGTAGTCATTTTCGATATACTCAAGTTTGGGACCATACTCCGATTGTACCTCGATGTCGGGGATACGCTCGCCTATGCGTACACGCTGTGCCGAAACTTCGGTGGCGAAGCTCAGCAGCAGGCTCAGTATGATCAGCGTGTATCTCATAAGCTGTAGGGTTTGTTTTGCGAAGGTAGCTATTTTTCTCCAAATATCAAGCTACGGGTTTGCTTTTTTTGTGCGATAGTTATGATTTTTAATCGATATTTTGCCGCGGTAGCGTAAAAGTTGAAATAATATCAAAAAAAGAGTCGAAAATATTTCGTTGTTTCAAAAAGTTGGACTACCTTTGAGTGATTTTTATGTAATAAAATTATCAGGACAGCAACAAAAAAATATTATACTAAACTTTATAAAAATTTAACTACTATGAAAGTATCACACATTGAGCATCTTGGTATCGCAGTAAACAGCCTCGAGGAGGCAATTCCTTATTGGGAGAATGTACTCGGTTTGAAGTGTTACGCTATCGAGGAGGTAGCTGACCAGAAGGTTAAGACCGCATTCTTTATGCTTGGTCAGACTAAGATTGAGCTCTTGGAGCCTACATCTCCTGAGTCTACAATCGCTAAGTATATCGAGAATAAGGGTGTTGGTATTCACCATATGGCTCTCGCTTGCGAGAACATCGAGGAGCAGTTGGCAGACGCTGAGGCTCACGGCATCCGCCTTATCGACAAGACTCCACGTAAGGGTGCTGAGGGGCTTACTATCGCGTTCCTTCACCCAAAGTCTACTCAGGGTATCCTTACAGAGCTCTGCGAGAACAAGAATAAATAATATAATTTGGTTATTTTGGCGTTGCACTCGTTCTCGAAATCCTCATTTACGTCGAGTAAACTGCGGTTTCTCGAACTTTGCGCGCCTAAAACTAACTCAAATTATATCATTTATTAAACAAACGGAGTGGCCGTCTCTGATGTTAGGCTACTTCACACAAACTGAAATAAACTAAAACTAATAATAAAATTTCACTATGAGCGAAATTCAGAAAGCAATTGAGAAGTTGATGGATAACCGTCAGACTGCTCGTATGGGTGGTGGCCAGAAGGCTATCGACAAGCAGCACGAGAAGGGTAAGTATACTGCTCGTGAGCGTATCGCTATGTTGTTGGACGAGGGTAGCTTCGAGGAGTTCGATATGTTCGTTACTCACCGCTGCTACGACTTCGGTATGGATGCTAAGCATACATTCGGTGATGGCGTTGTAACAGGTTATGGTACCATCGCTGGCCGTTTGGTATATGTATTTGCACAGGACTTCACCGTAACAGCAGGTTCTTTGTCTATCTCTTTGGCAGACAAGATTTGCAAGGTTATGGATATGGCAGTTCGCAATGGTGCTCCTTGCATCGGTTTGAACGACTCTGGTGGTGCACGTATCCAGGAGGGTGTTAACGCTTTGGCTGGTTACGCAAACATCTTCCAGCGTAACGTTATGGCATCAGGTGTTATCCCACAGATCTCTGCTATCTTTGGTCCTTGCGCAGGTGGTGCTGTATACTCTCCAGCGTTGACCGACTTCATCATTATGCGCCGCGAGACATCAAATATGTTCTTGACAGGTCCTAAGGTTGTTAAGACCGTGACTGGTGAGGATGTAACTCAGGAGCAGTTGGGTGGTGCTAATATGCACACAACAAAGTCGGGTGTTGCTCAGTTTGCAGTAGATTCAGAGGAGGAGGGTCTTAAGCTTATTCGCGACCTTCTCTCATATATGCCACAGAACTACACAGCTCTCGTACCAGATCAGCCTTGCACCGATGATATCGCGCGTAAGGAGGATATCCTCAACGAGATCATCCCTGATAACCCTAACAAGCCATACGATATGATGGAGGTTATCAAGGCTATCGTCGACAATGGCGAGTTCTTGGAGTCTGCAGCGGCATACGCTAAGAACATCATCACAGGTTTCGCACGTTTCAACGGCCAGAGTGTAGGTATCATCGCTAACCAGCCTAAGTTTATGGCGGGTGTTCTCGATATCAACGCTTCACGTAAGGCTGCACGTTTCGTACGTTTCTGCGACGCGTTCAACATTCCACTCGTAACTTTGGTTGACGTTCCTGGCTTCTTGCCTGGTACAGCTCAGGAGTACGGTGGTGTTATCACCCACGGTGCTAAGCTTCTCTTCGCATACTGCGAGGCTACAGTGCCAAAGGTAACTGTTACATTGCGTAAGGCTTACGGTGGTGCATACATCGTTATGTCATCTAAGCACATCCGTGGTGATGTTAACTACGCTTGGCCAACTGCTGAGATCGCAGTTATGGGTGCAAGTGGTGCTGTTGAGGTATTGCACGCTAAGGCATTGTCTGCATTCGAGAACAAGGAGGATAAGGCTAAGTTCGTTGCAGAGAAGGAGCAGGAGTACCGCGACAAGTTCTCTAACCCATACAACGCTGCACGCTACGGCTACATCGACGATGTTATCGAGCCACGCAACACACGTTTCCGTGTGATCCGTGCTTTGGAGTCTTTGCGCAACAAGCGTTTGGAGAATCCTGCAAAGCGTCATAACAACATTCCATTGTAATAATTAAACATAGGTAACAGAGTTATGATGATACTTGCAACAAACTGGGGAAATGCAGGCCTTATGGCACTTGTCAGCATCATGCTGGTATTTGTCGTGTTGATTCTTCTCATCTATGTTTTGAAGCTCTTTGGAGTTATCTTCGCTGAGAAGAAGAAGGCTGCAGTAGCAGGTCCCGTTGCATCATTTGACGCTATATCTGACGAGGAGGTGGCAGCCATCGCTATGGCTGTCAACCTCTTCTTCAACCGTCACGATGAGGAGAGCGACATTTTGACATTCCGCCAGAATCACGATGTTTCTGCTTGGCAGGTTCGTAATATCCACAAGCAGCTTTAGTAAACCACACACACTTAAAAACTAACAGAGAAAAATAAGTTATGCAGAAATTTAAGTTCAATATTGACGGTAAGGGTTACGAGGCCGTTGTTGAGGAGATCGACCGCGGTGTTGCTCGCGTTGAGCTTAACGGCAAGAGCTATACCGTTCAGGTTGAGAAGGAGGAGGCTATCGTGTCTCCAAAGATTGCAGCTGTTAAGCCATCGGCTGGCGGTTCAGATTTCGTAGAGGCTCCACAGCAGCCTGTTACAGGTAACGCTGGTTCTATCAAGTCGCCACTTCCAGGTAATGTGTCTAAGATTCTCGTTAAGGAGGGTCAGGCTGTTAAGGCTGGTGAGGTTCTTATGACCTTGGAGGCTATGAAGATGGAGAACGAGATTATGGCTCCAGGCGCTGGTACTGTTAAGAAGATTTACGTTGCTGAGGGTAAGGCTGTTCAGCAGGGCGAGGCTCTTATCGACATCGCTTAATTCTAACTCTTTAACTGTAAATAAGATGAAGAGTGTAAAATTCTATTTCTCATTGCTACTCTCTGCTGTTATGCTCTCGGTTGCTATGCCGGCTATGGCACAGGACGAGGCGCAGGCGGAGGCGCAGGCGCAGGCAGAGATCGAGGCTATTGCTGAGGTTGCCGAGGCTGAGGCTGTCGCAGTAGTTGATGAGGGCGCAGAGGCTGCCGTTGCAGCTTCGGTGCAGGGTACGCAGGGTCGTGACAATGCCGATATCGACGCAGAGTTCAGCGTTGGTAAGGCTCTTAGCGACTTTGTCGACCAGTCTGGTTTCAAGGGCTTTGCCGAGGATTGGCGCTTTGCGGTGATGATTCTTATCTCATTCGTATTGCTCTATCTCGCTATCGTTAAGCAGTTTGAGCCATTGTTGCTTATGCCTATCGCATTTGGTATGTTGCTCACCAACCTCCCTGGTGCTGATATGTTCCACTCGGAGTTCTTTGCTGGTGGTCACGTACACTGGGATAACTTCGCACTTGGCTCAGCAGGTTTGTTGGACTACCTCTACCTCGGTGTTAAGCTCGGTATCTACCCTTGCTTGATCTTTATCGGTGTAGGTGCTATGACCGACTTCGCACCACTTATCGCTAACCCTAAGAGCTTGCTCCTCGGTGCTGCAGCGCAGATCGGTATCTTCGCTACATTCCTCGGTGCTTTGGCATTGGGCTTCAACTACTGGGAGTCTGGTTCTATCGGTATCATCGGTGGTGCTGATGGTCCTACGGCTATCTACCTCACATCGAAGCTCGCTCCACACTTGTTGGGTCCTATCGCTGTTGCGGCTTACTCTTATATGGCTCTTGTTCCAGTTATCCAGCCTCCTATCATGAAGCTTTTGACAACTGACAAGGAGCGTAAGATTGAGATGAAGCAGTTGCGTTCTGTATCAAAGCGCGAGAAGATTATCTTCCCTATCGTTATCACCGTTATCATCGCCATTTTGTTGCCATCAGCAGCACCACTTATCGGTTGCTTGATGTTGGGTAACTTGATGAAGGAGTGTGGTGTTACCGAGCGTTTGTCAAAGACCGTTCAGAACGAGTTGATGAACATCGTTACCATCTTCCTCGGTATCTCAGTAGGTGCTACAACAACAGCAGATTCGTTCCTTAACTGGCAGACTTTGGGTATCCTTACCCTTGGTGTTGTAGCATTCTCTTGCGGCTCTGCAAGTGGTGTGCTCTTGGCTAAGTTGATGAACCTATTTTCTAAGGAGAAGATCAACCCACTTATTGGTTCGGCTGGTGTATCTGCAGTTCCTATGGCTGCTCGTGTATCGCAGACCGTAGGTCAGAAGTATAACCCAGGTAACTTCCTTTTGATGCACGCTATGGGTCCTAACGTAGCAGGTGTTATCGGTTCGGCGGTGGCGGCGGGTATTCTTCTTGCCTTCCTCCCAATCTAAGCGGAAGCATCGCAACAAAAAAAGACAGGGCGTATTTTGGTACGGCCCTGTTTTTTTGTGTCGATATGTCGCGCAAGTAGCGCAGTCGTTGGTCGCAGTTGTCGTGTGGCTACTGGAATATCTCGAAGAAGCGCTCCTTGTAGTTCTCGCCCAACGGGATATACTCGCCATTGTCGAGGAAGATGCGGCCCTTGGTGTAGCTCGCAATGCGCTTGATGTTGACGATGTAGGAGCGGTGAACACGTAGGAAGGTATCCTGCGGTAGGGTGGTTTCCATATTCTTCAGGCGGAAGAGTGTGGTAATGGTCGAGCTGCCCTCTATGTGTAGACGCACATACTCGCCAGCACTCTCCAAATATACGATGTCGGCAATCTTCACCAGCTGCGTCTTATAATCAGCCTTAACCGATATAAACTCCTTGTCTGCCTCCTCGGCCTCGTTCTGGGCTATGGCACTCTCAGCGGCGTGGCAACGCTCCACGAGGTCTACCAGCGAGGCAACTTTCTGTGCAGCCTTCATAAACTCCTCGTACGAGAATGGCTTGAGGAGGTAGTCTATGGCGTTGAGCTTGAAACCCTCGAGGGCAAACTCAGCGTGGGCGGTGGTAAAGACGATGTAGTGTGTGGTGGTCAGCGAGCGCACGAAGTCCAAGCCGTTCATATCGGGCATATTGATATCCACGAATATGAGGTCTACGCTCTGCTGCTGGAGCACCTGCTGTGCCTCGTAGGCATTGCGGCACGTGGCAACCAACTCGAGAGTCTCGGTGCGCTCTATGTAGCTCTTTATCTGACGAAGTGCGAGAGGCTCATCGTCTATTGCGATACATCTTACCATACTATTTATTTGTTGTTACAGGTATTACCAATTCTACTATATATACGTTATTATCTGTGCTATCTGCCGTGAGTGAGTATTTATCACCAAAAAGTATATCCATACGCTTGATGATGTTATTAAGGCCTATGCCGCTGCGCTCGGCGTTATGCTGATCGCTGTCGTGGCGACTGTTGGCTACCACACACGTAAGCTCTTGGTTGTCAATCGAGATGTTGATGTTTATGAACGAGCTGTTTTTGTAGCTGATGCCGTGCTTAAAGGCGTTCTCCACCAATACGATAAGCAGCAGCGGCGGGAGCTTGATACGTGCACACGAGGCGATGTCGGGGTGGGTGAAGGTGATGTTCACCTCGTCGATATAGCGTATGCGCATCAGCTTGATGTAGCTCTCGAGGAAGGTAATCTCCTTATCGAGTGTCGTAGAGCTCTCGCTCGAGTCGTAGAGTATATGGCGCAGCATATGCGATAGCTCCATCACGCAACCCTTTGCCATTGTGGTGTCGAAGTCTATCAGCGCGTGGATGTTATTGAGGGTGTTCATCAGGAAGTGGGGGTTTATCTGATACTTCAGATACTCCATCTGTGTCTCGATGTTCTGCTTCTCCAATACTGCCATACGGCGGTCGGTGTCGAGGGCGCGGTAGTAGAGTTTGATCATAGAGTTTGCACCCGCCATAAACACGCCGAGAAGCACATTCCAGTACCACTCGAGGTCGGTAAACGAGGCCTTATCGCGCAACTCATCATTAGACTGCCAATAGCGAAAGTCGAGAATCTCGATAGTGCCAAATATTGAGAATAGCATCACAAGGAGCAGGATGCTATATATCCAGTAGCGGTTGCGAAGTAGAAGTTTTGGAGCGAGGAGAATGTTGTTCACAAGGAAGATTGTGAAGTATGGCATAACCTTCACCCACGAGATGATAACCTTGTTGAAGTCAATCTCGTGCTCCGACATCAGCTGGGCATTCATAAAGGGAATAAGGAATATCGCCACCCACACCAACGAGTAGAGCATATTCTCGCCCAGTTCCCATCTTCTAAGGAGTTTCATAAACGCAAATGTAGTGAATTTTGTTTAATTCCCCAAACCTTGTGCGCGCTTATAAACCACCAGCTGAAATGTTATAACGAATGATAGGATAAAAAAACGTAGCCGACACTCGCGGATGTCGGCTACGTACATTATATATAGGAGTATCCTATAAGCGGTTTTTTATAGCTTCAACTCCTTAGCCAAAGCCTCGATCTTAGCGTCGAGAGCCGCCAAGGTCTCGTCGAACTTCTCAACGCTCTCGAGCTGAGCCTTAACGCCGAAGTAGAACTTGATCTTTGGCTCGGTACCAGATGGACGCACCGACACCTTTGTGCCATCCTCGGTGAGCCACTGGAGTACATTACTCTTGTCGTCGATACCCTCGATAGGCTTGCGCTCGCCGCTAAGAACGTCGATCTCCTCCAAGGTCTTGTAGTCGAGGATCTTAACAACAGGTGATCCAAGCAATGACTTTGGAGGGTTAGCGCGGAAGTCTACCATCATCTGCTGAATCTCTGCAGCACCATCCTTACCCTTGCGAACCACGTTTACCAAGCCCTCGCGGAAGAAGCCATACTTCACGTAGAGCTGCTGCAACCACTCATAGAGCGTGATGCCCATAGTGTCGCGTGCCCACGCCGCAGCCTCGGCAACGAGTGTGATAGCTGCAACACCATCCTTGTCGCGAACGAAGTCGCCAGGGAGGTAGCCGAATGACTCCTCACCACCGCCGATATACTTAGTCAAGCCCTCCTGCTCGCGGATGATCTTTGCGATATACTTAAATCCTGTGAGGCAGTTGTAGCACTTAACGCCGAAATGCTCTGCCACAGCGTCAGGCATCATAGATGTAACGATGGTCTTTACCACAAACTCCTTGCCTGTGATCTTGCCAAGCTCTGCCCAGCGTGTGAGCTGGTAGCACATAAGCAGCACAAGGGTCTGGTTGCCGTTGAGAAGTACGTAGTCGCCCTTGCCAGTGCGAAGTGCCACGCCCAAGCGGTCGGCATCAGGGTCAGTAGCCATTGCAAAGTCGGCACCCTCCTTCTCAGCAAGCTCGATGGCCATAGCCATAGTCTTGCGCTCCTCTGGGTTTGGAGATGCTACAGTAGGGAAGTTACCGTCGAGAACCATCTGCTCCTCTACGCAGATGATGTTGTTGAAGCCATAGTTGCGCAACGACTGTGGTACGAGCTTCACACCAGCACCGTGCAGAGGTGTGTAGACGATCTTCATATCGTTATACTTTGCAACAGCCTCTGGAGAGAGCGACAGAGCCTTGATAGCAGCCAAATAACGCTGATCGAACTCCTCGCCGAGGATGTGGATATTCTCTGGGTTCTTGCCTGTGAGCACCTGCTCTACGTCGGTCACCTTCTGCACCTCGGCGATGATATTCACATCGTGTGGAGATGTTACCTGCGAGCCGTCGTTCCAGTATGCCTTGTAGCCGTTATACTCCTTTGGGTTGTGTGACGCTGTTACCATAACACCCGACTGGCAGCCAAGCTCGCGTATGGCGAAGCTAAGCTCTGGGGTAGGACGCAAAGCATCGAAGAGATATACGATAAAGCCGTTCGAAGCGAAGATGTCGGCCACACGCTCGGCAAACATACGAGAGTTGTTGCGGCTGTCGTGAGAGATGGCAACTTTGATCTCCTCGCCTGCGAAGTTGATCTTGAGGTAGTTTGCAAGTCCCTGAGTAGCAGCGCCTACTGTGTAGATGTTCATACGGTTTGTGCCGACACCCATAATGCCGCGAAGACCACCTGTGCCAAACTCGAGATCTTTGTAGAAGCTCTCTACAAGCTCGTTAGGATTGTTCTCAATAAGCAGACGCACCTGCTCCTTGGTAGCATCATCATACTTGCCATCGAGCCACGCCTGTGCCTTAGCCAATACCTGAGGATCTAAATTATTTGCCATAGTGATATAAGTTGTATTTATGGTTTAAAAATTTTCTATACGAAATTTGTATTATGCAAATATACGAAAAATTCCTAATATATAATAGTATCAACGAATTAAATTTTATGCCAAAAAAATGCCTCCGAAATCCATATTAAAAAAAATGAATTTTGCAACTCTTTTTTTAGTTTATTTTTATAAAATTATCCACATCTTTGCACTGTCGAAAACGCCATAACAGCAACGGCTGCCACAGGCGATTTTAGCAAACAAATAAGGTAGAAAACATAACTATTTGAAACAGAGAGGTGAAAGCTGTTTCAGGGGGATTATCGCCTAATGCTGAAACGACAAAGATAACGATTTTTGACGAAGTTCGATAAACGAGGCTTACATTTTATGATGCAGACAGAGAGATATAACGAGGTGTGGCAAGACTGCTTGGATAGACTCAAATCCACAATTACGGAGGAGGAGTTTGTCAAGTGGTTCAAGCCTATATGGCCTATCGGTTTCGATGGTGCGAATCTCCGTCTCCGTGTGCCTAATGAGAGCTTCGTGGCAAGTATTGAGAAACGCTACTTGCAGCACCTTCGTCCTATTATCTCAGAGCTGTACGGTGCTGATACTCAGCTTCATTATGCCGTGCCTCGCAAGGCTCAGCAGCAGCCTACGGAGAGCGTAAATGCCTCGGTGCCGCAGTTCTCGAAGCCTACCGACACGGCAAATATCAAGAATCCGTTTGTGATCCCGGGCTTGCGTCGCATAATGTTCGACCCGCAGCTCAATCCCAACTATACATTCGACAATCATATCGAGGGTGAGTGTAACCGCTTGGCGCGTTCGGCAGGTATGGCTATCGCTGTTACGCCGGGTACAAACGCTTTCAACCCGCTCTATATTTATGGTGATTCGGGTCTCGGTAAGACCCATATCGTGCAAGCTATTGGTCACGAGGTTCGCCAGCGTCATCCAGAGCTTCAGGTGCTCTATGTCTCGATGAATAAGTTTCAGGCGCAGTTCCAGACGGCTTATAAGAATGGTGAGATTACCGATTTCATTCACTTCTACCAGATGGTCGATGTGCTTATCATCGACGATATTCAGGAGCTTACGGGAAAGACTGGTACTCAGAATGCCTTTTTTAACATCTTCAACCACTTGCAGCTTGCAGGTAAGCAGCTGATCCTTACCTCGGATAAGCCGCCTGTGGAGTTGAAGGATATCGAGCAGCGACTCCTTACCCGTTTCAAGTGGGGTCTCTCGGCACACCTCAATGTCCCCGATTATGAGACGAAGTTGAAGATTATTCGCGCTAAGGCTAAGCGTCTCGGAGCCAATATCCCAGAGGAGGTTGTAGCTTATCTTGCGGATAATATCTCGGCAAACGTGCGAGAGATTGAGGGTGCGTTGTCGTCGCTTATTGCCAATGCTTCGTTCCTTGGTCGCAAGGTGACTATCTCTTTGGCAAAGGATATCTTGAAGGTGTATGTGAAGCTTACTCAGCGAGAGATTACCATCGAGCATATCGTGCGCACGGTGTGTGAGTATTACAACATCGAGGAGGATACGTTCAACTCTTCGAAGCGTACACGCGATGTGGCGCAGGCTCGTCAGGTGGCTATGTATCTTGCCAAGCAGCATACCAAGGCGCCGCTCACGGTAATCGGCTCGTCGATAGGTGGTCGTAACCACGCCACTGTACTCCATAGCTGCAAGGCTGTTGTTGATATGATGGATACCGATAAGTCGTTTAAGTCGCAGATTGAGGAGATTGAGAAACTTGTTTTGGGTAAGTAAAGTTGTGATTTTATAAATAAGTGACTATCCAACAGCCTTGTTGGGTAGTCACTCTTGTTTTGTGGTACAAAAAAGGAGACTACCTTGAAAGATAGTCTCCGTAAACTCTTGCCGTTAGGCGGGTTACTCACACACTGCGCTGAGGTCAGCGAAGAGCGATGCGAAACTTGAATCCATATCGCGGCGCAATGCTGCATAGTGCTTCTTCACGAGTGAGCGGTTCTTAGGCTCAGCAGGGTTGTTAGCGGCGTGGTAGAGGGCATTGCGCAACTCCACACCACGAGACATCAACTCAACGATAGCCTCCTCCTTGTTTGGCTGTACGAAGATAGCCATATGACAGTCAAATGCGAACTCCTCCAAACGGTAGTCAATCTCCTTCTTTAAAAATCTAAGATTTGCCATAATATTTAGTTTTATTAAAATTTGCTATTATGCAAAGATACATAAACCAATCTATTTTTCCAAATATTTTGGTTATTTATTTGCTTATATATCCACTGCTGCGTTATACATTATAATAAATATGCGGTGTGGGTGATAGAAAAGTAAAATTTTTCGTATCTTTGTAATAAACCTAATATTTAGAACTATGTCAGCACGTAATTGTCCTGAATGTGGTGGTCTTGTAGCTTCGACCATCAATGTGTGTCCTCATTGTGGCTATCGCTTCGAGGGTGCGGTAAATGATAACAAGTCAAGTGATAATGCTCCTAAGAGTGCGCCTCGCGGTGAGAATCCATACAATAGCATAGCGTGGGGAATAATCTCGTTAATTCTCTTTTGGCCTTGCGGTATCGTGTCGCTTATCTACTACTTGAAGTCCGACTCCAGTTGGTGTAATGGCGATGTTGCAGGTGCGGAGAGTGCAGGAGCTACCTCTGTACGTTGGGCAAAGGCATCTATATGGATTGCAGTTATCTCTATCGTAATCTCACTTTTGATATTCTTCCTATTCTTCTCGTTTGCGCTTTGTTATGAGGTATAGGGCTAATTGCAAGATAAATCTCGGCCTCGATGTTTTGCGCCGTAGGGATGATGGTTATCACGACCTTGAAACTGTGATGCTCCCTGTCGTGGGGCTCTACGATGTTATTGATGTGGAGCGTGCAGACGAGGGCGTTGAGTTTCGAGGTGAGGGTATTGTTGTGGATTGCCCTATGGAGAAGAATCTCTGTGTGCGTGCCGCACGCCTAATGCAGGAGCGTTATGGCATTGGTGGTGTTGCGATAACCCTCGACAAACGTGTCCCTTTTGGTGCAGGTTTGGGAGGTGGCTCGTCGGATGCTACGGCGGTTATTATGGCGATAAACGAGATTTACAAACTCGGTCTGGATAAACCTACGCTTGCATCCCTCGCTGCAGAGTTGGGTAGCGATACTCCATTTTTTGTCTACAACCGTGCGATGTTGTGCGAGGGTAGGGGCGAGATTATGTCGCCTGTGGATATAGATTTAAATGGGTTGTGGCTTGTTGTTGCGAAACCCGATGAGGGTGTCTCTACTGCCGAGGCCTATCGTGATGTGAAGCCAGCGCCTCCTGTGACTCGCCTTGTGGAGTTGCTTAAGCGACCTATCGAGGAGTGGCAGACGAGTGTCACTAATGATTTCGAGCCACATATCCTCGCTGCGCATAGCGATATCGCGATGCTCAAAGATAAGCTCCTTGCATCGGGTGCTATTTACGCCTCGATGTCTGGCTCTGGCTCTGCGGTATTTGGATTATTTCGCGAAAGACCTGATATAGATTTTGCGGGTCTCTTCTCTCACGTCGAGCAGTTGTAGTTTACTCCACAACACGTGGAATACGATAGGCCTTCAACTCACGGTTGAGGGCCTTCTCTTTGCCACCAACGAGCGAGTCAAGTAGGGTGTGAAACGCCTTGGAGTGGTTGTGATGTCGAGTATGGCATAGCTCGTGGAGGATGATAAACTCGCGTAGGTGTTGTGGTAGAAGCATTATAAATAGCGAGAGTGATATGCCATTATTGCCGCTGCACGACCCCCAGCGTGTGTGGGCCGAAGAGATGCGCAGTGATGTGTAGTTAAAGTCGTACTTCGCGGCTAACTCTGCTATAAGCGAGGGTAGTGTTGCGCGTGCCTCCTTGCGAAGTCGCTTAACATCCTCTTGGGTTATTGTAGGGTAGTTCGTGCGGCGCTGCTCCATACGTTCACGTGTGGCTACTATCCACGCCTCCTTGCTCTCCACGAAGGCTATGGCTTTGGCGCGCGATGCGAAGATAGGGTAGGTGACGCGCAACGAGCCGTCGCTACGCACCATAAGACGAATAGAGCGTGCGCGAAGTGATCGCACACACTCTATATCTCCTAATCTATGTCTTATGATAGACATTTGTTATTCGCCGATACGCTGACGCACCACCTCGAAGAGCATAATAGCCGCTGCGGCAGCAACATTCAACGACTCTGTACGGCCGATAAGTGGAATTGCAAGCTGCTCGTCGCAGAGCTTGAGAACCTCCTTTGAGATGCCCTTATCCTCGGCACCCATAACAATCACCGTAGGCTTGCGGAAATCTGCATCGTAGAGAAGTTTGCGACTCTTCTCCGTAGCCGCAACAATCTGGAACCCATCGGTCTGAAGCGCCTTAAGCGTATTGCGGATAGAGCCTACGCGGCATACAGGGATGTTGTTCAACGCACCAGCCGACGAACGAATAGCATCGCCATTTACAGGTGCAGAGTTCTTCAACGGAGTGATAAGACCGTGAGCACCAGCGCACTCCGCAGAACGTGCTATACCGCCGAAGTTACGGACGTCGGTAACGCCGTCAAATACCACGATAAGTGGTGTTTCATCCTCTGGAACGCGCTCCAAGATATCCTCCACCGATACGTAGTCGATAGCGGCCATTTGCGCCACAACGCCCTGGTGGTTGCCACGTGTGAGGCGGTTTAGCTTCTCGATAGGTACCTCCTGCCAACGCAAGTGGTGGCGAGCCATAAGGTCCTTAAGGTCGTTCATAAGCGCACCCTCGGCACCCTTCTTAATGTATATTCGCTCAATCTGCTTGCGTGCCTCAATGGCCTCGGCAACAGGGCGAATACCGAAAATAATATTCTCCTTCTCCATATTTTGTATTAGCTTTGTTCGGTTATCTCCAACTCATAGGATGCCTTCTCCCACTCGTGCATAAGGTGGTCGTAACGCTCCTTGAGTGCGTTATACTTGGCGTAGTCATCGGCGTTGTACTCCGTAGCCACGGCAAAACGCGCGTCGTAGTCGGCAATCTCCTTCTCTACCTTTGCCAACTCCTCCTCCACGCTCTCCACTGCCTTGCGGAGCTTGCGCACGAGCTTCTCCTGCTCCTTCTTCTGCTCGTATGAGAGTTTTCCTGCTGCGGGGGTCTCCTCGCCCTTTGCTGTCGGCGTTGTTGGCTTGTCGTGGCGCTCAATCTCCTGCAACGACTCCACCTTGCGCTTCTCGAGGAAGTACCAGATATCGCCGAGATACTCCCTGACGCCACCATCGCGGAACTCATAGATGCGGTCTACAAGACCATCCAAGAACTCACGGTCGTGCGATACTACTACCACAGTGCCGTCAAACTTCTGCAGGGCATCCTTGAGGATATCCTTCGAGCGCATATCCATATGGTTGGTAGGCTCATCGAGAACAAGGAGGTTGTAAGGCTCGAGCATCAGACGCGCCATCGCCAATCGTGAACGCTCACCGCCCGAGAGCACCTTTACCTTTTTGTCGATATCCTCGCCGCGGAAGAGAAAGGCTCCGAGGATGTCTCTGAGGCGTGTGCGCACATCGCCCACAGCCACACGGTCGAGGGTGTCGAATACCGTGAACTCACCATCCATCAGGTCATCCTGATTCTGCGCGTAGTAACCTATATTTACATTAGCACCCACCTTTATCTCGCCCTCCGTGGCCTCCAACTCGCCGATAAGCATACGGGCAAAGGTGGTCTTACCCTCGCCGTTACGTCCTACAAGGGCTATCTTCTGTCCGCGCTCGATGGTAAACTCCGCACCCGCGAAGATGCGTTTCTCGCCAAATGCCTTACCCACACCCTTAATGTCGGCAACAATCTGTCCCGAGCGTGGCGCAGGTGGAAACTTGATGTTTAGGCGTGACAAATCCTCCTCGTCAACCTCTATGCGCTCCAGCTTCTCGAGCTGCTTCACGCGCGACTGCACCTGATTACTCTTTGTAGGCTTGTAGCGGAACTTCTCGATAAACTCCTCGGTCTTCTCGATAAGTCGCTGCTGATTCTCATACGCTGCCATCTGCTGCTCGCGGCGCTCGGCGCGTAGCACAACAAACTTCGAGTAGGGAACTTTATAGTCGTAGACCTTACCCAGTGACAACTCTATGGTGCGTGTGGTGACATTGTCGAGGAATGCTCTATCGTGCGATATGAGCAGCACCGCGCCATTGTAGTTTTTGAGATACTCCTCGAGCCACTGGATACTCTCGATGTCGAGGTGGTTGGTAGGCTCGTCGAGGAGGAATATAGAGGGTCGCTTTAGTAGCAACTTCGCCAACTCGATACGCATACGCCAGCCTCCCGAGAACTCGCGTGTAGGACGTTCGAAGTCCGTGCGCTTGAATCCCAAACCGAGGAGTGTACGCTCGATATCCGCCTCGCGGGTGTCGCCACCGAGGATGTGATATCGGTCGTTAGCCACGCTAAGGCGGTGTATCAACTCCTCATACTCGGCACTCTCGTAGTCGGTACGCGATGCTATCTCGGCTGTGAGACGCTCTATCTCGGCCTCTATGCGCAGCACCTCGTCGAAAGCCTTTGCGGTCTCGGCAACGAGGGTTGTGGTATCTGCCACACGCATCTGCTGCGGCAGGTAGCCTATTGTGCACTCACCGTTTATGGTCACAGCACCCTCGGTGGGCTGCTGCTCACCAGTTATGACACGCAGAAGCGTAGTCTTTCCCGCACCATTCTTACCCACAAGACCTATGCGATCCTTGGGGTTAATCATAAACGATATGCCGTCAAAGAGTGTCCAGCCGCCGTAACTTATGGTAAGGTTGTCTAATGAAATCATATTATGACTTGAGCATATCTACAATAGCCTGTTCTGGATCTGGAGCACCAAATACCGAGCTTCCAGCAACCAAAGCCTCAGCACCAGCGTCGAAGAGCAGACGTGAGTTTGCGGCAGAGATACCACCATCTACCTCGATGATAAGATCCTCGAGACCCAACTCCTGCTTCTTCTTTGTGAGATACTCACACTTAGCAATCGACGATGGCATAAACTTCTGACCGCCGAAGCCTGGCTCTACGCTCATAACGAGGATAAGGTCGAGCTGGTCGAGCCACTTATCCAAAACCTCTGGCTCGGTGCCTGGCTTGATAGAGATACCCACCTTTGCGCCAGCCTTGCGGATAAGGTCTATACACTCCTGAATGTTCTCCGTAGCCTCGTAGTGGAATGTCACGTAGTCGGCGCCAGCCTCCACAAAGCGAGTTACATACTTCTCAGGTGCGGTAATCATAAGATGCACGTCGAGGACCTTCTCAGTGCCCTTGCGAAGTGGCTTCATAAGAGGGAAACCGAATGAGATGTTTGGTACAAAGACACCATCCATAACATCCACGTGTACCCACTCAGCCTGCGAGCGATTGAGCATCTCCATATCGCGGTTGAGGTTTCCAAAGTCGGCAGAGAGAACCGACGGAGCAATGATTCGTTTCATAATATTTTTTGTTTTAAAATCTATGTCGAAATGGGTTGTTTATGACCAAAAATCGTGGTCATCGTTATTATCTCACAAAGGTATGAAAATTTCTGCAAAAAACAAACAGGATGTCATAAGCGAAACCACTATTTTGTCGTTTGCGAAATTTTCACTATATTTGCCCCAACTAAGGGGTGCTATCCAGTGTGAGGCATTGCTGACTGCAGCAGGGATGTTTAACGCGGGGTGGCTGAGATGATACCCATTGTACTGGATACGGGTAATGCCGAGACCAGGATTGGAACATATCTTACTAGGCCCCTTTTCAACTTAAATTTTAAAAGTATGAAAAGGATTTTTTCTTTTTGGGCATCTATGCTCATCGTGTGTGTCAATGTTGCGGCACAGGATTTCTATCCCAAGTTGGATACGACGAAGGTCTACGAGGTGGAGACCGTGGAGGTTATTACAACCTATGCCAAGCGTACCACGCCCGTGGCTCAGGATAACCTCGACAAAAGCGAGATAGTGCGCTCGGGTTATGGCACGGACCTACCCTCGGCTCTCGCACTTACGCCATCTATGTTGGCTACCAATGAGACGGGTATCGGTATCGGTGCAACGTCGATTCGCCTGCGTGGTACGGATGCTACGCGTATCAACGTCACGATAAATGGCGTGGCGATGAACAATCCCGATTCGCACTCTATGTATTGGTACGATACTCCAGATCTTATCTCCTCAGTAGGCAGTGTTCAGGTGCAGCGTGGTGCAGGTGTCTCAACCAATGGTTCGGGAGCTTTTGGTGGCTCGGTGGCTATGACTACCGATGCTCTCTCGCCCGATTTTGGTGGCTCGGCATCGTTGTCGTATGGCTCGTATAACACCAATAAGCAGTCACTACACCTCTCATCGGGTCTTATGCGCGACCACTGGGTTGTAGATGCCCGTTTGTCGCATATCGGATCGGATGGTTACATCGAGCGAGGCTCAACGAATCTGAAGAGTTATATGGCACAGGTGGGTTATTATGGCTCGAGCACCAAGGTGAAGCTGCTCTCGTTTGGTGGCACGGCAAAGACCTATCTCACCTATAATGGTGTGTCGCGCGCCGATATGGAGCGTTATGGTCGCCGATACCACAACTCTGGAGAGTATGAAACCTCCGATGGTCCTTATGTCTTGGAGGATGGTACGCACGTCGATTATTATGACGATCAGACGGATAACTACCTTCAAATCAATAACCAACTTGTGATAAACCATACCTTCAATCATAGCTGGAGTCTCAACTCTACGCTCTTCTATACCTACGGTTATGGTTTTTACAATCAGTATCGCGATGATGCCGATCTGGCGGAGTATCTCAATCTCGGTAGGGGTGGCGAAGCAGATCTTATTCGTCATAAGCTGATGGATAACCACCTCGGCGGAGCTAACATCGCGGCAAACTACCGTACACGCAATCTCGATCTCACGTTTGGTGGCTCGATGAGCTATTACAACTCTCCGCATTGGGGAACGATCTCGTGGGTAGATGGCGTTGAGGATATCGGCGGTAAGTGGTACGACAACGATGTTGTGAAGTGGGATGGTAACCTCTTTGCGCGTGCCGATTGGACTCTGCTTAGGGGTTTTGGGGATAACGAGTTACACCTCTTTGGTGATCTGCAGTATCGCTATGTTGGATATCACGCGTGGGGCGTGAATGACAATGCTGTGTGGGGTGATGATGGCTCTGTGGCGATGCAGCCTATAGATGTCGATAAGCAGTACAACTTCTTCAATCCGCGAGTGGGAGTTAGCTATATTCACCACAATCACAACCTCTTCGCGTCGGTGGCTGTGGCGCACCGCGAGCCTACACGATCAGACTTCACGGATAGATATATGTTTGCTGCTGATGATAGATATCCCGAGCCTGAGCGACTCGTAGATTTTGAGTTGGGATACACCTATATCTCACCTCGACTAACGCTTGGGGTAAACCTGTATTATATGCTCTATCACAATCAGTTGGTGGCAACGGGTATGGTCAACGATGGCGATGATGCACTCAATGTAAATGTGGATAAGAGCTATCGTCGTGGCGTGGAGCTTATGGCGTCGTGGAAAACTGCAAAATGGCTCACTTTGTCTGGTAATGTCACCCTCTCGCAGAACCGTATTGAGGATTATGTTGATGAGTTGCGAGATAGTCCAACTTATGGTCAAAATCTCGGCGATATGACTATCTCTTATTCACCATCTGTTATAGGCTCAGTCTTGGCGGATTTTCACGTTAAGCGTTTTAGCCTGATGTGGAATACGCAGTATGTTGGAAAACAGTATTTTACGAATAATGAAATAGAGGCTTTGTCGCTCGATGCCTACTGTGTGACTAATCTCGATTTGGGTTATCTGTTCGATATGGGCGATGGTCGCTCGGTGCGCTTTGGTGTGGCAGTGAATAACCTTTTCTCAACATTGTATGAGTCAAATGGTTATGGCTACTCGTATATGTGGGATGGTGTGCGCTATGACGAGGCGTTTTACTTTCCTCAAGCGCCTATTAATGTGCTTGCCAATGTAACTGTAAATTTTTAACAAATTATAAAAAAAAGTAGAGCGTGATGGATTGGTCTCTTGTTTTGCAAATCGTAGGAACTACGTTGGGATTTTTGTACCTATGGTTGGAGTATAAGGCTAATATATGGTTGTGGGTTGTCGGTGCTTTGATGCCGATGGTTCACGGTGTGCTATATCTCCAGTCGGGCATCTATGCCGATGCTGCGATGCAACTCTATTATGTGCTTGCGGGTATATATGGTTTATGTGTCTGGAGGCGTGGTAGTTCTGCGAAAAAGGAGATGGCTATCACACATACGCCCATAGGCTGGGTGTTACCGCTGGTTTTGGTATACGTTATGCTAAATATTGCGCTCTATTTCTTGCTTACGGAGTTTACTGATAGCCAAGTTCCACTCTTCGATTCGATCTCTACGGCGTTGAGTATCGTTGCGATGTGGATGTTGTCGCGCAAACTCGTTGAGCAGTGGCTGGTGTGGTTGGTTGTGGATGCGATAAGTGTCGGACTATACTTCTACAAGGGTATTCCCATTACGGGTTGCCTCTATTTGGTCTACTGCGTCCTTGCTGTTGTGGGTTATATAAGATGGATGCGTGAGGTGCGAAAGGGTGGTGGCACGGAGAGTGAGGATAAATAATCGTCGAGAATGTTTAAAAAAAGTTGAAAAAAAGAGCGTTTGACACTTTTAAAATCGGGAAATAAATACTATCTTTGTCGTATGAATTATAGTATTGCTAATCCCCGCTTGAAAGTGCTTAACGTGGAGACGTTGGAGCGAAATCCGAGGCTTGCGCATTATGCGACCGAGGAGCGTGGGACGGCTGGCATCTATAGCAAGGGTGCAGAGTGCAATAAAAATACGGGAATATAATGGATAGACCGCTGATACTTAGGGTGTTGGCGGTCTTTGCTTTGAAATAAATTAGAGAAATAATATAATTTAAACAGATCAAAATTATGAAAGTAGCAGTTATTATGGGTTCTACCAGCGACTGGGATGTTATGAAGGCCGCAGTCGAGACTTTGGAGGAGTTGGGTATCGAGTATGAGAAGCGCGTTATCTCTGCTCACCGCACACCTCACCTTATGGTTGAGTATGCCGAGTCGGCTCGTGAGCGTGGTATCGGTGCTATTATCGCGGGTGCAGGTGGTGCAGCACACGTAGCAGGTGTTACCGCAGCCCTCACAACAGTTCCTGTTATCGGTGTACCTATCAAGACTTCGGCCCTCGGAGGTATGGACTCTTTGCTCTCAATTGTTCAGATGCCTGGCGGTATTCCAGTTTCTACAACTGCTATCAACGGCGCAAAGAACGCAGCGCTTATCGCAGCATCAATCTTTGCCCTTACCGATAAGGCTCTCGAGGAGCGTCTTATCGCCTTCCGCAAGGCGCAGACCGAGAAGGTTCTCGCAGCAGAGTTGTAATTCCCCTAACCTACAAACATAGAAAAACAAACGATTATGAAGAATCGCCGCATATATGTCGAGAAATACGCTCGATTCGAGGTGGAGGCCGATACGCTTCGCAAGGAGTTGAATACCAACTTGGGTCTAAGTATCGAGCATCTTCGCTTTGTAAATGTTTACGACCTCTTTGGCTTCTCTGATGAGTTGTTGGAGAAGAGCCGCTACTCGGTTTTTGGTGAGGTTGTTACCGACTCGGTTACCGATGAGTGCGATATGGAGGGTATGCCTTTCCTCGCCGTTGAGTTCTTGCCTGGTCAGTTCGACCAGCGTGCTGCTTCGGCTGTAGATTGTGTACACCTCATCGAGCCTAATGCCGAGGTTAAGATTAAGTCATCACGCCTCTATATCTTCGATAAGAGCGTCACTGCGGAGGATATGGCTCGCATCGAGAAGTATCTTATCAACGCCGTAGAGTCACGCAAGAAGAACCTCGAGGTGTTGTCGGATAATGAGAGCGCAGATGTGAAGCCTGTAGCTGTTTTGGAGGGCTTCCGCGAGATGAAGGAGGAGGATTTGGCTCCATACTGCAAGGAGAATGGCTTGGCTATGAATGCCGATGACCTTCGCGAGGTAGTTCGCTACTTCCGTGAGGAGGGTCGCGATCCTATCGAAACGGAGCTTCGTATCCTAGATACATACTGGAGTGACCACTGTCGCCACACCACATTTACCACCGAGATTGAGGAGATTACCCTCGACGACTCGTTTATGAAGGCGGAGTTCGAGGAGTCTTTGGATTTGATGCGCAAGATTCGCGCGGAGCTTGGTCGTGAGGAGAAGAGCCTCTGCTTGATGGAGCTTGCTACTATTGGTGCTCGCTACCTCAAGAAGATGGGTAAACTCGACGATATGGAGCAGAGCGAGGAGAATAACGCTTGCTCTATCTTTGTGAATGTCGACGTGGATGGCGTTATGGAGAAGTGGTTGTTGCAGTTCAAGAATGAGACCCATAACCACCCAACAGAGATTGAGCCATTCGGCGGCGCATCAACCTGTCTTGGCGGCGCTATTCGTGACCCATTGTCAGGCCGTAGCTACGTTTACCAGGCTATGCGCGTAACAGGTGCTGGCGATATCTACAAGCCAGTATCGGAGACTATGGCGGGTAAGCTCCCACAGCGTATCATCTCTACCAAGGCTGCTGCAGGTTACTCAAGCTATGGTAACCAGATTGGTCTTGCTACAACCCACGTTCGCGAGGTTTATCACCCAGATTATGTCGCTAAGCGTTTGGAGGTAGGTGCTGTTGTAGGTGCTGTGAAGGCCGAGAACGTTCGCCGTGAGTCTCCTGCTGCGGGCGATGTTGTATTGTTGCTCGGTGGTCGCACTGGTCGTGATGGCGTTGGTGGTGCTACAGGTTCATCTAAGGAGCATACCCTCAGTTCGTTGGAGGAGTGTAGCTCGGAGGTGCAGAAGGGTAATGCACCAGAGGAACGTAAATTGGCACGATTGTTCCGTCGTGGTGATGTAACACGCCTTATTAAGAAATCTAACGACTTCGGTGCCGGTGGTGTTAGCGTGGCAATTGGTGAGTTGACCGATGGTCTGGATATCTACCTCGATCGCGTACCTACAAAATATAAGGGCTTGAACTTCTCGGAGCTTGCCATCAGCGAGTCGCAGGAGCGTATGTCGGTAGTTATCGAGCGAAAGGATATGGAGCAGTTTATGGCTCTCTGCCACGAGGAGAATGTGGAGGTTACATACGTTGCCGATGTTACAGACACTCGCCGTATGCGTATGTATTGGGGCGATAAGGTTGTTGTAGACCTTTCGCGCGACTTCATCGACTCGGCAGGTGCTAAGCACTACACAAAGGTGCGCTTGGGCGGTGTTGAGAATGTAAATCCTTTCGAGCGTAAGATTGAGGGTGCTACAACTACCAAGCGTATGAAGACAAACCTTTCGGATGATAACGTAGTATCGCAGAAGGGCCTTATCGAGATGTTCGACTCTACCATCGGCGCATCGACAGTGTTGATGCCTTATGGTGGTAAGACACAGTGTACCGAGACTCAGGTATCGGTGCAGAAGCTCCCTGTGGGTGGTGGCTTCACAAATACTGCCAGCATTATGGCCTACGGCTACAATCCATACATCGCAAAGTGGAGTCCATACCACGGTGCTGCATACGCCGTTGTGGATGCTTGTGCTAAGGTTGTTGCTGCGGGTGCTCGTTACAACGATATGCGCTTCTCATACCAGGAGTATTTCGAGCGTATGACCGACGACAAGTCGTGGGGTAAGCCTCTTGCGGCGTTGCTCGGCGCGTTGAAGATGCAGGTGGAGCTCGGCTTGCCATCTATCGGTGGTAAGGACTCTATGAGCGGTACATTCCGCGATATCAACGTCCCTCCAATGCTTATGGCTTTCGGTATCACTACTGTTGATGCGCGTAACGTCATCAGCCCAGAGTTCAAGGAGGGTGGACATAAGATATATGTAATCCGCCACACGGCTAAGGATAACTATATGCCAGATACCGACCAGTTGAAGGCTAACTTCGACTTCGTGAGCGAGAAGATTGCTCAGGGCGATATTGTGTCGGCGTGGGCTGTAGGCTTTGGTGGTGTTGCCGAGGCTGTGGCTAAGATGTCGTTCGGTAATAAGATTGGTGCTGAGTTGGAGTGCGACGAGCAGATGTTGTACAACTACTCGTATGGCTCTATTGTTGTGGAGTCACGACGCACACTCAACCACCCATCTGCCGAGTATATAGGTAACACTTTGGCTAAGGAGGCTATCTTCGTAAATGGCACTCGTCTTCCTTTGGAGGAGTTGCTGGAGGCTAATACCGAGAAGTATACAACCGTATATGCCGACCGTGGTAAGAGTGGCGAGCCTACACGTGTGAGCGATGGTAAGATCCATATGAAGGAGTACACAGGCGAGAAGGTCGATAAGGTTAAGGTATATATCCCTGTATTCCCAGGTACTAACTGCGACTACGACACTGCACGTGCCTTTGAGCGTGCTGGTGCAGAGGTAACGCTCGGTGTATTCAAAAACCTCACTGGCGAGGATGTCATCGCATCTATCAAGGAGATGACCGAGCAGATTGCTAAGTGCCATATTATGGCTTTGGCAGGTGGTTTCTCTGCGGGTGACGAGCCTGATGGTAGCGGTAAGTTCATTGCAAATGTTCTTAATAATAAGGATGTGGCAGATGCTATCCACGCACTTTTGGATCGTGGCGGCTTGATGCTCGGTATCTGTAACGGCTTCCAGGCTCTCGTTAAGTCGGGCTTGTTGCCATACGGCCGCTTGGGTATGGTCACTAAGGCATCACCAACCCTCTTCCGCAACGATATCAACCGCCATATCTCGCAGATTGTCTCTACTCGCGTGGGTACTGTGGCATCACCTTGGTTGCGTTCGTTCCAGGTGGGTGATCTTCACTCTATTGCTGTGAGCCACGGCGAGGGTAAGTTCGTGGTATCGGATGAGTTGGCAGAGGAGTTGTTCCGCAATGGTCAGGTGGCGTTCCAGTATGTCGATGCTGAGGGTCGCCCTACAACCGACGCTCCATATAACCCTAACGGCTCAAGCTTCGCTATCGAGGGTATCATCGATCCATCGGGTCAGATTCTCGGTAAGATGGGCCACACTGAGCGTTACGAGCGTGACCTTATGAAGAATATTCACGGCGAGAAGATTCAGGATATCTTCGCAAATGCCGTTAACTATTTTATGAAACGATAGAGTATGAAGCAGTTAGAACTTCTGTACGAGGGCAAGAGCAAGCTTATCTATGCCACCGATAGTGCAGAGCGTATCGTAGTACGCTTCAAGGACGATGCTACAGCATTCTATAATATCAAGCGTGCCATAATTCAGAATAAGGCACGTATGAACTGCGACATCTCATCTATGGTGCTCGGCTACCTGAATGAGAATGGCGTTAAAACTCACTTTGTAGAGCGCCTCGATGACGAGGCGCAGCTCTGCAAAGTTGTGAAACATATCCCAGTGGAGGTTATCGTTCGCAATGTCATCGCTGGCTCTATGGCTAAGCGTCTTGGCATCGAGGATGGTATTGTTCCTGAGAACACAATTTTCGACCTTTGCCTTATGGACCAGCACCTTGGCGATCCTCTTATCAACGACCACCACGCCGTGGCACTCGGCATCGCAACATATGAGGAGTTGGCTGAGATTTACGAGGCTTCGGCACGTATCAACTCTCTCCTTGTGGAGCTATATGCTAAGGTTGGCGTTAAGTTAGTTGACTTCAAGATAGAGTTTGGTCGCGCTGAGGATGGAACATTGTATCTTGCCGACGAACTTACGCCCGACACTTGCCGTCTTTGGGATGTCGAGAGCGGTGAGCCTTTGGATAAGGATCGTTTCCGCAGAGATATGGGTCGCGTAAGAGAGGCCTACGAGGAGGTTGCAAAACGTCTACACAACGCACTTAATAAATAAATAGGTATGCTAAAAGATTCATTGGATATATATGGCGATGACCTGCACGAGGAGTGCGGTGTGTTCGGTGTGTTTGGTGTTGAGAATGCTCCAAACCTTGCCTACTATGGTCTCCACGCCCTGCAGCATCGTGGTCAGGAGGCTTGTGGTATCTCGGCTTTCGATGGCGATAAACTCACTACGGTTAAGGGTGAGGGTCTTGTAACCGAGGTCTTTAACCAGCAGAAACTCGATAAACTCTCGGGTCATATTGCTATTGGTCACGTTCGCTACTCTACAACTGGTGGCGGAGGTGCTATGAACGTGCAGCCATTCTCGTTCCACCACTATACGGGCGATTTCGCATTGGCGCATAATGGTAACTTGGTAAACTCTAAGGAGTTGGCGCACTATCTCGAGGTGCGTGGCTCGTTGTTCCACTCGTCGAGCGACAGTGAACTGTTGGCCCACCTCGTGAAGAAGGATAAGAGTGAGGATATGCGTATCAACAACATTATGGAGGCGTTGAATATGCTCGAGGGTGCCTTTGCGTTCCTCATTATGACTAAGAACCGCATCTACGCTTGCCGCGATAAGCACGGCTTGCGTCCGTTGGTTCTCGGTAAGCTCGGCGAGGGCTATGTCATTAGCTCGGAGACCTGTGCGTTGGATATCATCGGTGCTGAGTATGTTCGCGATATCGAGCCGGGTGAAGTTGTTACTATCGACCACCACGGCATTCGCTCGAGCCGCTACTCACAGTATCAGCGTCACCTGATGTGTGCTATGGAGTATATCTACTTCGCACGTCCCGATAGCGATATCGAGGGTTGCAACGTTCACTCGTTCCGTAAGCTTACAGGTCGCTACCTCTATGAGCAGTGTCCTACTAAGGCCGATGTGGTTATCGGTGTGCCAGATTCGAGTATCAGTGCAGCTATCGGTTACTCCGAGGCGAGCGGTATCCCTTACGAGATGGGTCTTGTCAAGAATAAGTATATCGCACGTACCTTCATCCAGCCATCGCAGGAGATGCGCGAGAAGGGTGTGCGTATGAAGCTCTCGGCAGTGCGCTCGTTGGTTAAGGGTAAGTCGGTGGTGCTTATCGACGACTCTATTGTGCGTGGAACAACATCGTTGCGTATCGTGCGTCTGTTGCGTGAGGCGGGTGCGAAGGAGATTCACGTGCGTATCGCGAGCCCTGCTATCACACATCCTTGCTTCTATGGTATTGATATGTCGACACGCGAGGAGTTGCTCTCGGCACGTATGAATAAGGAGGAGGCTTGCCGTAAGATTGAGGCCGACTCGTTGGAGTTCCTCAGCGAGGAGTCTCTTCTCAAGGCGGGTAACCGCTCGGAGTTGTGTATGGCGTGCTTCAATGGCTGCTATCCAACATCGTTGTATCAGAATAAATTGAATAAAGAATAAATAATAATATATATAGGTATGGCAAAAAGTTACGAAGCGGCTGGTGTAAACCTCGAGGCCGGTTACGAAGTTGTAAGACGTATTAAGTCACACGTTTCATCTACAAAGCGTCGCGGAAGTATGGGTAATATTGGTGCTTTCGGCGGTATGTTTAACCTCGCAGAGTTGAATATCAAGGAGCCTGTGTTGGTTAGTGGTACTGATGGCGTGGGTACTAAGTTGAAGCTCGCATTTGAGATGGATAAGCACGATACTATCGGTATCGACGCTGTTGCAATGTGCGTTAACGATGTGTTGGCGCAGGGTGCAGAGCCTTTGGTATTCTTGGATTATGTGGCTGTGGGTCACAACGAGCCTGCAAAGGTGGAGGCTATCGTTGCAGGTGTTGCAGAGGGTTGCCGTCAGGCTGGTTGCGCACTCGTAGGTGGCGAGACTGCCGAGATGCCTGGTATGTATCAGGATGGCGAGTATGATATTGCAGGTTTCACAGTAGGTGTTGTAGAGCGTTCGAAGCTCATCGACGCTGGTGAGCGTGTAAAGACTGGTGATGTGTTGGTGGGTATCGCATCGAGCGGTGTTCACTCTAACGGCTTTAGCCTTGTACGTAAGGTAGTTAGCGACAACAATCTTAAGCTCGACGAGACATATCCGGAGTTGGAGGGTCGCAAGCTCGGCGAGGCGCTGTTGACTCCTACACGCATCTACGTTAAGCAGGTGTTGAAGGTTATCGCAGAGTGTGACGTACACGGTATTAGCCACATCACAGGTGGTGGTTTCGATGAGAACATCCCACGTATCTTGAACGAAGGTCAGGGTGTTGAGGTTAAGGAGGGTAGCTGGGAGATTCTTCCTGTATTCCGCCTTTTGGAGAAGTATGGTAAGGTTGGCCACCGCGAGATGTTCAACATCTTCAATATGGGTATCGGTATGGTTATCGCACTTCCAGAGGCTGATGCCCAGAAGGCTATCGCAATCCTCGAGGCTGAGGGTGAGCGTGCTTCGGTTATCGGTCGTGTAGTCGATGGCGAGGGTGTGACAATTCTTTAATCTCAAAACGTAGAACTATGAAAAAAGCCCGTTTAGCGGTATTTGCAAGTGGTAGTGGTAGCAACTACCAGGCTATTGTCGAGGCGTGTCTCGATGGTAGGATAGATGCCGAGGTGGTTCTCCTTGTGTGTGACAAGCCTGGGGCAAAGGTGTTGGAGCGTGCTAAGCGTTATGGCACAGAGAGTTTCGCCTTCTCGCCTAAGGATTATGCGTCGCGCGAGGAGTATGAGACGGTGTTGGCCGATATGCTCGATGAGCGTAAGGTTGACTTCGTGTGCCTTGCGGGATATATGCGTATCGTTGGCAAGGTGCTCTTGGAGCGTTACGAGCAGCGTATCGTGAATATTCACCCATCGCTGTTGCCATCGTTCAAGGGTGCGCACGCCATTCAGGATGCTGTGGATTACGGTGTTAAGATCTTCGGTGTCACAACACACTTCGTTGACGAGACTTTGGACGGCGGTCGCATCATCGACCAGGGTGCTATTGTCTACGAGGGCAGCGACATCGAGGAGCTTACAAACCTCATCCACAACATCGAGCATAAGCTCTACGTAAAGACTATTAACAAACTTATTTCAAAGAAACACTAAACAGAATCTAAATATGCGAGCATTAGTAAGTGTTAGCGATAAGCGAGGCGTTGTAGATTTTTGTAAGAATCTTCGCCGCCTGGGTTGGGAGATTATTGCCACAGGAGGTACTCAGAAGCTCCTCGATGAGAGTGGCGTGGAGACAATCGGTATCAGCGATGTTACGGGCTTTCCGGAGATCTGCGATGGCCGTGTAAAGACTCTTCACCCAAAGGTTCACGGTGGTTTGTTGGCTCGCCGCGACGATGAGAGCCATCTCGAGGCATTGCGCCAGAACAATATCGAGTTCATCGATATGGTTTGTGTAAATTTGTATCCTTTCCGTCAGACTATCTCGAAGCCTGATGTGAAGATGGAGGATGCCATTGAGAATATCGACATCGGTGGTCCATCAATGTTGCGTTCTGCAGCGAAGAACTATCGCGACGTAACTGTTGTTTGCGACCCAGAGGATTATGCTCGCATCATCTCGGAGATCGAGGCTGGTGGCAACACTACTGTTGAGACACGCTTGCAGCTCTCGGCAAAGGCCTATACCCACACCGCAGAGTATGATATGTGCATCGCAACATATATGCGTAAGCAGGCGGAGTTGAACGAGAAGTTGTTTGCATCGTTCGACCTCGTGCAGACGTTGCGCTATGGCGAGAACCCTCACCAGGAGGCTAAGTTCTACGCATCGCAGGAGCGTGTGCCATACTCTTTGGCTACCGCTAAGCAGCTCAATGGCAAGGAGATGTCTTATAACAATATCCAGGATGCAAACGCTGCGTTGAACATCGTTCGTGAGTTTAAGGAGCCTTTTGCTGTAGGTCTTAAGCATATGAACCCTTGTGGTGCTGCTATTGGCAAGGATATCCGCGAGGCGTGGGAGAAGGCTTATGAGGCTGATAAGGTGAGCATCTTTGGAGGTATCGTGGCTGTAAACCGTGAGCTTACAAAGGAGGTTGCCGAGCTTATGAAGCCTATCTTCTTGGAGATTATTATGGCTCCATCATTCTCTGCTGAGGCTCTCGAGATTCTCTGCACTAAGAAGAACTTGCGTCTCTTGCAGGTGGATATGGGTGAGTTGGAGAGTGTTCAGACTCAGTACGTATCTGTAAACGGCGGTCTCCTCGTTCAGCAGCTCGACACCGACACTAAGGAGGTTGTTGCCGATATGTGCGTCACAGAGCGTAAGCCATCGGCCGAGGAGTTGAAGGATATGAACTTTGGTTGGCGTATCGTGAAGCACGTGAAGTCGAACGCTATTGTTGCGGTTAAGAATGGTCACACCGTAGGTGTAGGAGCTGGTCAGATGAACCGTGTAGGCTCTGCGGAGATTGCTCTCAAGCAGGCTCAGGCTGCAGGCTTCACCGAGGGTCTTGTCCTTGCATCGGATGGTTTCTTCCCATTCGACGACACCGTTACTCTTGCTGAGAAATATGGCGTTACAGCCCTTGTTCAGCCTGGTGGCTCTGTTCGTGACGAGGATTCTGTGAAGAAGGCTAATGAGTTTGGAATGACGATGCTTGTTACAGGTATGCGTCACTTCAAACACTAATTGTGATAAAGGGTCATCTTCGGCACCAAGTTTATTGCCCCGAAAGGGGATGTACGCCAAGTACACCCCCTTCCGTGTCAATTTCGCTTGGCACCAAATCTAACCCTTTCTGACAATTAGTCAGACGCGCTACTTAGCGTCTGATAATATTACTAATTACTAATTACTAATTTTTCAGTTAATAATGAACGTATTAGTTATCGGTTCTGGTGGTCGTGAGCACGCTATTGTAGAGGCGTTGTCGCGCTCGCCAAAGGCCCCAAAGATATATGCAGCGCCAGGTAATGCTGGTATTGCACAGTTGGCCGAGTGTGTTGCTATTAAGGATACTGAGGTAGAGAAGCTCTTGGAGTTTGCCAAGGCAAATAACGTGGAGCTTACTGTTGTTGGTCCAGAGGCATCGCTCGCAGCGGGTGTTGTGGATGCTTTCCGTGCCGAGGGCCTCAAGATTTTTGGCCCTACGAAGGCTGCTGCAGAGATCGAGGCGAGCAAGGATTTTGCTAAGCGCCTTATGAAGAAGTACGATGTGCCTACGGCAGACTACGCTACCTTCACCTCTTTCGACGAGGCTATGGACTACGTGCGTAAGGGCACTCTTCCAACGGTATTGAAGTACGACGGCTTGGCAGCGGGTAAGGGTGTTGTCATCGCTACCACAATGGAGGAGGCGGAGGCTACGCTTCGCGATATGCTTCTCGATACCAAGTTTGGCGAGGGTAGAGTGGTTATCGAGGAGTTCCTCACAGGCGAGGAGTTCTCGTTGATGTGCTTCGTGGCTGGCAATAAGATCTCGGCGATGCCCGTAGCGCAGGATCACAAGCGCGCTTATGACAATGACGAGGGTCCAAATACTGGTGGTATGGGTGCTTACACCGAGTTGCCATTCGTGTCAGCTGAGGATCACGCATACGCTATGGAGAAGATTATGCAGCGCGTGGCAGATGCTATGGTCGAGGAGGGTGTTCCTTTCACTGGTGTGTTGTATGGTGGCTTGATGAAGACCCCACAGGGCATTAAGGTTATTGAGTTTAATGCACGTTTCGGCGATCCTGAGACAGAGGTTGTGTTGCCACGCTTGACGAGTGATGCTGTGGATGTATTTACGGCTGTGGCTGAGAACAGAGCTCCTGAGACTGAGTGGAGCGAGGAGGCTACGCTCGGCATTGTGCTTGCATCGAAGGGCTACCCTGGCGACTATGCTAAGGGTTTTGTGATTCGTGGCACGGAGCGTGTGGAATCTAAGTTATACCATATGGGTACGGCGATGAAGGATGGTGAGTTGGTAACCAATGGCGGCCGCGTGATGTTTGTCGTGGCCTCTGCACCAACGCTCCGCGAAGCGCAGCAGAAGGCGCGTGAGGATATCGCAAAGATCGAGTGTGACAACTTGTTCCACCGTACCGATATCGGTAACAAAGCATTTAAATAAGTAATTGAATATGAGTGAAATAATTAATGGAAAAGAGGTTGCGAAGTCGTTGCGTGAGGCTCTTGCTAAGCAGATAGCAGAGCTCGATGCGAAGTACGGCCGCACCCCTAATTTGGTTGTAATCCTTGTCGGCGAGGATCCCGGAAGCGTGTCGTATGTTACGGGTAAGGCTAAGGCGGCAACAGAGGTAGGTATTCGCAATACCACTCTCCGCTATCCCGAGACTATCACCGAGGCGGAGTTGCTCGAGATTATCGCGAAGCTTAATGCGGATGAGGATGTCGACGGCATTCTTGTGCAGTTGCCACTCCCAAAGCATATCGACGAGCAGAAGGTTATCGACGCTATCGCTGTGGAGAAGGATGTCGATGCGTTCCACCCATCGAACGTGGCAAACCTCTGGCTTAAGAAGCCTTGCACACAGCCTTGTACTCCAAAGGGTATCATCAAGCTCCTCAAGGAGACAGGTATGGAGATTGCGGGTAAGGAGGCTGTTGTCGTAGGTCGCAGCAATATCGTAGGTCTTCCTGTTGCGAAGTTGCTCCTCGATAACAACGCTACAGTGACCATCGCGCACTCACGCACCCACAACCTCGGAGAGGTGACACGTCGTGCCGATATCCTTGTTGTGGCTATCGGTCGTGAGCGTTTGGTGACGGCAGATATGATTAAGCCTGGTGCTGTGGTTATCGACGTGGGTGTAAACCGCGACAGCCGGACAGGAAAGCTTTGTGGCGATGTAGACTTTGAACCATCAAAGGAGGTTGCAGCATATATCACCCCCGTACCTGGTGGTGTAGGTCCTATGACCATCGCGTGCCTGATGGAGAATACAGTTGAGAGTTTTATCAAAAAAGTAACAAAATAATTAACCCAAACCTATCTTTATTATGATTGAGAGATATAGTAGAGAGATTATGCGTAAGGTGTGGACCGAGCAGAATAAGTTTGATGCCTACCTTCGCGTTGAGATTCTTGCCTCAGAGGCGTGGAGCCAGCTTGGCGTAGTGCCAAAGGAGGATGTAGAGAAGTTGTGGAAGAGTGCGTCGTTTGATATCAACCGCATCTATGAGATCGAGCAGCAGACACGCCACGATATTGTAGCCTTCACACGCGCCGTGAGCGAGACTCTCGGCGAGGAGCGTAAGTGGGTGCACTATGGTCTCACAAGTACCGATGTTGTAGATACCGCTAACGGCTACCTCCTCAAGCAGGCAAACTCTATCCTCTTGGAGGATATCGAGAAGATGCTCGAGGTGTTGCGTAACCGTGCTATCGAGTTCAAGAATACACCTTGCATCGGTCGTACTCACGGTATCCACGCCGATATCACAAGCTTCGGTCTCAAGTGGGCATTGTGGTACGAGGAGATGAAGCGCAACCTCACACGTTTCATCGCTGCATCACGTGGCGTAGAGGTTGGTAAGATCTCTGGAGCTGTGGGTAACTTCGCAAACATCCCTCCATTTATCCAGGACTACGTATGCGAGAAGCTCGGCATCGACAGCGCAAACATCTCTACACAGGTTATTCAGCGCGACCGCCACGCCTACTATATGGCTACCTTGGCAGTTATCGCATCGAGCATCGAGCAGATGTCTATGGAGATTCGTAACCTCCAGCGTACCGAGGTTCACGAGGTGGAGGAGTCATTTGGCAAGGGTCAGAAGGGTTCTTCGGCTATGCCTCACAAGCGTAACCCTATCTCTTCGGAGAATATGTGTGGTTGCGCACGTGTGATGCGTGGTTATATGGCAGCCTTCTACGAGAACGTAGCCCTCTGGCACGAGCGTGATATCTCACACTCATCTTCAGAGCGTATCATCCTCCCAGATGCTACAATGCTTCTCGACTATATGCTCAACCGCTTCCGTGGTATCCTCGAGAACCTCGTAGTGTTCAAGGATGTTATGGAGGAGAATATCTACCGCACACGTAAGGTGATCTTCGCGCAGCGTGTTATGAACGCGCTCATCGAGCGTGGCTTCTCACGTGAGCAGGCATACGACACTGTGCAGCCTGTTGCTATGCGTGCTATGAGCGAGCGTGCCGACTACCAGGAGCTTCTCGCTGAGACCCCAGCAGTTATGGAGGTGCTCACCCGCGAGGAGTTGGATGCTTGCTTCACTCTTGAGTATTACCTCAAAAACGTTGATTTCATCTTTGATCGCGTCGGCATCGAGTAATTTTCGATTTTATAGGGCATCTTTGCCCCATCCTAAACAAAATATCGTGGGCTGTACTTCGTGTACTATCCCACGATATTTTTTATTACGATAGAACAAATTTGCTCCTATAAAATCAAAAATTATATTCTAATATTGTCTTTAAAATCTCTTACCATCGCCACTAAGATAGCAATATATCCTTTGTAATCTCTAAATCTTT
>JAGBVG010000047.1 GCA_017630455.1 Alistipes sp. | reverse complement strand
TGCCCTCGGGCGTAGCCACGATGAGTGCCGTGTCAATATTCCCCAACAGGGCCTCCAGATAGCTCAGCTGGGTCTGCACCTCCATCTCGCGCTGTTTGTAGCTGTCCACGATACCGTTGATGCTACGTGCCAGAGCATCGAGGTCTGCCGACCTCCTGTTTGTTTCGCTGAAGGCTATCGAGTAGTCCTTTGCGCTGAGGCTCTCCAGCAACAGCTGCATCATGCGGTAGGCACGGCGGCTCTCAGCCCATAGTATGCTCACGGCAGCCATCACGCCCAGTGCGCCGAAGACCGTCGTCACGTACAGTTCCCTGCCCCAGGCCCATACGCCCAGCAGCATCGATGCCATCAGCAGCGCGATGGCCAGCAGTGTCGTTCCTCTTTTCATAGTCCGTACTTCTCCATCTTACGATACAGCGCATAGCGCGTGATGCCCAGCAGCTCGGCTGCGCGGTTGATGTTTCCTTCGGCTGTGCGCAGGGCCTCAGCTATGGCCGTGCGCTCCAGTTGTTCCAGGTTAAGTGTGGCCGTCTGCACCTTGCGTGCTGCTGGTGTGGGGCGCAGGGCAAAGAGCTGTGCGCCCAGCGTGCGGCGGTCGCTCAGGATCACGGCCCGCTCCACGGCGTGCTGCAGCTCGCGCACATTGCCTGGCCACGTGTAGCGCATCAGCTTCTCGCGTGCCTCGGCATTGAGTCCGTCCACCTCCTTGCGGTATTTCCTTTTATATAGATCCACGAAATAGTCGGCCAGCAGCAACACGTCGTTGCCTCGCTCCCTGAGCGGCGGTATGTGCAGTTCGATGGTGTTGATGCGATAGAGCAGGTCTTGCCGGAAGGTGCCCTCGGTCACACGCTCGTGCAGCGGACTGTTGGTGGCACAGATGAGGCGCACATCGATGCGCTGTTCCTTGGTGGAGCCAATGCGTGTGAACACCCCCTTCTCGATGGCACTCAGCAGCTTGGCCTGCAGCGGCATCGACAGGTTGCCTATCTCATCAAGGAAGAGCGTACCGCCCGAGGCCACCTCCATGCGTCCCGCCTTGGCTGTGCGGGTATCGGTGAAGGCTCCCTTCTCGTAGCCGAAGAGCTCGCCCTCGAAGAGCGACTCGGGTATGCTGCCCAGATCTATCGTCACCAGCGGATGTGCCGCACGTGCCGAGTAGCCGTGCAGGGCACGCGCCACGAGGTCCTTGCCCGTACCGTTCTCGCCCAGGATGAGGATGTTGGCATCGGTCTGCGCCAGACGCTCCACCATATCCATCAGCTGCACCATAGCGGCCGACCGCCCTATGATGGGTGGCACGGCGCTCTGTGCCATCGTGCGCATCTGCTCCTGCAGCGAGGCCTTCTCGCGCCGCGCCCTACTCAGCTTGGCTGCTGCGGTGAGCGTGGCCACCAGCTTCTCGTTCTCCCACGGCTTGGCCACAAAGTCTGTGGCTCCTGCCTTGATGGCTGCTATGGCCTTGTCCATATCCGAGTAGGCCGTCATCATCACCACCACCGCTTCGGGGTCGCGAGCCAGGATGCCCTGCAACACCTCCATGCCCTCCTGTCCGCTGCTGGCGTCGCGGCTGAAGTTCATGTCGAGCAGTATCACCTCGGGGGCATCTGTGGCCATAAAGTGGGCTATGCGCTCGGGCGTGGTGCTCACCTTCACCTTCTCAAAGTGCGGCTTCAGCAGCAGGTTCAGTGCGAAGAGCACATCTTCATTGTCATCTACGATGAGTATCGTTCCGTATTTCATACTGTACACCTTTTAAGTAGTCATATGGATTGCAGCCCTTATGATTTTTCTCTTCAAAGTTTCTTTTCTCGCAGAACGTTTATGTTATCTCACGCAGACGTCGCAGACTTACGCAGACCTTTGCGAGTCGCTATCGCCCTCGCTTACCATCCGGCTGAAAACACTCGGCAAGCCGACAGCTGCAAGCGATAGCAATGCAGCCCATTCTGCGTAAGTCTGCGGATTCTGCGTGAGACCTAATCTTCTCTGCGCAATCTATAGATTGTTTACAACTCGCTTGATGCCCTGCATAATATCAGTGACATTGAAATTGATGAGCAGCCCGAGGCGTTTGTCCATAAGTCTGAGATAGGTGAGCAACTGCTTGTGGTGCACAGGCTTTAGCTCCTCCACCGACTTAAGCTCTACGATGATTTGGTTGTCGACAAGGAGGTCAAGACGCAATCCCTCACCGATGTTTACACCTTTGTAGCTCATTTCCACCCCTACTTGTGACTGCACGGGAATGCCTGCGAGGTTCAGTTCATGCACAAGAGCTTTCTCGTAAGCAGATTCAAGTAGCCCTGGGCCAAGCGTCTTGTACACCTCCATAGCTGAACCTATGATTTTGTATGAGAGGTCATTTAGAGAGTTCATTTCCATCATTTCTTATATACCGCAAATGTAGTGAATATTTTTTAGTTTGTAGCACAGAATATATTTCTCACACAGAGGCTTTTCTTTTTATTACGTAAACGCTCGGTGGAAACACCGACAGCTGCAGGCGAAGCGATGCAGCCATTCTGCGAATTCTGCGGATTCTGCGTGAGCCCAAGAGAACACTCGGCGTAGCCGACAGCTGCAGGCAATAGCGATGCAGCCTTCTGTGTAAGTCTGTGCAGTCTGTGTGAGACATAAAATCATCTGTGTGAGGTCATTCTCCGCTGCAAAGATAATCATTATTTCCATATGCCGCATGTGCGAAATCGCACTTTTT
>JAGBVG010000046.1 GCA_017630455.1 Alistipes sp. | reverse complement strand
TAGCTATGAAGGCGATGATCTACGACCACAACTCAGACGCTCTCGTTAACTACCAGATTACAGACATTCCTGAGAAGTATGTTGACGAGGCAAATGCTTGGAGAGAGAAGCTCGTTGAGGCTGCTGCCGAGTACGATGAGAACCTTATGGAGAAGTTCTTCGAGGATCCTGACTCAATCACTGAGGAGGAGCTCATCGCTGCACTTCGCGCCGCTACAATCGACATGGCTATCGTTCCAGCATGCTGCGGTTCGTCATTCAAGAACAAGGGAGTTCAGTTCCTTCTTAACGCTGTTATGCGTTACCTCCCATCACCACTCGACAAGGGTGCTGTAAAGGGTACAAACGCAAACGGTGACGAGGAGGTTCGCGAGCCTTCAGTCAAGGAGCCATTCGCAGCTCTCGTGTTCAAGATCGCAACTGACCCATTCGTAGGCCGTCTCGCCTTCATGAGAGCATACTCTGGAAAGCTCGACGCTGGTTCATACGTGCTCAACACACGTACTGGCAAGAAGGAGCGTGTATCACGTCTCTTCCAGATGCACTCAAACAAGCAGAACCCTATCGAGTTCGTAGAGGCAGGTGATATCTGCGCAGCAGTAGGTTTCAAGGATCTCCGTACAGGAGATACAATCTGCTTCGAGCAGGCTCCTATCACTCTCGAGTCTATGGAGTTCCCAGATCCGGTTATCGGTCTCGCAGTTGAGCCTAAGACTCAGAAGGACCTCGATAAGCTCGGTATCGCGCTTGCTAAGCTCGCTGAGGAGGACCCTACATTTACTGTTAAGACAGACCATGAGACAGGTCAGACTGTCATCAGCGGTATGGGTGAGCTTCACCTCGACATCATCGTTGACCGTCTCCGCCGTGAGTTCGGTGTAGATATCAACCAGGGTGCACCTCAGGTTAACTACAAAGAGGCTATCACTCAGTCTGTTACTCACCGTGAGGTATTCAAGAAGCAGACCGGTGGTCGTGGTAAGTTCGCTGATATCATCGTTGAGATCGGACCAGCTGACGAGGGCGTAACAGGCCTCCAGTTCGTTGACGAGGTTAAGGGTGGTAACGTTCCTAAGGAGTTCATCCCATCAGTTGAGAAGGGCTTCAAGTCAGCAATGGCAAACGGTGTACTTGCAGGTTACGAGGTTCCATCACTCAAGGTTACTCTTAAGGATGGTTCATTCCACCCAGTGGACTCAGACCAGCTCTCATTCGAGCTCGCTGCACGTCTCGCATTCCGTCACGCTTGCCCTAAGGCCAGACCAGTTCTCCTCGAGCCTATCATGAGCCTCGAAGTTGTAACTCCAGAGGACTACATGGGAGATATCGTAGGTGACCTCAACCGTCGTCGTGGACAGATCAACGCAATGGACTCAACTCTCGGAGCACGTATCGTCAAGGCATACGTTCCACTCGCAGAGCAGTTCGGTTACGTGACTATCCTTCGTACAATCTCTTCAGGTCGTGCAACAAGCACAATGACTTTCGACCACTATGCAGAGGTTCCAGCAGGACTCGCTAAGGAGGTTATCGAGAAGAGCGGTTACAAG
>JAGBVG010000045.1 GCA_017630455.1 Alistipes sp. | reverse complement strand
TAGTTACCTGCACCGCCGCCTGCCTGGATTATCCAGTTGGCCACTGTCGGAATGGTGAAATATCCGATGATGCCGATAATGAGGAAGGTGATATAGACCGCATTCGACCCGTCAGGGATGAAGTTGGGATCGGACAACTGCTCGATGTCCTTCTGTAGCATCAGTACCTGTATGCGTGCAAGGACGCTACTGAAAAGATCGCTTACGGGCAGCCACAGATAGATGCTTATGTATCGGACAAACCACTGCGTAAGTGAGGCGTGGAAGCCGTCCCAACAGGATATCGCAAAGGATATAGGTCCGAGTATCGAGAGGACGATGAGGAAGAATGTTCTCAGCGTGTCTATGACAAGGGCTGCGGCATTGAACATCAGCTCCAACAGTTCACGGAAGAAGTTCTGAACAGCCTTTTTCATATTGTACATCGCACGGTCCACATACATTCCGCAAGCCTCAATCGCATCCAACGCTCCCAGCTCATCGAGCTTGTTGTCAAAGGACTCCTTATCCACGAGGTAGGCCGTTTCGGGATTGCGTTTCATCGCCTCAAATTCCAGCTTATCCTTCTGCCTGCGATACTCGTTCATATCGAAGGTCTGCGTTTCAAGGATTCTGTGCGTTCCCGTCACTATGGGCGACATCACGCTGTTTAGCGTGCCTAACACCAATATCGGGAAGAACATGATACACAGTCCGAGAGCAAAGGGACGCAGGAGCGGAAAGACATCTATAGGCTCGGCTCTTGCCAATGACTGCCAGACACGATAGGCGACATAGAAGAGAGCCCCCAATCCGGCAAGTCCTTTGGCGACACCCGTCATCTGCGAACAGAGGGGCATCATATCCACATACAGATTCTGAAGTATCTGATGCAGATTGTCAAAGTTTACTGCTAATAGTACCATAAGCGTAGTGTTTAAGGTTTACCAATAGCGTTCACTCGGCGAGCCGTAGAGAGACATCACACGGTCAACATCGTTCTGTTTCTTCGCTCTTAGGTAGGATACCCCGATGTTCTTGTTGGTATAGTACTGCACAAGCCCACGGTATTGGAGCATCTCGCTGTAACACTTGTCGATGATATCCATGCGGTCCTTGTCGCTCATCGAGAGCCCGTTCTCATTGACCACCGATTTAAGGTCATTCAACAGGTGGGCACTCTCTTCGAGCAGTTTCGTATATCCCAAAGCTATGGCACTGAGTTCCTCCACCGTGAAGTAGGGGTCGTTAAGCATACGCTCGAAGCTGTTCACATAGATGTCGGTGATGTCGCCTACAAGCAGGATGGTCTGCTGTACCTTGCGTGCATCGCGTACAAGGTTCTTCACCTTCTTCAGAGCATCGTAGTACTCCTTGCCCTGCTTATAGATCTTTACTGTCTCCTGGAAGTTCTGAATCATCGTACTTGCCGTAGAGGATGTATGCACGATGTTCTTCGTGGCATTGATGATGCCTTGTGCGAGGTTGCCGGGGTCTGTCACCACCCACTGCGCCCTCGATGTCTGGCTGACAAAGAGAGCCACCAGACAGAGCATAAAAATTTTCAATCTCATACTGTTACGAATTAAAGGGTGAATAAAATGGGTTACTTGCTTCGCTTGCTCTCGGCAAGCTGCTTGATGGCGAGTTCGATGTTGCCGTCCAACTTCTCGGTGAGCCGCTGCAACTCCAGTTTCTCGGTCTCCTCGGTGGTATAGCAGTAGTACTCTTCGGGAGATACCTCTGTGGCATAGACTGCCGACTGTGCTCCGCCAAGACCTATCCACACCTCCTTGTACTTCCTGCCGGGAGCATTGGAGAGGTTGATGGAGAGAATCTGTGCACGCTCCTTGTCGGTGAGTCCGAGAAGAGCCTGTATCTCATCGAACTTGTTCACATACTTACGCTGGTCGAGAAGAATCTTGCAGTCGCTGTTGTTGATGATGGTACCCTTGACGATAGAGGAAGAGATGATGTCCTCGACCTCCTGCGTTACCACAACTGCTTCGCCGAAGAACTTACGCACGGTCTTGAAGAGGTACTTCAGGTACTCGGCCATCCCCTCCTTGCTGATGGCTTTCCAAGCCTCCTCCAAGAGAATCATCTTACGGATGCCCTTAAGCCTACGCATCTTGTTGATGAAGGTCTCCATAATGATGATGGTCACTATCGGGAAGAGTACCTTGTTGTCCTTGATGTTATCCAACTCGAAGACGATAAACCGCTTGTTCAAGAGGTCCAGCTGCTTGTCGGAGTTAAGGAGGAAATCATACTCGCCACCCTTGTAGTACGGCTCCAGGACATTGAGGAATCCCCACACATCGAAGTCCTTCTCGCGTGTACGCTTCTCTTTAAGTATATCCTGATACTCGTCACGGATAAACTCATAGAAGGTGTTGAACGAGGGCTTGATGCTCTTGTCGGCACGGATACGCTCCAAGAAGAGGTTAACAGCATTGGAGAGTGCCACCTCCTCGGCTCTTGTCGGTGGCTCATCGTCCCTTTTCCACAGCGTGAGGATAAGTGTCTTGATGGACTCCTTCTTCTCAATGTCGAACACACCGTCCTCGACATAGAAAGGATTGAAGGCTATCGGATCACTCTCCTCATAGGTAAAGTAGATACCGTCCTCGCCATGCGTGCGTGCATTGATAAGGTTACACAACCCCTGATAAGAGTTACCCGTATCGACAAGCAGCACATGCGTACCCTGCTCGTAATACTGCCTTACCATATGGTTGGTGAAAAAGGACTTTCCACTGCCCGAAGGACCGAGGATGAACTTGTTGCGGTTGGTGATGATACCACGCTTCATAGGCAAATCCGAAATATCCAGATGGATAGGCTTGCCCGTCAAGCGGTCCACCATACGCATACCGAACGGAGAGAGTGAATCCTGTCCTGTGGTCTCCTCGATGAAGAGGCATAGTGCCTGCTCGATAAAGGTGTAGAAGGACTCCTCGGCAGGAAAATCGCCTGCATTGCCGGGGATAGCAGCCCAGAACAAGGTGGGTGTATCCACCGTATTGTGTCGAGGCTTGGCCTCCATCAAGGCGAGCTGACTGCCTACATCGTTCTTCACACGCTTGAGTTTCTCTCGGTCGTCGCTCCACGCGAAGACATTGCAGTGGGCATGGATAGCCGTCAGCCCCTGGCTGTGTGCCTCGTTCAGGTACTCCTCAATCCATTCGCGGTTAATCTGGTTGGAGCGGCTGTAGTGTGATAGCGAGTGCATATTGCGTGCTGTCTGCTCGAACTTACGCAGCATCTCCGCAGAGTCATCTATGAAGAGGTACTGGTTCACGATGTGGTTGCAGGTGAGCAACACTCCGATAGGTGCGGCAAACGAGAGGCGGCAATCGCTACGGTCTGTCGAGAGACGCTCGTAACGGCTGTCGGTAGCCACACTTGTCGGCAGGTCTTCGGGATCGGAGAGCGTGTGCAGGCAGAGGTAGTTATCACCAATCTTCATCTCGCCAGCTCCGAGGGTGATGTCCTGCAAGCAGGTGGTATCCTCCTGCGAGAGCGAGAAATACTTCTCGATGATGCCCGCAGTTGACTCCGTGCCTGTAATCTCATCGCCCGTAAGACGGGTGAGCGTGATGAATCCGCTGTCGTTGATGATACGCTCGAACTGCTCGCAACACTCCAGGAATCGGCTTACCACCTCCTTGTCCTGCATCTCCTTCGGAATGATGAAGCCACGGGTAAGGGCATTGAAACTGCTGGTCGTGCGGCTATGCTCCTTGGTGGTCTTGGTGAGGAACAGATAACAAGTGTGCTTCAGGTAAGGACGCTCGTTGAAGTGGCGCTCAAAGGAGCGAGAGAGGAAACTGAGGTCTTCCTTCTGCAACTGCGGGTTGTAGCTCTCCTCAATGAAGAAGTCCTGCTTATGCACGATACTGTAATTCGGCAAGACCTTGACCGCCTTGGCCCATGCCGAGTGTATCACCTCATACTCCGCCTGTGTGACGGTGAAGAGTTCGGGAAGCTCCACACGATAGCAGACCGTGATGTCAGCATCCTTGCTGATGATGCAGTCGTGCTCAACCGACAGAATCGGGAACTTGCTTTCGAGAGTAGCTGCTTTCATTACATTTCTCATGACTTTCTGTTTTTGAGGTTAGGAATTGTCAATCGCAAAAATCGCTTGCGGTTGATGATGTAGCGGGGATGGTTCTTTGCAGCCTGCATCTTCATCAAGCCCCACTCGCCATACTTGGCATTGAGGTGGAAGGTCGCCCAGACAAGTACCGAAGCGGAGATGACTCCGAGTGCGATACATATCCATTGGTTCACACCTGCCATATACAGCACCATAAAGGCTATGAGTATGGCGAGCAGACCACCGGCGAAGATGAAGAGGTATTGGCTGCGTAGCCCCTTGAACTCGGGGCTACGACCAATCCCTTTGTTGATTGAATAGACCGCCATAATCAGAGGAAGAATGAACGTAAGATGGTGGCGGCTACAATGAGGAAGATACAGGCACCGAACCAAGAGGCTGCGGTCTTCGAGGTGTCAGGGTCGCCCGAAGAGAACTTCGAATAGACCTTCACGCCGCCGATAAGACCGACTACGGCTCCCACTGCGTAAATCAACTTGGTACCGGGATCGAAATACGATGTTACCATGTTGGTAGCCTCGGTGATACCTGCGATACCGTTACCCTGTGCGTAAGCACCTACTGTTGCAAGCATAAATGCTGCTGCGAATAATACTTTTTTCTTCATACGTCGAAATGTTTTTTAGTTATAC
>JAGBVG010000044.1 GCA_017630455.1 Alistipes sp. | reverse complement strand
TTTTTATATCTTAACGATTATCTATAACCATTGTTGGGACGATGCGACATCCTTTCGCACTGCAAAATTCGCTCTTTCCGATGGTCTGAGAAAGAAAAACGTCCGCTTTTTATCCATCCCTCACCACCCAAATCGCCACTACGAGGCCACACATCGCCCATCAGGTGCAAGAATGCCAAGCGCAGTTGCTAAATAGCGGTGATAGGGTCATCACCTTCGGCATCGCCGACAAGCAGTAACACTGCATCTCCAGCATCATCTAAAGCCAACACGCCGCAAAGCACCTCGTGTGCTCTGCGGCGTGTGGCTCATTTCTAAATGGAAAGGAGGTTTATCCTGCTTTGAAACTTCTGAAAACCTAAAAAGAATAAAAAACAAGAGAAATATGGCTTGCGGCTTGGTGGTTTGAAATTCTGTTCGTATTTTTGCGAACAAAATAAACAATTACCATACAATGGCAAACAAAGATTACACCATCAAGCAGGAGTTGGTAGCCCGCTTCGCCAAGGCGATGGGGCATCCGGCACGCATAGCGATACTGCAGTTCCTGGCCAAGCAGGACACCTGCTACTTTGGCGACATACACGAGGAGTTGCCCATAGCCAAGGCTACCGTGTCGCAGCACCTCAAGGAGCTGAAGGAGGCGGGACTGATACAGGGTGAGGTGGAGGCGCCCAAGGTGAGGTACTGTATCAATCGGGACAACTGGCAACTCGCACGAGGACTCTTCGGCGAGTTCTTCGACCACCCTGCATGCAAGAAAGAGGGCTGCTGCGAATGACAGCCTCTTTTTTTAGATATAATGTTCGTTATTTTACGAATTACAAACAATCACTATGATATGTATATGAGAAGAGTTCTATTCATGCTTACCCTATGCTTGGGTATGGGGGCTTGCTCGAACGGTACGGGCAAGGCCACGGCTCACCAGGAGCCGACAAGGAGTGACGTGGTGGAGGTGCTTTACTTTCACGGTGCGAGACGCTGTGCCACTTGTATGGCTATCGAGGCGAACACCCGAGAGGTGATCGAGTCGGCCTATGCCGAGGAGTTGAAATCGGGCAGACTGCTCTTTCGTTCGGTAGACATCTCGGAGGAGAGGGCGGTCGCCGAGAAGTACGAGGTCAGTTGGTCGTCGCTTATTATCGTCGACTATGACAAGAGTGGTAAGGAGCGCGCGACCGACCTCACCGAGTTTGCCTTTGGCCATGCCCGCAAGGCTCCCGAGGAATTCAAGGCTGGCTTGTCGGAACGGATAACAGAACGGCTAAACAACTGAGACGATGGAGTGGCTACAATCATTGCTGGATAGTTCCACGACACCTGCTGTGACGGCATTTCTCCTTGGGTTGCTCACGGCTCTATCTCCTTGTCCGTTGGCTACCAATATTGCTGCCATCGGCTACATCGGCAAGCACATCGAAAGCCGCCGAGGAGTGTTTGTGCAAGGGCTGCTCTATACCTTGGGGCGCACGGTTGCCTACACGCTGCTTGGTGTGGTGTTGATCATCGTCGTGCGGAGTGGGGCAAGTGTGTTTGGCATTCAGAAATTCATTGCCACCTATGGCGAGATGATGCTTCCCCCTGCCTTGCTGCTCATCGGTCTGTTTATGCTCTTTGGCGACCGACTGCGCCTGCCATCGCTTGGCATGGGCGACAGGGGCGAGCGGCTTGCCCGCCGGGGAGGCGTAGGGGCGCTGCTGCTGGGCGTGCTCTTTGCCCTGGCCTTTTGCCCCACGAGCGGCGTGTTCTACTTCGGTATGCTGATACCGATGTCGGCTACCGCGACGATGGGTTACCTGCTCCCTGTGCTCTTTGCCCTTGCAACTGCTCTTCCCGTGCTCATCGTGGCGTGGATATTGGCCTTCAGCGCAGGACAGATAGGGGTGGTCTATGGCAAGATGCAAGCCATACAGCGGTGGCTCAATATTGTAGTGGGCGTGCTCTTCATCGGGATAGGGATATATTATTGTGTAACGATTTATTTATAGCAAACTATGGAAGTAAAAGTATTGGGTCCGGGTTGCGCCAAGTGTAAGACAACCTATGCTACTGTCGAGAAGGTCATCAGGGACAACGGCCTCGATGCCACGCTCACCAAGGTGGACGACATCGTGGAGATGATGAGGTACAACATCCTCTCCACCCCTGCCGTTGTCATCGACGGGGTGGTGAAGGTCAAGGGATATGTGCCGAGTGAAAAGGAGGTTAAAGCACTGTTAGGACTATGATACAGCGATTTGCCGACTGGCTGGTCTATGACCTCTTTGCCCTCGATGCCGCCAGCCCCTTAGGGACGGCTGTCAATTTCTTCTTCTACGACAGCATCAAGATCATCATCCTACTCTTCAGCATCAGTTTCGTGATGGGCATCATCAATGCCTACTTCCCCATCGAGCGCCTGCGCCAGTACCTCGCCACACACAGGCTCTATGGTCTGGACTACTTCTTGGCCGCCCTGTTCGGAGGCATCACCCCCTTCTGCTCCTGCTCCTCGGTGCCGCTGTTCATCGGCTTCGTCAGGGGCGGCATACCCCTGGGTGTGACGCTCACCTTCCTCATCGCCTCGCCCCTGGTGAGCGAGGTGGCGGTGGCCATGTTCCTCGGCTCGTTCGGTGTCAAGGCCACGCTCATCTACATCATCAGCGGCACGGTGCTGTCGATGATAGCCGGCTACATATTGAGCCGTATGCACCTCGAACCCTACCTGAGCGATTGGGTGAAGGCTGCGCAGGCACAATCATCAGCGCAGAGCGAGCGATGGGAGGCCGCCAGGACCCCCTTCATCCGTCGTCTGCCCATCATCACGCGCGAGTCGTGGGGCATCGTGCGGGGCGTGCTGCTCTACATCCTCATCGGCATAGGCATCGGGGCAGCCATGCACGGCTATGTGCCCGAGGGCTTCTTCGAGCAGTACCTCTCGGCAGACAACTGGTGGAGCGTGCCGCTGGCCGTGGTGCTTGCCGTACCCATCTATGCCAATGCAGCGGGCATCGTACCCATCATCGAGGTCTTCGTGGCCAAGGGCATCCCCCTCGGCACCGCCATCGCCTTTATGATGGCTATCATCGGCCTCTCCATCCCCGAAGCCACGATGCTCAAGAAGGTGATGACATGGCGCCTTATCGGCATCTTCTTCGGCGTGGTCACCATGCTGATTGTTCTATCTGGTTATCTATTCAATTGGATGTTATGAAAGTATTGATTCTATGCACAGGCAACAGTTGCCGGAGTCAGATGGCCCACGGCTTCGTGCAGTCGTTCGCCCCCGAGTGGGAAGTGCGCTCGGCAGGCACTCACCCCGCCTCGCAGGTCAACGCCCTGGCCATCGAGGCCATGCGCGAGGTAGGCATCGACATCTCCTCGCACACCCCCAAGAGCGTGACCGACTATCTGGACGAGCCGTGGGACTATGTGATCACCGTCTGTGGCGGAGCCAACGAGACCTGCCCCACCTTTGTGGGTAACGTA
>JAGBVG010000043.1 GCA_017630455.1 Alistipes sp. | reverse complement strand
CCTGCGGTCAATCACTTTACCCTCGAAAGCCATTGCTTCGGCAAGGGTAGTTTTACCGGCGCCAGGCGCACCAATAAGAACGATGTTCTTAATCTCTTTAGCTGAATAGTTTTTCATAGTTATATTAGTTTTTAGGTTTTTATTCTCCTTTGGGACTCTCCCCAAATTGCCACTCCGAGCGGCAGTTTTTTGCTTAAGTCCCTTTGCGGATTATAAAGTTAAAGACTTTTTTTGTAATGACAAAATAAATAAACAATAATTTTTAAAAAATAACAATTTCACTCGCTCGGATAGGGTGGCTTGCTATAATATATATAGGTATATATTAAATTTTGCGTTCCGATGGCGAGCTTGCATATATGAGCAATTATTGCATAAAAACAAGGACAACTGGATATCTATGCACGAATGCAGATATCCAGTTGTCCTGTTGTTTTGTGGCCTTCTCAGCGGTGCTACATCATAAGCATATAGAGTAGTACACCTGCGAAGTAGCCGAGAAGCACTATCGGTGTGAAACGCTTGAGATAGTATCCGAACGAGATCTTCTCCATACCCATCACCGTAACACCCGCTGCCGAGCCGATTATAAGGATACTACCACCCGTTACCGCGCAATAGGCAAGGAGTGTCCAGAATGAGCTATCTGCGGCAAAGGCTCCAGCTGCCTCCACAGGATACATACCCATTGTAGCCGATACGAGAGCCACGTTATCGAGGAACGACGACATAATGCCAAGCACCACGGCGATAATATTCTCGTTAGCAAAGGTGCTCGATAGGAAATTCGCCAAGATGCCGAGCTGGCCGGTGACGATAAGTGCCTGAACCGACAGAAGGATGCCGAGGAAGAAGAATACCGTACTGATATCTACGCGCGCCAAGGAGCGGTGTACGCGGAGGCTCTGAATCTCCTCATCCTCAGAGTCGGCGTAGCGGCGGTCGGTGATGACCCACAGCACGATAAGGCCGAGAAGAACTCCCATAAATGGAGGAAGGGAGATAAGCGTCTGCAGCACAGGTACCATTGCGAGCGAGCCGAGGCCTACCCATAGCACAGTCTTACGAATCTTAGGATTCACCTTGCTCTGCTCTGAGGCTGCTGCAAGAGGCTCCACCGTGCCATCCTTAGGGAGTAGGAATGTGGTGATGGTAAGAGGCACGAGTAGCATAACAAGCGATGGCAGTGCGAGAGAGGTTATCTGGTGCATAGCCGAGATGTTACCGCCAGTCCAGAGTAGGAGCGTGGTGACATCGCCAATAGGTGAGAACGAGCCGCCGGCATTTGCTGCGACAATGATCATACAGCTGAACATCAGTCGTATGTTGCGCTCGGGGATCAGTTTGCGCGCTATGGCTATAAGCACAATCACCGTTGCGAGGTTGCCTAGAAGCACCGACATAAAGAATGTCACGAATGAGAGTATCCACAGCAGCTTGCGCTGGCGGTTGGTGCTTATCGACTGCGATATGATGCCGAAGCCGCCGTGGCTATCAATGATGTCGATAATGGCCATAGAGCCAAGCACAAAGAAGAGTGTTGTGGCAACATCGCCGAGGCCGTGGATAAGCTTATGCTCCACAAAAGCAAAGGCGAGCTCGCTGGTTGGGATGTTCGACAGCTCGGGGAACATCGCCAAGAACTCTCTAACGTGTGCAGGAGGGTTGATGATAATAAACTGCTCTGCGTTGATGATAAAGAGCACCCACAGCAGGATCGACATACCCACTGCCGTGGCAGCCTTATTTATCTTGATGACATCCTCGAAGGCGATTGCGAGGATGCCAAGAAGGAATATCACAGGCATCAGATAGTAGAAAAACATAGGTTCAAATGGTTTTTATAGATTAGAAAATGATTTTTTTGTAAGTGTTGTTGTTCTGTTTCAGTCTCCTTTGAGGAGTTTTTTGTAACTTTCTAATGGCAAATGTAGTAAAATTATGAATATGAAACTAATTATTTAGGATATTTTTTATGTCGGGTGGGTAAAATAATGGGAGAATGGATGATATCAGAGTCTCCATTCTCCCTGTGATCAATGTAGCTGTTGCTACCTATTTGTTCTCTATGCAGCCTATGCCGCCTTGTCGATCTTCGATTTTGCGTAGTCGAGGGTTATGCGTATCTCGCCATTTTCGCCCACAGGCATATCGAACATTATATCCATCATCACAGCCTCGCAGATAGAGCGGAGGCCGCGTGCGCCGAGTTTGAACTCCACAGCCTTGTCGACAATGTAGTCGAGAACTTCCTCTTCGAAGGTGAGCTTTATGTTGTCAAGCTCCATCAGACACTCATACTGACGGATGATGGAGTTCTTAGGCTCGGTGAGGATCGAGCGTAGTGCCTCGCGCTCCAGCGGCTCCATATATGTGAGCACCGGAAGACGACCGATAAGCTCGGGGATGAGACCAAACGAGCGGAGATCCTGCGGCTGGATGTAGTGCATAATGTTATGCTCGTTGATACGCTGCTTAGCCGACGAACCGTAGCCTATAGCGTTGGTATTCAAGCGTGTGGCAATCTTCTTCTCGATGCCGTCAAACGCTCCGCCACATATAAACAGGATGTTTGATGTGTTGACCTGGATATACTTCTGGTCGGGATGCTTGCGGCCGCCCTGAGGTGGAACATTCACCACCGTACCCTCTAAGATCTTCAGCAGTGCCTGCTGCACACCCTCGCCCGAAACGTCGCGGGTGATGGATGGGTTGTCGCCCTTGCGAGCGATTTTGTCTATCTCGTCGATGAAGATGATGCCGCGCTCCGCAGCCTCCACGTCGTAGTCCGCAGCCTGAAGCAGACGCGAGAGGATGCTCTCCACATCCTCGCCCACATATCCCGCCTGTGTGAGTGCCGTAGCATCAACAATCGAGAATGGCACGTGAAGAAGACGTGCTATGGTGCGGGCAAGAAGCGTCTTGCCAGTACCTGTTGGGCCTACAAGTACGATATTCGACTTATCGAGCTCCACATCTGCAGTTTTGCCCTTCGCGAGAAGACGTTTGTAGTGGTTGTACACCGCCACCGACATATATCGCTTTGCGCTCTCCTGGCCAATTACATAGTCGTCAAGGAAGCTCTTGATACGGTCGGGGCGCATCAGATCCTCGCGCTTCAGAGGTCGGAACTTCTTGCCTCCCTTGCTCTTGCTTTGTGTCTCCTCGCCGATTATGTTATGCTCCACAAGGAGACCGTAGCCGTGCTCTATGCAGTTGCTGCAGATGCTTGCGCCAGCAGCACCGTTGAACATAAGTGCCACCTCGTCAGCCCCTGCGCCGCAGAACGAGCAGTGTCCCTCGTTACTTGTTCCTTTGCGTGATTTTTGAGTCATACTTCGATCTTTTACTTTCTCTTACTCAGTACGTTATCAATAAGACCATACTCCATAGCCTCTGTAGCTGTGAGCCAGAAGTCACGCTCGGCATCCTTCTCAATCTTCTCATACGCAGCACCAGAGTGCAGAGCGAGGATGTTGTAGAGCTCCTTCTTGGTCTTTGCAATCTCGCGTGCTGCAATCTCGATCTCCGTTGCCTGACCCTGCGCACCGCCAAGAGGCTGGTGGATCATAACACGTGAGTGGGGGAGTGCCGAACGTTTGCCTGCAGCACCCGCGGTCAGCAACACAGCACCCATCGAGGCTGCCATACCTGTGCAGATTGTCGCGACATCGCACGAGATAAGCTGCATAGTGTCGTAGATGCCCAAGCCTGCCGATACCGAGCCACCAGGGGAGTTGATGTAGAGCTGGATATCCTTATCTGCATCCACAGACTCAAGGAATAGCAGCTGCGCCTGGATGATATTTGCAGCATCGTCGTATATCGGAGCTCCGAGGAAGATGATGCGGTCCATCATCAAGCGCGAGAAGACATCCATTGCTGCGACGTTGAGGTGTCGCTCCTCGATGATCGTAGGCGACACGTAGTTGTGAATCTCTGCACGGTAGTCGTGCATAGTCATAGAGTTGATGCCGCAGTGCAGACGAGCAAATTTATCAAATTCTTTCATAGAGTTTACTCTTTTTTCTATTATATCTGTGGTAGATATACAACAATCCCCGAGCATTGACTACCCGGGAATTGTCGCTTTTACTCTTCTCGAGTCTATTTCAGAGAATTATGCCAACTCTGAAGCCAACTTAGCAAACTCGTCAGCTGAGATAGCCTTCTCGCTAACCTTCACCTTGCCGCGGATGTACTCTACAACCTTCTCCTCAAAGAGCTTCTCGTAGATCTTCTGGAGCTGCTCCTTGTTGTCCATAATCTGCTTAGCGAAGTTCTCGAGCATATCCTCTGGAGCGTTAGGCATACCATACTGTGCAAACTGCATAGCTGCGAATGACATAGCCTCAGCCTTAGCCTCCTCAGCAGTTACCTTGAGGTCGCCCTCCTTGATAAAGTGCTTCTGGAGATAGTTCCAAGTGAACATCTTGATGAATGCACCAAAGTCCTTCTCGATCTCCTCGCGTGAGAACTTGCCCTCGTTGATAACATACAACCAGCGCTTCAAGAACTCCTCTGGCATAGCCAATGCTGCCTTCTCAACAACATAGTTGCGAACGGTGTTCACGAACATAAAGTCGCACTCGCGCTTCAACTCTCCCTCGATCTGCTCGTCGATGAATGCCTCGAACTGCTCCTCGTTGGTTACGTTGCCTGCAGGGAATGCCATCTTGAAGAACTCCTCGTTGAGCTCTGGCTCTGCGAACTGGCGGATCTTGGTGATCTCCAACTCGAACTCTGGCTTTACAGATGCCAACTCCTCCTCCTTAACTGAAAGAACTGCAGCACGCTGCTCAGGCTTCTTGTAGAGCTCCTCGATGTTAACAGTAGTCTTGTAGCCTACCTTCTTGCCCTTCCACTCCTTGCGCTCCTCGTCTGACATTGAGATAAGACCTACGTAAGCCTCCTCGATACGCATATCGCCGTTGTCGAGAGTTACGCTGAGAGCCTCGTCGTTCGACACCTTGTCAACCTCTACAAGACGGCCGTAGCGACGCAAGTAGTTAGAGCGGAAGTCACCGCGCATCTTCTTGTCGATCTTGATCTTGTTGTAGTTGATCTTATCCTTGCCGTCCAATGTCAACTCGATCTTTGGAGCCTCGCCGAACTCGAAAACGAACTCAAACTCCGTGCCGTTCTCGAAATCGAATGCACCCTGCTCCTCTGATGGGATGATATCACCTACGTAGTCGATGTTCTCCTTCTGCAAGTGCTCGAATACAGAGTTTGATGCAAGGTGGTATGACTGCTCTGCAACTACGTGCTTGCCATACATCTTCTTAACGATACCCATAGGAACCATACCTGGACGGAAACCTGGGATGTTTGCCTTGCGCTTATACTCACGCAACTGCTTCTCTACTGCCTGACCATAGTCAGCCTCGCCAACAACGACCTTTACGATTGATACGCCGCCGTCACGCTGTTCTCTTGTAATATTCATAATACTATATTTTATTTATTTTATGTATTTGCCAATACTTTGTAGGTGGTACACTGCGTCCTATTCTGCCGCACACCTTAATATATTATAAAATATCGCGCAAAGATATATAAAAAACTCCGAAACCACAAATAATCGCAAAAGATTTGCTAAATATCCTCTTTTATGTAGCATCTTTCCAAAAGTTTTCTTAACTTTACAATTTTGGATGTCGCACACAACTGACGACATCCATAGGATTAAGAGGTATAAGTTTTAAAATTTAGATTCTTTTTCGTAAATTTGTAAGTTATGATTCTTGATGTTACACGACATAAATTCTCCGAGGCGCTGCTCACGCTCCTCGCTTTTGCTGTAGTTGCTGCTGTTGTAGCCGGGGTGTTGTATCCCGATGCTTCGAATATTGTCGGCGGCGCTGAGGCTCCGCTGCAGCCATTTATCTCGCAGTTTAAGGTTGCTCATCCTACGCTCTCGGCCGTGCTGCTCGGAGCACTATATGTCTATTTGGTTTTGCGCCTCACGCGCTCCACGGTGCGTGTCGATATCTACCCCTCGACGACGCTCTCGGCTATTGCTCTTTCGGCTGTTGCGCTCTTCGGAGCTTTGCTTACGCCCGATTATGCAGTGTCGATTGTCGTTGCGCTCTTTGTTGCCGAGGCTTACGGACGACTGCTCTATTGTTTCTCTCCGTCGTTGCGTCCACACTACCTCTTCTCGGCAATGATGGCTCTTGGTGCGCTGCCACTCTTCGATAAGACTTTTGTGGCGTTGTCGCTTGTGGTTCCCCTCTATGTGATTATCTCTCGTGCTACGCTCCGCGAGACTGCCCTTACGCTTATAGGTCTCGCTGCACCTACGTTTATATATTGCTATGTTATGTGGCTTATGGGTGCGGATTTTGTCGCGAGCTTCGAAGCGGTGTGGATGGATAACCTCGTCTCGTCACACCTCACTCTCGCGAGCTATCTCACCATTCCGCGCCTTGTATACCTCGGCGTGGTGCTGTTCCTGCAGTTGCTCACCTCGGTGTTGTACCTCTCTAAGCCTCTGCCTCTGAGTGGTGGTGCGCGCGATGTGTGGCGTCTGCTACACCTCTCCGTTGTTGTGCTTCTGGTGTCGTTGTTCCTGCTTCCTGCAGCATCGCCATCAATTGTCGTTGCGATGTCGCTTCTTGTCGCTGTGATGCTGCCGTTATTGTTCCAATTTGCTTCGGCTGTCAATGCAGCCTTGGCATATCTCCTCCTTGTCTTTGCAACTTTCGCACCCCTGTTGTAATGCGAATATATGTATAAATATGCGAATAAAAATACGAATATGCGCTAACTATTCGAAAAAGGTGAAAAAATATTGTGAATTATTTGCATAATTGGAAAAAGTGATATACTTTTGTGGTGCAAACATTGAATGATGAGCAAATACTCAAATAATTCTTATGGACACACTAATTATATCTTCTCATCATTCGTAAAAATTCTCATTAACCTAACTAATACGAGGGAGGCCATCTGTGAAGACGCGCTCCCTTTTCTTTTTACCCGCTGGTTTTGGTGTGGGTTGTTGTCGGTGTCGGCGGTCTCCCCGTGGCTGCAGTGTCGCGTCGCTATCTCTCTTGTTGGAATGGAGTTTTGCTGCGGGTAAAAACAACCAAGATATGTGCTATATCGGAAATGTGACACTTTTAACTCCCATTTGCGCCTCTTTTAATTGTGAGTGTAACACATAAAACGCAGAAATACAATAAGTTAACGAAAATGCCATAAATGAACGATTATAATATCTGAAAAAGTATAAGTAAAATCTATCGACTTTTTACGACTTTTTAACATTTTTGTGCGAAAAAAGCTACTATATATATTGTAATTAAAAAATTATTCGTATCTTTGCGGGCAATTTCCTCAGAAGTGGAAATGAAACAGTTAACAAAAAATTAAAAAGGACAAAAATTATTTAAGATGCCAACAATTCAGCAGCTTGTAAGAAACGGTCGAGTGTCTATGGAGGAGAAGTCAAAGTCTCCAGCACTCGCTGCGTGTCCTCAGCGTCGCGGTGTATGTACTCGTGTGTACACTACTACACCAAAGAAGCCAAACTCAGCGATGCGTAAGGTTGCACGTGTTAGATTGACAAATGGCAAGGAGGTCAATG
>JAGBVG010000042.1 GCA_017630455.1 Alistipes sp. | reverse complement strand
TTCTTTTTCTTAGGTTCAATATTATACTTGGTAACATCCATTCCGAATGAAAGCTTCATCTTCTCTACGAGGAGATCGATCTCGTTGAGCGACTTTCTACCGAAGTTTCTGAACTTCATAAGCTCAGATCTCTGGTAAGAAACGAGGTCAGCGAATGTGTCGATGTCCGCAGCCTTAAGACAGTTGTATGCTCTCACTGAGAGACCCATGTCTGAAAGCTTTGTGAGAAGAAGGTGCCTCATGCGGAGTGACTCCTCATCAAGCTCCTTAGACTCTGTCTCGATAGAGCTCTCAAGAGAAAGCTTCTTATCGTCAGTAAACAGCTTGAAGTGGTAGATGAGGATGTTTGCAGCCTCCTGAAGAGCTACGTTTGGAGTGATCGAACCGTCGGTAACGATCTCCAGGTTGAGCTTCTCGTAGTCGGTCTTCTGCTCTACACGCCAGTTCTCTACTGTCCAGTTAACATTCTTGATCGGAGTGAAGATTGCATCTACCGGAATAGTTCCGATAGGTGCATTCTCGTCCCTGTTCTCATCAGCTGGCACGAAGCTACGGCCCTTGCTGACTGTGAGGGTCATCTCGATCTTAACTGAAGGCTCGAGAGAACAGATGTGCAGTTCAGGGTTAAGCACCTTGAAAGAAGACAATCCTTTAGAGATATCCTCTGCGGTAAACTCCTGCTTGCCGCTGATCACGATATTCGCTACCTCTGAGTCTACAGTCTCCACCATTCTCTTGAAGCGAACCTGCTTGAGGTTGAGAATGATGTCCTGCATTCCCTCGATCACGCCAGGGATAGGAGCGAACTCCTGATCAACACCTGAGATTCTGATCGATGTGATAGCAAAACCTTCCAAAGAATTCACCAAGATGCGACGAAGAGCGTTACCGATTGTCTGACCGTAGCCAGGCTCAAGAGGCCTGAACTCGAAACGGGCAGAAGTATCGTTTCCTTCGAGCATTATCACTTTGTCCGGTTTCTGAAATGCTAAGATTGCCATAAATATTCTTTGTTAAGGTGTTAATTATTACTTAGAGTACAACTCGACGATAAGCTGCTCGTTGATAGTCTCAGGAATCTCAGCTCTTACAGGTGCGTTAAGGAACTTTCCTGTGAGTGTCTTAGCATCGAACTCAATCCATGAGTACTTAACTGCTGAAGCTACGCTGTTTGTGATAACCTCGAGGCTCTTTGAACGCTCGCGAACTGCAACAACGTCACCTGGCTTAACGTGAGCTGAAGGGATGTTGCATACAACACCGTTGAGGGTGATGTGAGCGTGTGAAACGAGCTGACGTGCTGCTGCACGTGTAGGAGCGATACCCATACGGTATACGATGTTGTCGAGACGTGACTCAAGAAGCATGATGAGGTTCTCACCCTTCTGTCCCTTCATGCGAGATGCCTTCTCGTAGAGGTTACGGAACTGCTTCTCGAGAAGACCGTAGGTGTACTTCACCTTCTGCTTCTCCTTGAGCTGAGTACCATACTCAGACTTCTTCTTACGCTTGCTAGCGAGACCGTGCTGTCCTGGAGGGTAATTTCTCTTCTCGAAATCCTTGTCTGTGCCGAAGATAGGCTCGCCGAACTTACGCGCGATCTTTGTACTTGGTCCAGTATATCTTGCCATAGTAATTTCTCCTTAATTAAATGTTACAAAATTAAACCTTACGACGACCCTTTGGACGGCAGCCATTGTGTGGCATTGGAGTAACGTCGATGATCTCTGTAACCTCGATACCTGCACCGTGGATAGTTCTGATAGCAGACTCACGTCCAGCACCAGGACCCTTTACATATGCCTTAACCTTGCGGAGACCGAGATCGTAAGCAGTCTTAGCTGCATCCTCTGCTGCTACCTGAGCTGCGTACGGAGTGTTCTTCTTAGAACCTCTGAAACCGCTCTTACCAGCTGATGACCAGCTGATTACCTGACCGATATTGTTAGTAAGGGTAACAATAACGTTGTTGAAGGTTGATGAAATATGAGCCTCGCCATAAGCTTCAACCTTGACAACTCTCTTCTTAGTTGATGTAGTTTTCTTTGCCATAATTCATCT
>JAGBVG010000041.1 GCA_017630455.1 Alistipes sp. | reverse complement strand
TATATCGGCGTATGCGGTAAAGAGAACAACCTTTATTTCGGGATATTTCTGCTGTACCTCACGCAGCCAATAGATACCCTCGTTACCTGTATTTATACCCGCATGGAAGTTCATATCAAGAAGCACGACATCGGGAGCAGCCTTCTGCAAAGTAGAAATCAAGGCGTTAGGAGACGGCAGGGTCAGCACCTCCTCAAAGAATGATTCGGTGAGTAACTTCACCGCCGAGAGTATCGAACGGTTATCATCAACAATTAAGAGCTTGCCTGCTTTTGCCATAAAATCTTCTCCTTTCCCTTCAAAATTTCCTTCACAAAATTACATCAAAAACGCCGAGTGTCCAAACCTTTTACACCGATTGTCTAATTATTAGACACTTTGTAAATTTGCCATAAATCATAAAGCGTTGAGTATCAGCGTTTAGCACACTTTGGCATAGGTTTGGCACGTATTGAAGCAAAACGCAAATAGATTATGAAAAAGCTACTAACAATAGTTGCAGTGTCTAATTTTTTGACACTTGTTTGTATAACAAACATTTCGGCGCAGGCGCTATCGCTTGACGACTGTATGCGCTATGCCGTTGAGAACTCCGTTAGCGTAGGACAAAAGCAGCTTGCCCACGACGATAGCAAGGCCAATCACGCTGAGGCTGTTGCCTCGCTCTTCCCCTCGATAAACGGTTCGGTGGGAGGTGCTGTGAACTTTGGTCGTGGTATCGACCCCGCAACAAACGCCTATACCAATGTAACCACATTTAGTAACTCCTACGGCATCAGTGGCTCGATGACCCTCTTCGATGGCTTGCAGAGCATCAACACCGTGCGTGCTACGAAGGTGGCTCGCCAGATGGGTGCGGTAGAGGCAGAGATTGCCCGCGACGAGGTGGCGATGCAGACCCTCTCGGCATATATGGATGTGGTCTACTACACCGAGGCGGTGGCGATTGCCAGAGAGCATCTTGAGGCATCACGCAAAACCTTGGAGCTTGTACGCCGCCAAGAGGAACTCGGCACCAAGAGTGCTGCCGATGTAGCGGAGATTGAGTCGCAGGAGGCGAACTACGATTACCTACTCACCACCGAGGAGAACAACCTTGCACTTGCCTACATCAAGTTGCGTGAGGTGATGAACTATCCACAAGGCGAAAAGTTGGAGATTGTAACCGACATCAATTTGGAGGCTCTGCCATGTGCTACATCGGAGCAGGCATTGTTGGATTATGCATTGGCGAACAACCCTCGCATTGCAGCCAGCCGCTTTGCTACCGAGCAGAGCCGCCTAAACCTCGCAAAGGCAAAGGGTGCTTACTCGCCATCGCTCTACCTCTATGGCGGCTACAACACGAGCTACTTTATCGACTTCGACAATAAGGCTGCATACGACCCCTTCGGCACGCAGTTCCGCAACAACCGAGGTGGATATGTTCAACTTTCGCTCTCTATTCCTATTTTTAACGGTCTTTCAGCACGCTCGTCGAAGCGCAGAGCGCAGAACGCCTACCGTTCGGCACAGTTGGAGGAGATAGCCGTGCAGCGTGCTGTGGAGAGCGAGGTGAGCCAAGCTTGGCAGGAGATGCAGGGCTTTGGCAAGCAGTATGTGCAGGGCGAGAAGAAGGTCTTGGCAGCACAACTCGCCTATGACGGTGCAGAGCGTAAATTCGAGAATGGCCTAATCTCGGCTCTCGACCTGCAAACCGCAGCTAACACCCTTTTGCAGGCCAAGTCGGACAAGCTCCGAGCAAGATTGCAATATATCATCAAGACCCGAATGGTTGATTACTACAACGGACAACCCTTAATCAGATAACAAATAAAAAATCATATTATGGATATCAAACTTGAAAAGAAGAAGGGCTTAAAAGCCATCTTTCAGAAGAAGAACCTTGTGTGGGTTGGTGTTGCAGCCCTTGTGCTCTTTATCGGCTGGCTGGTGTTGCGTGATAACTCCTCGACCTTGCGTGTAGATGCACAGTTGCTGAATGTCGCTACCGTTGAGCAGGGCGAGTTTAACGACTATGTGCGCCTTACAGGCTCGGTGCAGCCGATGACTACCGTGCAGCTCTCACCGCTTGAGTCGGGTGTTGTGGAGCGCATCGTTGCCGAGGAGGGAACGCAAGTTAAGCGTGGCGATGTAATCCTCGAAATGTCGAACAACTCGCTCTCGATGCAGATTTTGCAGTCGGAGGCCGACCTTGCCGAGAAGCAGAACATCTTGCGTAACACGATGATTTCGATGGAGCAGGAGCGTCTGGCTCTGCGTCAGGAGAAACTGCAACTCGATTTGGAGGTTAGCCGCCTTAAGCGTACCTTTGAGCAGAATCAGAGCCTCTATAACGACAAATTGTTGGCTCGTGAGGATTATTTGCGCTCAAAGGAGGATTATGAACTTGCAGTGCGTAAGCGTGATTTGGTCTTGGAGCGTCAGCGTCAGGACTCACTCTACCGCTCATCGCAGGTAGCACAGATGGAGGAGAGCCTCCGCTCGATGCAGCGCAATATGGAGCTTATCCGCCAGCGTGTGGATAACCTCAAGGTTAAGGCTCCTATTGATGGCGAAGTGGGCATGTTAGATGCCGTTCTTGGTCAGTCGTTGCAGCAGGGTGCAAACATCGGTCAGGTGAACGACCTAACGACCTACAAGGTGCAGGCGCAGATTGACGAGCACTATATTGACCGCATCACTACGGGTCTTGTGGCATCTTTTGAGCGTCAGGGTGCGGAGTATGAAATGCAGCTCCGCAAGGTATACCCCGAGGTGCGAAATGGTCAGTTCAAGGCTGACTTCCGCTTCAGCGGTGCTGCACCCGAGAATATCCGTAGCGGTCAGACCTACTACCTCAACTTGCAGTTGGGCGAGGCTGCCGAGGCAATCTTGATACCTCGTGGCTCGTTCTATCAGGCGACAGGCGGCAAGTGGATATATGTTGTGGACGAGACGGGCGAGAAGGCTTATCGCCGAGAGATTCGCATCGGACGCCAGAATCCGCAGTATTATGAGGTTATCGAGGGCTTGCAACCTGGCGAAAAAGTTATAACTTCGTCGTATGATAATTTCGGAGAGAATGAAGTGCTAATACTTAACAGATAACTAATTAGTAATGAGTAATTAGCAATTAGTAATTAGTAATAGCTTAATTTAGTATGTCATTCTGAACGAAGTGAAGAATCTCTCAGCGAGTAAGACTTACGACCGCCTCGCAGACCTTGAGATCCTTCGCCAAGGCTCAGGATGACAACAAAAAGGAATAATAAATTTAAGGAACTATGTATATTCGTAATTTTCTAACCCTACTACGCCGTTACACCACATCGTCGGTGCTGAATATTGTGGGTATGGCAGTAGCATTTGCAGCGGTATATCTTATCGCCGTGCAGGTAACTTTCGACCTATCTTATAACCGTGTCATCAAGAACTCGGAGCGCATCTATCGTTTGGAATATCCAAATGAGGCGGGCACAGGTCGTTGGGAGCATACTTGGAATAGACAATACCCCGATAACCTTGTTGCCTCTTGCCCCGAAGTAGAGGCTGCAGGCTCAATCCATATAGATGTATATGCCTCACAACGAGAGTATTCGCGTAAGCGAAATGCTACAATTGAGAACCTGACACTTGAGATTGCTGGTGCCGAGCGCGAGGGCTTGGAGGTATTCCCTTTTGAGTGGGTAGCAGGAGGTATCGAGGATTTTATCAATATGGTAGACAACAGTAGCGCAAGTGTTCTTGTTATATCTGAATCAGCAGCCAAGCGTTATAACCTTGAGGTAGGAGATGGACTACATCTCGGTCGTGGAGCTTCTTCTAATGGAATTCGCACCATTGTGGGTATCTACAAAGATTTCCCTGAGCCTTCATCTCTTTCTCATTTAGATGGTTGGTATAATCTATCCCATCAAGCAACGACAAGCGAGAACCATTGGACAGACCCCTATTATATCCGTTTACAGGAGGGGGCATCGGTTGAAGCCGTTGAGAAACAAATGCTCAACTTTGTTATTGAGGATAACCGCAAGTCTGGACTATCGGAAGAGGATATAGCGAACATAATAGACAGAGCGCAACCTCGCCTTACACCTATTGCAGATCTCTACTTTATTGAGGATGCGCAGCCAGAATGGTTTCATGGCAGCCGTACAACGACATATTCCTTGATAGCCATTGCTGTGCTTATTCTCGTTATCTCGTTTATCAACTTTGTGAACTTCTTCTTTGCGTTAATACCGAGCCGAATCCGTGCGGTCAACAACTACAAAATATTCGGTGCGCCAACAGCAAAACTGCGCCTTAACTTCTTGTTCGAGACCATTGGTTTGATTCTCGTATCGTTGTTTGGTGCGGCAGTTATTGTTGTACTCTTTACCGATACGCCACTTAAAGATTATATCTCATCATCAGTAGCTATCAACGATAATTGGTCGTTGGCGGGTGCTATTGCGTTGGGCGTGATTCTCTTTGGCGTGGTGGTATCGTTATATCCTGCGTGGTACATTACCAAGTTCTCACCAGCATTTGTTATCAAGGGTGATTTCTCGGCATCAAAGTCCGGTCGCATCTTGCGTTATACGCTTGTGGGTGTGCAGTATGTAATCTCTATTACGCTTATTATCTGCTCGATATTCATTTATCGTCAGCATCAATATATGCTCTCGCGTGATATGGGCTTCGATAAGGAGAATTTGCTTACGGTAGATGTGCCCTAC
>JAGBVG010000040.1 GCA_017630455.1 Alistipes sp. | reverse complement strand
GCTAAGATCCGCTCTATGCGTAAGCCTGAGCCATACAAGGGTAAGGGTATTAAGTTCGTCGGCGAGGTAATCCGTCGTAAGGCAGGTAAGTCGGCAGCTAAATAGTAAATAAGTCAAGATTATGGCATTGAATAAGATTGAAAGAAGAGAGCGCATCAAGATGCGTATCCGTAAGATCGTTAACGGTACGCCATCACAGCCTCGTATGACTGTATTCCGTAGCAACAAGCAGATCTACGTACAGTTTATTGATGACCTCGCAGGCGTAACCTTGGCTACGGCATCGTCGTTGGACAAGGAGGTAGCAGCAGAGGCAGCTGGTAAGAACAAGAGCGAGGTAGCAGCATTGGTAGGTAAGCTTGCTGCACAGCGCGCAGCCGAGAAGGGTATCACCGCAGTATCATTTGATCGTAACGGTTACCTCTATCACGGTCGAGTAAAAATGTTGGCTGACGCTGCTCGCGAGGGTGGCCTTAAATTCTAATCGATTATGGCAAATACTAACATAAAGAGAGTACGTACAAGCGACCTCGAGTTGAAGGATCGTTTGGTTGCAATCAACCGCGTTACTAAGGTAACCAAGGGTGGTCGTACCTTCACATTCTCAGCTATCGTAGTTGTAGGTAACGAGAATGGCGTTGTAGGCTACGGTCTTGGTAAGGCAGCGGAGGTTACCGTTGCTATCTCTAAGGGTGTTGAGGATGCAAAGAAGAACTTGGTGAAGATCCCAGTACTCAACGGCACAATTCCTCACAAGCAGGAGATGCGCTTCGGTGGTTCAGAGGTTATGATTCGCCCAGCTGCTCCTGGTACTGGTATCATCGCTGGTGGTGCTATGCGTGCTGTGTTGGAGTCTGTAGGTATCAAGAACGTGCTTGCAAAGAGCAAGGGTTCGTCTAACCCACACAACCTCGTTAAGGCTACTATCGGTGCTTTGTGCGAGTTGCGTGATGCACGCTCTGTAGCTGAGGTGCGTGGTATCTCATTGACCAAGGTGTTTAACGGTTAAAAATAGGAGATAACAACTATGGCAACATTGAAAATCACTCAGGTGAAGAGCCGTATCGGCGCATCAAAGCAGCAGTGCAAGAACCTCGATGCTCTTGGTCTTCGCAAGATCAATATGACGGTTGAGCATAGCGACTCAGTAATCATCAAGGGTATGATTGAGCGCGTTAAGCACCTCGTACGTGTTGAGGAGGTAAAATAAGTATAACCCAGTAAAACGAATTTTATAAATGGAACTTCATAATCTTAAGCCCGCTAAGGGTGCTACTCACCACGATAAGCGTGTGGGTCGCGGTGCAGGTTCGGGTCACGGTGGTTACTCAACTCGCGGTTTGAAGGGTGCGAAGTCTCGCTCAGGCTACTCAAGCAAGCTCGGTTTCGAGGGTGGTCAGATGCCTTTGCAGCGTCGTCTTCCTAAGTTTGGTTTCACCAACATTCACCGTGTAGAGTACAAGGCTATCAACCTCTCTACTTTGGAGGATCTCGCATCAAAGAACAACCTCACTGAGGTAACTTTCGAGACTTTGGTTCAGGCTGGCTTCGTTTCTAACAACGACAAGGTTAAGATTCTTGGTAACGGTGCTATCACACGTGCTTTGGCTGTTAAGGCTAACGCATTCTCTAAGAGCGCAGAGGCTGCTATCGTAGCTGCTGGTGGTTCTGTTGAGAAGTTGTAGTGTGATATGATTGGCTGTTTAGTTTGAGGGTAATGTTTAACGGCAAAAGAGGTAGCATATATTAAATATAAGTATATCAGTTTAGGCGTTGGATAGTCGACGGTTTAGTCCGTTGATACTCCCTCACTAACACAGTTAATAAGTTTAGAATCCAAAAACCAAATTATTTATGAATACGTATATTATTGTTGGTGTCATTCTTGTAGTTCTCGTCGCACTACTCGCAGCCAACAAGAAACTCGTTGAGACGCTCAAGAACATCTATAAGATCGAGGAGCTTCGTAAGCGTATCCTCTTTACGCTCGGCCTTCTTCTTATTTATCGATTGGGCAGTTTTGTGACTCTCCCAGGTGTTGACCACGCAGTATTGGAGCAGTGGACTCAGAACTTCGCCAACGATAGCAGCAGCCTTATGGGTCTGTTGAATATCTTCTCTGGTGGTGCTTTCTCTCAGGCTTCAGTTTTTGCTCTCGGTGTAATGCCTTACATCACCGCGTCTATCATCATCCAGTTGTTGGGTATTATGGTACCTTACTTCCGTAAGATGCAGCGTGAGGGTGAGAGCGGACGTCGCAGAATGAATCAGTGGACACGTTTCCTTACTATTGCTGTGTTGCTTTTGCAGGCTCCTGCCTACCTCGCAACTCAGGTAATCTCTTCAGGCGCAGTTGCTGTAACAGGTGACTTCTTGGGTATCGCTAACGGTGCATTCATCGTACCAGCAGTTATTATCCTCATCGCCGGCACTATGTTCATTATGTGGCTTGGTGAGAAGATTACCGACAAGGGTATTGGTAACGGTATCTCATTGATCATTATGATTGGTATCGTGGCACGTCTCCCACAGTCGTTCCTTCAGGAGCTTATGTTCCAGACGACAGGTGGCGGTAGCATCATTATGCTTTTGGTAGAGCTTGTCTTCCTTGCATTGGTGTTTATGTTGGCTATCGCTATTGTTCAGGCAGTGCGCAAGATTCCAGTACAGTACGCAAAGCGTATCGTGGGTAATAAGCAGTATGGTGGTGTGCGTCAGTACATTCCTTTGAAGTTGAATGCAGCCAATGTAATGCCTATTATCTTTGCTCAGGCACTTATGTTCATCCCAGGTTTGATTTGGGGTGGTCAGTGGCTTGATATCACAAGCTTCTGGTACAACTTTACGCTTTTCGTGTTGGTAATTGCATTTACCTACTTCTACACTGCAATTATCGTTAATCCTCAAATGATGGCGGACGATATGAAGCGCAACGGTGGTTTTATCCCTGGTGTTAAGCCTGGTAAGAGCACAGTTTCGTATATCGACGACATTATGACAAGAATCACCCTCCCAGGTTCGGTGTTCCTCGCAATCATCACAGTACTTCCTGCGATTGCTATGACACTCGGCATCACTCAGGGCTTTGCTTACTTCTTCGGAGGTACATCGCTTTTGATTATGGTAGGTGTTGTTCTTGACACTCTTAAGCAGATCGAGAGCTACTTGTTGATGCGTCACTATGACGGTCTTATGAAGACTGGACGTATCCAGGGTCGCTATTAATAGTTTACCACAAGAGGAGAGCTGCCGCGCGAGGTATGCTTTGTGAGACAGCTCTCCGCTTTATTAGTCACGACGATGATTTATCTGAAGACAAAGGAGGAGATCGAGATACTCCGCGAGAATAACATTTTGGTGAGCCGCGCACTTGCTGAGGTAGGTCGCCACATCAAGCCTGGTGTCACAGCACGCCAGCTTAACGATATCGCCGAGAAGTTTATTCGCGACAACGGAGCTATCCCCGCCTTCCTCGGTTACCAGGGTTATCCTGCAGCGTCGACAATATCTATCAACGAGCAGGTTGTCCACGGTATTCCGTCTGATTATGTCATCAAGGAGGGTGATGTGGTGTCGGTCGATTTAGGCACCGTTATGAAGGGGTTTGTTGGTGATTCAGCATATACATTTGCTGTAGGGCAGGTTAGCGACGAGGTTAGACAGTTGCTCGACGTCACCAAAGAGGCTCTTCGCAGGGGTGCAGCACAGGCTAAGGCTGGTAACCGCGTTGGCGATATATCAGCAGCAGTGCAGGATTACGCCGAGAGCTTCGGCTTTGGCGTAGTGCGTGAGTTGGAGGGGCACGGCTTGGGTCGCAGGATGCACGAAGAGCCGGGTGTTCCAAACTATGGCGCACGAGGCAGAGGACCATTGCTAAAAGAGGGTATGGTAATCTGCATAGAACCGATGATCACCCTGGGCAGTCGCCACGTGATCTTTGAGCGCGACGGTTGGACCGTCCGCACCAAGGATCGCAAGCCCGCCGCACACTACGAATATGCAGTGGCTGTAGGCAAGGATGGCCCAGATATTTTGACGGATTTCAGCATCATTGAAGAGGCTATTAATAACTAAATCTTATGGCAAAACAGACTGCTATTGAACGAGACGGAACCATCATCGAGGCGTTGTCAAATGCAATGTTCAGGGTGGAATTGGATAACGGACACGTTATCACGGCTCATATCTCGGGTAAGATGCGTATGCACTACATCAAGATCCTACCCGGTGATAAAGTAAAAGTAGAAATGACTCCTTATGATTTGAGTAAGGGTCGAATATCTTTCAGGTACAAATAATTAAGAATGCTTCGGTTATGAAAGTAAGAGCATCAATTAAGAAGAGAAGCGAGGATTGCAAGATTGTACGTCGCAAGGGTAAGCTCTATGTGATCTGCAAGAAGAATCCTAAGTTCAAAATGCGCCAGGGATAATTTTTAGTTTAACAAACCGAAATTAACGAAAAGAAACATTTATGGCACG
>JAGBVG010000039.1 GCA_017630455.1 Alistipes sp. | reverse complement strand
CATAAGGATATTGACAAGCGCGGAATCGCTCTTGCCTAGCTCGCTGAGGAGTACCCTACATTCACAGTGAAGACAGACCACGAGACTGGCCAGACTGTCATCAGCGGTATGGGTGAGCTTCACCTCGATATCATCGTTGACCGTCTCCGCCGTGAGTTCGGAGTAGATATTAACCAGGGTGCACCTCAGGTTAACTACAAAGAGGCTATCACTCAGACTGTTCAGCACCGTGAGGTATTCAAGAAGCAGACTGGTGGTCGTGGTAAGTTCGCAGATATCATCGTTGAGATCGGACCTGCAGACGAGGGTGTTACTGGTCTTCAGTTCGTTGACGAGGTTAAGGGAGGTAACGTTCCTAAGGAATTCATCCCATCTGTTGAGAAGGGCTTCAAGTCAGCAATGGCAAACGGTGTTCTCGCAGGTTACGAGGTACCTTCACTCAAGGTTACTCTCAAGGATGGTTCATTCCACCCAGTTGACTCTGACCAGCTCTCATTTGAGCTTGCAGCACGTCTCGCATTCCGTCACGCTTGCCCTAAGGCAAGACCGGTTCTCCTCGAGCCTATCATGAGCCTCGAAGTTGTTACTCCAGAGGATTACATGGGAGACATCGTAGGTGACCTCAACCGCCGTCGTGGACAGATCAACGCAATGGACTCGACTCTTGGTGCACGTATCGTAAAGGCATACGTTCCACTCGCAGAGCAGTTCGGTTACGTGACTATCCTCCGTACAATCTCTTCAGGTCGTGCTACCAGCACAATGACTTTCGACCACTATGCTGAGGTTCCAGCAGGACTCGCTAAGGAGGTTATCGAGAAGAGCGGTTACAAGAACGAGGATGACGAATAATTGTTTAACAGAATTCAACGAAATTTGATATGAGCCAGATAATCAGAATTAAACTCAAATCATTCGATCACATGCTGGTTGACAAGTCAGCAAAGAAGATCGTTGAGACAGTGACAGCTACTGGTGCTCGCGTAAACGGTCCTATTCCGCTTCCGACAAACAAGAAGATCTTCACTGTAAACCGCTCGACCTTCGTTAACAAGAAGTCACGCGAGCAGTTCGAGCTCAACTCATTCCGCCGTCTTCTCGACATCTACGAGGCAACTCCTAAGACTGTAGATGCTCTCATGAAGCTTGAGCTTTCAAGCGGCGTTGAGGTTGAGATCAAGCTCAACTAATTCGAAAAAATCGAAAAAAGTATTATATTTGCAAAGTGGTTCGGTAACCACTCCGAGCCACTTGCAAATTTAGTTCTTTAAAAGTTTGGTCCCTTAGCTCAGTTGGTTAGTAGCACCTGACTCATAATCAGGGGGTCGCAGGATCATGCCCTGCAGGGACCACAATAAACCCGTCAGATTTTTCTGATGGGTTTATTTTTTGTTATATTTGCAACCGCATATGTGGAAGATTCTCAAATATCTGCTGCCTCTGCTTGTGGTTGCCGCCATCTGTGGTGGTACAGGCGACCGTGTGCCTGATATTCAGGAAGATTTCATGAGCGAGGCATCTATGGATGTCTTAGGCTGCCAGAACAGCATATCTGAAACCGAGTCAGACCTCTGTCTGCCGCGCCAGATAACAAGCGGGACCAATACGAATGTCCAGAATGCAGTCCGCAGGACCACCAGTGTCCAGCGTAATAGTCTGGAATTCGCAAAGGCCGGTAAGGTCATCAATACCGGCATAAAGTATCTCACAACAAACATAATCCTCTTCCGATCTGCCCTGTATGAGCCTGCAAGCAGGCTTTCTGCTTTGGGTAGACTAATCATTTAGCTTCAAGAAGCCAGACCAGACGGTCCGGCTATATAGACATTGCGACATCTTTCATGGGGAAGGGTGCCGTCTTTCGTGTTATAACTAAATGATAAATAAAATGGAAAAGGAATTCATCAGAGTACGCTCTATAAAAGACATCGTAAT
>JAGBVG010000038.1 GCA_017630455.1 Alistipes sp. | reverse complement strand
TGATATCATAGGTGAGCGTCTCCATAGCGTATTGGCGTAACTTCTCTATGGGCACTTGGTTGAGTAGCTCTCGTACGGTATATACCTCAATGCCATTTTTCTCAAGTGCTGCGATATATCCACGGTGCTCCTCTGCCGCTTCGTCCACATCGAAATAGTACTCAAATAGTCCTGCGTATGGGTGTATAACACCATCGAAAAGCTCCACTCCGGGAGTGTGCATTAGTATCGCTTTGGCTTTATCCCACTCAGCAGTAGGGTAGGTTATAGTATCTTGCGCCCATGTGGCAAGTGATGTCGTGAGGATAAACGACATCATAAGAAACGTGCTCTTCATAGTCCTAAGATTAAATGTTAATGTAATTACAAATATAAGAAAAAAAACGGAATATTATATTAGATTATTTGGAATTTTCTAGCACGTTATCTATTTCATCCTGCAGCGCGGCTAAGAATTTACCTGCGTGCGCCCCGTCCATCTGGGTGTGATGGAACTGGAATGAGATTGGAAGTGTTGTCTTGAACCACTGTTTGCGGTATTTACCCCACATCACCATCGGGTTGCAGAACTTGTCGGTATATTGATTAACAATACTATCCAGTTCCGTCTCGATCATCGCAGATGTACCCACGATCATATACTCCTCCAGGAACGTGCTTTGGCACTCTGCTGCCACCTTATGAGTAAGAGCATTATATTCATTAAGGAACTCCCTCAGATCGTCAGTATAAGGTATATCACACGAGTTGATCCCGCCCTGGCTGTTGTTCACTATAACATTTACTGCGATGCAATCATATTGAAACAGCTTACCATTCTCCGGAAGAGTATAAAATTCCTCTATCTGTGTCGCGGATTTCGCGATGCACCAGCATAGAAGAGCATTGAATTTTACTCCAAGTTTTCTGCTTGCCCTGATCAGTCGGCTCACATCAAAGGTTTTTGTCAATGTCACCATAGGCATAGGAGAGCTTATCCAAAGTTCAAAAGCCGTTGCCCTTTTTGTATCTTGCGGATTTACTTCAGTTTTCATAGACGGAACTATCATTTAAAGTAAAAAATTATTTCTCTTCGAAAAAGATATGGTTTGTTTGGCAGACCCTATCTTTTTTGTATCCTTATCCCTAAGCCATACATTAGGTTATGGGTGTATTGTTTGCTGTTGTAGCGGTAGCCGATGTATAGGAACATCCGTTTGGTGATGAATGCTTTGAGCGAAAATTGTGTATATATGCGGCTCATATCATATCCGTGCTTGAAGAGGTTGACGCCAAAGCCTACACCTACGGAGAATATAGGCGCTGTAATCTCGCCACGGAGTGATAAGCCCACCTCGGTTTGCTGCCACATCGAGGGTGATAATATCGTTGCGGTATCTGTCTCGGGGTTGTAGTCTGTGGCATACAGGTTGAGACTACTGTCGTATTGTGCATCTATCGATGCGCCAATTGCGAAGTGATGGTTGGCGTGAAAAAGTGTCTGAAACTGTAATCCGCCTAAGGGGTGGGGTTTGTTTATAACGTAGAAGGTGTCATCTGTGAATCGGTCGGCACGCCAGCCTCCGTAGAGTATGATATCGTAGGAGAGACGTTCACCGAAAGTTTTGGTGGATAGTTTGGGGTCGGTAAATGCGTATTCGCGGACCTTGGTAGTCTTGTGCTGGTCGTTGAATAGTCGTGTGGCTCCTATGCGTATGCCGATGAGGTTGGCTCCGGCATTCGGGAATGATGTGTCGCCATTGGATAAATGTGTGAAGTCGGGAATGAGCGAAATATCCCATTTTGAGTTTATGTGCCAGGTGAATGGTAGTGCCACGCTAATCAGCACATTCCATTTGGAGTTCATAGCTGCGTTTGGATGCCATCCCCAGGAGTATCCAAAGTTCCATTCGTAGCCTAACGATAGGGCATCGTTAAAGTCTGTTATATGCGCACCTTGGAAGATGTATATGGCTATGGGGGTGCCTACATAACTATGGTCGCCAAAGGAGTATCCTGCAATGCCTATGCCTTGGTAGGTGGTGGGGTAGCGCGAGCCTATACGGCTATCATTATCAAACGAGAAGGCATAACGAGCGTGAAGCGATAAACTCGAGTAGAGTTTATCGCCTTCAGCATCGTGATTGTGGAATTCGTAGTTGGTGACTAAGTTGTACGCGGGGCGCAACTCTATGGATAGTCGATGACTTAACGAATCCAACGATATTGGTGAGGAGTATAGGCTTTCTACACTCGTCAGTAGTAGCAGAAATAGTAGGAGTAGAACCTCTCTTAGTCGCAGTTTTTCTCGAGCCATTGAGAGATGTTATTTGCTATGCAGTTGATAAGGTTGTCTATGGCCTCGGCTGCCGACCAGGCGTTGTGTGGCGATGCCAGGAGACGGTAGCGATCCTTGATGTTGTAGAGAGGTGACTCGCGCAGTGGCTCTACAGAGAAGACGTCGAGTGCTGCCGCGGCGATGGTGCCGTTGTCGAGAGCCTCGGCGAGGGCTGCTTCGTCGATGATGCCGCCACGTGCCACGTTGATGACGATTGCCGAAGGCTTCATAACGCTAAGCTCCTCCGCACCTATGAGACCTCGTGTGCGGTCGTTAAGAGGCGAGTGAACAGAGAGGATGTCGCACCACTCCAAGAGCTCCTTAAGCTCCATAGCCTCGTATGCCTCCTCGCGCTTAACACCCGATGTAGAGTAGTAGCGCACCTCGCAGCCAAAGGCCGAGGCGAGGCGAGCAACCTCGCGTCCGATGTTTCCGAGACCTATGATTGCCCAACGCTTGCCGCTGATCTGGAACGTAAGACGGTCGTAGCAGAAGGCGCGCTCGGCCTGAGAGTAGCGTTTGTCGTGGAAATACTCGTCGAAGTACACGACGTTACGTGCCAAGGCGAGTGCCGATGCGAGGGTGGTCTCGGCAACCGAAGTTGTAGAGTAGCCCACGGCATTCTTTACCTCGATGCCAAGCTCCTTTGCGGTCTCGAGGTCTACGTTGTTCATACCCGTTGCAGCGATGCAAATCAACTTAAGGTTAGGGAGTTGGCGCATCGCCTCACCGTCGATAACCACCTTGTTTGTAATGGCTATGTCGGCATCCTTCAGGCGCTCTACAACCTGCTCCTTACGTGTGAAATCATAGGCGATATACTGGCCCTGTGAGGTCACCTTATCGAAGTTGCGACCTGCGATGCTATACTCATCCAAAAAGACTATTTTCTTCATATCTATTCAGTTTTAGTTTCGTTTGTAAATTCTCCAATTAGGTCGCGCACCACAACCGATGCGCAGCCTATACCAAATAACGCAGGAATATAGGATATGGTGCCTACGTTCGACTTTTTATTCTGTTCCTCACATAGGATCATTGCGCCATCGCGTACTGGTTCGGGTGAGAATACCGCCCAGAATCCTTTGCGAATGCCTATCTTGTGCAGGCGTTTACGCAACATATGCGCCAGCGGACAGTGGTGGGTTTTGGCGATATCCTTAATCTCCATAAGCGTAGGGTCGCACTTCGCACCCGCACCCATCGAGCTTACCAGAGGTATGCCTCTGTCGAGCGAGCCTTTGATCAGTGCGAGCTTCGGAGAGAGGGTGTCGATGGCATCCACGACGTAGTCGAATTTGTCGCTGTCGAGGAGTGCGTCGGTCTCCGAGTCCTTGATAAATCGGTTGACAATCGTAAGCTGAAGCTCGGGGTTTATATCTTTCAGACGCTCTGCGAGGATGTCGCACTTCTCGCGTCCGATGGTCGAGTGCAGGGCAACCAACTGGCGGTTGATGTTGCTCTCCGACACTTTGTCGGCATCGGCAATTGTCATACGTCCCACACCCGCACGAACTATCATCTCAGCGGCGTAAGCTCCCACACCACCTACACCAACGACAAGAACGTTGGCGTTGCGCAGGGTGTTGAGTTTCTCCTCGCCAAGGAGTAGTTCGGTTCTTTCAAGCCATCCTTCCATCTATCTAAAAATCAATATTTAGCAAAAAGTATATTGTAATTATTCCTTATCTCCTCGAGGAGCTCCTCGGGTGTTGTGTTGCGCAGCTTAGCAACCTCCGAATATATCTCCTCGATGCTGATATCAGGTCTGTCGTCCGTTTCGCAAAAAAGCCTTCTTTTGTCCATTTTAGCTATAACCTCGCGACTCTTTGCAGAGTGGAGCGAACGCTCCCCAAACGAGAGGGAATAGCCCCGTTTTATGATCGTCTCGGCCTGCTGCCACGAGCCTATGAAGCCGTGGAAAACCACACGATGCACAGCAGGGTGGCGAGCCAAAATGCGGAGTATATCCTCGGTAGCCTTCACGTTGTGAATCACCACAGGCTTCGCCAACTCCTCAGCCACCAGCAGGTGGTGCTCAAAGAGCCTCTTTTGCGCCTCTCGGTCCACCTCTCTGTGGTAGTCGAGACCCGTTTCACCCACTATGTCGCACTCGCCAAAGTCGGGCATCGCTAGCCCCTTCTCCGCATCCCAGGGGTGTATGCCCTCCATACGCGGGGAGATTACATCGGGGCGTGGATGATGGGTGTGTATATCTATCAAGCGGTGTCTCATCTGTCAGCTTTGTGTTACAAAATTAATAAATTATTGCCGAAAACACAAATTACCTCAATAAATCGTTGTCGGTTTCGAAAAAAAGCCGTATCTTCGTGCGCATTTTGTAATGTATATAAGTGACCCCCGAGGTTAAAAAAACAACAAACACATAATACAAAACTATCAAATTAATCTAACAAACAGTTTTTATGTCGAAAAACATTAAATTACGTAAAGGTCTCGACATCAAGCTGGCAGGTAAGGCAGAGATGCGCGTGGAGGAGACTCCTATGGCAAAGTCTTATGCTGTAAGTCCGCTTGATTATGAGAACGTTACACCAAAGCTGTTGGTTAAGGTTGGTGATAAGGTGGAGGCTGGTAGCGCGTTGTTCTTCGATAAGAACAATCCTCGCATCCTCTTCACATCGCCAGTCAGCGGTACTGTTTTAGCCATCAATCGTGGTGAGAAGCGCAAGCTTCTTAACGTTGCCGTAGAGCCAGATCAGACTCAGGTGTACAAAGAGCTTAAGGTTGTTGACGCCAAGGCTTCACGTTCGGAAATCGTCGAGATGCTTCTCGAGTCAGGTCTTTGGACTCGTATCGTTGAGCGTCCTTTTGGTGTTATTGCTAACCCAGATGCTACACCTAAGGCAATCTTTGTGTCGGCTTTCGACTCTGCTCCACTTGCTCCAGACTACAACTTTGTGTTGAAGTCGGAGAAGGCTGCTTTGGAGGCAGGTTTGGCAGTGTTGGCACGCTTGACCGATGGCAAGGTTCACCTCTCTGCACGTCAGGGCGATGAGGGTTATATGGCCGAGGTTAAGGGCGTGGAGTACCACACATTCTCAGGCAAGCACCCAGTAGGTAACGTGGGTGTTCAGATTCATCACATCGACCGCATCGCTAAGGGCGATATCGTTTGGACAGTAAACGTTCAGGATGTTGCGCTTATTGGTCGCTTGGTAATGGGTGGCAAGCTCAATATGACCAAGGTTATCGCTGTAGCAGGTAGCGAGGCTCAGAAGCCTTGTTACAAGCGCATCATCGCTGGTGCAGCGGTAGAGTCTATCGTAGGTAAGGTTGCTCAGAACGTACGCGTAATCTCGGGTGATGTTCTTACTGGTGTTACAACAGCTGCGGATGGTTACATCTCGGCTAACGCCAATATGTTGAGCCTTATCCCAGAGGGTAACGTATATGAGTTGCTCGGTTGGGCTATGCCACGTTTCCACCGCTTCTCAGTATCGCGTGCTTACTTCTCTTGGCTCTGCCCTAAGAAGGAGTACAAACTCGATACCAACCTCAATGGTGGTGAGCGTCCATTCGTTGTTACAGGTCTCTATGAGAACTACTTGCCAATGGATGTATATGTAGCATATCTGTTGAAGGCGTGCCTTGTAAAGGATCTCGATAAGATGGAGAACCTTGGTATTTATGAGGTATTGCCAGAGGATTTGGCAGTTTGCGAGTTTGTCGATCCATCGAAGATCGAGATGCAGCAGATTTTGCGTGATGGTATTAACCTAATGATTAAGGAGAGCTAAGCTATGGGATTGCGTAATTTAGTAGATAAGATTAAGCCTACCTTCTCAGAGGGCGGTAAGCTCAGTTTCTTGCACTCGACTTTCGAGGGCTTCGAGACATTCCTTTTTGTTCCTAACACAACAACCACCAAGGGTGCACACGTTCGCGACTGTAACGATATCAAGCGCGTTATGATCGTTGTGGTGTTGGCTCTTATCCCAGCATTGTTGATGGGTATGTACAACATCGGCTACCAGGCTGGCATCGAGGGTATCCTCCCAGCATTCTGGTTTGGTTTCCTCAAGATGTTGCCTATGATCATCGTATCTTACGTTACAGGTCTTGCAATCGAGTTTGCATTCGCCCAGAAGCGTAAGCACGAGATCAACGAGGGTTTCCTCGTATCAGGTCTTCTCATTCCTATGATTATGCCAGTATCGGTGCCATTGTGGATCGTAGCGTTGTCAACAGCCTTTGCTGTTATCATCGGTAAGGAGGTCTTCGGTGGTACAGGTATGAACGTCTTTAACCCAGCGTTGTTGGCACGTGCCTTTGCGTTCTTTGCATACACTCCACAGATGTCTGGTGAGGCAGTATGGTATGCCGACTCTAAGACTGGTGCTACAGCATTGGAGCAGCTCGCAACCACAGGCGATATGCAGTGGAGCGTTATGGATGCGTTCATCGGTTTGATCCCTGGTTCTGCAGGTGAGACATCTACAGCAGCTATCCTCATCGGTGCGGCTATTTTGCTCTTCACAGGTGTTGCCTCTTGGCGCATTATGCTTTCGGTATTTGTAGGTGGTTTGGCATTCGCATACTTGTTCCAGGCTGTGGGTGTTGAGGCTACTATGATCGACGATGCTCCAGCATATATGCAGTTGTTGGTTGGTGGTTTCGCGTTCGGTGCTGTATTTATGGCTACCGACCCTGTAACCTCTGCACAGACCAACACTGGTAAGTGGATTTACGGCTTTATGGTAGGTGCTTTGGCAATCCTTATCCGTGTTGTTAACCCAGCTTACCCAGAGGGTATGATGCTCTCAATCCTCTTTATGAATGCAGTTGCTCCGCTTATCGACTACTTCGTTGTTGAGCGTAACATTGCACGTCGTAAGAAGCTAATTAAGAACGTTAAATAAGCGAGGAGATATGGCAATTAATAAGAATTCAAACGCATATATCATCATCTACACAGTTGTGATGGTGACTATCGTAGGTGCTTTGCTCGCCTTTTTGGCAACTTCGCTTAAGGGAAAGCAGGATGCTAATGTGCTTAACGAGCAGAAGACATCTATTATGAAGGCCTTTGGCGAGGCTGACGCATCGTTCGACGAGGTTGTGACTATGGGTCGCTTGTCGGCTGGTGAGTTTGCACCAGTTGCTGACGATGCTGCTGTTGCTGAGGTATTCGCAATGCTTGGCAACCGCAAGGCTTTGGCTGAGGCTACAGACAACCTACCTATCTTCAAGATGGAGAAGGATGGCGTATCAAAGTATGTTTTGCCTATCGTAGGTAAGGGTCTTTGGGGCGATATCTGGGGTTATATTGCTTTGCAGCAGACCGAGGATAATGTTGTTATCACAGGTATCGTTATGGATCACGCTGGTGAGACTCCAGGTCTTGGTGCCGAGATCGCTACAGCAAAGGTTCAGCAGATGTTCGAGGGTAAGGCTCTCTACAATGCTGAGGGTGCTTTTGCAGTACGTATGCAGAAGGGTGGCGCTCAGAACGAGCATCAGGTAGATGCTATCACTGGTGGTACTAAGACTTGTGATGGCGTAAACGCTATGTTGGAGAGCTCTATCAGCAAGTATGAGTCATTCTTGCGCGGCGCTGAGGTAGAGGCTGAGGCTGACACCGAGGAGTGCTGCTGCGGCGAGTGCTCAGAGGAGGCTACAAATGTTGAACCTACAAATGTTATGGAGGAGTAAGCTATGAAACTAAGCAAGAATTTTACAAATCCTTTGGCAGCAAATAACCCTGTTATCGTTCAGATCTTGGGTATCTGCTCTGCATTGGCAGTAACCGTAAAGTTGGAGCCTGCATTTGTTATGGGTCTTTCGGTAACTTTCGTATGTGCATTCTCTAACTTGATTATGTCATTGCTTCGTACTGGCGTTCCTTCACGTATCCGTATCATCGTGCAGTTGGTGGTTATCGCAACGTTGGTAATCGTTGTAGACCAGTTCCTTCGCGCGTATATGTATGATGTATCGAAGCAGCTCTCGGTATACGTTGGTCTTATCATTACCAACTGTATCGTAATGGGTCGTGTTGAGGCATTTGCATTGGGTAACAAACCTTGGGACTCATTCGTGGATGGTGTTGCTAACGGTTTGGGTTACGCCTTCATCTTGGTGTTGGTAGCCTTCTTCCGCGAGTTGTTCGGCTCTGGTACATTGTTCGGTTTCGATGTATTGGCACGCTTTGGCTATGTAAACAATGCGTTGATGTTGTTCCCACCAATGGCGCTTATCATCATCGGCTGTATCATCTGGATTCACCGTACTATTAATAAGGACTTACAGGAAAAATAGGAGGGTAGCGTATGTTAAATTTGTTTCTAAATTCGGTATTTATCGAAAATATGGTCTTCGCATACTTCTTCGGTATGTGTTCGTACATTGCCGTGTCGAAGAGCGTTAAGACTGCAATAGGCTTGGGTGCTGCTGTAACCTTCGTTCAGCTTATGACCGTGCCTTTGAACTACCTTCTTAATGAGTATGTCCTTAAGGATGGTGCTTTGGTAGAGGGTGTTGACCTTAGCTTCTTGTCATTCATCTTGTTCATCGCCGTTATCGCTGCATTCGTGCAGTTGGTGGAGATGATCGTCGAGAAGTTCTCGCCATCGTTGTACAACCAGCTCGGTATCTTCTTGCCTCTTATCGCTGTTAACTGTGCCATTATGGGTGGCTCGTTGTTTATGCAGCAGATGATCGGCACTGAGATTAACAACGTTGGTGACTCTATCGTTTATGGTCTTGGCTCAGGTATTGGTTGGTGGTTGGCTATCGTTATGATGGCTGCTATCCGCGAGAAGATCGAGTACTCGCACGTCCCTGCTGCGATGAAGGGTCCTGGTATCGCGTTCATCATCACAGGTTTGATGGGTATGGCGTTTATGATTTTCTCAGGTATTCAGTTGTAAACCTTTAATAAGAGTATAGAGTATGAATTTTACTATTATTTTATGGGCAGTTATTGCCTTTCTCGCAGTAACACTCCTTTTGGTGGCACTGCTGCTCTTTGCAAAGGCAAAACTCACATCATCAGGTGCCGTTAAGATCGACATCAACGGTGGTGATAAGGTGTTGGAGGTAGAGTCTGGTTCTACACTCCTCAACACACTCTCTGAGCAGGGCATCTTCCTTCCATCGGCTTGTGGTGGTAAGGGTGCTTGTGGTCAGTGCAAGTGCCAGGTTGTATCTGGTGGTGGTGAGATTCTTCCTACCGAGCGTGGCTTCTTCAACCGTCGTGAGATCAACGAGGGTTGGCGTCTTGGCTGCCAGGTGAAGGTTAAGGAGGATATCGCTATCAAGGTTCCTGCTTCGGTTCTCAGCATCAAGAAGTGGGAGTGCGAGGTTGTATCGAACAACAACGTTGCAACATTTATCAAGGAGTTCGTTGTTAAGCTCCCTGAGGGTGAGCACTTGAACTTCCGTTCTGGTGGTTACATCCAGATCGACGTTCCTGCAATCACTGTAGATTACAAGGATATCGACGTTGATCCAGAGTACCGCGAGGATTGGGAGAAGATGGGTGTCTTCAACCTCAAGATGGTTAACCCTGAGCCACAGGTACGTGCCTACTCTTGCGCTACATATCCTGCTGAGGGCGATATCATCAAGCTCAACGTGCGTATCGCAACTCCTCCATTCGATCGTGCAAAGAACGACTGGATGGCTGTTAACCCTGGTGTATGTTCTTCATACATCTACTCGTTGAAGCCAGGCGATAAGATCATTATGTCAGGTCCTTTCGGTGAGTTCTTCTTGCCAGATAACCTCTCTGACGATCAGGAGCTTGTATTCATCGGTGGTGGTGCAGGTATGGCGCCTATGCGTTCACACATTATGCACCTCTTCAAGACTCTCAAGACAGGCCGTAAGGTTAACTTCTTCTATGGTGCTCGCTCTTTGAAGGAGGCCTTCTACCTCGATGATTACTATCAGATCGAGAAGGAGTTCCCTAACTTCAAGTTCCACCTCGCGTTGGACCGTCCAGATCCAGTAGCTGATGAGGCTGGTGTACCATACGTTGCAGGCTTCGTTCACAACGTTCTTTATGAGACATATCTCAAGAACCACGACGAGCCAGAGGGCATCATCTACCTTATGTGTGGACCTCCAATGATGGCGCAGTCTGTAGTTAACTTGTTGGATTCTCTCGGTGTTCCATCAGAGAATATCCTCTTCGATAACTTCGGCGCATAATTTATCTTCAGATCGCGTCGCACACGTTGCGCCGATCTCTTACACCTCGAATGGGAAGTACCTAAGTACACCCCATTCGAGGTTTTTTTGTGCCATAGCGAAACCATCTGCGACGAAATTTTAGTTTCAATCGCCATTTTGCGCTGGAATTTAGTATTGTGATAGGTGCTTTTTATCGCTATTACCTCCGATAAACGACATAGGATTAATAGATAATGTAGCCGATAATGTAAATTTGATAAGGCTCTAATTCTATCATCTTAAACCGTTTATCACGCTTATGGCAACCGTAAAAGTAAAATTACGTCTTTCATCTGTAGCAGGACGTACAGGAACGATATTTTATCAAGTGACTCATCGCAGAGCGACACTGCAGATAACAACGAGTATCCGATTGCAGCCCAACGAGTGGGATGCAACAAGAGAAGAGGTTGCTGTAGGTGTTGCAGAGAGATCTATTATTCAAAATCGTATAGATAGCGATATCGCTCTGTTGAAGCGCATTGTCAAGGATTTAGAGGAGAGCGGTGCGACCTATTCTGCCCGAGATATTATCAAACGCTACAAGTCGCCGGAATGTCACGTGTTAGTACTGGACTTTATGCAGAACCAGATACGATTGATGCGTAATGCCAATCGCTTGGGAACTGCCTTGAACTATGAGAAAACGATGAAAAACTTTGCCGAGTTTCTCGGTGAAGTCAATCTGCCATTCTCGGCTATGACAGAACAACTTATTGCTGATTATAACGCTTTTCTCGTGCAACGAGGGATGGTGAGAAACTCCATCTCATTCTATATGCGTATAATGCGAGCAGTTTATAACAAGGCGGTCAGGCAAAAACTTGTTGAGCAATCGCACCCGTTTACGGAGGTGTATACAGGGATTGATCGCACCCGCAAGCGTGCTGTCTCTGAATCCGTAATATCGCAGTTGTATAACCTGAAATTGACCGAAGGGACTCCTCTTGCCCTTGCCAGAGATGTATTCATTTTCAGCTATTGCACCCGTGGAATGGCATTCGTGGATATTGCATATTTGAAGAGAGAGAATATCCAAAATGGTGAGCTTTGCTACGCTCGTCGAAAGACAGGACAATTGCTAAGTATCAGGATAGAACCGAGCATACAACGCATTATTGACCGATATTCATCGGCATTATCGCCATACGTTTTCCCAATACTGACTTCAAGCGAAACGAAAGAGGCATACGATGAGTATCAGGTGGCAATTAATAACCATAATCGTTTGTTGAGACGGTTGTCGAAGATGCTGCCTACGTGTTGTAAATTAACATCATACACTTCGCGACATAGCTGGGCTATGGCTGCCCGAAACCACAATGTGCCTATCTCGGTCATCAGCCAAGGTATGGGCCACACCTCGGAACAGACAACCCAGATTTACCTAACAATGTTGGAAAACTCGGTGATAGATGATGCGAATAAAGGAATAATTATGTCACTCGTGGGTAGTTCCACAAAAGAACTATAAGCATTTCATAAGTCGGTGATTCTTAAAACAATAGAAAACTGTAATTTGTTATATTTTATGTTTAGTATAAAAAACAGCAAATGGTTTTTTATGTAATTATGAACCAAAATAGAGAAAACAATTTGCCGTATTAAAATGAAAAGATTTTCATAACTTGTTGAATATAAATATATTCGAAGTGGTAAAAAGTTGATTCGCAAAGGAAAAATAATCGTTCTTTTATGCTAAACATTAAATTATTTTATATAACTTTGCATAAAGCTATAGTTCTTTTGTGGAACTACTGCATTTTACACAAACAACAATTTTTAACTTTTGTCTGTGGCTGTTGCCACAGACGTTGTATCGACTAACTCTAAATTTTAATATTATGTCAGAGAAAACTGTTTACCCTGGTGCGCCAGTCAATAACGTTGACTATTCGCAGAGCTCTAATCCAAGTCAAGGTTTTACGCCTGTTAACAATGACGGAACTATTTTCCCAGGTGCAGTGCCTGCCGCATCAAATTCGGCATCGGTTAACAAAAAGCCAATCTATGGATTCCTCTATTCTGTTTCGAAGGATAGCTGTGGAGAGTATTGGCCACTATATTTGGGCGCAAATACAATTGGTCGATCAGCCAATGCAAATGTGTGTTTATCTGAGGCTTCAGTATCAAGCCAGCACGCAACACTCGTAATCAGACAGATGCAGAACAAGGGTGAGGATGCTGGATTGTTTGTCTTTATTCAGGATACAGGTTCGATGTGTGGTACGTTGGTCAATGGCACTACTTTGGATTTCAATCCACGTGAGTGCAAGAATGGCGATATTATCACCATTGGTGAGAACTATGAGCTCTATTTCATCCTCGTGGAGCCTAAGGCAATTGGTCTGCTTCCAAAGCCAAACTTTAAGTCTACAGCAAAGGCAGAGCCAGTGCCAGTAGCACCTGGTCATAATATCTTCTCAGGTAATGTAAATAAGGGTACTATCGCAGGAGATGGCTCATCTTCTTTGGAGAATAAGATGGCAACTATGTACGGTCCGAAATAGTAACGCTCACGTACTATTATGACATCCTCGATCAGGTGGCAGCAGAATGACCCTAATGTATATCTCTTCGTAGGTGGCAGATGGTATAGGTATCTATATACATCTGCACCCATAGGAGAGGGGGCTATGGGTGTTGTCTATCTTGGCTTCGACTGTGCTACTAACGAAAAGGTGGCCATAAAGATGCTCCGTCAGGAGTTTTGGAGCAACCAGCAGATTCGTAATCGACTGAGGCTCGAGGCCTCCATAACCATCAATCATCCCAATGTCATAAGAATGATAGGGTATTGCGAGGAGTCGTCAGGGTCGGGACCGCTATATGTCCTGAGCGAATATGTGTGTGGTGTAACGTTCAAGGAGCACGTTGGGCAGCTTTCTTATGTTGAGTCGGCTAATGAGTCGAAATATAGGAAGATTGTGTCGGAGTTCTTGCCAGTGATGGATGCTGTAGAGTATCTCCATTCGCTTGGAATCATACACCGAGATATAAAACCAGCAAATCTGATGTTTCAGGATGGTCATTTGCTGAAACTTATGGACTTGGGTATCGCTAAGGCTGATTACTTTTTTGATGCGCACCTCAAGGGTTTTATTGGAACTATGCCATTTGCTGCACCAGAGCAGATTGTGGATGATAGCACAGAGGCTAATATCGACCACAGAGCCGATATCTACGCATTAGGTGTAACGTTATCATTTCTGTTAGTTGGGCATTATCCTATTAACGCTTCAGATAAGGTATCTCGAACCCTCGAAAACATCATCAAGAAAGCCACTGCGCGAGATGTGAACCAAAGATATCAGCACGCCTACGAAATGCGCGATTCGCTATTATCTTATCTCTCAGAAAAACAGACGAAAAGGGCGTTTCCTAAGGCGATAATCGTAGTGATATCTATCATAGCGTTGCTAATAGCGCTGTTGTCAACTATTGTCATATTGAACTAATAACTTGAAGATTTATGTCAAAGGATACTAAATCTTGGATAAACTGCCATATCAACTCACTTATCGGAGGCCGCGCGGAGAATCAAGATTCGGCCGGTATTGTCGACACCGCCATTGGAACGGTTGTCGTTGTGTGTGATGGTATGGGTGCGTTAAACGGTGGTAGTGTCGCTTCGTCAATAGCTGTTAAGACCATCCTTGAGGAGGTGTCCAATGTTACAGGCGAGGACTCTGCGTCTGAGGTTCTTAAGCGAGCAGTGATTAGAGCAAATAGCGCGATTCTCGACGCTGCCGAGGAGGATACAGACCTGCTGGGAATGGGAACTACGGTTACAGCTGTAATTATCAACGACCAATGTGCCACGGTTACATATCTTGGTGATAGTAGAGTCTATCAGCTGCGAGGTAAGAGAAAGGTATTTAGAACCTTCGACCACTCCGTAGTATTCAATTCCGTGGCGTTAGGTGTCATAACCGAGGAGCAGGCAAGATTATCATCACAGTCCAATGTTATCACCAAGGCATTAGGTATACGTAGAGATATCGACCCCGAGGTGTATCAGTTACCTTATCTGCCAGGCGACAGGTTTGTCTTGTGTACAGACGGATTCTGGGGGGCATTGCCTGAGCGCGAGGTTATCAAGCTTATTGCTAAGGGGGAAATATGCAAGACGCTTGATAGGGCTGTGACTTATATAGATCATATCGGAGCTATGCAAGGCGGACATCACGACAATCTGACAGCAGCACTATTTGACGTGAAACGTGAATCAAAAATGAGAGTAAAAATGAGCAGAAGTGTAAAAATATTAGTAGCTGTGCTATCGGTTCTTATGTTGGCCAGCTTGGGTCTTAATATCTATCAGTGGTATAATCATAACCATAATTCTGATGCAGATACCTCTTCATTGTCGGCTGTTCAGCAGGATGATGCAGTAACCGAGGTTGAGGAGGCTAAGATCTTCCCAGAAGAGGGTGATGGCTCTGGAAATGGCGATACAGTGGCACAGGATATCGAGACTCCAAATCCTCAAGGTGGTAATGCTGAATCTGGATCCGCCGAAGTAGGTGGTTCTGGTGAATAGACCTCAAATGAGGTAATAATAGGAAAAAATTAAACAAATAAGATATGAAAACAATTTATTCAATTGGTAGAGATCCAGGATGTGATATTTATCTCGTAGATGATAAAAATCTCATCAGTCGTAATCACGCCATCCTAAAAATTGGTAAGGGCGGAAAATACTTTATCATCGACCAGAGTATGAATGGAACCTACATTAACGGAATTAAGATTTCGCAAGGTGTTCAGGTCCCAGTCTCTCGCAAGGATGTCGTCTCATTCGCACACGTTGCAGAGTTGGATTGGTCTCAGGTGCCAAAGTCGGGCTTGATGTCTCCTAAGACAATACTACTCTCGCTTGCGGCGGTTATAGTTGTCGGAGCATTGGGATATTGCGCCTATCAGTTTATTAATGAGGGCGGTGGCGCAAATGATATAATTATCAATCCTCCGATCGCCGAGGTAGAGGAGAAAGAGGATGCTGAAAAGGCGGATTCAACAGCTGTAGCTACCCCACCGGTAGAGCAGAAGGAGGTTGCCAAGCCAAAGGTTAAGAAGGAGGTTAAGAAGGAGACTGCAAAAGAAGCAGAGAAAGAGACCGAAACTAAGACCGAAGCAGAAGCCGAGAAGGAGGTAAAGGATACTGTAACTTATCAGCCATTTGTATAATCAATAAAACACTACAACTATGAGATTAATAGTAATTGGAAGAAATCCACAAGAAGCCAATATAGTTCTAAATAGCCAGTATGTAAGCAATTACCACGCCGAGATTATTTTGCTCGATAACGGTGATATGTTCCTCGTCGATAAGAGCACCAACGGAACATTCCTCAACGGGTTGCGACTCTCGCCGGGCAAGGAGGTCGCTATTAAGCGAGGTGATAATATTATGTTTGCCGATGTTCCTCTCAATTGGAATCTCATCGACCCAATCCGTTTGCCAAAGGATGTAAAGGTGATCAAGGGCATCGGTTCGCACTATATGAACTCCATAAATGTTCAGGGTAATAACGTAAGCCGTTTCCACGCAACAATCCGCCAGATGTCGGATAATAAGTGGTATATATGTGACCATAGTAAGAATGGTACAACGGTGAATAATGTTCGCATCCCTAAGGATCGATATACCCGCATCAAGAAGGGTGATGAGATTGCTTGTGCTGGTGTGCCTATCCAGAACCCTATACCATCGGGAGACTTCTCGTTGAAGTGGGTGGCTGTTGTTGCCGTTGTAGCTTGTTTGACAGCTGTGGCATTTTTGATTCCTAAGCCTTGGTCAGCGGAGAAGATCGCACGCACTTACAGCCCATCAGTAGCTTGGATGGTGACATTCTATCACTTCGAGGTATCGTGTCCTGGATTGGAAGTCCTCTTGGAAGATGATGAATACAGAGAATTTAGACTTATATATGACCAAAACGATAAAGAAAACAAAATAGCTCCATTCCGTCAGTTTGGATCTATGGCTTCACAAGGTACGGCATTTTTCATCGGTGATGACGGACATATCGTAACCAATCGCCACGTGGCACGACCTTGGGAGTATACCGATGCACAATATTCGTATTCGTTTGACAATTTTATTGAAGAAGCCGAGGTTCTATTCAGAACCTATCTTTTCAATAGGTATTCATCAGCAGCAATTACTGCGCACATTGGACAGCTCAAGATTAAGGGCGTTTTGGATGGAACATTCATCATTCCACACGGTTCGGAGTTTGATGAGCATAACAGAATCAATTGTCGCGAGATCGCAGTAGGTTCTAAGGAGGAGGATTTGGCAATCTTTAAGGTTAAAAACAACCTCTTGCCAAATGTCGCTTCTGTTCCATTTGATATGATATCAACCAAGGAGCTCTCTTCTGGTAACAAAATCTATACCGCAGGATTCCCTAATGGTGTTAGTTTGCAGTATCTCAAGGAGGCTCCATTGCAGATCTACTTCTCAGACGGTATGGTATCTACCACACAGCCTATTTATAAGTTTGGTGTTACAGCCACATCGGATCACGGTGCAAGCGGCTCTCCTGTTTTCGATAAGTATGGCAGATTGGTGGGAATTATCAACTCAGGATATGAGAGAACTCAGGGATACAACTATGCTATCAAAGCCGAGTATCTTGTTAAGTTGATCAATAGTGCTAACATCACAAAATAGACGATATGAGACGATTATTTCTCTTAGCAGCGATGTGTGCAGCACCTGCACTATTGTCTGCACAGATAATTGAGGAGGTACATACCAAAAACGGATCTAAGTATTCGGGATATATCTCAGAGCAGTTGCCTGGTAAGCATATAGCCGTCTACGCCGATAATGCCTACATAGTATTCGATAACGATGAAGTGGTAGATGCGCGCAGAGACTATTATGATTTCAATTGTCTGCCCGAGGCTTCGAAGGATTTGGTGAGGGGTATCTGCGATACAACATCTCTCTATCTCACCTCTTTCGAGTATAAAGGAACGCATTTCGAGAATCTCTATGTAATAGAGCAGACCGAGACAACACTTCGCGCATATTCACTCACTCCAAGGACCTATTTCACCCCTTGGAGTGAGATAGCACGAACCACTAAGAGATTTGTGGATGGCGATTCGTACGGCTTGCGTGATGTCGTGACACTCAAAAACGGTGAGAGAATCGTAGGTTATATCGTTGAGCAGGATACTGCCAAGGGTTTGACCATAGAGAAGACTGATGGTAGTCGTCAGACGGTGAAGTCTAACGATGTGTTGAGTGTCCTTGTTGAGAAGATCTCAGATAAGCACACTATTTGGGAGCAGGCTCCGCTCTTGGATAGAGTTATCACCAAGGAGGGTACGATGTTGGAGGGCTTGATAACCTCTCGTATTATGGGGCAGACTGTAAATCTTTTGATGAAGTTCAGCTCTGAGCCTCAGCAGATCAAGGCCGAGAACATCGAGAAGTATCAGAAGACGAGAAATAGTGCTTATAGGAAGTATGTTGTTGATACTACAGAGTTGGTGCGTCTCAACGACAATGATGCCACACTGATAACCCTTGAAAAGGAGGAGAAGGGTTATGTCAGAACCGAGGAGAATGTAAATACATTCACAGTGGGCACGGAGCTTCAGTTGTCGCTGAAGAATATCTCATACGGAGAGACTATTGCTGTCTATCAGTTCCAGGTTGTGAAGGAGGGTAAGGAGCAGAGCTTTGTTATACCAGCAGATGCGCTACCTATCTATGAAACTACATTAGTTAGCAACGATGATGTTCAGGAGTGCAGATTGATTATACGAAAACCTGGAAAATATTATGTTGCAGTCGATGGTTTTGATTCAGGACTAAATGTGGTATTGGAGAACAAAAAGGAGGAGTAAAGAGCGATGAAAATACGAGTGCAAGGTAATGCGGAGATTCAGAATGATATTTACTACGAATATGATTCTGAATCAATGCCGCTTGGTCAAGGTGGAATGGGTGTAGTGTATCAGGGTTATTGCTATAATGCATTGAACCCTAATGAGTTTGTGCCTGTTGCCATCAAGGCAATTCAAAATCCTACAAAAAATCTTGTCGACAGAGCTATGAGGGAGGCATCGATACAGATCGACCACCCTAATCTGCTGAGGATGTATGGCTTTGTCCCAAATATGGAGTTGGATGAGTATTCTCAGACTTATAAGCCAAAATACTATTTGGTTATGGAGCGTATCGTTGGCGTTAGTCTCGAGAATCTTATGAAGGGTGTTCTCATCGATAAGAGTGGAGCATTTGTAGAATTTGCCAAGGAACTTTACGATCAGTATATCAACGATCGAGTTGGCTTTGTGAAGAGGATAGCTACGGAGGTGTGTCAGGGCTTGTATGCTCTGCATAGCGCGGGTTATGTGCATAGAGATGTCGATCCGAGCAACATTATGGTAACACACGATCGCAAGATCAAGTTGATTGACTTTGGTGTTACGAAGGCTATTCAGGTGTATAACGGCCCGAAGCTCACGCAGGTGGGCGCTATTATCGGCAAGCCAAGTTATGCTGCTCCGGAGATGCTCACTGGCGATATTACGAATCATAATGCTACCACGGATGTCTACTCTCTCGGTATTATGATTTATGAGATGTTCACCGGCGTCTTACCATTTCAGGGTGATGAGGCTCAGATTCTACACGCCCAGATCCATCAGCCGTTGCCTATTGCAAATATCAGCGACAAGACGATTCGTGCTGTTGTGGCAAAAGCGACAGCCAAGGTTCAGGCCGAGCGTTATCAAGATACTGATGCTATGATTAGCGCCCTCGAAACGTCAAGTGCCGATGATGAGGTTGTTAAGACCAAAGGCCCAGCTAAAAAGTTGGATGAAACGATGATGATGATTATCGGAGGAGCGCTGGGCGTGGTAATTGGCATAGGAATATATTTTTTAGCTAAACTGTTATGAGGAAGTTAGTATTGGTTTTCATCCTCGCGCTGCTTGCATCCTCGACCTATGCTCAGAAGCCAACAAATGCACAATCGAGGCAGATGAATCTTCTTGCTATCGAGTTGATGGATAGGTATGAGGCTAATTCCACGCTGAGAAATAAGCAGACAAAGTCTCGTTTCCTAAGGATGTTTGAGAGTAGCGATACTGAGATATTTTGCGATTTGTACCACAATGCAGATTGCTACTGCCAGCAAATTCCTGTGGCTAACTATGTCTCGTTTGTTGAGCAGAGTCAGAGTAATATCTATAAGTGTCAGCTCAGCAATATCCAAAAGGATCGTGTCAGGTATGTCGACGGTAAATGGTATTATAGCCTTACCTTCGATAGGGAGATTGTATATTCCGATAGCAATGAAGTGTTATTCCCTTTAGGTGTCGACGAAGATGGAAATGATGCACGTCAGATTCATAAGTTGGCGATGACATTGGTCTTCGATTCCAATTTAGAGGCGGCCTTTATCCACTCTCTCACGGCTCAAAATACTGAGACTCCCGATAGATCTCAGAAAGCTATCATTGTCAAGCGATGTGAGGCGAAATACCAAAAGTTTGAGCACGCGGTGACATCTGATGGTCAACATTTGAGATACAACTCATTTGATCAGGCTCTTGTCTCTTCACATTCGTTCAAGCATCCGGATGAGGATGTGTTGATTAGCACGGAGAGAATTTGTGATCAGCAGGCTTATGAACTGATCAAGCTCAACTATTCGGTTATGCTTCTGCGTCTTAGACTGAGAAATGAGATTGCGCCTGTGATGTACTCGATGGTCGAGAACCCGAACCTCGGCAAGGGAGGATCGTTTGGATACTCTATTGGAGCAGATCTCGGAGCGACATTCCGACTTGGTAAGAATCTCAAGGGAGGATTCTATGTCGGTGCGGCGCTCACGATGTCAAACTTCACTGCTCGTGTTAAAGATATCGGCGATTACGCGATATCCTTTAGCAACTTTAAAGGACAAAGAGTTGAAAGATCCTATTCTATCGATAGGGTTGTCCAGCGTGCGAAGTTTACCGATCTTGCCATTCCTCTCTATTTCAACTTAGAGTCAAAACTAACCAAGGAGCTTGGTCTTGTGTTTGACCTCGGTGCAAAGGCTTATATATCACTCGATAGGCAGTGTGGCAATGCCATTGCTGAGGGTAGGGTAGACGGCAAAGAGTTCGCTTCGGCATACATAGGCGAAACGTCGATTAGTGGTGCAGGATTCGATGCCTCGCTATTCTTTAGCGCGGGTGTTGATTATATGATAGTGCCACGAAAGCTCTATATCGAGGGAAAACTCGGATATGAAAGAGGTTTCGGCATCACCCGCTTTTCGGGAGATGGGGCATTGGCTCAAGGTGAGAACCCTGTGATATACAATGGAGTTACAGGCGAGGATTTGCTGGTAGCACCACTTGTAAACGACATCAGTATCCGTAAAAATGCGCTATGGATAAGCGTAGGATTAAAACTTAAATTTTAGAAATAATGAAGACGTATAAGTGTATAGGTTGCGGTAATGTGTTTGAGGCTGACGATGCGGTAGAGATATGTCCTCAGTGTGGCTCGGATAACATCACACCTATTAGAAAGATGCCACATTTTGTCAAAGGTCTGTTGGTAGGTCTGATCGGTATTCCAGTAGGACTTGGAATCGGCTTTGGTGTCGATAAGATTGTTGAACACTTTAGCAATGATGTAAAGATGGGAGGAAAGACTTATCCATCTGAAGATCAGGGCGGGGGTACTAAATCAGATTGGGAGCATACCGAGGTCTCAGGTGAGCCGATAATTCTCGCGGATGATATCCCAGTAATCGAGGAGACGTATGATCTAAAATATGAGAATGGAGGTTATACTCTCGTGGTTAGCGCTTCTGTTGCATCACGAGATAAGTTGGAATACCAACTCACAAATCCTGCCGATGCGGAAAAGAGTTATACTTCGGATGATGGAAAGTTCGAAAAAATACCATATACCGAAGATGGACTCTATAGCCTCAAGGTGACGAACATCAAGAATGGAGCCTATGCAGAGTTGCAAATCCCTGGATTTATAAATCCAGATAAGGTAGAGCCGCTGACTAAGGAGGATATCCAATCTTACCTCTCTAATCCTGACTGTAGGCCTTTTACCAATGCTGAGAGAAAGAAGTTTGCTTGGGGTTATAAGTTGCATATCAGTGGTTTAGCGCCTGACGAGCCAGAATTTACAAGATTCTCTGATTTGCTTGACGAGATTAGAAGTGGTAGGTTCAGCAACGCGAAGCTTACAAAAGACCCATTATACGATGATTCTTGCAGAATCACACATTTGTACATTAAGGTTCAATGCAACTGGTAATAGAAAATGAGAAAACTGATATTAATTGTCTTGGTGTTCTTTTGTATAAGTGCATCTGCCCAGAGTAGACCTGGTGGTGATCTGACATTTGTCTATATCAACCACACCAATGACACTCCGATTAATGATCTCTGTAAGCGACTCGGCGACAAAGTTAAAACCGCTCAAAGAGTTAAAAGTCCGTTGATTATATATCTCGCCAATGGCAAGAAGCCATATATAGCTACGGTAGGAATCAATGGCCCTAAAGAAGAAGGGTTTGACAATATCATACAGGCGCTTCAGGAGAAAAATTCCCATCCCATAGACACAAAAGAGGATCTAAGGAATATTATCGAGATATTCAATCGCATTGACTTCTTGTCTGAGTTGGGGGTGCCGAAGTATAGCTCTATGACTTGGCAATTTTATATAGATCAGCAGTTCTGGAAGGATAACTACAACGAGGAGATTATCGCGAAGTTGTACTTTGCTCTTGACCTTGATCTCTTGCCGAACGACTATCTGCATTTGATGCTTTTCTATAGGAGCGATAATGAATTCGAGTATGACAAGGAGAACCCCTTTGGAGTGAAGAATCTTTGCAAAAATTTAAGGAATTTAGAGTTTTTATATTATTAGCGTATGAAACGTTTATTAGTTATACTATTAATCCTTGTGCAGCATATCAACGTATGGGGTCAAGGTAGTAGTAGTGCTCAATTGCCCTCATCGTGTGACGCCTATTTGCCAAATGCAATATTGAAGGCTAATGTGTTGAGGGAGTCGGATATCAACAAGTTCTTGACAGATAAGGCGTATGGCCAGAAAGAGAAACCCGACGCAAAGAAATATTGGATCGTGTATAGCGATAGAGTCAATAATCAAACCTATAGAGATTCCAAGGGTCAATACCCATATACCGTCAATGGTAAGCCTGTGGAATTGGAGTGGAACGAGAAGTTGCGTATCGCACGTATCGAGGGCGACTATGCTTTGGTCTACTCTGAGCCAAATGCGAAGGTGCAGTGGCCAAAGATCTCTAAGGATGCTGTATCGCGTGGTTGGGTTAAGATGGATAACCTGCTTCTTTGGGGTTCGTGTCTTGCGGATGATAGAAGCATCCTTTATAAGGCGCTTATATGCCGCAATGTAGACAAATCATCTTCGAGTGGTAAATACACAAAGAAGAGATATCTGCATCCAACGCGCGAGCACAATTCGCTGCCTGTGGAGTCAGATTTGCAGTTCTGTTTCGTTATGAAGCGCGAGGGTGGCAAGGTGCTGCTTGCAACGCAGAATAGTATGAACGGAATCTCTGATCAGGTTCTTTATGGATGGTTTAATCAAGATTCATTTATTCCTTGGAACCAGCGTTCGTGTATCGAGCCTACTTGGGATGAGGAGACTGTAGAATATTTGGCATCTAAGGGTGCTGAGGCTGTTATTTACGATGTGAGCGGATATAGTGCAAGTGGATATAAGTTCGCGGCAAAAGATGGTTATGAGGAGTATAAATATCGAGTTGCACCAGCTATGCTTCGATTCCCGATTCTTGATGGTACTACTGAAACGACTTATGAGTGCTCGTCATTTGGTGCGCAGGATATCGAGCTTGAGGCGCGCAAAAAGGAGTATTATGAGAATAAGCTGAATATCAACTTGATGATTGTGATCGATGGAACCCGATCTATGGGCAAGTTTTTTATGCCAGTATATGAGGCTATTAAAGCGGGTTGTGAGTTCTTCGACGATCAGAAGTATAAGGTGAAGGTGGGTGTTGTTATCTATCGCGATTATTCGGATGGAAAGGGCCTTGTAGAGGTATTCCCATTCCACGAACCTAATCACCCAGAGCTTTTGCAATTCCTACAGGATGGAGGAAGCTACGGTATTAAGAGTGTTGGTGACAAAACAAACACCGAGGCTCTGTTCTATGGTATGAATGAGGCAATTACTAAGTTAAAGATAGATCCTGCTCAGTCAAATGTTATGCTTGTGGTTGGTGATTGCGGTAATGCCAGCAAGGACTCCAAAGCTCCTACGCAGGCAGAGATCGAAAAGTTGCTGATAGAAAAAGATATCCAGCTTCTTAGCTTCCAGGTGCAGAACCTCGATCTCGATGCGTGGAATAAGTTTAATGCTCAGATGACAAGCATCAATAGGAATATCCTTCAGGCTAAGTATGATAATACTCTCGCTGGTACGCAAGTTCGTCATAAAAGAAGTGGAAATGGTTATGAGTACTATAATAGCGCCAGAAGAACCGATGTCTTTAATGGTATAGAGCTCTTTTTCGGTCTCAATAAGTATGCTGCATCAGGTACGTCGATTAGTACGGATGTCTTGACCGAGCTTATCCGCACTTCGTTGAAGGATTATGCCATAATCGTGCAACATCATATTGATATGGCCATTAACGGACCATCTATCCCTGTTTCACAGGAGGTAAAAGAGTCCATAGGATTTAAGATGAATCAAGAGTATCTGAAGAAGAAAGGCCTTGGGACATCAAACGAGCTTCTTGCTTTCCGCGGTACCACAGCGAAATACTATCGCGGAGATCCTGAATACGCATACTACAAGCCTATTCTCTTTATTACAGATGGTGAGTTTACCGATCTGCTCCGCAGACTTGAACCTGTATATGCAGCTTCAAAGAATGCAAATTCAAGAGATAGAAAGGCGTATATCAATGCGATCAAGGGTCTCTTAAGAAGTTTTGTGCCGGGATTGTCAGATGCGGATATGGAAAACATGGGTATGTCCAATGTTACAAAGATGATTCAGGGTCTCAATGAGGCTTCTGCTGCGATGAAGGGTGAGTATACGATTATCGATATTGGCGATCCGAATGTTGTTAAACCTGCCGAGTTTAATACTTTAGTATCGGATTTTGCAGGTAAATATGAAGCTCTTAAGGATTTGAAGGGTACATATAAGTTTGTAAAGGAGTTTAACAACGAGACTTATTATTGGATACCAATTGAATATCTACCATAATGGAAAAACTATTCGAAATAAATAATCTGCGATGCTCTTACGATAGTCACTATCGTGAGGGCATCTCCAAGATAGTGCTGAAAATCCACGAACTTGCAATTCCGCGCGGCAAGAAGGTGTTTATCGTCGGCGAGTCGGGAATCGGAAAGAGTACTATATTGGAGGTGCTCGGATTGATGAATAATACGATTGTGCCCGACAAGGAGACATCATTTGTATTCTATGGCTCGGATAGCAAGGCGATTGATGTTCTTAGTCTTTGGCGAAGAAACAGCGATGCTGAGCTCTCCGAAATCCGACGCGAACACTTCAATTTCATCTTCCAGAGCACCAATCTGATGAGAAACTTCACAGCTTACGAGAATGTATCCATCACCCGTATGCTGCAGGGATATACCGAGTATTCGTCATTTAATAGGGCCAGCAAGATTTTGGAGTTTCTCGATCTGGGGCATATAAGCAAGTCGCGAATGACAACAGAGCTATCGGGAGGTCAGCAGCAGCGTTTGGCCTTTGCCCGCGCCATCATCCCTGATTTTACGGTGCTTTTTGGCGATGAGCCTACAGGAAATCTCGATGGCGACAATGCGGCTAAGGCTATGCAGCTCCTGTCGAATAAATTGCAGGAGTTACCAGGAAGCTCGGCTATCATTGTATCCCACGATATGCACCTGGCAGTGACGTTTGCCGATTTGGTAATCAAGATTGCCAAGAGAGAGAATGTCAAGCGAGAGAACGATGATGAGGTGACATATTATGGCTTCATCGACAAATCGTGTCTCTATTTCAGCAATGGCGAGAGCTGGACAAACGGCGAGCAGAGATATACGGCCGAGGAGTTCGAAACATTCTTAAAACAGAATTAGAGTATGAAGAATAATGTAGTGTCTCGAGACTATTTCAGACTTTTTGTTAAAAGAGAGGGACGAGTCGTGTTGGGAAAGAATTTCTCAAGTCTTTGGCTTCTTACGGCCGTTCTAACTCTTACGCTTCTTGCCATATCGTTTAGTAACGCAAGTATCAACTACTTGTCGGAGAAGATGAACGATCCGTTTATTAATTGGGTGGAGATTAGACCTGCACGCGATGCGGAGGTTAGAAGCGATGATTTTGTCTCTGGACTTGTAGATTCGGAGAAAAAAGAAAAATATAACTATGCCGATTGTAATGTCGACACCTATGAGAATATAAATTTCGTAGGTAAGGAGGACTCTTATATCCAGTATTTATCTTGTAAGTGTTTTGGTCGTGTAGCCCAAAATCCTATTATGGATGTTATCCTTGCCAAGGATAATGTTGTCGACGGAGCTGCTATATCGCTCGATAAAATCGCTGATACACAGGTGGGTGTAATCATCAAGGAGGAGGTCCTTAAGAAATTGGGATATACCGAAGCCCCTGCATTTATCGATATGTTGTCGCCAAGTCCAGGTGCCGATACGTTGGGTCAGAAGTTTATCACGAAAAACTATGTTCGTTGCCCTATTCCAGTCTTGGCTGTTGTTAAGCGACTCCCAGGTAATACCAATATGGTTACGACAAAGTATTTCATTGCGCAGATACACAATGGTGTGCAGGGTACGTTTCGTATGAATCGTCCCGAGTATGCTACGTCGGCCTATTATTTTGTGCCAAGTACGATTGATATCGAGGAGTTTAAGAGGGATTTGGAGGCGATGTATGGCGAGCCTTGCTATATTCAGAATTCCTACCTGCCACAGATTGCTACTTGGAGACCGGGTAATTATGTCGATATCAGTGGCGAGTATGGCGCTGAGATTGATCCTATGGCAGTCGCAGCACTCCACGCAAAGGTAATGGAGAAGTATGGTGATAGGGGTGTTACTCGCGTGTATAATATGAATTTTGTTGATAGTAAGCTGCCTCCGGGTAATGAGATTATCTCCGTGCAGTTCAACAACCTGTCGAAGATTCGCGAGTTTGAGGAGTTTATCCGTAATGAGAAGTATGAGATCGAGATGGAGCACGTCAATGCGAAGGAGAATTTTAATGCCGTGTCGGTTATGGCTAATATCCTTTCGTGGGCAATCGTTAGCTTCTCTATCATCTGTATCATCCTCTTTATTGTCAACCTCTTCCAGTCATACTTCCAGAAGGTGAAGAGAAACTTAGGAACGTTCAAGGCGTTTGGAATCAGCAACTCGCAACTTGTTGGTGTCTATCTGCTTATTATGTTCGGCATTATTATGATTTCGATTCTCATATCGCTCTTTGTATCCTATGCCGCCGAGATTATCCTCCCTATTTGTGGAGTAATGAAGGATGGAAAGTTTGACTACCTCACGCTCAATAGCAGTATGACTTGGATGGCTATTGTCGTTATCCTTTTCAGCTCTATTATGACTGTATATATGGTTATGAAGCGACTGCTTTCGGTCACTCCAGGTAACTTGATTTATGATAGATAAGATTATGAAAAGATATTACTTATTACCATTAGCAGCCATAGCTGCAATGATATACTCTTGCACTCCCGAGGAGCCTGCCGATAATAGAAACCAAGGAGGCCCTATTTTTTCAGCCACCGAGTTTGTATTGTCGCCAATAGACTCTTTAGTCGAATTTTATGTGAGATCGGAGAGTGAGCTGCAATATACCGAGCCAGATAACGATGTCACCATCGTTCGTGAAAAGGATAACAACGTTACGACATACACTGTTAATATCGGGCCAAATTTAACGGGAAATGCAGACGGAAGTGGTAGCGAGGAGCGTAAGTTTACGGTGAAGTTCTCCGATGAGAATGGCGTTGACATAAGGGAGATTAATATAACACAGGAGGCTGTGGTTATGAATTCCAATCCTGCAGATGGCGAGGCTTTTTCTTGGGATTTCAACGACACGTCGTCGCGCGCTATTGATTATGATGCCAATTTCAAGTTTGATTGGGAGTTGAACTCTGGAGGTGAGTTTAATGTTGCTTATTCGGATGGGGAGCATAAGTTTGATATTAGGCCTAAAAACCAAAACCACTCTGATGCTGAGCGAATTGATACGTTACGTATAGTGCCAAATACTGATAATGCCGAATTCCGAAAGAGGTACTCGCGAGAGTATACGTTTTCGCAGGCACATCACGTGTTTGAAGTAAGCGTTGAGAAGTTGGAGTTTGATGCCAATGATCCGCAGACACAGACTGTTACAGTCACTTGTTCTGAGGATTGGAGTGTGACTGATAAGAATTCCAAGGATAAGTTGCTGATAATAAGTGATAAAGATGCTGATGCTGGTACATTTAACGTAGCATTAGATTTGGAAAATGGCGACTTCTCGAAGGACAGCGAGGCGACTATTGTGGTTAAGGCTGCTTGTGGCAAGGAGATTAAGATAGCGGTGACTATCAAGGCTAAGACCCAAGAGTAGCCCATTGAGTCTCCTTTGGGCGGTTCAGCCCGAGATGATGAAAAATCCCTGTAACCGATAGTGTTACAGGGATTTTCTTGTGCCATAGCTACTGTATTATCGTGTAGCTCGAGGTGCGGCCGTTGGGGTAGATGCCGTCGATCGAGGTTATCTTCTCGGTGATGCGGTCGAGGTCATTGGTGCTTGTCACCTCGCGGTCGTTGATGTGGGTGATGACGTAGCCCTCGTGGACGCGGCAGCGCTCCATCAGTCCGCCGCGCTCGATAGCCGTAACCTGAATACCGCCCTTGATATCCAACTCGCGGCAGAGCGATGTCGGAGCGTTGCGGAACTTCGCACCCAGCTCCTTCAGCGCATCAATGCTCTCCTTGGCAAGGAGCGTGGTCTCGCCAGCCTTGTTCTGTAGCGTTGCCGTAACCGTCATCTCCTTATCCCCGCGGCGAAGCTCAATGTTAATCTTGTCTCCAGGACGACGCTTGCCTATCTGCTCCACAAACGTAGCGGCATCATTTGTCGCAACGCCATCCAATGCTGTTATGATATCGCCCTTGCGGATTCCTGCCTCCGAGGCTGCGCCATTCTCCACTACCGAGGCTACATATATGCCGCCAATCTCACTAATACCTGTGGTCTCTCCAAGTTCATCTATAAACTGCTGATCTATAGCTCGGAACGATATGCCGAGTACGGCGCGCTGCACAACGCCCGACTCCTTGAGATCAACAACAACCTTTCGCACTATGGTCTCGGGAACGGCGAAGGAGTAACCCACGTAGCTGCCTGTCAAGGTCTTGATTATGGTGTTTATGCCCACTAACTCGCCGCGTGTGTTCACCAGCGCGCCACCCGAGTTACCAGGGTTTACAGCCGCGTCGGTCTGTATGAACGACTCTATGCTGCGTTGGCTGTTTAGTGCGCCGAGGCTTCGCGCCTTCGCCGATACGATGCCCGCGGTGATTGTAGACTGCAGATCCATTGGGTAGCCGATTGCTAAAACCCACTCTCCGAGGCGCAGATCATCCGACGATCCAAATGGTAGGGTAGGCAGCTCCGAGGCCTCGATCTTTATAAGTGCTACGTCGGTCGATGGGTCAGAGCCTATGATCTTTGCATCGAATGCACGGCCATCGTAGAGCTTCACGCGGAGCTTCGTGGCATTCTCGATCACGTGGTTGTTGGTCACGATGTAGCCATCCTCCGAGATTATAACTCCCGAACCTCCGGCGCGTGCCTCACGCTCGCCATAACCTTGTGGGTAGCCAAAGAACTCGAAGAAGGGGTCGCGGGGCATAGAGCGATTTGCCACCGTAAGCGTAGCCTCGATGTTGACCACAGCCTTTACCGCATTCTCCGCCGCGTATGTAAGGTCGGGGTAGTCGCTTGAGACCACCGAGGCGGCAAAGTGTGCATCCGTTGTGGGGTTTTCGATGAATGGTTGGTCGCAGATCGAAGCGGTGTCGTGTGCCTTGAATGAAGATGTAAAAAAGATTGTCGCAGAGGTGGTTATTGCCGACACTGCGACAATAGCCAACACATTAAATATTCGCTTTTTCATACTCAAAAATTTATAATCCTTCTGCGTCAACGTCTCTCTATAGGCAATCGGTTTTTATGGTTATTACACAAAAATAACGCCCCGTTGGAGCGTTATATTGTGTGAGCGCAGAAAAAGTTTAATTACCAAACTTGGTATATGTCACCTCTGCATCCCCATTCGCGGCTTTGAGGTATAGGGTGTTGCCGCTAATGCGGTAGGTGTACTCTGTGGTCGCCTCCGTTGAGATGTCCATTAAATAGAGGTTGCTGTTGTCGAAGGTATATTTGTACTCTCTTGGATGTGTAACCTCCTCGACCTTATCGCCATTTTCGTTGTATCGCACCTCATTTGCTCGGGCGTCGGTAGGGGTGTAAAAGTCAAGACGCTTGTCCACACGTCTGCCGTTTATCGTCATCGTCTGTTTCCACTCTCCCACTAATGAGTCGTCTGCATCCACGCCTTTGTGGAACACATACTCTATGCCCATCTCATCCATCTCTGAGCTCATACGCAGGCTATCTCCCTCAAAGGTGTAGTCCCACTCAATAGGCTTCGTATCATTTGGATAGAGGATGTAGAGTTTACTGTTCTCCACTTTGTAGGTAAATTGTGTTCTTGTAAATCCTACGATGTGCTCCTCCTTGTCGTAGGTGTCTATGGTGAGGTAACCTGTGTAATCTTTGTAGAATCGCCAGACGTATATAGCCTTGGCGCTTCCCACCTGCACATCCTCTTCTGCCTTCCAGGTGCGTGTCCACATTCCTACGAACTTCGCGGCCTCAATATCAATCTCCTTGCCCTCCTCCTTTGGCTCCTCCTGCGGTTTCTCGTTCTCGGGTTTCTGAGGTGGCATCTCCTTCTCGCACGATGCTATGCCCACAACGGCAAGCGTGAGCATTAATAGTAACATTCTTTTCATAGTAGTAGTTGTTTAGGGTTTTATGGAACTATTTTCCTACTACAAAGGTAGTTCAGAAGTGCTGTGTTCTCAGCAAAATATTCCCTATATAATATGCTGTGGAGGAGGGCTAATGTGTTGGTATTCAATGAAATAAAGTGGAGGTAGATGTCGTAATTTTACCTCCACTTTAAGTTGTTGAATATCAGGTGGTTATAAATATGCTCGGGAATAATATTTTGTAACTATCAGATAATCAGTGCGCTATCGTAGATTTTCGATTAATTGTGCCCTGCTCGGTGCATCACTTGCCGCTATTATGGCCTTTAGTTTGCTTTTGTGCTTATATAGTTTGTTTTTATCGTAGCTCATAAACATACATATTGCATTCGATGAGAAGTCGGCATATATGAGGCATAGCAGTCTATACTCCTCCTCCTTGAGCGTCGGAATCTCCGAACGTAGCTTTGTCATAATATCAGCGAGATATTCGTTTACAAAGTGCTCCACGGCGATATATCCCTTTGGGCTGCTGGCAAACTCCTTGATGTAGTTGTCCAATTCGGCAATCACCTGGTTATGTTTCACGGACTTTGTCAAGTCGCTGTAGTAGGCATCCAGAAGGTCGCTGATTCGGCCCAGTTCGCGGCTAATCAGTTCGTTGATGCACTTGCGCATAGCCGATAGCCTCTGCTCCTTGTCATTGGCAATCGCAGTTAGTGATTTTACCCTCTTAGCTTGCGTCTCAAGGTCGTTGACGAAGCTCTCCACTTGGTTTTGGAGGAGTTCGACCTCAGCCTTCTTGCGAATCAGTTTTATGTATGTGAAGCACGACAGGGCGATAATTACAAGTATTATTATGAATATTAGGACAAGCTTCTCATACTTACTGCGTAGCTCTAACTCTATACGCTCCTGTATTCCCAACTCAACCTGCATATTTAATATAGGTGCGCCGAGAGATACTATAATCTGGTTGTTTTGTCGTCTTATACACTCCTCGAGGTAGTGTAGCGCAAGTTTGTCATCGCCTAAGATGTCGTATACAATGTAACTCGTGTGCTCTATGTGTATCATCTCGCAACCAAACCTCTCGGCCTGCTTCAAATCCTCAATCGCCTGCTTCTTATCTCCACGATAGGCATTGCGGATTGCTCGATAGCGGTAGTATGCCATCTCGTCGAGAGCGATATATGGCTCATACTCCTCGAAGAACTCCTCAAGGCGGTCATACTGCATCTTTGAGGTATAGACGTCGAGAAGCGAGTTTACAGCCTCGGCAGCGAGATTGTCAATGGCGTTTTCCTCGGCATATAGCAACGCCTCATAGAGATGCTCCTCAGCTTTACTATATTGTTGCAAGCAGAGGTATGTCTTGCCGATGTCGTAATTGGTATAGGCGATGTTGTACTCCGACTCTGCTGCCTCGAAACACTCCTTTGCTGCGAGGTGCTCACTAAGGGAGTTGTTGAAGAGATACTCCGCACCATATATATAACCTTTATAGCGATGCACGAGGGCCGTGAGGCGTGCGTTTTTGTACTCCTTCAGTGACTTTTCAGCCTCCAGGAAGTAGCACATTGCATCGTCGAAGTTACCGCCATTTTTCTTCACTACAGCGTGCTGAAACATCGCCCTCGAGCGCTCGTTATGGTTGTTGCTTGCCATATAGTGTTGCGCCAGGTGAGAGGTTAGCGAGTCGTTGTTTCCCTCCGCATAGTTGTAGTATAGCGTCTCGCTGTAGACAAGGCGGTAGTATGCCATATCCTGTTTAGTGCGAATCGTACTGGGGTCGATAGAGCTCATAATGAGGAGAGCCGAGTCGGGGGCGTCGAGGCCTATGTGTTCAGCACGATGTATCGACTCGGTAGTCGCTCTATCTGTTGTGCATCCTATCGCTATAAGTAGCCATAGCAGGGTGCTTAGTCTAAAAAATCGCATTAGCATATAATCCGTGGGTTAGTTTTCTATGGCAAACATAGGAAACTTTTGCGAAATAGAGATTCGATATTTTGAGTTTTCGTATGTCGATGTGTGCTGGTAAGTATCTGAATACTAAGGATATATGCGCAGGGTAGATTGAGCTAATCTTCAATAATTCTATATTATTGATAATCAGTGTGTTATATATCCTTATCGGAAGAATGTTTTGTAAGTATCAGAAAACCAGTGGGTTGTGGTAATAGGTCGGACGCTCTGTTGAGCAAAGAGAAAGGGCCTGCCAACGCGCTGGTTGGCAAAGCCCTTATTCCATAATATATACCGTTTCGCCCTTGCGTTGCATATTGTAGGTCTCGCGTGCGAAGCGTTCCATAAACTCCGGGGAGGTGGTAATCTTGTGTATGAAGATGCTGTCGGCCTCAATCTTCCGCTCCAAGGTCTCGATTTTGGCCTCTACGATGCGCCTCTCTGTTCGTGTGCGGAGCATATCGCCGAGGGTGCTTATCGAGACAACAAAAGTACAGATGGCAATGACTACGGTCAGTGCCATCCAAAAGATGTTGATGTTTCGCTGTCGCTTCTTATCCTTCTCGGACTGGGTCTGCTTGGTCATAATTAGTTGTGTGATAGGAGGTTACGCAAAGCTGTTGCACGCCACTGTTACGGAATGTGCATAAACTTATGTGTCTGAATAGAGATGTTCCACTCGGGATTCTCCTTCACCCACTCCACAACTTCGGCTATAATCTTCTCGTAGACGCTCCACTCTGGTTGCAGGTAGAGTCGGCATTTGCCTCTTACCTTTTTGCTGCACTCCACAGCCCACTCCAAATCCTCCTTGGTCTGAATGATAACCTTCAGCTCGTCAGCGCGCAGCAGTGCCTCCTCCAGTGGAGGCATCTGACGCTTTGGCGAGAGACATATCCAGTCAAACTCTCCGCTTATGGGGTTTGTGCCCGATGTCTCAATGAAGATCTCAAGACCACGTGCGTGTAGCTCTCGTGTGAGGTCGCCGAGAGGGTAGAGTAGTGGCTCGCCACCGGTGATTACTATAGCCTGAGCCTTGCAGCTGCAGGCGCGCTCCACGATGGTCTCGATGGGGGTAGGAGGGAAGATCTTGGGGTTCCACGTATACTTAGCATCGCACCAGCGGCAACCCACGTCGCAGCCACCGAGGCGTATGAAATATGCAGGCTTTCCGCTGTGGAAACCCTCGCCCTGTATGGTATAGAAATCCTCGACAAGAGGTAGCTTTTTGCCACCCTCGAGAAGCTGAAGGTCGGGATTAATCTTCATCTAAAACGTAGATATCTTTAAGGTTGCGGCCTATCTGGTTGTAATCCAAGCCATAACCCACAATAAACTCATTGCCAATAGGCATTGCCACGTAGTCGATGTTGTACTCATAGAGGAACTTCTCTGGCTTGAAGAAGAGTGTACAGATCGACACGCTTGCTGGGTGACGCTGGTTGAGGTAGTCGAGGAGGTAGTTCATACTGTGACCTGTCTCCACGATATCCTCCACGATGATGATATCCTTGCCCTCGATGTCGAAATCAATACCGAGCTGCTGCTTAACATTTCCAGTAGACTGAGTGCCCTCGTACGACGAAATCTTAACGAATGCGAGTCGCGAGTCAAAGTTTATCTTACGCACCAAGTCGCTGAGAAATAGGAACGAACCACTCAAAACACCAAGGAACACAGGGGTCTTACCAGCATAACGCTCGTTAAGCTGCTCTGCAACGCGTGTTACAGCCTTGTCGATTTCCTCGGCAGTAATCATCTTCTTAAATCTACGGTCAAGGAGTTTTATCTTATCCATATTTAAAAAAATTTCTTCAAAGTTATATATTTATTATCACATCTCCAAACTATGATGTCTTAACTCTGTCGAGTATTCCGCCTAATGCCGCGAGGATCACGCCGTAATTCGTAATAGCCACGCCTTGCTGTCGTGCACGCTCTATGCGGCTAAGCACGTGCTTGCGGTTGAACATACAGGCGCCGCAGTGAATCACAAGGTCATACGCGGTCAAATCTTCGGGGTAGTCCGCGCCGCCCACGATATCTATCTGCAACCCCTCGCCAAACCTCTTGCGAAGTATCGCAGGGAGCTTCACACGTCCGATATCCTCGTTCTGTGGTTGGTGGGTGCAGGCCTCGGCGATGAGTATTCGCGACTCTGGCGTGAGACGCTGCAATGCCTTTACGCCCTCAGTGAAGAGTGCTATATCTCCCTTGTAACGTGCAAAAAGTATCGAGAAGGATGTCAGCACCGATGCCTCGGGCTTCAGCGCATACACATCGTTGAAGGCTTGAGAGTCGGTTATTATCAACTTCGGAGCCTCGGCCAAGCCTGCCAATGCCTGAGCCATACTCTGCGGTGTGCAGCATACGGGCACGCAGCCTCTGTCCAGAAGCTCGCGTATGGTCTGCACCTGGGGCTGTATCAGACGCCCCTTAGGCGCAGATTTATCCTGTGGCATTACAAGCAGCACTATATCTCCCGCCTCGCAGAAACCTTCGGTGATGAGACGCTCCTCCGAAGGACGAATGGCCACGATAGCCTTTGTAAGCTCCTCGATGCCCTCACCCGTAAGTGCGCTTATAGCCACGACGCTCTTCTTTGTAATGCGCTCTAAATCAGTCTTTACCGCCTCGTGGTTTTCCAGCGTATCGGCGTGCGCAAGAGCCACAACCGTGGGAATCTCCCTCACGCGACACTCCTCCATAAGGCGTAGTTCGCTGTCGCCACCCGCCTCGGTAAAGAGGATAACGGCGATGTCGGTCTTATCCAAAATCTTGGCGCTGCGTGCCACACGCTCTGCACCAAGTTGAGTATTGTCATCCAGGCCTGGGGTGTCGATAAGTATCGCAGCGCCGAGGCCGTTTATCTCCATAGCCTTCTGCACGGGGTCTGTCGTAGTACCCGCCACGGGAGATACTATCGCCACATCCTGCCCAGTGAGGCGGTTTATGAGTGTCGACTTACCCGCGTTGCAACGCCCGAAGATGGCGATGTGAACGCGCTCTGATGCTGGTGCGCTCTGCATAGGCTTAGAATCTGAAGTCGCGCTTACCCTCGGCAATAGCCTTGAGGTTCTCCATAGTTATGCGACGCACCTTATCCGACGGTATAATCTGTGTGAGGCGGTCTATCATCTTCGCACCCTCGATCTTCACGCGTGGTGATGCGTAATCCTCGAGGTACTCCGCAAGTGTCATAAGCGCATTTGGGGCGCAGCAGTTACCAATGAGACCGCGCTTCGCAAGCGACATAAAGCGGTCGCCGGTACGTCCCTCGCGGTAGCACGCGGTGCAGAAGCTCGGTATATAGCCAAGTTCGAGAAGCCATCCCACAATCTCATCCAACGTGCGGTTATCCGAGATGTCGAACTGTGCAGAGTCCTCAGCGTCCACAATACCCTCAGCATAACCACCTACCGAGGTCTTAGAGCCACCACTAAGCTGCGATACACCAACATCCAATACCAACTCGCGGCAAGCTTTCGACTCACGTGTCGAGACAATCATACCTGTATATGGCGCTGCGATGCGCAACACCGCCACGATGCGGCGGAATACCTCGTCCGTTACTGCATCAGGGAAGTCGTTAGGGTCGATGTCGTCCGCTGGGCGGATACGTGGCACGCTGATGGTGTGAGGGCCTACGCCAAAGCGTGCCTCGAGGTGCTCGGCGTGCATAAGGATTCCCACCACGTCGTAGCGGTAGTTCGAGAGTCCGAACAATGCTCCCACGCCCACGTCGTCGATGCCACCCAGCATCGCTCTATCCATCGCCTCGGTGTGGTATGCCCAGTCGCTCTTAGGGCCTGTAGGGTGCAGCTGCTCGTATGCAGCCTTGTTGTATGTCTCCTCAAAGAGGATGTATGTGCCGATGCCGGCATCCTTGAGTCGTGTGTAGTTCTCGACGGTCGTAGCTGCGATGTTTACATTCACGCGGCGTATCGCTCCGTTCTTGTGGTGGATGGAGTAGATGGTGTCGATGGACTCCAAAACGTACTCTATAGGCGAGAGTTTAGGGTGCTCGCCAGTCTCCAACGCCAGACGCTTGTGACCCATATCCTGAAGCGCAATAACCTCGCGGCGAATCTCCTCCTGTGTGAGTTTACGGCGTGGAATGGTCTTATTCTTAGCGTGATAAGGGCAATATACACAGCCATTTACGCAGTGGTTAGAGAGATAGAGCGGTGCAAACATCACAATGCGGTTGCCGTAAATCTTCTCCTTCAACTGGCGCGCTATGGCGAAGATACGCTCCTCAATCTCCTTATCCTTAACCTCGATAAGCACTGCAGCTTCGCGGTGAGAGATACCCTTGCCCTCCTCGGCCTTCTTGAGGATCTCCTCCACAAGTGCGCGGTCTTTGCACGCCTTCTGTGCATACTCGAGCGTTGCGCGAATCTCTCCGTCGTGGATGAACTCATCGGCACGCTCCGACATTACGTCATATTTAAATTCACTCATGATCGTTACTGTTTTAGGTTGTCAAAATCGCCTCTTGAGTAGTCAATGTGGTAGCCGATGGTCTGCAGCTCTGCTTCGAGTGCCTGCAAACCCTCTGCCGCCTCCTTGCCCCACGAGGCTTTATTCTCATATATCGCATACTTCGCTCTAACATTCGAGGGAGAGAGGTTAGGCATCACGACATTTGCTCCCGAGAGTATACCCTCCAATCTGCCTCGTGGCGTGAGTGTTGCCAGTGCTGTTGTCGAGGGTAGCAGCGCCTTGGGAAGCATAAGGCGCACTATGGCTATGGTAGCCAATGTTATGTTTAGATCTCCCGCAGGCTCGCTGCCCAGCGGTGTAGCTTTATGTGGCAGGAACGGCCCTATGCCCACCATCTCGGGCTGCATACGCTCTATGAGCATCAGATCCTCCACAATATGTTCTATGGTCTGACCCTTAACGCCAATCATCATACCGAGTCCCACCTGATACCCCGCACGCTTCAGTGCCTCGGCGCATTGTAGGCGGTATGCTAAACCCTTGCTATCGGGGTGCAGTGACTCATATAGCTCCTCATTTGCTGCCTCGTGGCGCAGTAGGTAGCGGTTTGCTCCCGCACGTTTTAGGCGTATGTACGACGCCTCGCTGCGTTCGCCGAGCGATAGCGTGATTGCCACATCGGGGTACAGACTGCGCATCTGGCAGATAAGCATCTCGAGCCACTCATCGGAGTGTGTACCATCCTCGCCACCCTGGAGCACGAAGGTTCTAAATCCCAACTTGTATCCCTCCTTACAGCACTCCAGTACCTCCTCGGCACTCAGTCTGTAGCGTTCCGCATCGCGGTTGCTGCGTCTGAGACCGCAGTAGAGGCAGTTGCAACGACAGTAGCTCGATAGTTCGATAAGACCACGTATATATATGCCAAGTCCGAACTGCTGGCGTGCAGTTCGGACGGCATTGTCGCGAAGTAGTTGTAGCATAGTTGGGTCTTGAGCAGCACCTCTTAGTAACTGCCCCATCTCTGAAGCATTAAGCTTATCTCCGTTTACCAATCTCTCTACTAAACTCTTCGTCATTTTTGTTATTAGTTGTTTATCGTTTCTTAAGCTCTGCGTCAAAGGTCTTCTTACCGTCGCCATACGCAGTGTGAACGCTCGGACCAGAGATACAGCCACCGTCACATACCATCACCTCGATGAACTGTGCTGGAGCCTTGCCAGTCTTGCCGTATGCCTTCAACAGAGCAACGTTCTTCTTGTTGAGACCTGCGATCTGCAATGTTGTGAAGTCGAGCTTGCCAGCTACCAACTCCTTAACCGCTGCAGTAACACCACCATTCTCCGCGAAGCCGTGTGCCGAGCGGCGTGATGTGCAATCTACTGGGTGAACGTAAGCCTCGCCAAGCTCGATGTTCATACCACCGAGGATAGCGTGAATCTCCTCGTAGGTGAGGATGAAGTCAACCTTACCCTGCAAATCCTCGCGACGTGCCTCCTTACGCTTAGCGATACAAGGACCTACGAAGACCACCTTTGCATTAGGATACTTCTCGCGTGCGATATCTGCGGTGTAGACCATAGGTGAGTAAGTAGACGAGATATACTTCTGAAGCTCTGGGGCGTGCTTGCGAGCCATCTCCATATATGATGGACAGCAAGATGTGGTCATAAATGGCTGACCCTCCTCCATCTTCTCAGCGAACTCGTGAGTCTCCTTCTCGGTAGTTACCTCAGCACCACGTGCCACCTCGATAACATCCTTGAAACCAATAGCCTTGATAGCACCGTACACCTGCTCTGTAGGAACGTTGTACTGTGAGAGGATAGATGGAGCGACCATAGCCACAACCTCCTCGCCACGGCGAATAGCCTGCAAGATGTCGAATACCTGTGAGATCTCGAAGATAGCACCGAAAGGACAAGCGTTCATACACTTACCGCAGTAGATACACTTGGTCTCGTCGATATGCTCAACGCCATACTCATCCTTAGAGATAGCACCCACTGGACAAGCCTCCTCACAAGGAACTGGGATGTAAACAATAGCGTGGTAAGGACACGCAGCGTGACACTTACCGCAGCTGATACAGATGCTGTGGTCGATCTTACCCTGTGATGTCTCAGGATCGAAGACAATAGCGTTCTTAGGGCAAGCGTGTGAACAAGCACGAGCCACACAACCACGGCAAAGATTTGTAATATCGTAGTTTGTGCGAACACAAGAGGAGCAAGCCTCGTCGATAACGCACATAATGTTATCCTTGATCTTCTCGCGGTCAAGAGCCATCTGAGCGTACTCCGAGAGTGGCATCAACTCATCCTTCTCATCGGTCATATCGTAGCCCAAGAGAGGCAACGACTTATACTTCCATACTGCGCGCTCCTTGTGGATGCAGCAACGTCCACGAACCTGAGAGTTGCGTGGGCTAAATTCGATAGGTAAGCGGTCGATCTTCTCAACGAGCTGACCCTCATTCCAGAGGCTTACGAGTTTCGTAAGAAGTCTCTGGCGCACAATCATAACATTATTCTTAATTGCCATACGATAAAAGTTGGGTTTTCAATTGAGCAAAGATAATAATTTTTGCGCCAATAGCACAATTTTTTTACCCTTTTTTCTTTGTCATCGCTGCTTTTGTATGTTATATATCCATTTTGGCGTTACGAATTTTGCTATTTGGTGTTGTGGTAGCGCGGAACTCCTTTAAATAACAGGGGCGACATCCGAAGAGGCCGCCCCTATTATATTAATATATGTGTTCGATTAATGACGCTTCTGACGGCGCATCTCACGATTGATGGTCATCTGATCCTGCTGCTGCTTCAACGCCTCCTCGTAACGCTCCTGGAAGCGCGACTTCTTGCGTGGCTTATGCGACAAGAGCTTCTCGCGAACCTTCTCGTCATCAACGCTGCGGCGGATGGCAAACATAATGATCATAGTGAAGATCTGCGACAGGAAGTAGTAGTAGCACAATCCTGATGAAAAGCTATTCATCACGCAGAGCATCATAAGTGGCATAAAGTATACCATCATAAACTTCATCATACCCGCACCTGGCTGGCCCGCTGTGGTTGCCGCCTGCTGCTTGTAGGTGATGAACGAGTAGCCGAACAACGACAAGGTCATCAGCAACGCGAAGAGGCTGATGTGGTCGCCATAGAATGGAATGTTGAACGGAAGCTCCACAACGCTATCGTATGTCGAGAGGTCGTCGGCCCAGAGGAAGCTCTCGCCGCGAAGCTCGATACTTGCAGGGAAGAAGCGGAACATAGCCCAAAGGATAGGCATCTGGATGAGCAGTGGCAAGCAGCCGCCCATAGGGCTGATGCCCACCTTCTGGTAGAGCTCCATAGTTGCCTGCTGCTTCTTCATAGCATCATCAGGGTTAGGGAACTTCTGGTTGATAGCCTCAATCTCAGGACGGATAGCACGCATCTTGGCAGTAGACATATAGCTCTTATAGGTAAGAGGCAGAATTACCACCTTAACGAAGAGCGTGAGGATAAGGATGATAACGCCGAAGCCGAGGCCGTGGTTGCTCAACCAGTGGAAGATAGGGATGGTGATAAACTTATTCCACCAGCCAATCAACACACCACCCATAGGGATGATATCCTGGAGGTTTGCCTTCTCGCCCATAAACTCCACGCGCTTCATAATGCGGTAGTCGTTAGGGCCGTAGTAGAATGCAAAGTCGTACTGTTCAACGCCCTCGGTGTAAGGGATTGAGATTGTAGCGTCAAACTCCTTTACGAAGCCTGAGGTGTTGTTCTTCGCGCTCTTGAAGCTCATCGCAGCCTTGAAATTCTGCGCAGCAATGAAGGCTGATGAGAAGTATTGCTGCTTGAAGGCTATCCAGTTGAGCTCCTCGATCTCCTCGCGCTCGCCGCTTGCTTCAAGCTCGTCAACATCACCGCCCTCGGAGTATTCGATGGTGGTTGCCATAGCCTCGTTCTGGAAGCTACGCTCGTTCTGCATAGAGCGGTTGCTCCAGCCGAGAGTGATCTCATTGTCGCTGAGAAGTGCCTCGATATTGTGCTGACGGATGGTGAAGTCTACCAAGTAGTCGCGACTCGCCTCGCCAGTGTTGTAGAGCGTATAGACATACTCCACCCAGCCATCCTGCTCCACGTCGAGGTGCATAGTGACGATGCTGCGATCCTCGAGGGTCTCGATAGATGGTGTGAAGTAGTAGTCGCCGGTGTTCAAGGTCTCGCCCTTGCGGTGAAGTGCGATGCCCATCTTTGCGCTGTTTGGCACTATAAGTTTCACCAACTCATCGCGCTCACCCTCCTCATAGCGAGTGTAGTTCTTCAGCGTTACATCTGCGATCTTACCTCCGAGGTTGTCGAACGTAACGCTCATAAACTCGTTGCTGAGGGTCTCTGGCTGCGATACTCCCGTAGTTGCAGCGTAGAGCGTAGAGCCGTGGTGGTAAACCTCGGCATTCATCTTCTCGACATTTGCTATAGAGTCTCTCTCGTGACGCTGCTCCTCTGTCATCTGCTCCTCCAAAAGGCGCTCTGCCTCTGCCTCTGCGATACGCTCTGCGCGTGCTGCCTGCTCCTTCTGAGCCTTCTCCTTCAGGATCTCCTGCTGCTTCTCTATCTCGTGGCTCTGGTAGAATGAGTATCCCACAAACAGAGCTATCATCAGCACAATGCCAATAATCGTATTCTTATTCATCTCTAAGAGTTATACCACCATTACGGTGGTTGTTAGTATTCAGTCTGTAAAACGTTAATATTAAAGAATTATTTTGCCTGCTCATCGCGGTATGCAATAGCCTCCTTTACGAAACGTGCGAAGAGAGGGTGAGGGTTTGCAGCTGTAGAGTGATACTCTGGGTGATACTGCGTACCCACAAACCAGCGGTGTGATGGGATCTCGACAACCTCCACAAGGCCTGTGTCAGGGTTTGTTCCCACAGCCTTCATACCTGCAGCCTCGAAATCTGCGAGGAAGTTGTTGTTGAACTCATAGCGGTGGCGGTGACGCTCCACAACATTCTCCGAGCCGTAAGCCTCAGCCACACGCGAGCCTGCAGCAAGGTGACAAGGGTAGCCACCAAGACGCATTGTGCCGCCCTTGGCAGTGACCTTCTTCTGCTCCTCCATAAGGTCGATAACCGCGTGCTTCGACTGTGCCATCTCGCTTGAGTTGGCGTCGTTCCAGCCGAGGACGTTGCGGGCAAACTCTATAACGGCGCACTGCATACCGAGGCAGATGCCGAAGAATGGCACGTTGTTCTCACGAGCATAGCGCACAGCAACGAGCTTACCCTCGATACCGCGGTTTCCGAAGCCCGGAGCAACCATAATTGCCGACATAGTGCCGAGGTGCTCCTTAACGTTGTCGATGGTCAGACGCTCCGAGTTCACATAGTGAAGCTTAACCTTAACCTCGTTCACAGTACCTGCGTGGATGAACGACTCGCTGATAGATTTGTAAGCATCTGGAAGCTCTGTGTACTTACCCACCAAGGCGATGTCGACAACGCTCTTAGGGTTCTTGATGCGCTCTACAAATGCCTCCCACTCTGTCATATCTGGCTCCTGGTCAGACTCCAAGCCGAGCTTCTCCAAGAGTACGCCGTCGAGATTCTGGGCGTGCATACGCAGTGGCACCTCGTAGATTGTGGGAACGTCGATAGACTCCACAACGGCCTCTGGGGTTACGTTGCAGAACAAAGCTACCTTGCGGCGTACATCCTCGCCGAGGTTATGCTCCGAGCGGAGCACCAAGACATCTGGCTGCAAACCATACGACAACAGCTCCTTAACAGAGTGCTGCGTAGGCTTGGTCTTAAGCTCACCAGATGCTGCCATATATGGGATAAGGGTCAAGTGCACGAGAACGGTGTTCTGGTAGCCGAGCTGATAGCGAAGCTGACGAACAGACTCGATAAATGGCAATGACTCGATGTCGCCCACAGTACCGCCAATCTCGGTGATGATAACGTCATACTTCTTTGTTGCGCCAAGGAGCTGCACACGACGCTTGATCTCGTCGGTGATGTGAGGGATTACCTGCACGGTCTTGCCGAGGAACTCGCCGCTACGCTCCTTCTCGATAACGCACTGGTAGATCTTACCTGTGGTAACGTTGTTGTTGCGAGTGGTCTGTATAGATGTAAAACGCTCGTAGTGACCCAAGTCGAGATCGGTCTCGGTACCATCCTCCGTAACGTAGCACTCGCCGTGCTCGTATGGGTTCAAAGTTCCTGGGTCGACGTTGATATATGGGTCGAGCTTCTGGATGGTTACTGAGTATCCGCGAGCCTGAAGAAGGCGTGCGATAGATGCTGAGATAATACCCTTACCAAGTGATGAGGCAACACCTCCGGTAACGAATATGTACTTTGGTTTAGAGAGTTTCATAGCATTATATTTTTTTGTTCGTATTCTTAATTCTTTACTCTATTTTCGGGGGTGGGTTATGCCTCCTGCTCGTCGATAAGGCGAATCTTCTCGACAATCTCCGACATATCACGCTTCGTGCGCTCGATCTTCTCGCGGACATCGGCGATGAGTGTCTCGGCATTCTTCGACTTAGAGAAGAAGCCGATGTTATTCTCGAGGAGTGCTATATCCTGCTCCATCTGGCGTACCTTGTTGAAGAGACGCTCGCGCTCTGAACGTAGCTGTCCGCTGCCCTTCATCGTAGATACACGCTCGCGGAAACGGTTGATAGAGCGGTCGCGCTCCGAAGAACGAAGTGTAGCAAACATACCATCCACAATAGCCTTATACTCCTTTTGAAGTGTCTCCTTGAACTTGATAGGCACGAAGCCGATCTGACTCCAGCGGCGCTGGAACTCCTTGATGGCCTCGAAGCCTCCCGCCTTGACATCTGCCGAGCGCATCTCCTCGAGGAGGGCTTGCTTTAGCTTCAGGTTCTCCTCATACTGATTGTCGACCGATGCGAAGTGTGCAGCCTTACGCTCGAAGAACTTGTCGCACGCAGCACGAAAACGCTTCCAGATTACGTCTGAGTGGCGGCGTGCCACAGGACCCACCTGCTTCCAGCGAGCCTGGAGAGCTATAAGCTCATCTGTAGCGCGCTTCCAATCCTCCGACATAGCAAGAGTCTCAGCCTCGGCACAAAGCTCGGTCTTGAGGGCGAGGTTATGCTCCATCTCGCTCTTCTGGCCTGCGTAGTACTCGCGCTTAAGCTCGAAGAACTTGTCGCACGCCGCGCGGAAACGCTCATAGATGCGGTTGTTATCCTTCTTAGGTGCGAAGCCGATGGTCTTCCACACCTTCTGAATCTCGAGAAGCTCCTCGCTCGCCTTGTTCCAATCCTTACGCGAAACGATAGGGCGGGCAACCAATGTCTCCACCTTCTCGCAAAGCTCGAGTTTCATGGCGAGGTTCTTGGTCTGCTCCGACTTGATGTTCTCGAAGTGCTCCTGGTGACGCTTGTTGATGCGGCTCGAAGCCTCCTTGAAACGCTCCCAGAGTGTCTCCTTAAACTCAATGGCAACAGGACCTGTCTCGCGCCACTCGTCGTGAAGCTTCTGCAGGCGGCGGAATGCCTCTACAACCTGAGTCTCGAGAGTGAGCTCCTCGGCCTGCTCGCAGAGGCTGATCTTAATCTCATAGTTCTTCTTAAGGTCGAGGTCGCGAAGCTCCTTGTTGATCTTGATGAAGTTGTAGAAGTTCTCAACGTAGAGGTTGTATGTCTCCCAGAGATCCTTGACATTCTGCTGTGGTACAAGACCTATCTCCTTCCAACGCTGCTGCAACTCGCGGAAGCGGTGGAATGTGGTGTTGAGGGTCTCGTCAGAGTTGATAAGTTCCTTAAGCTCCTCGATAATCGCGAGCTTAAGTTTAAGGTTGTTCTCCTTGTTTGCCTCGAGCTCGGCGATATACTTATCGCGCTCGTTGCGGTACATTGCAAAGAGCTCCTTGAGGCGTGCCTCCTCGGCGCAAGGTGTCGGTGAGAATGTCTCCTCGTCGCCACCAGCCTCGAGGAATGCCTTGCGCTCAGCATCCACCTTGGCGCGGTGCTGCTTGTAGAAAGCGATCTTGATGGCCTCGACTACCGGACGTAGTGTTTGTACAGGCTCAGACTCTATCTTGTTTGCAAAAAGCACTACAAGGTCTGCCTCCGAAAGACCTGTGAGGTCGTCGCCCGACGTTGGCGCTGCAGCCTCCTCCTCGGCTGTCTCTTCGCCAATCTCGAGGCCAGCCTCGTCAGCGGCAAGAGCTGCCTCCTCGTCGGCAAAGCTCACACTCATCTGCGATACCTCGGCATCTATCTCGGAATGGTTGTTGTCTGTAGTGTTGTTGTTTACAGTGGTAGTCTGCGCATCTTCGGCAACGTGGCCGACAGGCTCGCCGGGAGCCGTAAGGTTGATCTTATCAGTAGCCATCATTATTAGGTTTTAAATTGATTTCTCGCTTAAGTGGCGCCTATGCGTGGCGCGTAATTCGTGCAAATATAAGAATAATTACCCGAAAATCAAAGTCACTCCTATATTTATTTTATTGCATTGCGAAAGCGGTGTGGAATAATAGTTTAAAATTGTGCTAAACAGTAAATTTTTATTAGACAAAAAAATGTATCATATAACTATAAAATTTGTCCTCTTTTTCGACCTGAAAATGGAGGGTGAAAAAAAAGTTGTGAATTGGTTGGAAAGTCCGCCGAAAATTATTACCTTTGTATGGTTTTAGAGCGTAATAGGCCGTGATGATTCTGTGCGCGCGCTCTACACTCTTTCGAATACTATTAACTAAAAATATTTTAAAAGATGGTAATTTTGGTTCTCAATTGCGGTAGCTCTTCTATCAAGTATCAGGTACTTGATGTTATGGAGGCATCGCACACGCTCTTGGCCAAGGGTCTTGTGGAGCGTATCGGACTTGCTGAGGGTGATCTTACACACAAGCCACAGGGTAAGGATAAGTTTGAGTTGCACTGTCCAATTCCTGATCACACAACAGGTATCCGCTTGGTTCTCGATGCTTTGACACACCCAGAGCACGGCGTTATCGCATCGCTCGACGAGCTTAAGGCTGCGGGGCACCGTGTGGCTCACGGCGGTGAGTTCTTCGAGGATAGCTGCCTCGTTGACGAGGAGGTTAAGGCAAAGATCGAGTCTCTTTACTCTATCGCGCCACTTCACAACCCTGCAAACCTCGAGGGTATTCTCTCTATGGAGAAGGTGTTGCCAGGTATCAAGCAGGTAGCTGTGTTCGATACATCGTTCCACCACACCATTCCAGCAATTAACTATATGTATGCCATCCCTTACGAGTACTACGAGAAGTATCGCGTTCGTAAGTATGGTTTCCACGGCACAAGCCACAAGTTCGTTGCTCGCGTGGGTGCTGAGATGTTTGGCCTCGATTTCGAGAACTCAAAGATTGTAACTTGCCACATCGGTAACGGCGCTTCAGTAACAGCTGTAAAGAATGGTAAGTCGTTCGATACATCTATGGGCTTCTCTCCACTCGATGGTCTTGTGATGGGTACACGTGCCGGCTCTATGGACGTTAGCGCTGCTACTTACATCGCTGCTAAGGAGGGTATGTCATACGCTGAGCTCGATAATATGCTCAACAAGAAGTCAGGTGTTCAGGGTCTCACAGGTATCTCAAGCGATATGCGTGATATCGACGCTGCATACGACGAGGGTAACGAGCGCGCTATTATCGCTCGCGATATGTACTGCAACCGCATCAAGAAGTTTGTGGGTGAGTACGCAGCGGAGATGGGTGGTGTTGACCTCGTAATCTTCACAGGTGGCGTTGGCGAGAACTCTCCAGAGGTTCGCGAGTATGTCCTCTCAAATATGGAGTTTATGGGTATCGAGTTCGACGCTGTTCGCAACCGTGGTAAGCGTGGTACCGACTACGAGATTTCGGCAGAGGGCTCACGTGTTAAGGCTGCAGTTATCTGCACCGATGAGGAGTTGGTGATCGCTAAGGATACATTCCGCCTCACAAAGTAAGGAAAACGAAAAATAATTATTAACTATAAAACATCGAACAATTATGATTAAGCATTTGGACGAGTTGGTTGCAGCAGCCGTTGCACGTGGTAAGAAGAAGATGATCGTTGCTTACGGTCAGGATACTCACTCTATCGGTGCTACCGATATGGCTATCAAGGCAGGTCTTGCAGAGGTTACTTTGGTTGGTGATCCAGAGGAGATCAAGAAGTCTTGCGAGGCTGAGGGTGTAGATATGAACCAGTACACTATCATCCCAGAGTCTGAGGATGTTAAGGCTGTTGAGATCGCTGTTAAGGCTGTTCACAACGGTGAGTACGACGTTTTGATGAAGGGTGTTGTGCCTACCGACAAGTATATGCGCGGTATCTTGAACAAGGAGTGGGGTTTGTTGCCTGCAGGTACTGTTCTTAGCCACGTTACTGTTTTGGAGGTTCCTGCTTACCACAAGTTGCTTGTAGTCAGCGACGTTGCTGTTCTTCCTTGCCCTAACTTCGAGCAGAAGAAGCAGATCGCTAAGTATCTCGTAGAGACTGCTAACAACCTCGGTATCGAGACTCCAAAGGTTGCCCTCATCGCACCATCAGAGCAGCTTCTTCCAAAGGTTGTAAGCTCTGTTGAGGCTAAGGAGCTCTCTGACCTCGGTCAGGCTGGCGAGCTTGGAAACGCTTTGTACCAGGGCCCTTTGGCATTGGACGTTGCTATCGACGAGGAGTCTGTTAAGATTAAGAAGCTCACAGGTCCTGTAGCTGGTGACGCGGACTGCTTGTTGTTCCCTAACTTGGAGTCTGGTAACGTATTCTTCAAGGCTTGCTCTAAGTTTGGCGGTGCTGAGTTGGCAGCTATGGTAGCTGGTCCTATGGCTCCTTGTGTGTTGACATCACGTGGTGACTCTACAAAGACCAAGTTGTACTCTATCGCACTTGCTTGTTTGTCAGCTAAATAATTTCGAATAAGTTAATACCATATATTATGGCTTATAGAATTTTAACAATTAACCCAGGTTCTACCTCGACTAAAGTTGCTGTGTTCGAGGATATGGAGCAGGTTAAGACTTTGAAGCTCAGCCACTCTGCAGAGGAGATTGCGCAGTTTGCTTCTGTTGCCGACCAGTTGGAGTGGCGTTTGCAGATTATCCTCGATGCTATGAAGGTTGATGGTATTGAGCTTACATCGTTGGATGCTGTTATCGGTCGTGGTGGTTTGATGCGCCCTATCGAGGGTGGTGTATACCGCGTTGGTGAGGCTATGATCGCTGACCTCGTAGCACCTAAGCGTCAGCACGCCAGCAACCTCGGTGCGTTGATTGCACGTCGCATCGCTGATGCAGCAGGCGTTGAGGCTTATATCGCTGATCCTGTTGTTGTTGACGAGCTTCAGGATATGGCACGTGTTAGCGGTCTCAAGGAGCTTCCACGTCGCTCTATCTTCCACGCTTTGAACCAGAAGGCTATCGCACGCCGCTATGCTAAGGAGGTAGGTCGTCCTTACGAGGAGTTGAACCTCGTAGTAGTACATATGGGTGGCGGTATCTCTGTATCTGCACACTGCCAGGGTCGTGTTATCGACACCAACAATGCTCTTGATGGTGACGGTCCTATGGCTCCTGAGCGCGCTGGATGCTTGCCAGCTGGCGACTTGGTAGACCTCTGTTTCTCAGGCAAGTACGACAAGGGTGAGATTAAGAAGTTGTTGGCAGGTAAGGGTGGTCTTGTAGATCACGTTAATTGCAACAATGTTCAGGAGCTCAACGAGGTACGTGCTGCAAATGGTGATGCTGAGGCACGCTTTATGCTCGACACTATGGCATACTCTGTTGCCAAGTATATCGGCGAGATGGCAGTGGTGTTGAAGGGTAAGGTAGATGCTATTCTCCTCACTGGTGGTATCGCTTGGAACGACTGCGTAAACGATGTTATCGTTGACTACTGTAAGTTCCTCGCGCCTATCAAGATTTACCCTGGCGAGAACGAGCTCGAGTCATTGGCAGAGAACGCTCTTCGTGTACTCAATGGCGAGACAGTAGCCAAGGAATACTAAAATTTGATGTTATTAGCGGTCATCTACTGCCGCTAGCAAAATATATCTGCAATGGGCAGTACGCCTTAGTACAGCCCATCGCAGATAATTTCGCCGAGCGTTGTATCTAACCACTACTAACAACAAATTTAACGGTGTAAATTTTACTTTTGCAAACCCTGCAAAGTATGAAAATATTAATTATCAACGGTGCGAATCTCAACCTATTGGGACGTCGCCAACCCGAGATATACGGTCGTGAGAGCTTCGAGGATTACCTCGAGGCTCTTCGCGCACGTTATTCGGAACATAGGCTCGACTACTATCAGTCGAATATCGAGGGCGAGATTGTCGATGCTCTGCAACGTGCTGATGGAGAGTACGATGGCGTTGTGCTAAATGCTGGAGGCTACACCCACACCTCTGTTGTTATCCGCGACGCTATGGCGGCCATCGCTACGCCTGTTGTCGAGGTGCATATCTCCTCTATCCTATCGCGCGAGGAGTTTCGCCACATCTCGATGCTTGCTCCTGCTGCAGCGGGTACTATTATGGGCTTCGGTATGGAGTCCTATCGCTTGGCCGTAGAACACTTTATTGGTTAGCGTATGGCTGAGCAGAGGTTGGAGACGAAGGTCGCGTCGGGTATAGCGTGGAGTTTCTCGGAGAAGGTTCTCACGATGGTCATCCAGATGGTTGTGAGCATCATCGTGGCGCGAGAGCTTATGCCCGAGGACTTTGGCGTTATGGCCATTATGACCTTCTTTACCTCTGTGGCATTGGCGATTGTCGACAGCGGATTCTCGCAAGCCCTCATTCGCAAGGAGTTACCTTCGGATAGCGACTACCGCACGGTGCTGTGCTTCAACCTTGCTATGTCTGTGGCGCTTTATGGCGTTCTTGTCGCTGTGGCATACCCCGTTGCGATGCTCTACGAAGCCCCTGTAATCTGGACTATAGCACCCATTCTGTTTCTTATCCTTCCTATTAATGCCCTCTGCGTTGTGCAGACGGTGATGTTTACGCGCGAATTCCGCTTTGCGCTGCTGTCGAAGATTGTCTTTGCTGCCTCGCTCATTAGTGGTGCTGTGGCTGTTGTTATGGCAGTTACGGGGTGGGGTATATGGGCGTTGGTTGCGCAGCGACTTCTTATGATGGGCATCAAGGCCTTGGTATTTTGGTGGATACGTCGCTGGCATACGGATGCTCCTCTGAGCCTCGCGTCGCTAAAGGCTATGGCACCATTCTCGTTGCGTCTGCTGGCCACCGACCTTATCGCCTCGGTGTATAATAATGTCGCGCAACTCTTCATCGGCAAGATGCACAATACCTCGATGCTCGGCTATTACTCTCAGGCTCAAAAGCTTAAGGATCTGCCTGTTATCTCCACTGTTCAGGCCGTTCAGGGCGTAACGTTTCCAGCTCTTGCGCAGATTAAGGATGACGCACAGAAGTTCTCGGCGGGGTATCTGCGTATCACGGAGATGCTCGCCTTTGTGGTGTTTCCGCTGATGTTGGGTATGGTCGCCGTTGCCGAGGATATGTTCCTGTTGTTGCTCGGCGATAAGTGGATGCCTACGGTGCCCTATTTCGAGATTTTGGCACTCTCGGGGTTGTTTTATCCTTTGGGTGTGGTGTCGTATAATGTCCTGAAGAGCCGCAGCGATGGTGCGGTTATCGTGCGCCTCGAGGTCCTGAAGCGTGTTATTCAAACTCTTATACTCTCGGTTACTATCCCTCTCGGCGTGGAGGCTGTTGCGTGGGGTATCACGGCTATGGCTGCTGTGGAGTGGCTGCTCAATACCGCCACCGCTATGCGCTATGTGTCGTGTGGGTTCGCGACCATTCTGCGCCGTGTGATGCCATCTCTTGCGCTCGCTGTTGCTATGTACGCCGTTGTGCGACTCTCTGCGCCGCACCTTGCTATGCTGCATACCGCCCTGCGCCTGACGCTCAGCGTCGCTATCGCTGTTGCGTTCTATCTCTGCGGAGCGCTCTTGTTCCGCATTAACGCCCTCCGTGAGGCGTTGTCTCTGCTGCGCAATTTACTTCGTAAATCAGAGCATTAGAAATGCTCAAATCCGCGCATCTCTATCTCTGTGGGCTTGCCATTCTCGAGCCACTCTATGCCATTGCCTTCGACTATTGTGCCTATCGCCGTCAGTGTAGTTCCCGTTGCGGCGCGTAGTGCCTCTGCTACGGTGTCGAATGCCGATGGCTCTACGGTCAGCAATAATTCATAATCCTCACCGCCTGTGGTCGCATAACGTATGTCGTAATCCGTAGGCACTTTCGTAAGCTCTATGACCGCTCCCACCTGCGACTGCTCCATTATGTGCTTTATGTCCGAGGCTATGCCATCCGAGATATCCATCATCGCGTGTGCCTCCTCACGCGCGCCGAGCCACATTCCCTCTGCCACACGTGCCTGACCTCGGCGATGAGCCTTCGCCGCTGCGGTGTTCAGGTCGCCAAACATAATATCCACCAGACCTTTCGACGATATGCCGAGCTTGCCCGTTACGGCGATTACGTCACCCACCTTTGCTGCTGAGCGGCGCTTTAGGTTTGTCATCGGCGCACGTCCTATGGCAACAACGTTTATCGAAATCTTATCTCGCGACGCTGTGGTGTCACCACCTACAAGTGCTACACCCTCACGCTCCGATGCTTCGTAGTAGCCACGCATAAACCTCTCTGCCCACTCGCCTTGTGCCGACTCTGGGAGTGCGATGCTCAGGAGCGTTGCTATGGGCTTAGCACCCATCGCCGCCACATCCGAGATGTTGACCATAAGGCTCTTCTCACCCACCTCCTCGGGCAATGACGCGCCACGCAGAAAGTGTATATCCTCCACAAGCATATCCGTAGTCATCACCAACGCCTCATCGCCCATCTGCAGCACCGTGCAGTCATCGCCAATAGGCTCGAAGCCGTGGTGGGGTAATGCCCCAAACATCGCGGCTATATCGCCAATAAATCCAAATTCCGATTTTTTCATAGTTATGGAGTTTAAGGAATTTAGGGAGGTTAAGGAAGAATCTCAATGCTCCCTAACCTCCCTAATATCACTAATGTGGCTAGCTATTAGTTGATAGCAAAACGGTATGCAGCGCGTACGCTATAAGCGTTATCGCGCGATGGTGTGAGGCAAACAACACTATTCTCCATAAATGCTACAGCGATAGCGATGTCTGCAGAACCAGCAGTTGATGACCAGTAGTATGTCTCCTGGAATGGCTCTCCACCATTTTCAGAGAGCACCTTGTTGAACTTCTCGACAGTTGGAGAATCAAACTTATGTGTGCCACCAGAGACAGCATCCCACATCCACAACATCTCATCCTGTGAAGGCAAGAACCAGCCATCGCCGTGCTCTACGCACCACTTGAAGGCAGGGTATTTGTTGATGTCGCGGTTGTCACGTGCTGGGTCGAAGATGTCCTCTGTAATCCAAGCGCCCCAGGTAGAGTTTGCATAGCTCAAATCGCAATACTCTGTAGACCAAGCCAAATCCTCCTCATCCATAGACATAATGTAGCAGAAGATAGTGCCTGATGATGGATGCTCCTTAATAGCGAAAATCACACCCTTAACACCATCCTTATTATAGATGCTGCCAATCTCGTACTGACCGGCAATTGCTGGATCATAGGCATCAACCTCCACGCTTGCACCTGTTGTCTCGCCATTGTAGCGTGCGCGGAACTTGTATGTACCAGGCTCTGTGGTTGAGAATTTCTTGCTCTCAATACCCTCGTTTGTCAATGAGTTAAATACCTCGGCATCTGCAGTTACGTCATCCTCGCCGTACATAACTGTGAAGACTGCCTCCTCTACGCCATCAGCCTTGATGCGGTTAGGTGAAGCAGTAATCTTTAGCTCCTTATGCTCTGGTACGGGAACGTTGTTTACGGTGATGGTAACCTCGTTAGAGAGCCACTTGCCGTCGTACTTTGCCTGGAACTTAAACTCTCCAGCTACGTCCGATGTGAAGGTGTTACCCTCCAATGCTGCGCTGTAGTTAAGGTTTGTAATCTCATAGCCCTCTGTTACCTCTGCACCATCAACCTTCACGGTAAATGTCACAGCCTCAGTAGCATCGGCAACGATCTCGCTCTTATCAGCCTCGAGGGTGATGATCTTCTCGGCCTCGGTAGCGGTGATCTCCACTACGTCCGAGGACTCATTGCCATACACAGCCTTGAACTGGTATGTGCCAGGAGTTGTAGTTGCGAAGGTGTTGTCCTCGAGAACAGAGTTATCCTTGAGTGAGATTATGATGATCTCGGCATTTGCCTCGCCATCAACGGTAGCTGTGAAGGTAACCTTATCGGCACCATTAGCCACAATCTCGGTCTTGTCAGCCTCGAGAGCAGGCTTCTTAGCCTCTACCTCAGGCTCGTTGCCCGCAGGCTTCTCGCACGCGGTGATGCCGAGTGCGAGAGCTGCGATAGCAAATATGTTAAATAACTTTCTCATTGAGTTCTAAGGTTTTAGGTGGGTTACTGTGCGTTGTCGAACATCTCAGGTGTCACGCGAACGGCATACTGCGTTGGGGTGTTCTCAGCGTTGAGAACCTCGAAGAAGAATACATAGTCGTTCTTGTCAAAGCCTGTGAACGAAATTGTAGCGCCCTCAGATGTCTTAGCAGCTGCCAAGGTCTCTGCGCCTACAGACTTGCGGTACAAGAAGAAAGCCTGAATCTGTGACCAGTCGTTTGGATCCCAGTACTTCGCAAAGTCGTAGTTAGCCCAAAGCTGTGCACCAGCCAAAAGGTCTGTAGCGTATCCATCAGTCTTTACAAGGAACTGAACATCGTATGAGAAGCCGCTCTTTACGATTACAGCCTCAGATACCTCAAGCTTGGCGATGGTCTCTGTTGATGGCTCAGCAGTCTTGAATGGAACAGCAACATAGTTGTAGTCGTAAACAGATGTTGGGTCAACAGATGTTGGGTCAACGTAGAACAATACTACTACATATTCAGTGTTGTTCTTCAATGGCTGGTATGCAGAGATTGTGTGTGCGCCTACGCGACCAAGCTTATCCTCCTGGATGATGTCACCGAAGCTAAAGCCCTGCTCAACAGCGATGTTGTTAAGACCGAAGTAGCTACGCATAACGATGTTTGCCTTAGCCTCGGTAGCCAAAGTCTCGTCGTATGACTTCTTAGTCCAGATGTAGTATGTCCACTGTGCATCAGCCTTTGAAGGTGTTACAGTGAGGTTGAAGTCGGTGTGGTCTGTAATAAGATCCGATGTTGCGAACAACGAGTCAGGGTCTACCTGTGCGCCCTCTGGGGTTGTGAAGGCCTTGCGGAAGAGCTTTAGCTCATCCTGCTGGGTGTGCATAGCCTCCCAGTTCTCGAAGTTGAAACCTACAGCGAGGTAGTCGGTCTCGGCTGCGAGGTCGCACTGGAGGGTTGTGTAGCCCTCGGTGATCCAGTCGCTGCTGTATGGGTTCTCAATGATATACTCAAAGATCTGGTAGTCATCGTTGTAGATGCCAAAAGCGTCGAGCTCCATCTTTGTGATTACACGGAAGTAGTATCGGTTCGAACCGTTAGGTGTTGCAGTTGCGATAGCCGATGTAGCCTTGATATCCTTAATCTGGATGTCGATCTCGAAATCCTCTGGAGATACCACCTCCGATGGGATCACTGGAGTTGGATCAGGCTGTGGTGCAGGCTTATCCTGAGACTTCTCGCAGCTCAACGCGAAGAGTACTACAAGTGCCACTGCAAAGATTGAGAATAGTTTTTTCATAGTTTTAGAAATTGGTTATAGTTATTAATAATGTTTACTTATTTAGTATATTTGGGACAAAGATACAAAAACATTTTCATAGAACAAAAGGTAACGCCCAGTGGATATATTTTTTGTGTTAAATTTGCATCATAAGATTAAATTTTATAATTTTGTAAGTCTATTGTGACAATAATCCCCATCAAATTGCGTTAGACGTGGTAAGGAATAAACATAACGAAGAACAAAAAATGAATCAGAAGACTCAGCGTCTTTCTGTGATACGAAAGATTATCCGTTCGGAGTACATATCATCACAGGAGGAACTTATCCAGCGCCTGGAGGAGTGTGGTGTTACTGTTACGCAGTCTACGCTCTCTCGCGACCTGAAGTTTATGAACGTGGCTAAGGTGCCTAATAAGGAGCGTGGCTATGTCTATGTGTTGCCTAATGCAACGCATAGCGACCTTGTGGTATCTACCAACATCACCGATAATATCACCGATATCGCTTTCTCGGGAAATATGTGTGTTATAACCACCAAGCCGGGTTATGCGAGTGCTGTGTCGGTGCCTATCGACAGCAAAGGCATCAGCGAGGTTCTTGGCTCCATTGCCGGCGATAACACTATCCTCCTTATCCTTCGCGAAGGCTTCGACAAGGATATCCTCATTGATCAGTTGTGTGAGCTGTTCCCATCGCTCGCGCTGCTTGTCGGCAAGTAAGGGCGGTATACCTTAACATAATATAGTAGGCGTGTCCAAATAGTTTCGGACACGCCTATTTTGTGTAAGGATGTTAGACGACCTCTTATTTTATGTCGAAGTTCAGAAGCGTCTTACCTGCAATTTCCACGCGGTAGTTGTCGCCAGCCTTCACCTCAAACTCCTCTGCCGCACCGAGATATATGAGGTCACCGATGCGCAGCGTCATACACTCCGAGAGGTGGCTCACGATGCGGTCGGGCGAGAATCGCATATCCGCAATCCTTATTCGCGCACGCTCCTCGCCGTTGATGTAGAACACAGCCCCCTCCAGCATAGCGTCGTGGGGCAGGGCATCGAGCGAGAGTGCCGAGGAGTGGTCGAAGCCCACAGCCTCATCCCAAGGTAGTCCTTCGCGCTGAGCCTCAGCGAGTTTGTCGGCGCAGGAGAACGTAACACCCGCCATAACGCTATCTATACATCGTGGCGCAAAGCGCTCGCTTATGCACTTGGCCAGACGAGCATTCTTAAGCACTATATGTGGCATCGCCACCACACGTCCCACACCCTCGGGGATGTAGAAGGCGTCGTTGTTGCGCAAAAGAGCGGTATCGGCCTTAAGGTAGAAACGTGGTGTCTCGCCAGCCTCTGAGTAGTTGTTTATGATGTTTATAAGTTTCATAACTATTTCTGTCGTAGTGTGTTAACAATATCCTCGGCAAAGCGTTGCGAAGCACCCTCGCCGCCTATCATTGCTCTCAACTCGTCGAAATCGTGAAGCATCCTTTCGCGCTCTGAGCCCTGTGGCAGTATGGCGCGCACCTCACGTTCGGCATTGTCGATGTCGAGCTTTGCACATACCAACTCCTTCACAGCCTCGCGGCCGAGATTTATGTTCACGAGCGAGATGTAGGGTATACGCAAGAAGTAGGGCTTCAGCTTCTCGTACAACCACGGCACGTGGTAGATCACCACCTCGGGGATTCCCATCAGCGCGGTCTCGAGTGTCGCAGTTCCCGATGTCACTATCGCCGCCTCGCTCATCGCCAGCGTCTGCTGCGTGCGATCACACACATACCTCACCTCCGAGCCACCTATTATGCTGTTGTACACGCTTTTATCTATCCACGGTACTGCTGTCACCACAAACTGATATTCGGGTAATCGGCGCGCTATGGCCACCATATCGGGGAGGTTGGCGCGTATCTCCGACACGCGGCTTCCCGCCAAAAGTGCCACAATGGGACGACTGTCGAATCCGCACTCCGCGATGTACTCCTCGCGTGCGGGTAGTGTTGCACGACGCTCGGCGATGTCATCAGCCAATGGGTTGCCGAAGAAGTGCGGCTCTATGCCGTAACCGCGGAAATACTCCGTCTCGAATGGGAATATGGTGTATAGGCGGTCTACGTACTTGCGTAGACTCTTCACCCTGCGCTCCTTCCACGCCCACACCTTCGGGGCAATGTAGTAGTAGACCCTTATGCCCTTGCTTTTGGCCCACTTGGCAATGCGGATGTTGAACGCGGGGTAGTCGATGAGTATTATCACATCGGGCGCAAAAGTCTCTATATCAGCCTTTACGTTGTCCATCTGCTGGAATATGGTGCGTATGTTTCGCGCCACCTGCACAAACCCGAAGAACGACATCTCGCGATAGTGGTAGAGCATATTCTGCTTGCCCCCCACCTCACACATAAGGTCGCCCCCCGAGAATCGGAACTGCGCCTCGGGGTCATATTTTGCTATTCCGCGCATCAGTTTTCCGCCGTGCAAATCTCCCGACGGCTCACCAGCAATAACGTAGTATCTCATATTTATCACTTTTGTAACGCAAAGATACAAAATTATAACGAGATACAATCACTTGTGAGGATGGATTTTGTAAAGAGCTACTTGTGGTGGGTGCATCTAATGATGCCAAAAGAAAAAAAGCGCCCGACCGAAGCCGAGCGCCTGAATAATAGAAATAGTTATTGATTACTTTGCAACAACCTCACCGTTTGCATTCAACTCATAGCCATCTGCAATGCGTGAAGTCTCAGTAAGGTTCTCAAACTTACCACCCTTGATAGTGGTACCTGTTGTACCCCAAACATCGCCACCTGATGAGTTGCCGAATACACCACCATTGATTGTTACGCCACCACTTGCATCGTATACACAGCAACCGCCATTTGCAATATCACGGTCACCAATAAATGTACCTGCGTTGATAGTCATCTTGCCACCATATACATAAACAACGTTGTCAGTATTCTCTGTGTTCTCAGGGATGCTGTATGTACCTGCATTAATTGTAGTTTCACCGCCACCGACAGAGATTGCGCCGTGACGACCAGAGATTACAAGTGTAGACTCTACTGGAACTGTCAATGTACCAGCAGCAGAAACGGCAAATGTAAAGTTGCCAGCATTAGTTATCTTACCTCCATTAAGAGTTGCTGTAGCGCCTGCAGGGACATTCAATGCTGTTGCATCGTAATTACCAGAAGTAGGAGCATCGCCATCCTCGTAGTCTGCAGCTATCCAACCACCGTTCATGACAAATATTGAGCCTGACTGGTTGTTAACAGCATAACCACCGTTACCATCAAGCGCACTAATCTTACCAGAGTTAAGATTCAAAGTTCCGTAGTTGTAAATACCACGAGAGTTGATTGAGCCATTACTCTTAGCATCCTTAATCGTCAATGTACCGTAGTTCTTCATTGCATAGATATGTTTAACGGTCGACTCCTCAGCTCCATTGATAACAAAACCATTAAGATCAAGAACAGCAGTCTTGCCCTCTGCCAAAACGACTGACTCGGCAACGGTTACATTGCGAAGGAGTGTAATATCACCACCTACATTGAAAGCCTCCTGAAGTGTAGCATACTCTGTAGAGCCAATCTTGGCAGCTGGGTCTGATACAACTGTCCAAACACCATTAGCCTCATCAGCATCAGCCTTGTAACCATCTACTACGTATGCTGATGGATCAGCGTTGAAGTTACCACCCTTGATGTTAATCTGAGCATCACCTGCCTTGTTGCCGTAGCAGTTGTAACCACCCTTGAATGTACCACCAGTAACATTAATTACAGAGTTGCCTGCGCCAGCATTATACTGCTTATCGCTTTGTGCAATCAAGATACCCTTGTTATCGCTTGCATACGTGCCATCGACATTTGCAATCCACTCACCGCCATAAACGTTGATTGTACCACCAGATGTCATAGCGATAAAGCCACCTCTTGCGCTTGTACCCTTACCACCATATACATTTACAGTACCATTGCCGCTTACGCCAACGAGACATCCCCAGCTGCTTGATGTACCTTTCTGATAGATTTCAGCACCCTCATAGATATTTGTTGTTGAATTAACACACTCAATACCTACGTAGTTGTTCAAGCCATTAATCACTGCACCAGCCTTAACATTAAGCTCTGCACCGCCACGAATCTTAGCAACAGCACCATTTGAGTTATTACCCTTAAGCTCGATGTTCTCAAGGTTAATGGTTATCTTCTGTTTGTTTGAAGAAGCAGTAGCAAAAGCGCAGTAAGCTGTTTTGCCAGCATCGAGAGTACCATTCTTTAGTGTAATAGTGTTACCCTTTGCACCATCGTTCTTCACCCAAATCAAATAGTCGTTGAGGATACCATCCTGACTCTGACTGATTGTGTAGTTGTTGAGGTCGATAGTGAAGCTCTTGTCGCCGCTATAGCCCAAGCCATCCCACCAGCCACCGTTGTTGTAGCGATTTGTCTCAGTGAATAGCTCGTTTGCTACAAGGGTGATAGTGCCACCATCCTCAACAGCAGCAACTGCCTTTGCCAAAGTAGTATAGCCTACCTCGCCAATCTTAGCAACGTCTGGCTTGCGAGTGAGTGTCCAATTGCCATTCTCAGCCTCAGTCCATTCCAAATCATCGTTGATGAGCGCTGCGTTAGTACCCTCCTTTGCTACAGTAGTGAATGTACCGCCAGTG
>JAGBVG010000037.1 GCA_017630455.1 Alistipes sp. | reverse complement strand
TATGAAAAGTGCTGAAATAAAGGAGATGTCTGTGCAGGACCTCGAGGAGCGCATTGCAGCAGAGAAGGCTAACCTTACTATGCTCAAGGTGCAGCACGCGGTTTCGCCAGTTGAGAATCCATCAATCATTAAGAAATCTCGCAGAGATATCGCTCGTATGTTGACAATTCTCGGCCAGAAGAAGAACCTCTAAAAGTAGAATACCATTATGGAAAGAAATCTTAGAAAAGAGCGTATTGGTTTGGTTGTCAGCAACAAGATGGAGAAGACCATCGTGGTTGCCGTAGCTCGTAAGGTTAAGCACCCTATCTACGGTAAGTTTGTGAATAAGACCACCAAGTTCGTAGCTGAGTGCTTGGACACAACAGTAAACGAGGGCGATACAGTACGCATTATGGAGACACGCCCATTGAGCAAGACCAAGCGTTGGAGATTAGTACAAATTATTGAAAGAGTTAAGTAATTATGATACAGCAAGAAAGTAGACTTGTAGTAGCTGACAACAGCGGTGCAAAGGAGGTTCTTTGTATTCGTGTACTCGGAGGTACGAAGCGTCGTTACGCATCTATCGGCGACAAGATCGTGGTAGCTGTAAAGAGTGCTTCTCCATCGGGTGATGTCAAGAAGGGTGCCGTATCAAAGGCAGTCGTAGTAAGAACAAAGAAGGAGATTCGTCGTGCCAACGGTTCGTACATTCGTTTCGATGACAACGCCGTAGTACTCCTTAACAATCAGGGTGAGATCCGTGGTACTCGTATCTTCGGTCCTGTAGCCCGTGAGTTGCGTGACCAGTATATGAAGATCATATCACTGGCTCCCGAGGTATTGTAATTTAAAAAACAGTTGATTTATGTCTAAATTGCATATTAAGAAGGGGGATATGGTTTGTGTCATCGCTGGTGACAACCGCGGTCAGCAGGGTAAGGTGCTCTCAGTAGACGCAGCTAAGGAGCGCGCAGTCGTTGAGGGTGTTAACATCTGCAAGAAGGCAACAAAGCCTAATGCACAGAATCCCCAGGGTGGTCTCGTAGAGCAGGAGGCACCTATCCACATTTCTAACCTTTTGCCTATCGACCCTAAGAGTGGTAAGCCTACTCGTATCGGCCGTAAGGAGGGTAGCAATGGTAAATTAGTTCGTTACGCTAAAAAGTCAGGAGAGGAGATTAAATAATGGCATACGTACCTACACTTAGAACCGAGTATAAGGAGCGCATCATCGCTGCCCTTATGAAGGAGTTTGGTTACACCAGCGTTATGCAGTGTCCAAAGCTCACAAAGATCGTCGTAAACCAGGGTATGGGCCAGGCTATTGCCGATAAGAAGCTTATCGACATCGCCCAGGAGGAGCTCACTCGTATCACTGGTCAGAAGGCCGTACAGACTAAGTCTCGTAAGGATATCTCTAACTTTAAGTTGCGTAAGGGTATGACTATCGGTGTTCGCGTAACACTCCGTGGCAACCGTATGTACGAGTTCTTGGAGCGTTTGATCGCCGTAGCTCTCCCACGTATCCGTGACTTCAAGGGTATCAACGACAAGTTCGACGGTCAGGGTAACTACACTCTCGGTATCACCGAGCAGATCATTTTCCCTGAGATCGACATCGACAAGATTACCAAGATCTTCGGTATGGAGATTACATTCGTAACAACGGCTAACACTGACGAGGAGGCGTACGCTTTGCTTCGTGAGTTCGGCCTTCCTTTTAAGAACGCTAAAAAGAACCAGTAACCTATGGCAAAGGAGTCAATGAAGGCACGCGAGGTAAAGCGTGCGAAGCTTGCACAGCGTTATGCTCACAAGCGCGAGGAGATCGCAGCAAAGGTTAAGGCAGGTGAGATGGATCACGAGGAGGCATGGATCGCCCTCTCAAAGTTGCCCCGCAACTCTAATCCTATCCGTCAGCACAACCGCTGTATGATCACTGGCCGTCCTAAGGGTTATATGCGTCAGTTCGGTATCAGCCGTATTCAGTTCCGTGAGATGGCGTCGAACGGCTTGATTCCTGGCGTAAAGAAGGCCAGCTGGTAGTATAGACCAACAGTCGCTGTGAACTCTACGGGGTTGATGGCGTACTGTTCGGTTTAACGACCGAAACTTCAAGGAGGTGTCACCTAATGGGTGGCACATCCTTATATGTAGGATTGTGGCTCGTCGCAAGACGAAAGTACATCCGGTATAGGAAGATCCCGTTTGAGGTGTCCCTGTGGGGATGCCTCAGTTAAGGGGTCGGATAAAGCAGATGGTTGCAGGGTGTTGTAGATGCCCATAGGTAAATCCAAAACAACCGCCGCTTTATATGGGCGCAGAGCATGAGTAGTGCTATCGTGCGAGTGAGGAAAGTGCCGCTTTATAGTGGTAACTTCTTGCGAAACACGTAGCAGCAAAGTTCTCGCGCTAAATCTCGAATCCAGATGCAGACCTAAAGGGTGAACGAGGGAGGGGATGACGGGCAAATCTCGGCATCGCGACTCTCGGGATATCGCCGAAACGAGGACTATATATAATATAGGTATAGCGTCTATACATGTATGGCCTTTGGTTGTTAATGGTTATGGAGGTGTCGATGAGATGGATACGTTGTGTAGTCAGCTGATTGATAACCAAAACCGAGTGGGTATGCATTAAAGAGAGCTGTGGACATAGCCTGTAGAGGGTCGTTGTGTCCACGCGGTTTCGAGAGCTACTTAAGAAGGGTGTGGCCCACGCAATGTCGTGGTGTCGCCTTTTTAGGTTGTTCTGCGAGGCTCGGGAATCGAAGATTTACGTACGAAATGTTGGCAAAATAGTGTTGTGCCGACATTTGTCGTATGGTTTGAAAAGTGCTAAATGCTTAAAAATTAGCACGAAATCTTTGGTGGATTCGAAACTTTTGCGTATATTTGCGCGCTTTTGTGCGCGTTATGCACCTATGGGTGTTGCTCGTGGGAGGGTTTAACGCAGTGAAAGTGAATGAATTACGAATGCTAAGATAAGCATAAATAGACAATTTTAATTTATTAATTTTTAACTTTTAATTCATTATGACAGATCCAATTGCGGATTTTCTAACTCGAATTAGAAATGCAGCGAAAGCCAACCACAAGGTGGTTGAAGCTCCTGGCTCAAAAATTAAGCAGGAAATCACTAAGATTTTGTTTGAGCAGGGTTACATTCTCGCTTACAAGTTTGATAAGAACGAGAAGGGTCACCCAGTTATCAAGGTAGCCTTGAAGTACGATGCAGCTACTAAGTTGTGCGCTATCAAGAACCTTAAGCGTGT
>JAGBVG010000036.1 GCA_017630455.1 Alistipes sp. | reverse complement strand
TGTAACTTGCTGATTTAGAGGTACAAAAATCCCCCCCCCGATTCGGAGGAGGCCACGAGAATTAGAACAAGTGGAATTTGAGTACATTGTGCCTCTTGATTATTTGTTTTACGTTGTCACAAAGGTAAGAATTAAACCCAAATGTGCAAACATTTTTGCGAAAATTTTTCCGCCCGCCCCGCGCCAAAAGGACTCATAACGAAGAACTTTGACGAAAAAAGGTGGAGGTGTGTTGCAAGTCTCCTCTCATCGCACCGTCGCGTGCGTCCCATCTTCGCGCCGCCGCCCTCGCGCGTATAATATATATAGTATCGGCGTGCGAAAATTTTAGGCGCGGTTGCAGAAATCTCGATACTATTTTCTACCTTTGTCGTATGAAAAAAATTGTCGTAGCATTTGATTCGTTTAAGGGTTCGCTCAGCTCTCGCGAGGCGGGCGAGGCCTTTGTAGAGGGATATCGCGCGGTGTGGCCAGAGGTCGAGGCGCGCATATTCACGATATCCGATGGTGGCGAGGGACTCTCCGAGGCGGTGCTCGCGGCTCTCGGTGGCGAGATGGTGGAGTGTCGGGCGTGTGATCCACTCGGGCGCAGCGTCGTGGCGCGTTATGCCATTGTCGAGGGCGATGTGGCGGTGATATCTCTCGCTGCGGCGTCGGGGCTGACGCTCCTCACTGCCGCGGAGCGTAATCCGCTGATTGCCACAACATTCGGAACGGGAGAGCTTATTCTCGATGCCTTGCGTCGCGGGTGCAGGCGTATAATCGTGGGCCTCGGAGGTAGTGCAACAACCGATGGCGGAGTGGGGATGCTTCGAGCATTGGGGTATCGTTTCTATGATGCTGAGGGCGAGGAACTAACCTCAAGCATTGATATACTCGAGCGCGTTGCTAAGGTGTCAGATGTCGCTGTGCCACAGGAGGTTAGGGATGCGGATGTATCTGTAGCTGTGGATGTTGATAATCCTCTCTGTGGACCTCGTGGCGCGGCGGCGGTCTTTGCACCGCAGAAGGGGGCAGATCGCGATATGGTCGCGCGCCTCGATGCGGCGTTGAGCAATTTTGCCACGTTTGGCGATGCGCATTGTGGCTTCAGGGCTTCGGAGTGCGCGGGTGCTGGCGCGGCAGGAGGTGTGGGATATGCCTTTGTCGCATTTTTGGGTCGTAGGCTCACCTCGGGTATAGAGCTGTTGTTGGATATCATAAACTTCGATGCTGCACTCTCGGGTGCGTCGCTTGTCGTAACTGGTGAGGGACGTATTGATGCTCAGACACTTATGGGTAAGGCTCCCTCTGGGGTGTTGTGTCGTGCGGAGCGTTATGATGTGGCGTGTGTTGCCGTTGGCGGTGGGGTGGTTATGTCGGAGGCCTTGGAGCATAGTGGCTTCAAGGCTGTCCTTGCTGCTACGCCCGAGGATATGGCTCTGAGTGAGGCTATGCAGCCTACCGCGGCGCGCGACAATCTGCGTCGTGTGGGTCAGCGCGTAGCGACACTTTTGTAAAATTGGACGAAGATTATAAATATTTTGCCAAAAATATTTGCAGATTAAAAAATTATATGTACTTTTGTGCGCTCTTGAATAGGGTAGGGTTTATTAATTGCTGTTGTAGCTCAGTGGTAGAGCACTTCCTTGGTAAGGAAGAGGTCGTGAGTTCAAGCCTCATCAACAGCTCAAAGGAGAGAAGACATCGTGCTTCTCTCTTTTGTTTTATATATACCTCTAAATCAGCCTATAAACCCATTTATCAAGGATTAACTTATATCTTACATTATAAGAAAAGAGTTAATTTATTTCCTTATTCCATTTATATTATCTATCTTTACCGTGAGTAAAACAGAGTAAATACGGAGTAAATGGAGTAATCTATGGCAACCTTTAACTATGTACTCGGTAGAAAGAAGGATAATGGCACTTATCCCGTCTATCTTAAAATCCGCCACCTCAACACCAATACAATGCGTTCGATGGATATGTCCGTTGCCAAGGCGGAATGGAACGAGAAGGGTCAGCGCATTAGTATTCGTCGCACTGATACCTACGGAGTACGCGCCGAGAAGGAGCGCAACAACGAGTTCCTTGCACAACTAATGATTAGAGCGAAGGAGGTTGAGGCTCTCCTTCAGAAGCGTGGCGTGTTAGGAGAGATGACTGCAAAGAACATTATGGATGCCATCATTGACTACGCGCCTAACTCGAAGCAGAACGAGGGCAATGGTAGTGGCGATTTCGTGGAGTATTGGAATACGATAGCTATGCAGACCCCAAAGTCGCAAGAGAAGTACATCTACGCTCTTAAAAGCCTTGTGAACTATCAAGTAGCAGTTCGAGGGAAGGATGAGGTATTGTTCAAGGACATCACTGTTGATTGGGTTAAGGGCTACCTCTCATACATTCAGGGTGGCGGTTATCAATATGTGCGTGGTAGTAATCCTCTTAATCTTCAGTCGCTATCTGCTTGGACAGTCAACACCTATGCGAGTTGTCTTAAGAAGGTTATAAACTGCGCTGTGGATGCCGATAGGCTATCCGAAAGGGTCTTGCGTGCGTTCAAGAAGTTTAGGGCGGGCGTGGTACATACACAGCCCTATACTCTATCTATGGCCGAACTACGCGCCTTCCTCAACTACCCATTCCCAACGATGCGTCAGAGGATGGTACGCAACCTTTTTATCTTCTCGTTTTGCTGTATGGGTATGAACTTGACCGACATCTATCAGTTGCAGAAGAAGGCTGTTAAGATGAAGGGCGACACAGGAGAGATAAAGTATATTAGAGATAAGACAGGTAAGGAGATAATTGTTATGATGAACGCGCACGCCTCTCAACTTCACGATGTTATCGCTCCATATCTCACGACGAGTCGTGCTAATGTATGGAGTAAGGCTGTTAGTTCAAGTCGCTACTTTGCGTTCGATGCTATATATAATAGGTATCATACCTTTGCGGGCAACATTCAGAAGATAGTCCGTCAGGTTAGAACGATTATGGGCTTCGATGACGAGTTCTGTTTCTATACAGCCCGCCATACTTGGTCAACCTTGATGAGTTCGGAGTATCAGTTAGGTCAGGAGTATGTCGATGCGGGTCTTGGTCATTCAAGTAAGAGCGTAGCCGCTAATCACTACATCGCCATCGACTATGACAAGTTGTATGAAGCGCATACGGACATCCTACAACGCCTATTCGAGGATAAAATATCTGCGACTGATTTGATGGAAATAGAAGAGTAATTGTTTTGTGATTTTTAATCTAATATATCCATATTAAGTATTGTGTATCAATCTTTTATGGATATATTTTTATATGGAAACACATCTAATTTTATGTCACATAGGAGGGGGTGTAGGGTCATAAGTGTCATTTTTTAACTGTTATCCATTTTGATTTTTTATTGGTGGGGTACGCAAATAACACCCCACCCAACAGTTGTTCGTGATAATTTTCTATGGTTTTTCCATCCTGAAAATAAGATACTTACACTCCAAATTCACGCTTCACTCGGAATACTGTGCTTACCGATACAGCGCATAGTGTTGCGGTATCTCGTATCGACTTGCCTTGCTTCAAGCATCGTAGTACCTTTGCATACTCTTCTTGCTTCTTCTCCTTGGTCTTAATAGAGCCGACCTTACGACCGACCTTACCACCTTGCTCACGGTAGCGTTTCAGACCACTATCGAGGCGAAACTTAATCGCCTCGCGCTCCATTTCCGCACAAGTACCCAACACGCTGATAAAGATGTTGAGGAATGGATTTTTAGAGCCATCTGCCTGAAAGATAGATATATTCTCCTTCTGAAAGTAGATGTTGAGGTTGTTATCCTTGCAACGCTTGACATTGGCAAGCACCTCGTCAACATTACGACCCAAGCGGGATAGTTCACTAATAAGGAGCGTGTGGATACCATTAGCAATACAGTAGTCCAAGCACTCACATAATACAGGACGCTCCTCATTCTTGGCCGCACCGCTTATATGCTCCTCGTAGATTTCTGCTACGACCATTCCATTGGTGGTAGCATACTGTGTCAGGTCGGCGACCTGACGAGCGGTTGATTGTCTATCGCCTACTGATGACACTCTCGCGTATATAACTGCCTTCTTCATACTATCGATCTTTTGCGTTACTCGTTACTACCAATCTTGGATGGTTAAAACACCTGTATCATATTTGTAATGGTTTATTGTTTATTTCTAATATAAATGTAATACTTTATTTTGATATATACAAGTATTTGTAATGTTTTATTGTAATTTTTATGGATTTTTTAATGATATATTGATATTTTTACTACCTTTGTTAGAAATATATTACCTATATGGAACTACGAGTCGTTGAATTAGCCCACGCAAAGGGTCTAACGATGGCGGACATCGCCAAGCAGATAGGCATTAGCCGAGTGAACTTATCCAATAGCCTCAACGGCAATCCAACCCTCTCTCGACTTTCGGAGGTGGCAAAGATACTCGATGTTGAGGTCGCAGAACTCTTC
>JAGBVG010000035.1 GCA_017630455.1 Alistipes sp. | reverse complement strand
TATGCCGCATCAAAGGAAGTCTGCGGATGGATGACCTGGACTTCTCAGTGACTGATGGTGGTATTTCCTTGTTATCAGGCGAATAAATCTGTCGGGAACCTATGATGCCTACCTCTCTCTTTAAGCAACTGTTATTGCCGCTCTACCCACGGCTCCAGCGTGTGGCTTTGCGCTTGCTCGGCAATGTCGAGGATGCCGAGGACATAGTGCAGGAGGTGTATATGAAACTATGGAGCAAGCGCGATGCATTGCCCGACGTGCAGGACGTAGAGGCTTACTGTGTGACGCTGACGAAGAACATGTGCATAGATCGCTTGCGCATCGCTGAGGCGGACAAGGCAGATGTGGACGAGGTGCCAATAATGCTTGCTGCGACCGATGACGTGGAGGCACAGGTGGAGAGGCACGATGCAGTGGAGCAGGTGAAACAGATAATCGAGACATTGCCCGAGCATCAGCAGCAGGTAATCACCCTACGCGATATCGAGGATTGCAGCTTCGAGGAGATAGCGGAGCAGACGGGACTGACGGCCGTAAATGTGAGGATGCTGCTGAGCCGTGCCCGAAAAACTATACGAGAGAGATTCAAGAAACTATAACCCTATATAACTATATAAAAGGTATACGATATGGATGCCAAGAGACTGGAACAACAGATAGAGCGCTACTTCGATGCTTCACTGAGCGCAGACGAAGAACGTGAGCTGGTGCGATTGCTGATGACAAGCGAGGTGCCCGAGCATCTGGAGCGCGACAAGCAGGTGATACTCACCCTGCAGGGTGCAGTGCAACAGCCCGACCACACGGAAGCCATGGAGCGATTGTCGCGTCAGATTGATAAATGGGCAGCTGAGGAGAGTCGCGCCAAGCGGCGTGCATTCACCGTGCGTCTGTGGAGAGCGGCAAGCATTGCGGCTTGTGCGATATTCATTGTAGGAATAGGTCTGCAGTTGGGCCGACTAGCCAGTCCTCGCGACACATTCGACACACCCGAAGAGGCCTATGCTGCTACACGAGAGGCTTTGCTGGCCTTCTCTGCGGCTCTGAATAAGGGTACAGACTATGTTGCGATGGCCGTGGAGACCAGCGAGCAGATAGAGCAGACTGTGACCCATCAACTTGAGAAACTGACAACATACGATAATAATAACTAAAAAAACGAACGATATGAAACGATTGATCTTATCGGCACTCATTGCCATCACCACATTTGCCGCCCATGCGCAGCACGACTATTTCGACAAATACGCAGATATGGAAGGCGTGACCTCAGTGTATGTATCGAAGGCTATGTTCAAGTTCATACAAGGATTGCCCATTGAGAGCGACGATGTGGACATGAGCGGAATCATCAAGAAACTCGACGGATTGTATATCCTCACTACAGAAGAGCCTCAAATAATGGAGGCACTACGCAAAGAGACAGCCTTCATCAACAAGAAGGAGGGCTACGAGGAGCTGATGCGCGTCAAGGAAGACGGGCAGAAGGTGACAATCTATATGAAAGAGCTGAAGAATGACCGCTCCGAATATGTACTGGTAGTGGATAGCACCGACGATGAGTTCGTGGTGATGGTATTCTCCGGCACTTTACAACCTGAAGATGTACAGGGAATCGTAAATAAGGAGTAATTCGGAATTTTAGCCTCATCCAAGAATTCCCTATTTCTCTAATGTGTATGCTCTTGCTGCCTGCGCCGCATCCGACGCCAGTTGATGAAGCCGTAGATGTCGTTGGCAAGGAACATGACGAAGCAGGCCACCATGGGGAGATAGGCGAGATCGTCGACCGAAGCGATGGCCCAGAGCACGATGAGCACCACATCGTTGGCCCCATAGCCGAGTCCGTAGTAGGGGCTGCGCAGATAGGTGAGGTACGAGGCACCGAAGCTGGT
>JAGBVG010000034.1 GCA_017630455.1 Alistipes sp. | reverse complement strand
GTCTGAGACTTTCGGTGAGGGCGAGGGTATCATCGCTTACGGTGAGTTGGATATCATTGGTAATGGTACCGTTCAGGGTAGCACTATGGCTGTATGGGCACGCGGTAACGCAGGTGCTGTAGTTAATATCTACGGTGGTACTTTCCTCGGTTGCGAGGAGGGCTTCGCTAAGGGTGGTCGCTCTGTAGTATACGCAAGCTCAGATAACGTTGTAAACATCTATGGTGGTACTGTTAAGGCTTTGGCTGCTGACAAGACATCATACGCAAACAAGACTGAGGGTGTTTACGCTGCACTTAACGTTGCTGATAATCATGGTATGATCAACGTATACGGTGGTTCATTCTACAAGCAGAACCCAGCTGCTCCTGGCACTGAGCCTGCTGCTTGGAACGCAGCACATCCTAACGGTTTCTTGGGAGAGGATTGTGTTGTTGAGACTAATGGTGACTGGTTTGACGTAATCTATGACCCATACTATTACTACACTAAGGTTGCTAACATAGATGAGTTGAATAATGCTATCAACAATGCAACTGCCGATATCAACATTGTCTTCCTTAATGATATCGTGGGTGATGTTACCATGAACGAGAAAAAAACCGTAAACGTTACTATTGATGGTGATGGCAAAACATACACTGGTGCTATGACTCTCAAGCATACAGGAATAACTATCAAGAACGTAAACTTCGACGGTAAGGGTTTCAATGGTTATGCTATCACAACTCGTGGTACAGACTATTTAACAATCGAGGGTTGTACAGCAAAGAACTATGGCTACGGTTTCGTTCAGCTTGCTTCTGGTACTGCATTGACAACCGTTAAGAACGTTGTTGTAAGCAATATGAACTATGGTGTGAAAGTAGACTACTCTAACGCTGTGGTAATTGAGAATGCAGACATTACTGCCGGTGTAGCTGCCGTTCTCAACTCTAACTACGGTGAGAAGTCTATCACTATCAAGAATAGCAAACTCAACATTCTTGGTACTTGGGTACGTAATAACACAACGAAGACTAATTACGTATTCGAGGGTAACAACAGCATTGATACATTTATCATTGACGCTGCTATTGATAATTTCAAATTGGCTGCTGGTGCGACACTCACTGCTCCTAACGAGATTACTGTTACTACTGATGCTGGATACACAGTAGAGTATGCAGATGGTAAGTATATCTCAAAGTAAGAAAACTAAGCAACCCGGTTGTATTGATGCACTCAGCCGAATACACAATAAATATAGATGCTGAGGGTAACACATACGCTGAGTAATTAGCAGAATTAATACAACGCTAATTTTTTCTTTTACTTGCTTTCACGATTTTGTTAATTAGCGTTGGTCCGGGGAGTCTCGAGAGAGACTCCCCTTCTTGTTTATATATGCTGCGGAGTGACGAAGAGCGCGCGTTGCCACTTACCACCGCTGCGCGAGGTGATCTCACGTTCGACAACGCCAGTGAGGGCATCGGCGGCATCGTCGTGGCGGTTGGCACGAAAGAGCCTGCGGTAGGTGACAAGGTCGCGGTAGAACTCAGGCCACAAGAGGTGCCACCCCGACGGCATACGCACGTTATGAAGCACCGTGGCGGAGTTGGAAAGGATGCGCGCCTCCTTGTTGCCGCTCTGGTGGAACCACTCGACACGTGTGGCGGGGGCGAGGCGTTGCAGAGCACGTGCAAAGCCGCGGCCACCGTTATTGCTCTCGACATACGCCACACGCACGCCCGAGCTCTCGAACATCGAGGCTACGAGGCGCTCGGTATGCTCCATAGGCTCGCGAGAGTAGACAACATCCGTGACGTAGATAACACCATCCGTGTCAACGACATAGGCGATGGAGCAGAGGTAGTCATCGCCGACATCGGCACTATCGGTATAGCTCGCGCGGGTGACGACATCGCGAGGCAGGGCATCATACTCCCGAAAGCCGTCGCCATAGAGCAGTCCCTCGCGCGTAGAGGGGTGACCCTGGTACATAGCCTCGAAACGTACGGCATCGAGGCGGCGCTTCGACTGCAGAAGCTCCACACTCTGCTGCTCAGGCCAGAGAGCCTCACCCTCCTGGCGCGGGTCGAGGTCGGTGGGTGGCGAGGCCTTGAGAGCTTCGAAATTGACAACTAACCACTCGTCAGCGCCCACGTCATCTATATCGCTGAGCGACGTCATAACACGGCAAGGCTCCGTGCGGCAGAGCATACCGATTAGATCCTCCTCGTGCCAGCGCGTGAAGACCACAATCTCGCGCGAGGCGTTATGCATACGTGTGCGCACCACAGAGGTATACCAGTCCCAGCAATTGGCACGCACAACGGGCGACTGCGCCTCCATAGCATCCTTATAGAGGTCGTCGAGGATGAAGCAGTCGACACGATTGCCCGTCAGCGAGCCCTCGCGACCTACGCTGAGGAGCTCACCACGGTGGCCTACGATCTCCACCTCATCCGAGGTGCGGATATAGCCTGCAGGCTTCGTGCCACACTTAATCGTGGTGTCGGGAAATATCTCGCCATACTCGCGCGACTCCAAGATGCGTTGCACGCGGCGGTTAAACTTCGAGGCCAGCGTACCAGAGTATGATGCTATGGCGATACGCAGATCGGGGTCGAGGCCGAGCATATAGGCCGGAAGAAGCGTCGTAGCACCCACACTCTTGCCGTGCTGCGGCGGCACCGAGATGATAAGCTTGCGGATACGCCCCTGGGCATAGGCCTCGAGAATCGCATAGTAGGTGCGGTGGAACGGCGTGAGCTCCAAAAACGGATATACCGCAAGAGCAAAATCGCAAAACGAAGGAATAGCATTGCGCTCCATAACTACCACACCGCTACGTTCAACATCTCGCCAAACGAAAAGTCGTTATCCATCTCTACGCCACCCTCCGCCGTCGACATCTCCCACCAAACAGGCTTCACAACGACCTCGGGAGAGGATGGCGCATCGACAGAGGGAAGACTCCGACGGCTGACAATAACCGTGGTGCGAAGCCTGCAGCACACATCGCCATCGTAGTGCGTGACCACACCGCTAAAGAAGTTTCGACCGCCGATGGCCTCCATAAGACGCTCGGCAACCTCAACGTAAACATCATTTGAAAATTCGTACATAGCTGATTAATTAGGGTTTATTAATTAAATTTTTTTACGACAACTATTGCAACATTAAAACAAATTGCTTAACTTTGCACTACAAAGATATATTCAAATATTTATCTTGTCAAGTATTTTGTACAATTTTTTAATATAAAATTTTCTTATATGGAGACGATTGGTCAGCGATTAAGACTTATGCGCAAGGAGCTAAATATGACACAAGAGCAACTGGCTCAGCATCTTGGCATCGGAAAAGCAGCCCTCTCGATGATCGAGACAGGCAAGGCGGGACTATCGACACGCAACAAGAATATCCTTGTTCAGGATTTTAATGCAAACCCCGAGTGGATGGAGAGCGGAAAAGGTAAAATGTTTAACGCCGAGCCAGATTTCACGCCATACACCCACCGCACCGATAAGTCGCTGCCACTGCAGAGCGTACCCCTCTACTCCATCGAGGGAACAGCAGGTCTGACACCTCTCTTTGCCGACAACTCCTCGGCACAGCCCGTAAACTACATCCACATCCCCAACCTCCCGAAGTGCGATGGCGCGATATATGTGGTGGGTGACTCGATGTATCCGCTGCTCAAGAGCGGCGACATAATCCTCTATAAGCAGCTCAGCGACGTGAGGGATGTCTTTTGGGGCGATATGTATCTGCTCTCGATAGATATGGATGGCGAGGAGTATATCACGGTGAAGTATGTGCAGAAGTCGGACATCGAGGGGTGTGTGCGTTTGGTTAGCCAGAACCAGCACCACGCCGACAAGGATATCGAAATCAGCCGCATACGTGCCATTGCCCTTATCAAGGCCTCGGTGAGAATGCACACCATAGGATAGCGCAATATTATAAAATATAGGTATGGCAAAGCAGTAAGTCTTTATACCTAAAAATATCGGCTTTTGATTGAAAAGGCTTGGAACTCTGCGAAAAAAAATCTATATTTGTATTCAGAAAAGGGAATAAATCTTAATTTGTTTAACTAATTTTCTACAACTATGAAGAAATTTTTACTCTCTATGGTGGCACTTTTGTGCGTTGTTGGTGCATCAGCACAGGACTACAAGAACTCAATAGGTTTGCGTCTCGGTTATGGTGCTGAGTTGCAGTATGAGCACCACTTCTCGTCTAAGAACTATCTCGAGGCTAACCTCGGTTTGGAGGGCTTCGATGGTGTTTTGGATGTAAATGCTACATACAACTGGAACTGCTTTGAGTGGGATTGGACTCCAAGCGCAGGTAAGTGGTTCCTCTCTGCTGGTGTTGGTGCTTCTGCAGCCTTCGCACAGAAGTATTTTAACCTCGGTGTTACAGGTGATGTTGCCTTCGGTATCCGCTTCAGCAAAACCCCTATCACCCTCAATGTAGACTACCGTCCTACTATCTACTTCCTCAACTTTAATGCTATTGGCAGAGGTTTCGCTAGCTTCGGTCTCACCTGCACATACAACTTCTAAGATATAGAATCCTTATACTAACAAGCCTGCCCGAACTTTGTGTCGGGCAGGCTTGTTTTTATAGTTCAGCGAACAATTGAAGATAAAGCGCGTAACCTCAACTTTTTCCCGCATAACGCTCCACAGCATCGGCAGTGATGGTGGTGTCGCTGAGAATCACAAGACGCTCCACAACATTATGCAGCTGGCGGATATTTCCCGTCCAGGCGCGCGATGAGAGGATATCCACCGCTGCGGGCTCTATACACTTTGTCGGGGTGTTGTGGCGCGAACATATCTCCTGCAGAAAATGGTCGACAAGCAGACCTATATCCCCCTTACGATCCCTCAGCGGCGGAACATCTATCTCTATGACACTCAGGCGATGATATAAATCCTCGCGGAAGTGTCCCTCGTGAATCTCGTGGCGGATATCCTTATTCGTGGCAGCCACGACACGTACATCGACGCTGATATCCTTATCACCTCCCACGCGCGTAATTTTATTCTCCTGCAGCGCACGCAAGACCTTGGCCTGTGCCGAGAGCGACATATCGCCCACCTCATCCATAAAGAGCGTGCCACCATCTGCCAACTCAAACTTACCCTTGCGCTGTCTGACCGCCGAGGTAAACGAACCCTTCTCGTGGCCAAAAAGTTCGCTCTCTATAAGCTCTGCGGGTATAGCTGCACAGTTAACCTCCACAAAGGGGGCATCGCGCCGCGCACTCTTGAGGTGAAGCCACCGCGCCACAAGCTCCTTTCCCGTGCCATTCTCACCCAAAATAAGCACCCGCGCATCCGAAGGGGCAACACGCTCTATCATACGTCGCACGTGGTCGATAGCCTCCGAAGCTCCGATTATAGGCTGTGTGGCACAATTCGTGCGTTTGACCACGTGGCGCGGGGTGCGAGGTCGGAAGTGTTCACCCTCGGAGCCCTCCTCACCAAGATTTCGTAACGTGGCAAGGAGACGGTTCATATCGACAGGTGCGCTGAGGTAATCTATGGCGCCACTACGCAGAGCCTCAACAGCACTCTCGACCTCCGCTTTGCGCACTACAACAATCGTAGGCAGATCGATGCCACTATGCTCCACCTCGCCATCAACAATGGCCGCATCGAAGTGATAGGCACCACAAAGTTCTGTTGCAGAGACAACATCATCAGTCATTGCAGTTTCGAAATTTTCGAACCGCAAACGCTCGTCAAGAAAGTTAAGCATCATTTTGGAGCGCGAAAGGAGTAAAATTTTTGCCATAGTTTGTTTATGTAAATTATTTTTAGTTACTTTGTATGGTTAAACCACAACTTTCTGTTTTGCGACTAAAGATGCACTCTTTATTCGTCTCGTGCAATAGCACAGGTTATCGTGGTATCAAACCCAGTATTATAATGAGCCTTTAACACTAAACAGGGTGCTACGCTCGTTAACAGAGAGCAGTCATAACATCACTACACAATGAAAAAAAATTATAACTTCACACGTCGCAAGCTCTACCTGCCTGAATATGGCCGACATATACATCAGATGGTGGACTCGCTCCTCGAGATTGAGGATCGACAGGAGCGCACACGACAGGCCAAGGCCGTCATAGCTGTGATGGGTAACCTCAACCCTACACTCCGCGACACCGAGGATTTCAAACATAAACTCTGGGACCACCTCTTCATAATGTCAGATTTCAAGTTGGATGTCGACTCGCCATACCAGCAACCATCACGCCAAGATTTGACATTGAGACCTCAAAAACTCGCATATCCGCAGTCGCACATCACATTTAAGTATTACGGCAAGTATACCCAGCGCTTTGTGCGCCATATCGCCGAAGAGCACAACTCGGCGCGTGCAACCTCGGAACTGGCAAACATCGCACGCTTTATGCGCACCAAGAGCTATGAGTACAACGACGAGCATCCAAACAACGACTCGATACTTCGCGACATACACACTATGGCGGGTAGCGACCTCGAAATGGATCTCTCGGTGATTACATCGATGCACAGCGAGTATCGCCACGGCACGCCAGCACGTCCTCAACGCCGTGGAAAGATGCAGCACAACGGACGCAGAGCACACACGCAGCATAACCACTTGCATAAGAACCACAAGCCACAGCGTAATGGCGCACACAAACAGCAGTAACAACAACATTCATCAATAAAGATTTCCCACACCTATTAAGTATGAAGAAATATCTACTCTCAATTATCCTCCTCGCTGCACTTCTCACATCGTGCGGCACCAAGCAGGCAGGTATAAGCACCACAATCTCTGGCCGCTTCGTAGGCAGTGGCGCAGACTCCGTTTTTTTGGAGCGTATCGCGGATAATTTCGTAACCTCGGAGACCCTCGCAGGCGTGGCTATCGAGGATAACGGAGGCTTCAGCTTCGACATCGCTATCGAGGAGCAGAGCGCACCACGCTTCTATAAGCTCACCTTTGCCGAAGGTAGCCGCCCTGTGACCCTCGTGGTTGCTCCGGGCGATAATATCACCCTCGAGGCTGCGGGAGATATCTTCCTCAACTACATCGTGGAGGGCTCGGAGGAGTCGGCACTCATTCGTGAGTTCAACCGCGACTACTTCACACCTTGCGACCGCCTGGCACTCATTGCCGAGCGTCTGCACACCGCCGACCGTTACTCGGAGCGCGAGGCATATCGCGCAGCACAGGAGGCTATGAAGGCTCAGGTACGCTTCGTGGGCTCTCACCTCCAGAACCTCGCAGCGCTCTACGCTATGCGCCACAGCGTTGCCGAGCAGTATATTCCGCAACTCGACGGCTACGGCATCACTATAGCACACTACAATGCTGTTCTTGGTGGCATCAGGGAGCGTTACCCCGACTCGCCATACATAGCCTATCTCGAGAAGCAGATTGCAGACGGCGAGGCCCTTCAGAGCGTTTTGAACCGCGTGGAGCTGGCCGACTATCCCGATATCGAATTGGAGGATATGTATCGCACCAAGCACCGCCTAGCATCGCTCTCGGGCAACGTTACACTGCTCTACTTCTGGATTGCGGAGAGCGCGATATGCAACAACATAAACGCCGACCTCAAGGAGCTCTACGAGCGTTACCACGACAAGGGCTTCGAGGTATACCACGTATCTGCTGATGCCGATGAGGCGATGTGGATCGAGGCAGTGCGCCAGCAGAGCCACCCGTGGATCTCGGTATACGGAGGCCGCAACGCCGAGGTATTTACACTCTTCAACGTTGCAACGCTACCAAAGGCATATATCATTGACCGTAAGGGAAATATAGCTGTAGCACCTCTGGATATGGATGCGTTGGAGCGCGAGATAAAGCGTCGCTTGTAGTATGATTTACTTCGCTTCGGACATACACCTCGGAGGTGGCGATGCCGCGCAGGCACGACGTATGGAGCGTGCCTTCTGCAGTTGGCTCGATATGATTTCAGCGGATGCCACACGTCTCTATCTCCTCGGCGACATCTTCGACTTCTGGTTTGAGTATCGCAAGGTTGTTCCACAGGGCTTCACCCGCGTATTGGGACGCCTCGCGGCGATGGCAGACCGAGGCATCGAGATTGTATTCTACACCGGCAACCACGATATGTGGTGCTACGACTACCTGGAGCGCGAGTGCGGGATGCGCATAGTGCGCAAGCCGAGTGTGGAGCGCATAGGAGATATGAAACTCCACCTCGCCCACGGCGACAATATGAACATCCACGGCGAGCCGATGTTGAAGCTAATGAATGCCACATTCCGCTCGTCGGTACTACGTTGGATATTTAGCTGGATCATTCACCCCGACCACTTCCTCGGCTTCGGAAAGTGGTGGAGCAGCAAGTCGCGCAAGAGCCACAACACCGAGAAGATAACCGTCGAGCGACTCAGATATTTGGTTGATTACGCGCGCGAGTATCACAAGAATAATGGTGATGTGAGAAGCTACATCTTTGGCCATATGCACCTACCCCACCGATATACAGACGACCACATCGACGTACTCTTCCTAAGCGACTGGGCTGGTAGCAAGGCGACGTATGCGACTATGGATGAGAGCTATAACCTTGAACTAAAAACATTCGATATAGATGAGACAATATCTTGAGTTATTGGATAAAATATACCGCGAAGGCGTGGTGCGCGACGATAGAACAGGTACCGGAACCAAGGGTATCTTCGGCTATCAGATGCGCTTCGACCTCCGCGATGGCTTCCCGCTGATGACCACCAAGCGTCTCTTTCTCAAGGGCGTGATATACGAGTTGCTGTGGTTTCTCAGGGGCGACACCAATATCAAATATTTGGTGGATAACGGCGTGCATATTTGGGATAGTGATGCTTTTCGCTACTACAACGAACTGTGCGTGCGTCACGGCGTTCTCCCTGTGGATAAGGACACCTTCCTTGCCGCCGCGGGTGTGGAGTCACCTATTGAGGGCTACCGCTTCGGTGATCTGAACAACGTCTATGGCTATCAGTGGCGCAGCTGGCCTTCGGGTGATGGCGGGGCTATAGACCAGATAAAGAGAGTGATAGAGACCATAAAGCAGAATCCCAACTCCCGCCGTATGATCGTCTCGGCGTGGAACGTGGCGGATGTCGACAAGATGGCACTCCCCCCTTGTCACACGATGTTTCAGTTCTTCGTGGCCGAGGGACGTCTTTCGTGTCAGCTCTATCAGCGTAGCGGCGACACATTCCTCGGCGTGCCTTTCAACATCGCATCATACGCGCTGCTTACTATGATGATAGCCAAGGAGTGCGGTTTAGAGCCTGGAGAGTTCATACACACGCTCGGCGATGCACACCTCTACCTCAACCACCTCGAGCAGGCCGCAGAGCAGCTATCGCGCGAGCCTCGCAAGCTACCTACGATGCGTCTCAACCCCGATGTGCGCTCTATCTTCGACTTCACCTACGAGGATTTCACATTGGAGGGCTACGACCCGCATCCGGCAATCAAAGCACCACTATCGTTTTAACATCTGAATTATGATAAGCATCATCGTTGCAATAGCACAAAACGGCACCATAGGCGACAAGAATGCGCTCCTATGGCATATAAAGGAGGATATGCGCTTCTTCCGCACTACAACCTCGGGACACCCCGTGATTATGGGTCGCAAGACCTTCGAGTCGCTCGGCTCGAAGCCTCTACCTAAGCGTAAGAACATCGTTATCACACGCTCCGACATCGAGTTCGAGGGGGCGTTTGCAGCACACTCGCTGCAGGAGGCGATAGACTTAGCCGCGGGTGAGGGCGACGAGGAGATATTCATTATGGGTGGCGCGCAGATATATGCACAGGCTCTGGACATTGCCGATAGAATGTATATCACACGTGTGGAGCGCGACTACGAGGGTGACACTGCATTCCCCGCCGTGGACTACTCCAAGTGGCAATTGGTGCGCGAGGAGCGTTATGAGCGCGGCGAGGATTACGACTCTCCATTCGCGTTCCTTGTATACGACAAGCGAGAGTAACCAAAAGAGGTAATCATACAAAAAGTGGCTATCCAACAACGTGTTAGATAGCCACTTTTTCTGTGTAGGGTCTCCTCTTTTAGTCCCTCCTTTTGAGTCTTACCATTCCCTCTCAGAATCTCGTCCCCTCAGAGTCTCGCCCCTCTATCGCTTGGTCTTATATGCTGCGCGATATGAACCGCGAGCCATCTTCTGAAGCTTGTTCTTAATGAGGTTCTTGCGAATAGGAGCCAGATGGTCGGTAAAGACCTTACCATCTATATGGTCATACTCGTGCTGGATGACACGCGCGGGCTTGCCTGTAAACTCCTCGTCGTGCTCCACGAAGTTCTCATCGAGGTAGCGCATACGGATAGAGACAGGACGGCGGACATTCTCGTGCAGACCTGGCAACGAGAGACATCCCTCCTCGAAGAGCGATGTCTCCTCCGAAGTCTCATAAATCTCGGCATTGATGAACACCCTGCGGAACTCCGCCAACTCGGGATTCTCCTCACCCCAAGGTGTGCAGTCCACGATGAAGAGGCGGATGTTCTTGCCAATCTGCGGTGCGGCAAGACCCACGCCCTCAGCCTCGCCGAGGGTAATCCACATATCATCGATAAGCTTCTTAAGCTCGGGATACTCCGGAGTGATATTCTCCGACACGTTACGCAACACCTGCGAGCCGTATATAACGATTGGATAAATCATAATCTACTCTATTTCTATAGTTTACATTCCTACTGAAGCCATATAATCCTGCAGGATTATCGCTGCCGACACCTTATCTACAAGGCTTTTGTCGCGACGTGCCATCTTGCCGATACCACTCTCGCGGATGGTGCGCTGCGCGAGAACCGAGGTGAAACGCTCGTCGTAGGCCACAACCCTCTTATCGGGATAGGCATTACGCAGGCGACCCATAAGCGGCTGGATATAGCGCATAGTATCCGAAGGCTCGCCATTCATCTGCCTGGGATGTCCCACAACGATGGTCGACACCTCCTCCTTGGCGAAATACTCCGCGAGGTAACGCTCCAACTGCTTGGTCTCGACAGTCTCCAAAGGCGAGGCGATGATGCCCAGAGGGTCTGTCACCGCCAAACCTGTGCGCTTTGTGCCGTAGTCTATGGCAATCAGTCGAGCCATTAAGCCTCCTTAATCTTCTTGAACAACTCGCGGAACGATACCTCCTTCTCGATAAGAGCGCGGAGATCCTCAATCTTAACACGCTCCTGAGCCATAGTGTCGCGGTGGCGAACTGTGACCATACCATCGTTCAACGTATCGTGGTCTACAGTTACGCAGAATGGAGTACCGATAGCATCCTGACGGCGGTAGCGCTTACCAATAGAGTCCTTCTCGTCGTAGACAACGTTGTAGTCATACTTGAGGTCGTCGATAATCTTACGTGCCACCTCTGGAAGACCATCCTTCTTAACAAGAGGCATCACGGCAACCTTCGTAGGTGCGAGGGCTGCAGGGATGCGCAACACTACGCGCTCCTCGCCACTCTCCAACTTCTCCTCGCAGTACGCAGCAGACATAATCTGCAAGAACATACGGTCAACGCCGATAGATGTCTCAACAACGTATGGCACATAGCTCTCGCCGCGCTCTGGGTCGAAGTACTGAATCTTCTTGCCCGAGTACTCCTGATGGCGACCCAAGTCAAAATCTGTACGCGAGTGGATACCCTCCACCTCCTTGAAGCCGAATGGGAAGTTATACTCCACGTCGGTAGCGGCATTTGCATAGTGTGCGAGCTTATCGTGGTCGTGGAAGCGGTAGTTCTGGTCACCGAAGCCGAGGGCACGGTGCCAAGCCATACGTGTCTCCTTCCACTTATTCCACCACTCCATCTCTGTACCTGGCTGCACGAAGAACTGCATCTCCATCTGCTCGAACTCACGCATACGGAAGATAAACTGACGCGCTACGATCTCGTTACGGAACGCCTTACCAATCTGAGCAATACCGAATGGAAGCTTCATACGGCCAGTCTTCTGCACATTGAGGTAGTTCACGAAGATACCCTGCGCAGTCTCAGGACGGAGGTATACGGTGTTTGCTCCATCAGCCGTAGAACCCATCTGCGTAGAGAACATAAGGTTGAACTGACGAACATCGGTCCAGTTGCGAGTACCCGAGATAGGGCAAACAATCTCGCAGTCGAGGATAATCTGCTTCAGCTCCTCGAGGTTGTTGTCGTTGAGAGCCGCTGTGAAACGCTCGTGGATAGCATCCATCTTAGCCTTGATCTCAAGGACACGTGGTGATGTAGCGAGATACTGAGCCTCGTCGAAAGCCTCGCCAAAACGCTTCTTAGCCTTATCCACCTCCTTCTGAATCTTCTCCTCCTGCTTTGCCATCCAATCCTCAACGAGGACATCGGCGCGGTAACGCTTCTTAGAGTCCTTGTTGTCGATAAGTGGGTCGTTGAACGCGCCTACGTGACCCGAAGCCTCCCAAGTGCGGGGGTGCATAAAGATAGCAGCGTCGATACCTACGATATTCTCGTTGAGCTTAACCATAGAGTCCCACCAATAACGCTTGATGTTATTCTTAAGCTCCACACCGTTCTGACCATAGTCATATACAGCACCGAGACCGTCATAAATCTCGCTCGAAGGGAAAATAAAGCCATACTCCTTACAGTGAGCAATAAGCTTCTTGAACAATTCTTCCTGTGTCATAATCTATATCGTTTTGTTATTCGTTTCAGCGGTTATATGCTATAAGCATATCCAAACTGCAAAGATACAAAAAAGATTTGAGGTTTCAACACTTCGAGCGGTTATTTTATGCAATTAGGGTATTGTGGAGGGAGTATCTGATGATACCAAAGATACAAAAAAGATTTGAGGTTTCAACACTTTGGATGGTTATTTTGATTTATGACAAACTTTGCGGGTATAAAAAAAGTGAAAAGTTTTCACCTTTCACTTTATAAGTCCGTGTCCTCGGAAAGAATAATGCTCCGCCTGTGCCACTATCACGTGGTCCAAAAGACGTATCTCGAAGAGCCTTGCTGCTTCGGCCACCCGCTCCGTAAGCGCGAGATCCTGACCGCTCGGCTCGGCACTTCCCGAAGGATGGTTATGTACTATAACTATCTGCACAGCAAGGAGTTCCAATGCGCGCTTGATAATCAATCTACAATCTACCACCGTAGCCTGCACGCCGCCCTGACTCACACGCATACGCTCCAATATTCGCCCCGACGACGCGAGATACAACACCCAGCACTCCTCGTACTGCAACGCCCCGACAACGGGTCGCATAACACGCACCACATCTGAATCAGAGGTGATAACATCGTGTTGCGCCGACTCCTCCTGCGCCACCCTACCACCGAGCTCCACGGCAGCCTTGATACGTGCCGCACGCAGCTTACCGATGCCAGACATCATCCTGAGGCGCGAAAAATCGACGTCCGAGAGTGCACTCACACTCCCGCCACACTCCGCAAGGATACTCTGCGCCACACTGCGCGCCCTCTCATCGCCCTGACTCTCAGCAAGCAACACCGCCAATAGTTCGCTATTATCCAACGCCGCAGCACCTCGCGACTCGAGCTTATCCAAAACGTTCTTCATAGAGTAAACCAAATCGGTATATTCTTATTTTTCAGGTCGTTATATCCAATCCCCTCCCCGCCACCGCGCCACCGCGCACTACGAATCGGAAGAGATTTGCACCACACAGGGTTAGAATCTTGCCACGGCACGAACGTAGTTCTGCATAACCTTCGGTGCGCTGCTGGCATCCTTCATATAGAGGCTCACCTCCCACGCCTTGTGATCGTCGTTATCAACCTCCGTCGATGACCAGTAACTCTTTGGCTCACCAGGCTTGAAGAGTTTTGTAGCACTACGCTCACCAAGGGTCTTATTCACAGCTTTGCGAACGGTGTTGCTGAGCAACAGCGTCTTAAGCTCCGACACCGACGGGAGATACCACTCCGAGCCTTGATTTCTGCACCACAGCGCTGCGGCAAACTCCTCGCTATCAGCACGCTTAAGCATATTATTGGTATTAGGCTGACCGTCGTTTTTGTTCGTAGCACCGATAGCCTCGACAACATCACCCCAGCAACAGTTACCCTGTCGTAGGCTGACAATCTTTCCGTGCAAACCATCATCCGACACCTCGAAAACAACACCTTTTATATTGCCATCGTCGTAGTAATCGCCAATGTTATATCTCGTTGCCACCACTACCTCCATATCATTCTCCGCAACAACCTCTGGCGCAACAACCTCTGCTGTAGTGGCCTCTGTAACCTGCTCCTCCACAGCCAAAGGCTCTGGCGCAGCAGCAGCCGTTTCGACCTCTGCTACACTATTGGTCACAGGCGCAACATTCACTGCCACACGCTCCTTAGCAACCGCCACCTCAGCACCCTTTGTCTTCTCCTTAACATCCACCACCGCAGCCGCCTCTGCCTCAACAACGGTCTCTACCTCCTCTGCCTGCACCTCCTCAACAGCGGCATCCGCCACCACCTCAGTAGGCTTCTCAGCCTCCGAAGGGTCGGACAGCACGAAGAATAACGCAGCACCTACAGCCACAACGGCAAGCAATGCAGCGTATAGCCACTTAGCACCACTCTTTTTCTTCGGCTCCTCGCACGGCGTTACAGGCTCGGTCTTAGGCTTCACCTTCTCACCCTCGCCACGCACTACCGTCTTAACACCCTTATCTTCAACCTTTTGCACCTCCTTAGCCGAGTTATTCGCAGGCTTTACATCCTCGAGCTTAATATCCAACAGACGTGCGACATTGGCTACGACATCCCCAAAGGCTCTATCTGGCTCAGGGAAGCCATCCAGCCAATTTATATTGCCGAGATAATACTTCTTCGCTGCTCTAAAAGGCGCATCCGAGAGACGCAACGTGAGGATAGGCTTATGCGATTCGCTTGCCATCTCTATCTCACGGTCAACCTGTTGCGAGTTGTTAAACGCCTCGGAGAATACCACGACCATCATACGACTCTGCTCCATAGCCTCAACAATAACGCTGGCCCAGACCACACCTCGAGGGATGTCGCGATACGACACAAAACAACGTATGTTATGTTGCTCAAGATATTCACACAAACGCTTAACAACCTCCTGATCGTGAGACGAGTAGCTTATAAAAACATCGTATTTCATACTATCAATATATTTCATTAACATTGCCACAGTTCTCCTCCCAATAACAGCTCGAGGCACAAAAAAATGCGGATATACAGCACGACGATTCAAACCGTGGCGATATCGCTACTTACATCAATTTGAAGTATACTCCCGTTGCTATAAAATAGTAACTGTGAAACAGATACAACAAAAGTAGCAAATATTTTTAACGATTCCAAATCTTTGCTACTTTTTGTATAAAAATATTGGCGATTTGTTTATCAACACAACCGCCTGGGCGAGGCAACCTCGCGGCTTATACCGCAGTGTAGAGAGCCAATTTTGCCGATGCCTAACTTACCATCTGGTCGATACGGTCGAGTATCTGCGCGCTACCCTCATCGGTAATAGTTGTAGGCGAGCCCTGTGAGACCGAAAATGCAGCCTGCTGCTCTGCCTGCTTCTTGGAGTCGCCAACGCCGTGACCAGCAGCTATGCCGCTGATATAGACCGTAGAGTGGAACGTAGGACGTGCCGCAGAGCTGCCGTGATCCTGCTCGGTGCGAAACTCTATGGAGTGGTGATTCTTCTGACACCACTCGATAAGGCGGCTCTTGAAGTCGGTCTCCGACTGAAGCATATCGTCAATCGACAGATACTTGCCATAGATGTCGTTGATAAGCAAGCGGTTGGCAAAGTCATAACCCTGATCGAGATATATAGCTCCCATCATAGCCTCGAAGGCGTCGCCAAAGATGTGCTTCTGAGTGGAGTTGCCCGCAGCATTGGAGATAACGAGCTTATCCAACCCCAACTCCGAGGCGATACGATTCAACGACTGGCGCGACACAATCTTCGAGCGCAACTGGGTCATAAAGCCCTCATCGCGGTCGGGAAACTCAATGAAGAGATAGTCCGAGGTGATGCTCTCAATAACAGCATCGCCAAGGAACTCGAGACGCTCATTATTAATGTGGCTACCATCCTCCAACTCCACAGATGCCGACTTATGGATGAGAGCCAACTTATACAACTCGATGTTGTGAGGTACAAAGCCGAACATATCGTCTATAGCCACATAGAACTCCTTGTCGCTACCGAAACGTCGGCGTATGGGACGAAGTATAAAATCAAACATAGATATATATTTCCTAAAGCATATCCCCGAATCCGAATCTCCGCCGCACAACAATCATCTCATACAGGCCCCACGAGGTCAGGCATCAGATCACCGCTATGCGCAATACGGATTCTGAAATAAAGAATGGACTAAACCAAGGGTATAAACCCTGGGCATAGTCCACACATTCCTAAAATAGGTAGATTAGAATCTATCTTCTATTACTTGTGTGACTCAATGTAGTCTACAGCATCGCCTACAGTCTGAATCTTCTCAGCGTCACCATCTGGAATCTGAAGATCGAAAGCCTTCTCGAACTCCATAATGAGCTCTACCTGATCCAATGAATCAGCACCAAGGTGTGCAGTGAAACTTGCCTCACGAACTACCTCTGACTCCTTAACGCCCAACTTGTCAACGATGATCTCGACAACTTTTGACTGAATTTCTGACATAATAAATAAGTTTTAGTTAAACATTATAGTAGTAAATATTTTCTACTGTAATAAAGTCTGGCCGCTAACTTTTTTTGACCGGACGGTGCAAAAGTAACACTTTTTTTATTATCTTTGACATTATTTCGCAAATTTTTTACAACCGATTTTACTGACACATATACTAAATCATTAATATTCAACAAATTATGAACCTATTACTTATTTCCAATTCTACCAATGCAGGCGAGCCTTACCTCAAATATCCTATCGAGGAGATTGCAAAAACGCTCAGCGGCGTAACCGAGGTGGTATTCGTACCTTACGCAGCCGTGACATTCTCCTACGATGAGTATGAGGCAAAGGTGCAGCAGCGCTTCAACGAGATCGGAATCAAGGTAACATCCATCCATCGCGCACTCAACAAGCGCAACTTCATTCGCCACGCACAGGCTATCGTAATCGGTGGTGGCAACACCTTCGCACTTCTTAAGAAGATGCAGGAGGAGGATCTCCTCGATATGATCTACCGCCGCGTGAAGGCCGGTGTGCCATATATCGGCTGGTCGGCTGGTAGCAACGTAACCTGCCCTACCATCTGCACTACAAATGATATGCCTATCGTACAGCCAGAGTCGTTCCGCGCTATAGGTCTTGTGCCATTCCAGATCAATCCGCACTACCTCGACGCCAACCCTGAGGGCCACGCTGGCGAGACCCGCGAGCAGCGTATCAACGAGTATCTCGAGGCTAACCGCAGCCGCTATGTTGTAGGCTTGCGCGAGGGTTGTATGCTTCGCATCGACGACAACGGCATCCAGCTTATCGGTTCACGCCCTATGCGTATCTTCAAGAAGGGTATTGCGACATACGAGGTGCAGCCTGGCGAGAACATTGAATTCCTTATTCGTCGCACGAAGTAATGAACGACATCTCCACTATAGAGATTGGCTCACGTGGCGAGGATTACGCTATGGAGTGGCTTCGTGCGCAGGGATTCTACATCGTGGAGCGTAACTGGCGCATAGGACACTACGAGATAGACATCATCGCACAACGCTTCGACACGCTGCATTTTGTGGAGGTTAAGACGCGAAAACTCGGTGGCTGGCAATCGCCCTACGACAGTATCAACGATCGCAAGATCGCGGCACTGCGCAAGGGAGCTATGGCATATCGCACCATACACCGCACGCCGCTCAACATTCAGTTTGACCTCATTGCCATCGTCGTCGATGACCACGGGCACTTCTCGCTGGAGTATACGGAACGAATAATGTAACGAGTAATTAGGAGTGAGGAATTAGTAGTGGGGTCGCCTCGACGAGGCGATTGAGGATGGGATTCTATGGGGTAATATGAGGTGATATGTGTCGCATAGTAACTCATCGCAACTCATTTTAACACATCATAACCTAAAAATCATCTCGCAGAGATGACAAGATTACTAATTACGCATTACTCAATATCTCAGGGGCTGTCTTTGGCAGTCCCTTTATTATACAATGAAAGGACTCTATAACATAGCAATCCACCTATACACCGCCGCCATAACCATAGCTGCAGCAGTAAACCCTAAGGCTCGACTATGGATCAAGGGGCGCAGAGGGCTTATGGAGCGTATCGAGAAGCAGATTTCGGAGCGCAGCACACGGCCAAGAGTATGGTTTCACATCGCCTCTCTCGGCGAATTTGAGCAGGCGCGACCTATAATAGAGCAACTGCGCGAGCAGAGGGGCGACATAGAGATCATCATCACCTTCTTCTCGCCATCGGGCTACGAGATTCGCAAGAGCTACCCTCTGGCAGATGCGATATTCTACCTACCTGCCGACACGCCGAAGAATGCTCGACGTCTCATCAAAGCCATAAATCCCGACGTCGCGGTATTCATAAAGTATGAGTTCTGGCTCAACTACCTCGCGGAGCTTCGCAGATGCAACATCCCAACGCTCCTTGTCTCAGCAATCTTCCGCCGAGAGTCTATTTTCTTTCATCCCTGGGGTAAAATATGGCGCGACGCGCTGGCGACATTTAGCAATATTTTTGTTCAAAACGACAACTCAAAATTACTGCTTAAAGAGCTGGGTATAGAGCGCGTCACAGTGGCTGGCGACACACGCTTCGACCGCGTGAGAGCCATAGCTCACGAGGCAAGGGAGATAGCTTTTATCAAGGAGTTTAGGGGTTTGAATCCGCTCCTTGTAGCCGGCTCTACGTGGCGACGCGACGAGGAGCTTATCACAACACTCGCAAACGATAACCCTGAGATAAAGTTCGTAATAGCACCCCACGAGATAGAAGATTCGCACATTGAGGATATCGTAAAGAGGTGCAGTGGCGGCGCGATACGATATACACAATGCGACACTACAACCCCCGTAGCCGACTACCAGGTCATCATATTGGACACTATGGGTATGCTCTCGGCAACATACCGCTACGCCACGTGGGCATACGTCGGCGGAGGATTTGGCACAGGTATTCACAACATCTTAGAGCCTGCGGTATACGGACTTCCAATAGTCTTTGGCCCACGATATCAGAAGTTTAACGAGGCTGTGGAGATGGTCGGACGAGGCATAGCGCGAAGCATCAGCAACTACGCTGAGCTTAGCGAGTGGTTTGCCCCTCTACGTGACAATGCCACGCTGTGGCAGCAGCTGCACAACGCCTCACTGACATACACATCCAGCAACTGCGGCGCAACAGAACGCATCTGCGAAGCAATCTTGAAATGAAAGGCAAAAAGGGAAAAGTAAGGTGTGCAAAGCGCAATGAAATAAAAAAATATCGTGGGATAGTACCTAAGTACAGCCCACGATATTTTGTTTAGGGTAGGGCAAATACGCCCTATAAAATCGGAAATTTCTTGTTAGAAGGCGTGAGATGTGTTACTTCACAAAAGTATCCCGCTTGGGATAGTACCGAAGTACAGCCCAAGCGGGATATCTTTTAGGGAAGTGACGCAGATTGCGCCTTATCACAAGAAATTACTTGTTGTCCTCCATCTGAGCCTTCAACTCAGCCAAACCTGCGATATCGCCAAGAGTTGTCTTCTCAACCTGAGCGTTGATCTTCTTCACAGTTGACTTAGTTGCGTCAGCAGCTGCACGACGCTCTGCCTTCTCAGCAGCGTCCTGAGCACGCTTAGCCTCCTCGAAGAGACGGCTGTGAGAGAGAGTGATGCGCTTTGTAGCCTTAGAGAACTCCAAAACCTTGAACTCTACCTTATCACCAACCTTCAAAGTTGTACCATCCTCCTTAGCAGCGTGACGTGCTGGGCAGAAGCCCTCGATGTTCTCGCCAAGTGATACTACAACACCCTTGTCGTTAGCCTCAGTTACAGTACCCTCGTGAACGCTGTCAACGCCGAACTGGCTCTCAAAGCCGTTCCAAGGATTCTCCTCGAGCTGCTTGTGGCCGAGTGAGAGACGACGGTTCTCCTTGTTGATCTCGAGAACTACAACCTCGAGCTCAGCACCTACCTGTGTGAACTCTGATGGGTGCTTAACCTTCTTAGTCCAAGAGAGGTCAGAGATGTGTACGAGACCCTCGATACCATCCTCGATCTCTACGAATACACCGAAGTTAGAGAAGTTGCGAACACGTGCTACGCACTTTGTGCCTGCAGGATACTTCTTCTCGATCTCAGCCCATGGATCTGGAGTAAGCTGCTTGATACCGAGTGACATCTTGCGCTCCTCGCGGTCCAAAGTAAGAAGAACAGCCTCGATCTCGTCACCAACCTTCATAAACTCCTGTGCAGAGCGCAATGGCTGGCTCCAAGACATCTCAGAAACGTGGATAAGACCCTCTACGCCTGGAGCTACCTCTACGAATGCACCGTAATCAGTAACTACAACAACCTTACCGCTGATCTTGTCACCTACCTTAAGGTTAGCATCGAGTGCCTCCCAAGGGTGAGCAGTAAGCTGCTTGAGACCGAGAGCGATACGCTTCTTAGCCTCATCGAAGTCGAGGATAACAACCTGAAGCTTCTGATCCAAAGCTACAACCTCCTCTGGGTGGTTTACGCGGCCCCAAGAGAGATCTGTGATGTGGATAAGACCGTCAACACCACCGAGGTCGATGAACACACCGTAAGATGTGATATTCTTAACAGTACCCTCAAGGATCTGACCCTTCTCGAGCTTAGACATAATGATCTGCTTCTGAGCCTCGAGCTCTGCCTCGATAAGAGCCTTGTGAGATACTACAACGTTGCGGAACTCCTGGTTGATCTTAACAACCTTGAACTCCATAGTCTTGTCTACGTATACATCGTAGTCGCGGATAGGCTTAACGTCGATCTGTGAGCCTGGCAAGAATGCCTCGATGCCGAATACGTCGACAATCATACCGCCCTTAGTGCGACACTTAACATAACCCTTGATGATCTCGTCGTTAGCCAAAGCCTCGTTAACACGGTCCCAGCTCTTAAGCTGACGAGCCTTCTTGTGTGAAAGTGCCAACTGACCACCCTTATCCTCAACAGACTCTACGTAAACCTCAACCTTCTCACCGATGGTAAGATCTGGGTTGTAACGGAACTCTGTTGCAGGGATGAGACCCTCTGACTTGTAACCGATGTTAACGGTAACCTCACGCTTGTTGATCTCGGTAACAGTACCCTCAACAACCTCGCCTACTGCGACGTTAGACATAGTTGCGCCATAAGCTGCCTCGATAGCCTCCTTCGACTGATCATAAAGACCAAGGTCCTGCTCAAATGCTGTCCAATCGAAATTGTCGTTGGCTACAATTTTGTTCTGCTCCATAATGGAAAAATTTGTTTGCGATACAATCGCTCGTTAAATGGTTAATAAAAAATAATCACCCCTTTTATAATAAAAAAGGCCCGCAAAGGTAAATATAATTTCTCAAACTACACAACACTACGCCCATTATTTTCCAAAAACTACCTCCTCAACATCTTATTTCTCATAATTTTCCCTATCTTTGGCATCATAAGATGCGCCTACTGCAAGTAGCTCACCACAAAATCCAACGCCTAAAGTGATTGAATCTCGTTATAATTTTCTATCTTTGTACGGAAATTGCCACATACTGATAAACAAAATTTATAGAACATTATGAAACTATTGAACTATCTTATAGGCATCGCAGCCGCTTTGACACTTCTATCGTGTGAGAAGCCCGAGGAGAGCTCGACGCAAAACTATCAAACATTGGACTCTATCGCTAACACACTGTGGTACAGCGTCAACACCAAGAGTCAGATCTATTACGACATTCGCTATGCCGAGACCACGGGCGTAATGGATAGCTACACCAACTCGCTCCGCACCGAGCTTATCGAGAGTCGCGACTTCACCTACACCTTTACCCCTGCGACAGAGAAGATCGACGCCCTTGTGTCCGTCACGTTCGAGAATGGCCAGCTCTACAGCGGCATCCTTGTTCCTAAGGGTGTCTACCAGGTAAACGACGAGGATGTCTACTGGATCCAGCTCTACGAGGTTGACGACAAGGGCTACATCATCTACGACGAGAATAACAAGATAAAGTCCTCGATTCTTATGTGGATGGAGTAACGCCCACGACGGCCGACCACTACATATATTATATATACGCGCGCGGGAGTCTTTTTTCGCCAAAGTTCTTAATTATAGGACCTTTTGCAAGACGCCGCGCGATAATTTTTTTCGCAAAAATGTTTGCACATTTGGGTTTAATTCTTACCTTTGTGACAACGTAAAACAAATAATCAAGAGGCACAATGTACTCAAATTCCACTTGTTCTAATTCTCGTGGCCTCCTCCGAATCGGGGGGGGGGATTTTTGTACCTCTAAATCAGCAAGTTACAACAATTTAGCATATAACATTTATTGTTCTAAATTTCCACACCCGTCACCCCCGCGCGATGGTGTGGTATAGGGTCGTTGTCTATACCTCTCGAGGTTTTTGG
>JAGBVG010000033.1 GCA_017630455.1 Alistipes sp. | reverse complement strand
GGTAGTAGATTTCGCTACTCGTACAGGTTGCGACTCACTCGCTATCTCAATCGGTACTAGCCACGGTGCTTACAAGTTCACCCGTGAGCAATGTACAGTAGATCCACAAACTGGTAAGCTCGTTCCTCCTCCATTGGCATTCGATATCCTCGACGCTATCATGGAGCAACTCCCAGGTTTCCCAATCGTACTCCACGGTTCTTCTTCAGTTCCACAAGAGTATGTGGATATCATCAACCAATATGGTGGTAAATTGCCAGACGCAGTAGGTATTCCAGAGGAGCAACTCCGCAAGGCTTCTGAGAGCGCAGTTTGCAAGATCAACATCGACTCTGACAGCCGTTTGGCTTTCACCGCTGCTGTTCGCAAAGTGTTCGCTACCAACCCAGGTGAGTTCGACCCACGTAAATACTGCGGTCCAGCTCGTGACCTCATGACCGAGCTCTACAAGCACAAAATCGTTAACGTGCTTGGTTCTAATGGAAAGGCAGAGTAATTCATAAATTGTAAATTGCTAAATCGTAAATCGAAATGGCTCTTCCATTTATGACAGCCGCTGAGGCTGCTCAATTAGTACCTCACGGAGCAATATGCGGCATGGGTGGTTTCACCCCTGCCGGCGCTCCAAAGGATGTTCCTTCTGCTATCGCAGCGATGGCAGAGGCGCTCCACGCTGAGGGCAAACCATATAAGATCGGTATGTACACTGGCGCCTCTACTGGCGACAGCTGCGACGGTGCATTGGCACGCGCACACGCTATCGAGTTCCGCACTCCATACCAAGGTAACAAAGACCTCCGCACCGAGCTCAACGCACAAGGTGCACACTACTACGATATGCACCTATCTGAATTGGCGCAAGACCTTCGCTACGGCTTCATGCCAAAGCCAGACTTCGCTATCGTAGAGGCATGCGAGGTAGTAGAGAAAGGTGACCAAGTAGAGATCGTTCTCACCGCAGGTGTAGGTAACGTACCTACTTTCTGCCGCTTGGCTGACAAGGTGATTGTAGAGCTCAACGAGGCTATGCCTGCTGCCATGCGTGGCATGCACGATATCTACGAGCCAGCTGACCCACCAGTACGCCGTGAGATCCCTGTATATACCGTTGCTGACCGTATCGGTGCAGACTGCGTGACTATCCCTGCGGAGAAACTCGTAGCTGTAGTGAAGACTAACCGTCCTAACGAGGTAGGTGGTTTCACTCCGCTGGATGAGACTACTGCCAAGATTGGCGCGAATGTGGCTTCTTTCCTCGAGAACGAGATGAAAGAGGGTCGTATCCCTGCATCTTTCTTGCCAATCCAATCGGGTGTAGGTAACATCGCTAACGCTGTGTTGGGCGCTCTTGGTGACAACAAGAACATCCCTGCATTTGAGATGTACACCGAGGTGATCCAAGACTCTGTAGTAGGTTTGATGAAAGAGGGTCGTGTGAAGTTCGCTTCTGGTTGCTCATTGACTATTGGTTCTGATAAGCTCCAAGAGATTCTCGACAACCTCGATTTCTTCC
>JAGBVG010000032.1 GCA_017630455.1 Alistipes sp. | reverse complement strand
GTAAACTCGTGATGGGTATAATCCTTCTCATCGTTATTGTACCGATAGTGGAGGTCATAGCTGCTTGTGGTAATCTTACCGTTCGGCTCGTGCTTGAGTTTGTTTTTGTCCTCATACTTCTCGGCTTCTCTCTTAAAGATGTTGTACCACCAGGCAATCTGGTCGAGCGTCTTGTACAGCTCGTCCTGCTGAGTCTGGCAATAGATACGGTCTTGCTCCGTAATCTTCTCTTCATTTCTTACTTGTACCTTCAAGATACCTGATAGCAGGTCGGTATGACCTGTTGCTTGACTGTTGTTTAATACTGCTTGTGACATAACATTATATATTTCTTGTTAGTCCGGCTATTCGGGGCCGGAGTTCCCAAACTACAGGCTCTAAAAGGTCGTGTTCTCGTCAGGCAAGGTTGTGTGGAAAAATACAGAAAGCCCCACGGGGCGAGGATGATTTTTCCACGACACCCGCAGGGCTTGACCTTGCTTGGACGAAAAGAACACGAGTTACCTTTGCCTGTGGTTTGGTGAACTCGGCTACGAATCTATTTATTAGAATAATATCTGAACCTTTTCCATATCACTCATGATGGTTTGATCCAATACTCTTGCATAGTGTTGAGTCATACGGGTAGATGCGTGCCCCATCATCTTTGCAACATTCTCCAACGAAACTTTATTAGCCAAAGTTATGGTCGTGGCAAATGTATGACGGGCCACATGTGTGGTCAGATTCTTGTCAATATTGCAAAGCGTAGCAATTTGTTTCAGGTATGAGTTCATCGTCTGATTGCAGAACAAAGGTAAACAGACATCCTTTTCAATACAGGTTGGATGATCCTCATATTTCTCAAGTATTTCTATGGCAGGAGTGATAAGAGGGACATTACTGATACATCTTGCCTTCTCCTTTTTCATCTTGTGACGACCTTTTCTAATCCACATCTTGCCATTGTTGTCCTTAATGATTTCAGTGCGTTTCAACTCCTTTGCATCTATAAATGCAAGACCTGTGAAACAACTGAACAAGAACATATCCCTAACAATGTTTAGTCGGGCTACAGGAAATTCCATACCTGCTATTGTCTTGACCTCTTCAAGTGTCAGGAATGTAGGATCATTTTCCTGCTGGCGATATTGTATGCCTGCGAATGGATTGATTCTCATCCAACCCATATTAAGTCCCATGTTGACAAATTTCTTGAAACACTTCATATATCTCACCAATGTATTTTGGCAAAGACGCTTTTCAAGACGCATGTGTCGCTCGACATAGATAATAAAGTCACGAGAAAGTTCAGGAAAGACAATATCCTCCTTTTCATAGAAAGATTGAACACAAGCCTTCAAGCAACGGTAGCAATTCCAATATCGGTTGATGGTTATCTTTTCATACTCGATACCGATTAGTGCTTCCATTGCTTTAATCTCCTTTTCCATTGTATTGAGGAAGGTTCGCTTATCACCTTTATTAAATAAGCGTTTCAATAGGTGGGAAGGAGTGATGAGTGCATCTTCAAGCAACAACTCTTTGTGAAGGTTGTGAATCTTGGTTTTGAGAGATTCGATGTAATCGTTCAGTTCGATTGAAACCCTGTCTCTGCCTTTACAGCAGCCACGGGCTTGGTTCCACAAACGAGGCAATACGCTACGCTGTATGCGTACCTCGTCAGACACTCCGTTGATAGTAACACGGACTACGATAGGTGCTTCGCCGTTCTTCAGCAAGCTACTCTTCTTGATAACGAAGAGGATTTTCATTGTTTCATGCTTCATCTTACATACATTTTTTGTGGTACAAAAGTGCTAATGTTTGATGAAACGCACGCTATGCAAATAAGTGAATATCTGTGCTTTACATATCAAATCGTGGCTTTTTTCAGTGGCTCAAAAAAAAGCCACGAATTTGGCACGATTGAAATTCCTAAATCGGCATGTTTTGCACAGTTGAAACAAAAAGAAAACCTCTGAATTCATTGAAATTCAGAGGTTTTCATCTTTTTGCTGTGATTCTTCGTGGTGCCCCCGGGATTCGAACCAGGGACACAAGGATTTTCAGTCCTTTGCTCTACCAACTGAGCTATGGCACCATCGTCTTGTGTGTGCTAACTTTGTTTTAGCGAGTGCAAAGATAGATACTTTTTTTTATTCTGCAAACTTTTTTGAGGTTTTTTTTTAACTTTTTTATCAGAATTTTTTGCTGTATATGACAAGTAGTTAAATATCAGTGAAATACGAAATATGCTCCAAGAAAGATTCTTTCGCCTCACGACGACGCATTGTGCCTGATTTTACCATTTATGACTCGATGATGATGTTTATGGTTAAACGTTTTTTCGTAAACTTTGATAAAATTTGTTTAAAATCGACTATCTTTGTAATGTAGGAATATGTGGTCAGCTGCGGAGAAGCGTCGCCATATCCTAATTAAAATAGAAAAAATAGAGAATATTATGAAGGTAGCTATACTCGGAGCAGGAAATATGGGTGGCGCTTTGGCGCGAGGTCTTGCGCGAGGCACTAAGATTGCCACCGCGGATATTTATGTTTCTAACCCCTCGCCACAGAAGCTTGAGGTGTTGAAGTCGGAGTTCCCCGAGATAAACGTAACAACGGATAATTGTGAGGCTGTTGCCACTGCGGACCTTGTAGTCCTTGCTGTGAAGCCGTGGAAGGTTGAGGAGGTCTTGGCGGAGGTGAAGCCAAAGTTGGATTACTCGCGTCAAGTTGTGGCATCAATGGTCGGAGGGCTTGACATTGCGCAGCTCTCGGAGTGGCTCGACAAGGGGGACGGCGCATTACTCGCCGCATATTTAATAATTCCAAATACGGCCATCGCAACGATGAGCAGTATGACCTTTATCAGTTCGGCACGCTCCACAGCGGAGATGGATCGCCTTCTTCTTGATGTGTTCAACGAACTTGGCGAGGCAATGCTTGTCGAGGAGTCTCTTATCCCTGCTGGCACGTCGCTTGCATCGTGCGGCATAGCCTATGCTCTTAGATATATCCGTGCAGCGATGGAGGGTGGCGTGGAATTGGGCTTCAGGGCTGATGATGCCAAGCGTATTGTTATGCAGACTATGCGTGGTGCTGCCGACATTCTCGCTGCGGGTGGCGCGCATCCCGAGGCGGAGATTGATCGTGTCACAACACCCGGCGGTTTGACCATCAAGGGTCTAAATGCTATGGAGGCCGCGGGCTTCACTCATAGCGTAATTGAGGGTCTCAGGGCGTCGACCAAGCGGTAGGGTAGTATCGTTTGTGTGTGTTGCATAGAGTTTTTTCGGAGTTATAGGATTGGGGTAGCGTCTCAACCCTCGGCGTTTCATATCGGCTGCAAATCACGCTATTAGATGTAGATTTCGTTATAATTATTATTGTTGGTTATTTCCGATGGTATAAGTTTTGCTTATATGGCTATAAATAATAAGAATCGGAAAAAGTTGTAAATCAACGAAATAGGTGCTTACTTTGCACTCGATAACTAACGATAATAAGAAATAACGATATACGATGAGAGACTATTTTAATCTTAAGGGCAGGGTGGCTGTGATCACCGGAGCATCCACAGGACTTGGGATGCAGATGGCTAAGGCTTATGCCAGTCAGGGTGCAAACCTCGTGCTTCTTGCGCGCCGAATGAATCTTTTGGAGGATAATGCCAAGAGTCTTATGTCGGAGTTTGGCGTGGAGGTGTTGCCTATGCAGTGTGATATAACGGTGACCGAGCAGGTAAAGGCGGCTGTGGAGGCTACGATGGAGAGGTTTGGCCGTGTCGATATTTTGGTCAATAATGCTGGTACGGGGGCTGTAGCTCCTGCGGTGGAGATCACCGACGAGCAGTTTAAGCACGAGGTGGATATCGATCTTTTTGGTACGTTTATCTGCGCACGTGAGTTTGGCAAGAGAATGATCGAGGCGGGCTATGGTCGTATCATTAACATCGCTTCGATGTATGGCCTCGTTGGTAATATGATCATCGGCAGCTCTCCTTATCACGCTGCCAAGGGTGGTGTCGTGAACCTAACACGCGCTCTTGCTGCCGAGTGGGGAAAGTATGGCGTTACGGTGAACAGTATATGTCCAGGTTACTTCTACACCGAGCTTACCACAGCGACACTCGATAGCGACTACTTCCAAGATATGGCCAAGCGCACGATACCTATGGGTCGTTATGGTCAGAGTGGCGAGCTCGACACCTGTGCGTTGTTCCTTGCCTCGCCTGCAAGCACCTATGTTAATGGACAGAACATCGCCGTAGATGGCGGATTTACGTGTGTGTAACACTAACCAATTATAAATTAGAGGTTTAACAATTTTAAAAATTATAAGACTATGGAGACTAAAGAGAGAGTATTGGCAACAATGAAGGAGGCTGGTGAGCCACTAAACGCAGGTAAGATCGCAGAACTCAGCGGCATCGACCGCAAGGAGGTTGATAAGGCTATGAAGCAGCTAAAGGATGAGGGCGCAATTGTATCGCCTGTGCGCTGCAAGTGGGAGCCAGCAAAGTAGCTATATAAAGTTGGGTTTCAATAAAGAACGAGAGGGTGTCCACAATTTGGTTGGACACCCTCTCGTTCTTTATTCTATTAATACTGCTACTCCCTTACGCAGCGGATAGGCAGTGCATTGGCGCGGTGCATAGCTCGCTTGGCGTCAAAGCCGTTCCACGTGCGTGTGGCGGTGTTGAGGTCGAAGAACATCGCCGAAGCATCCTCGCCCTCTGTGGTTGCTGTCCAGTAGTATCCTGACCACGGAACTGGGCAAAACTCATCATCGTTGATGATGTCGAGGCGGCAGTCGAGGTAGTTGCGGCGTCCTTGTGCTGTGAAGAAATACTCCTCACCCGAGGTTATGTCATTAAGAAGTATGCCATACATAGGCTGCAGCTCGCTCCAGTCGATATTGTCGTATATCTCGTTGATAGTGAGGTTCGAGTATATCGAAGCGTCGGGAACTCGCCAGCCAGCAGGGCAAGGGTCACTCTCGCTCTTCTTCGTTGTGCTCCAAAGCGTGTTGTCGTGGCCACTGTATAGCCAGTCGTAGCTATTCTCCTTGTTACCCTTGATAATCGACATAGGATTCTCTGTTGTCCACTCCGAAGTGCCCTCGTCGGCTGTAGAGTCCACATAGTCGATGGCGACGCTAACGTTGCGATAGTCTGTTAGGGTGTGGTCGTAGTTACCCGAGAAGTCGTATGTCGCAGGGCCTACGAATGGATCCTTGCGACCCCACTGGTAGTAGAGACCAAACGAGTCGAAGATCTTTTCGCTATCTGTAGAGCCGTTGCTGTTGCACTCTGCACCGAGGTTTGCGCTCATCACCGTCTGGCCGTTTAGGACTATGGTGTTCTCCGCAGTCGTAGGGTCATTGTTCGTAACCCAGATATGCCAGCTCCAGAGAAGGTTGTCGTTCTGGTCGTAACCACCGATAACCGCATTGCCAGGATATACACCTACCTCTTCATCATCCTCATCCTCCTTGGCTCCGGCGATGTAGAATGTGGCCTTGCCGTCGCGCATATCGAGATACTGTATAAGACCACTCTTAGTCTCCCAGAGAACCCTCACCTTAGTGGTTGCAACAGGTGTCGCACTGCCACCAATCATAGGGTTGAATGTGTAGCGTGTATCGGGCTTTGTGACCACGTAGCAGTTTGCTGGTTGGTCGTAGAAGTCCACGGTGCTCTCCACGATAGCCAAATAGATAGATATGGTTCGTGTGTTTCCCGTTGGGGTGTAGCCCATAAGGCTTAGCGTGCCGTTCTGCACCTCATCCTCCTCGTATGGTAGGTCGGGTGATGTGACGGTGATAGTGCCCTCGTACATATTTATCTCGTCCACGGTCCAGCCTTCAGGAATTGAGGTTGGGTATATAGATGTGATATTCGAGCTGTCGAATGTTGTGGTGCCGCTATCGCCAGGCTTTGTAACGATGATACCCTTTGCCGGAACCGAAAGGGAGTTTGTCTCCGACTTGCTGCACGAAAGCAGTGATAGTGTGGTTGCGGCGATAAAAATAAATGCCAATGTGCTATATATCCTCTTCATATCGTATGTATTTTCCTATTTTATAAATCAAGTTCTACAACTGACGCCTCGATGTCGTCAAACTGCTCTTCAATTGTCGTAACGAGAGCCTCGGCCTCCGCGAGGTCGGTGAATGTGCCTATTGCGAAGCTTGTGCCGCGGCGCGATATAGGCTTCTCGGGTGCTGCGGCTGTGATGGCTGCTCGTAGCTCCTCGCTTATCGTCTCACACTCCAAGGTCACGATGTAGCGTTGTCCCATAGGGGTTACGCTCTGTCCATCCACCGTCTGCACCTGGTGGCTGTCGATGTTTATCATCTCGCCATCTCGCCAGCGGCATATCTCGGGACGTTTAAAGCCCTTTTTCTTGAGCATCAGCTGCGCCTCCTCTGCCTCCTTGAGTGTGGCATAACCACCCGCGTAGTAGCAGTAGTTCTTCTCCTCGTTTTGTGCTATGAATAGCGGCTGCACGCCCTTGAACAGTGTCATAGGCTGCTTAGTGCGGAATGTTCCGAGAAGTATGCGGTATATCGTTCCGCGCTCGTAGACCTTCAGTGCAGGCAGTGGGTTGCTATTGTTGTAGTGGTTTGTGCGACCGAAGGTGATAGGGGTATAGTCTATAAATAGTCTGCGCTCCAGATCAATAGGCTCATTGCGATACTCCGGAACATAGATGTTGGTCCTCACATCCTGCAACGAGTCGAGGGCCTCGGTGAGCTCTATCTCGCGAGCCAACGACACCTCGAAGTCGAGGAGCGTAGGGTAGCCGAGAGCATAGTGCATAACTGCATCCGAGGCGTAGATGCCATCCTCCTCCGAGCAGCGATGCTGCATATCGACAAATTGTGTCGATGCGCTCTCGATAAGGCTGTGGCGATTCTGCTTCTCGAGGATGTAGTTATATGCAAAGTACTTCGTGTCGATGATCTGGTTCCAAGCAGTTTCGATGTCGTCGTTGAGTGTTTCGCACTCTTCTTTGAGCTTTTCGTATCTCTTGAACAGCGAGTCTGCAACGCTCTCCTCCTTAGTCTCGCGATATTTGTGTGCTGTTATTGCAAGGAGCTGATACTGCTTGGTGTACTCGCTGCAGAGTGAAATCATCTCCTTATCTCTCTCTGCTGCAAGCTCCAGTTCGGCATAGTCACTCGCCGATAGGGTGTTGCGGAATATCTCATTCTTGATGAGTGTGCGGTGTTGCACAGGGGCTACCACTTCGGTGCTATCCGTATTCTCGGCCGTAATCTCCTCTACATCCGCAGAGCTGTTGTACATATTAGCAATGATATACTCCTGCTCGATGTCATTAAGCTCGGTGATGACATCGCCGCGAAGCTGACGGATGTCGAAGATCTGCTGCTCGAGGTCGAGGATGTCGGATGTAAATGAGTCGATAAACTCCTGGGATACTATGCTGTCGGCATCACGCTTCTGGGTAAACTCCTCGCGTGTGGTGCGTATAATCAGCTGTATGGAGTCCTCCTGAGCCAAAAGCTGCTCATTCTGGCGCTTTAGATTGATATATCGCTCGTTGCTCTCGAGGCCTGGGAATCCCGGCTCCTCGGAGCGTGCCATCGCGATAGCCGCTATGGCAAATATCAATAAAAGAGTGGTATATATTTTTTTCATAACTTCTTAATTCGTTATCTCAATTATCTCCAGTAGCGTATGAAGAGGAGCTGTATAAATCCGAAAATCTCCAAACGTCCGATAAGCATCAGCACCGTAGAACAGAGCTTTAGTGCCGAGGGAAGTCCCGCGTAGTTATCCATCGTGCCAATCTCCCCGAATCCAGGGCCCACGTTGCTTATGCAGGCAATCGAGGCCGAGAAGCTTGTGAGGAGGTCGTAGCCGAAGAGTGCGTAGACTATCGTGCCGATAATCGTAAGCATTATATAGGCCACGATGAAGGTCATCACCAAACTCTGTGTGCTCTCATCCTGCACTATGCCATCCATCTTTGTGCGTATCACAGCATTGGGGTGCAACTGCACCTTCATACGATTTCTAAGAACCTTCGATGCAATGAGCAGTCGGTCGACCTTCATACCTCCCGACGTAGAGCCGGCACAGCCGCATATCACCGTGCAGAAGAGTAGCAACACAATGGCCAGCGAGGTCCAGGTGTTGGTATCTGCCGTTGCGAAGCCCGAGGTGGTTGTGATGCTCACGACCTGAAACGCAGCGTGGCGCAACGACTCTCCGAATGTAGGGTACACCTTCGTAGCCAACAGGTTAACGGCGATGACTAACGATATGATGGCCATCATTCCTATAAATGTGCGAACGACCTCCGAGCGGAAAATATTGTTTTTGTAACCTCTGATTGTTGCGTACAATATTCCGTAGTGTATGGCAGAAAGGGTCATCGCAGCCATCATAATAGCCTCTATCGCAGGGCAGTCCCAGAATGCCACCGATAGATTTTTAGTGCTGAAGCCGCAGGTGGCACACGATGACATAGCGTGTGTAGTGGCATCAAACCAGGTCATACCCGCATACTTCAGTGCGAGGGTTGTGATAAGTGTCAGACCTGTATATATCGTAACCAGTAATCGGAGTATCACCTTCGAGCGATAGTGGAAGTTATCCTTGGCAATGGAGCTCATCTCCACCGTGGAGAGCATATGTCGGCTTTTGCCCATCGACGGAAGGATGACCAGCGCAAACATCACTACGCCCATACCTCCGATCCAGGCTGTTGCCGAACGCCAGAAGAGCAAGCCGCGTGGCAGGAACTCTATATCGTTGAGGATCGATGCACCCGTGGTTGTGAAGCCCGAGACGCTCTCGAACCACGCATTTGCAATCGTAAACTCTCCACCCCAAATAAGGTAGGGAAACATACCCACGATGCACGACACGAGCCACGAGCCCACGACTATGGCATATCCCTCCTTGGTCTTAATCTCATCGACCTTCTCGACAAAGAATAGCGGGAAGATACCGAGTAGAGCTGTCATAAACGAAGACAGAAGCAGCGGGTAGTATGCCGAGTCATAGCCGTTGAGTATCGACACCACGGCCGATATCAACATAAAGGCTGCTATGAACTGCATAACCAAGCCGATGTATCGTATTACGACATTTACTCTCATACTCTATTGGCGGAGTTTTTGTATGAGTATTATGATTCTATCGCGCAACGTTGCAATCTCGTCGCGACAGGCTATGTTGCTGTCGAAGTTTGTCCTGTAGCGCAGGAAGTCGCCCAAGTCATCGTTGATGCGCACTATAGGCTTGATAAGGTAGTGGTGGATGAAGTAGTAGAACATCAGCACCACGATGATCATCACCACGAGCGATAGGAACACAGGGGTCACGGCGCGGCGTGCGGTGTGGCTCAGACGGTTTACATCTGGGCCGAGCGTGGTCTCCGAGCCGGTCATATACTTGATTATCTGCGACGATACGTTCATATACTCAGGCTTGTAGCTATCCACATACCACAAATATGTCGTCTTGCGCGATAGGGTGTCGCTGGCAATGATACTGTGCACCTCGCCATCGATGTACGACTGCGTGAGGCTGTTGATACGCTCGGTATATACAATCAGCGAGTCGGTCACATCTGCGTGGTCAGTGTTTCTCATACGTATGTGCGCCTCCTCTGATGCCGCTGCAAGGCGCGATATAGACTCCTCGCATTTACGGTAGTGGGGTGCGATGTCCCTCAGCGAGCCGCCAATTACGGCCATAGATATCACAGCGTCATTCTGCTCGTTGAGAGCCGAGATCATCTCTCCCGCGAGGTCGGTGCTCTGCTTGCTGGCAAGGAGGATCTCCGCGGTGTCGTGACTCACGCGCTCCAACTCGAAAAGCGACATAGCTCCCGAGAAGAAGAGTAGCAGGATGATGCTCATAAATGCCAGCTGAATACGGCGGCGGATGGAGCTTATCGTAAATACTTTTTTGAGTCTGTTAAACATACTGGTTGTACAATTAGCAAATCGCAGTCTATACTAAATCCCACAAAAGTAATACTTTTGTACCAATTATCCAACTATTTCGGAGCTAATGTTACCGTCGCTGTCAAATGCCACCAGTCGAACGTCGCAAATAGTGTTGATGCGCGTAGTGTCGTAAGGTGCCGAAACACGCAGATAATTGTCTGTATAGCCATACATCAAACCGCTATGGTCGGTGCTCTCAAAGAGTACCTTGCGTGTTGTGCCTAAGTATCTATCTGCAAAGGCTTTATGAAGTCTGTTGCTAAGCTCCTCGAGACGCTCCACACGCTCTGTAGAGATGCGCGACTGTACCTTGTTTGGCATATCCACAGCGGGGGTTCCAGGACGCTCCGAGAATGGAAATATGTGCAAGAATGATGCACCCACTTCCTCGAGCAGACGATATGTCTCCATAAACTCCTCCTCGCCCTCGCCAGGGAAGCCCACGATTACATCCACGCCGAGAAAGGCATCGGGCATCAGCTCGCGAATCTTGGCTATACGCTCGCGGTAACGCTCGGCGGTGTAGCGGCGACGCATAAGACCGAGGATACGTGTCGAGCCACTCTGAAGCGGAATGTGGAAGTGAGGAACAAATTTAGATGACTTGGCGCAAAGCTCTATAATCTCGTCGGTTATGAGGTTTGGCTCGATGCTCGATATGCGGTATCGCTCAATACCTTCCACCTCATCCAAGGCGCGCAACAGGTCGATGAATTTCTCGCCCGTGGTGCGACCGAAATCACCGGTGTTTACGCCCGTGATGACAATCTCCTTCTGGCCCGCCGCGGCAATCTCCCTCGCCTCGGCAACGATATCGGCGATAGGGATATTGCGGCTGTGTCCGCGAGCATAGTGAATGGTGCAGTAAGCGCATTTGTAGTCACATCCATCCTGAACTTTCAGGAATGAGCGTGTGCGATCACCCGAGGAGTAGGCCGCGAAGAAGCGTGTCATCTCCTCCACCGAGCAGCTGTAAACTTCGGCCTTTCCCTTCTCGCGAAGCTCCTCCACACGACGGAATAGGTCGCCCTTGTTGTTGTTGCCCAGAACAATGTCCACACCCTCTATAGCTGCGATGTCGTTAGGCTTTAGCTGTGCATAACATCCTGTAACAGCGATTATTGCATTTGGGTTGCGGCGATGTATCTTGCGGATTATGTTGCGACATTTTTTGTCGGCGTGTTCCGTTACAGAACAACTATTTATTACCGCCACATCGGTCGCTTCCGAGGCCTCGACCCTCACATATCCCGCGCGCTCGAATTCGCGTGCAAAAGTTGAGGATTCCGAGAAATTGAGCTTACATCCCAGTGTGTGAAAACTTACTCTTTTCTGTCCCATATATAGTCGATTTTGCGTGCGAAGTTACAAAAAGTTGGATTAAAGTGAAAAAAGTTTTCGTACTATTCCAAAAAAAAAGTAAATTTGCACGTTTATATATAGTGTATGTTGACAACGATAGCGAATATATTTGCGTATGACTTCCTGACAAATGCCTTTGTGGCGTGCGTGCTGTCGGGTATAACCTGCGGTATTGTAGGTAGTTATATCGTTGCGCGACGTATGGTGTTCCTCAGTAGTGGCATCACCCACGCCTCGTTTGGTGGTTTGGGTATCGCTCTCTATATGGGCATCAACCCTTTGGTCGGAGCGTTGTCGTTTGCTGCTATATCCTCGCTCGGCATAGAATTTTTTTCGCGACGAGGTGGTATGCGTGAGGATTCGGCCATCGGAATTATCTGGTCGTTGGGTATGGCTCTCGGAGCGTTATTTATGTCGCTGCGCCCGGGTTATGCCACCGACCTGACAAGCTACCTCTTTGGTAACATCCTGCTTGTTAATGGCGGTGAGGTAGCGATGTTTGCACTACTTACGATAGTGGTAATTGTGGGTGCTGCGGTGTGGCTTCGCAAGCTTATGTATGTCACCTTTGATGAGGATTTCGCACGTAGCCAGGGTGTTCCCGTGGTGGCCGTGGCATATATTATGGCTGTCGTTGTGGCGCTCACGATAGTGATGTCGATAAAGGTTATGGGTATTATCCTGCTGCTATCGCTCATCACCATCCCTGTGGTTGTGGCCAATACGCTCACTATGGATTATCGTCGTATAGCTCCGCTCTCGGCTGCGGTTGCGGTGCTTGGCAATGTAGTGGGCTTTTTGTTGAGTTACCAATTTGATCTACCTACGGGTAGTTGTATTATATTTATCCTTGTTTTGCTCCTAGCGGCAGTGAAACTATTTAGAGTGTTAAGAGTTAGAACAACCAAACTATGAAGAAGATACACAAACTTGTTCTGAAAGCCTATTTAGGTCCGTTGCTTGCGGTGTTCTTCATCGTGCAGTTTATCCTGATGATGAATTTCGTATGGCGATATATCGATGAGCTCACGGGTAAGGGTCTCGCGGCGAGCACCATCGCCGAGCTGCTTATCTGCGGATCTATCAATATGATTCCGCTGGGATTGCCTCTGGCGATGCTTCTTTCGGCCATTATGACTATGGGTAACATAGGCGAGAATTTCGAGCTGCTGGCTATGAAATCAGCGGGCTTATCGCTTATGCGTATCCTTAAGCCACTCATCGTCGTGGTGTTCCTTATCTCCATCGGCAGCTTCTTTGTCCAGAATAACCTTGTGCCATACTCCAACCAGCGTATGTACGACATCCTATACGATATCAAGGAGCAGCGTCAGGAACTGAAGTTTCAGGATGGTGTATTCTTCAATGGTCTTCCCGATATGAGTATCCGCGTGGGACATCAGGATCCTCAGACAGGACTGCTCACCGATGTGCTTATATACGACACCCGCGAGAGCAACGGAAATATGACCACCACACTTGCCGACTCGGGATATATCAATATGTCTCCCGATAAGAGCTACCTCTATGTAACGTTGTTCAACGGTCGCACCTACGAGCATACGCGAAGCTCGCAGTGGTATGACCGCAACACTATGCGTAAGCACGATTTCGTGCGTCAGGATGGTACTATTCCTCTTGAAAAGATCACAGGAAGCTCGTCGAAGAGTTATAGCGAGTCGCAGACACGAAATATGGTTGAGCTTGAGGAGCTTATGGACTCGTTGCACGTTATCATTGACCGCAGTACGATGGCTACCTATGGTCCTCTGTTCAAGGAGCAGCTCTTTGTGCGAGATACCACAATCATCCCTAACGACTCGGTGAAGTTTGACCGTTCGCAGTACCGCGCCTTCAACCACTACGACTCGTTGCCAAATCTCTCGATGCGTAGCCGTGCCAAGGTATACTCCACTGCAGCAAGTGCATCGCGCACGGCGCAGGGTTCGTATAGCTTCGACGAGCACTCCTCAAAGGTTGCCATCACGCAGCTCTACCGCTCGGAGGTGGAGTGGCATCGTAAGTTGACGCTCCCTATCTCCATTCTTCTGTTCTTTATGATTGGCGCACCACTTGGCGCAATCATCAAGAAGGGTGGTTTGGGTCTGCCTATCGTTATTTCGGTGATATTCTTTGTTATCTACTACGTCATCAGCACCTCGGGTGAGAAGATGGCAAAGGAGGGTACTTGGGAGTCGCTCTATGGTATGTGGCTGCCGGTGGTGGTGCTTACCCCCGTGGCGATATACCTTACGATCAAGGCTACCAACGACTCGTCGCTATTGGATATGGATTGGTATGATGTGCGTATCCGCAGGTTCCGCAATTCGATATCGAAGCGTCTGCCAAAGTGGATGAAGTCGAAAAAGAGAGGAGAAAAACGTAATTCAAAGAGATAATATGGAGGCTAAGAGTTTGAGAATAGTATTTATGGGTACACCCGAGTTTGCATCTACATCGTTGCGCAAGCTCGTGGCGGAGGGATATAATATCGTGGCTGTAGTCACTACACCCGACAAGCCTGCGGGGCGTGGTCAGAAGATCCACGAGAGCGATGTTAAGCTTACGGCAAAGGAGTTGGGACTTCCGATTCTTCAGCCTGAGAAGCTCCGCGACGAGGAGTTTCTCGCTGCGCTCAAGGCGTTGGATGTCGACTTGGGCATCGTCATCGCGTTTCGTATGCTACCGGAGGTGGTCTGGGCAATGCCTAAGTATGGAACATTCAATCTCCACGCCTCGTTGCTGCCGGAGTATCGCGGTGCTGCACCTATAAATTGGGCTATCATCAATGGCGATAAGCGCACAGGTGTTACGACATTCCTCCTCAATCACGAGATCGACAAGGGTGCTATCATCGAGCAGGAGGCGGTCGACATTCTGCCTGAGGATAATATCGGCACGCTCTACGATAAACTTATGTATATAGGTTCGGATCTTGTTCTTCGTACCGTCGATAAGATTGCTGAGGGTGGATATGAAACCCGCGAGCAGATGAGTGTCGATGAGAGTACGTTACGCCCCGCACCCAAGATCTTCAAGGAGGATGGTCGCATAGATTGGTCTCGCAGTGTGGAGAGCATCCACAACCTCGTGCGTGGTCTCTCGCCATATCCTGCGGCGTGGTCACCAATCTTCAAGGGCAGCGAGGAGTGTGGCTCGCTCAAGATCTTCGCTACACATATCGAGCCTGCAGAGATGCGTGTTGCTCCAGGTAGTGTTAAGAGCGATGGCAAGAGCTATGTTGCTGTTGCTGCATCGGACGGATGGGTCTATCTCGATGAGGTGCAGATGGCGGGTAAGCGTCGTATGGCTATCAAGGAGTTGTTGCTTGGCTGGCGTGATGTTTCGGAGGTATGTTTCGCGTTAGACTAATTCTGTCGCTGCTTCTCAGCCTTGCACTGCCGCTTATGGCGCGTGCGCAGGGTGATTCGGATGCTCAGTGGAGTGCTCCACGAAGCGAGACGGTGTTGAAACTCAATGCCGCATATGCAGTTGCAGGTGTTATAAATCCGCAGGTGGAGTTTCGTCTGTCACCACACTCGTCATTCCAAACCGAGGTGGTCTACTCTCCGTGGCAATCTATTTCTGGACATCCTTTCCACTTCGGAATATTCCTGAATGAATATCGCTACTACATCTCGTCCAAAACCAAGGGGTTGTATGTAGGTGCTAATGGCGGTATGATGGGATTCAAGATGTCGAAGCCGATGCTTGTGAAGGGCGATATCGTATTTCAGAATCGCTACTGCAAGGGCTTCGGATTTATGTTTGGTGCTGTGGTGGGCTATGAGTGGCGTTTTGCACGCCGCTGGATGCTCGATGCCTTTGTGGGCTTCAGCTTTATGCACAGCTACTATAATGGTTACTCGATGGATGGCGAGATAGATATGTATCCTCATCGTCCCGAGGACCGCCAGCCGCTCCACCCCGATCCGTTTAATATGTCGGCCGAGTGGCTGCCCAACAAGGCGGGAATCAGCATCGGCTTTATCCTTTTCGACAGACAGAAGTAACGGCATGTGCTGCTGCAAAATGGGAAATTGTTTCAATGTTGTTACGCTCTCTTAATGGTTTTGTAACAATTTTGTAACATTTTTTTTCTATTTTTGTGTGGAATAATTGAATTTTTATGGATCTATTTATTGTTATTACCCTTGCACTTCTTGCGGTTATGGGTATCATCGTCGGAGTTTCCAACGATGCAGTTAACTTCCTGAACTCGGCCTTTGGTTCCAAGGTGGCCAAGAAAAATGTCATTCTTGCGGTAGCAGGTATTGGTGTTATGGTCGGTGTTATGACATCGAGCGGTATGATGGATGTGGCGCGTAGCGGCGTCTTCTATCCTGCGATGTTCTCATACCAAGAGATTATGATTCTCTTCCTCGGTATGATGCTCTCGAACATCATCCTCTTGGATATCTACAACTCGCTCGGCTTGCCAACCTCCACCACCGTGTCGCTTGTCTTTGGCTTGCTCGGCTCGGCAATGGCCCTCGCTCTATATAATATATGGAGTGGCACTACAACGGCGAGTCTCGGTGAGTTTATCAACTCAGGAAATGCCCTTGCCATTGTGTCGGGTATCTTGCTCTCGGTAGTGTTGGCATTCTTCTCGGGACACCTCTTGATGTACATTTCGCGTATCATATTCTCATTCCGCTATAGCAAGATTTTCAGCCGCTACGGTGCGTTGTGGTGCGGTATCACTGTTGCGGGTATCATCTACTTTACAGTCTTCAAGGGTCTCAAGAGCTCGGGCCTTATTCCTGCGGAAATTACCGAATATGTCAACGAAAATACCTCTATAAGTCTGCTTATCCTTTGGACTGGTAGCTCAGTGTTGTTGTGGATTTTACAGCGTTTTAACGTCAATATCCTGCGTGTCTCGATCCTTGCCGGCACATTCTCGTTGGCCTTGGCATTCGCGGGTAACGACCTTGTAAACTTTATCGGTGTGCCATACGCTGGCTACGACTCATATATGATTGCTCAGGCGGCAGGCGAGGCTCCTACCTCTATGGCTGCGCTCTCCAATCCTACGCAGGCAAACTTCTGGATTATGTGTGCTGCGGGATTGGTTATGGTCGTCACGCTCTTCACCTCTAAGAAGGCGATGCGCGTTATCGAGACTGAGCGTAAACTCTCGTCACAGAGTGAGGAGGCACCAACAAATAGCGAGGCAACCGTTGCATCGCGAGGTATCGTGCGTGGTGCGCGTGCCTTGAACGACGCTATACAGGCCATCACGCCTAAGCGTGTTATTAGTTGGATAGACTCTCGTTTCGAGCAGCTTCCTGCCGAGGAGCGCGGCGATGTAAACTACGACCTTATCCGTGCTACTGTGAACCTTACTGCTGCGGCAATCCTTATCTCTATCGGTACGCAGCTCAAGTTGCCACTCTCTACCACCTATGTTGTATTTATGGTCTCTATGGGTACTTCGCTTGCGGATAGAGCTTGGGGTCGCGAGTCGGCTGTTTACCGTATCACAGGCGTTACGACTGTGATTATGGGTTGGTTTGTCACTGCTGTGGGTGGATTTATCATCGCCCTTGCCGTTACCCTTGCACTGGTCTATGGTGGTCAGGTAGCCATTATTGGTGTTACGCTCCTCTGCGTAGGTCTTATCATCAAGAGCAATGTATCGGGTAAGAAGGAGGAGGAGAAGGTCGAGGAGTCGGCTGTTGCGAAGATCGGCGATGCCCTCAAGCAGAGCCCTGAGGAGGCACTCATCACCTATACAGAGCACGTTTGTGCTTCGATGGAGAAGGTTACGATGATTTATGACCGTACCATCGTTGCGGTGTTCAAGGAGAATCGCAAGGTACTTCGAGATATGGTTCGCGAGGCTGAGGATTTCTACCACTCTACACGCCAGCAGAAGTATGAGCTTCTTCCGCTGCTGCGTAACCTCCAGGATAGCGATGTGAATACTGGTCACTACTATGTGCAGGTTGTCGACTACATTTCGGAGACCAGCAAGGCTCTTCTCCACATCACACGTCCTTGCTACAAGCACGTGGATAACAACCATACAGGTCTTTCGAAGGAGCAGGTCTACGATCTTAAGCGTATCAACGACCGTGTGGAGGAGATCTTTGGCGAGATTAACAATATGCTTCGCACACGATCATTCGATAGTATGGAGAGGGTTCTCAATATGCGTGACGAGATGTTTGACCTTATTGATGAGGTTATGCAGAACCAGTTGCGTCGTCTTCGCGACACTGGTGGCTCGTCATCGGCAAATATGCTCTTCTTCAATATTCTCACCGAGACAAAGACTATGGTTCTTCACTCTCGAAATATTATGAAGTCTTTGGAGCATTTTGTGCATTAATCTGCGATGCGACTATATGAAAATGGGCTGCCTAACCGAGGTTGGGTAGCCCATTTTCTATGGATGAATCTGTTACGTATGTGGCGTTACACCCTCTCAAGTAGTCGCTTAACGGGTGGTATGATGCGGATGAAAAAATCGAGAATACGCGCTGGAAGTATGGCACATACGCCCACAACGATCTTGGTGAAGAGTCCCGGAGTCACTCTTCTGCGGCCACGAAGCATAGCCCTCACGCCGCGCTTGGCGATACTCTCGGCACTCATCATCACTCCGAGGATTCGGAACGTTTTGCGAAGCTTGTCGCTGAGGTTGTAGAATGGCGTATCCACCGCGCCAGGAAATACAGCTGTGACACTTATGCCGTAGCTGTGCAGCTCATACCATAGCGACGACGCGAAGCTCTTGAGGTAGGCCTTCGTGGCGGCATAGTGTGAGATTGTGGGGTAGGGGAGCCACGCTGTCGAAGATGACATTATGAGTATGCGGCCTCGACCTCGAAGCTTCATCTCCTCGCCGAAGTAGCGACATAGGAGTGTTGTGGTCGTGCAGTGGAGGTTAATGATGGTCTGCAGCCTCTCTGGCTGGGTTCTTATGAGTGTCGAGAAGAGTAACATTCCGGCATTGCATATCACTATCTCCACATCGAGGCCCTCGCTCTTGCAGCGGTCGTATATCTGTTTTGCGGCGTCGCTCTGTGCAAGGTCGCAGAACATCGTAACAACCTCTACTCCAAACTCTGCCGCAAGCTCCGTTGCCACCTCGCTGAGTATCTCCTGCTGGTTGCTTATGGCTATGATGTTATAGCTTCGCGATGCCATCTCGCGGGCGTAGCAACGTCCTATACCCGACGAAGCTCCTGTTATTAATGCGTAACTCATATTGCAAAGGTAGTGATTTTTTTCTATCTTTACACCAAATATCAATACCATCTATGGCAAAGAAGATAGAAAAGACCAACGCGGCGCGCCTCCTCGATAGGGCTAAGATCGCTTACGAACTCATACCATATACCGTCGATGAGGATAACCTTGCGGCTACGCACGTTGCCGAGGAGCTTGGCGAGGATATAGCAACGGTATTTAAAACCCTTGTTCTTAAGGGCGATAAGACGGGGCACTTCGTGTGTGTTATTCCTGGCGATAAGGAGGTGGATCTGAAGGCTGCAGCGCGTGTGTCGGGAAATAAGAAGTGTGATCTTATACCTATGAAGGAGCTACTCTCCACCACGGGTTACATTCGTGGTGGTTGCTCGCCGATAGGCCTCAAGAAGCCATTTCCGGTATTCATACACTCTACGGCTCTCGATTTCGAGCGTATATATATAAGTGCGGGAGTCAGAGGTTTGCAAATCGCCATTGCACCGCAGTCGCTCGTGGAGTTTGTCAAGGCCACGGTTGCGGAGGTTGTGGCAGATGGGGCATAGATTATTTGTCCTTGCGAAAATGATACACAAATAATAAAAAAGAGGGTGTCCAATATATTTGTGGATACCCTCTCATTTTTGAAGAAGCTGTATAACAAGAGTTGATTTTAGGCCTGCGCAGCTCGAAAAAGCAGCCTTGTTAGACGGCTTCTTACTTTTTCTCCTTCAATATATCACGAATCTCGGCAAGAAGAAGCTCCTCCTTTGTAGGTTCTGGTTCTGGTTCTGGAGCTGGAGCTGGTTCTGGTTCTGGAGCTGGTGCCGCTGCTGCAGCCTCCTCCTCTTTCTGACGCAATGATGAGAGTTTGTTGATGATCTTAATCATCGCAAATACGCTGACAGCGATAATCAGGAAGTCGATTGTTACCTGCAAGAATGAGCCATACTTCCAAAGCACCTCAGCAACTGCAGGCTGGATAATCTCGCCGGCGTCGTTGAGAACCTCAGGCTGTGCCGACTTGAGTGTGATGGCGAGATCCGAGAAGTTTTTATTGCCAAGCAGAACGCCGATAGGTGGCATAATGATATCGTTTACCAACGATGTGACAATCTTGCCAAATGCACCACCGATGATAACACCGACAGCCATATCGACAACATTACCCTTAAGGGCAAAGGTTTTAAACTCTTGTAGTAGTCCCATAGAATTTGTTATTTTAAGTTATGAATTTTCTGTGCTGTAGCACAAAATTAAGAATTTTATTTCAATTCTGCAAATAGGATTAGAGGGATAGGCCGAAACTTATCCCTCTGGTCACAAACTTTATACTTAACTATCAATGGAGGTTGTTGGTTCTGTTTAGTCGATCACAATAGTCTCATCTACCTCCACACCCCAGTCGAAGAGGTCGGCAGCGCAGGAGAGCTGTATATTGGTGATAGCTGGAGGCGTTGTGGGGCTATCCACTATTGCCTCGAAGAACGATAGTGTCGAGGGATAATACTGTTTCACGCGGTGTGACAGACAGTCGTAGAAGGCTCGCTGTGCTTGGTGGTTAAGGTTGGGAGGAAGTATCCCCTCTTCGACAAGCATAGGGTATGGAAATATGTTGCGCATATTGTGAGGATTTGCCTTCAGCTCCTCGACGATAGTTGATACCACGTATACCTCCACGGTGTCACCGCGACCCGGAAGCTCCACAAATGTGGTATAGACTGGATAGTCGATCTCGATGGCCTCGACAACATTCCCCGAGAACATATCAAACTCCAACTCTGCAAGGTTGTCGAGGTATGCCATATCGCGGTAGGCGCGTATCTCCTGACGAAGCTCCTTGCGCTCCTTATCTCCCCAACGACGCTCTGCTGAGCATCCGTAAATCGCCGCTGCTGCGGCAGCAAGTGTAATAATAAGTAGACTCTTTTTCATCTTATTCTGATTTTGGTTTTCACTTTTCTTTCGCAAATGTCGTGCCATCCTCGGAGTTGTATAACGAGGTTACGTAGACCGTAAAGACTGGGAACATAGCCATACCTATTATAGGAAGTACCACGCATATCACCCTGCCAATGGTTGTTACGGGGAATATGTCGGCACCTACGGTGGTCATATTCATCGCTGCCCACCATAGCGCATCGCCGAAGCTCTTTACGGCGCTGTTTACGGGTGCTTCGTATTCGTAGAAGAAGAGTGCGGAGAAGTAGGTGCATACCGCCACGGTTGCTATATATGCCCATAGTAGGCGTGTCGTGCGGCGTGCTATGAGCCATCGTAGGGTTATGTATAGTGCCATTACGCCGCGCAGCATCACCACGCCGCTGAGAGTCATCTGCTGGTTGTGGTTTAGCTCTATGTTCATCACCTCGGCAATCGTATGGTAGGGTATGGAGAGCAGAAGCATCAGGATGTTGCGCCCGAAGAACCGCAGCGGATGTTCGTTGCAGAGTGTAAGGGTGAAGAAGTCGACGATGAATATTATGCAGACCGCAAACATAGCCCACGAGTACTCCTCGGAGAGTGTTGTGAGCTCTGCGGAGTAGATTATCTCCACCGAGAGCGAGCCGAGCAGCAGTATGCTGGCCAGCAGGGTGAGAATATTTATGGTGCGAAGAAACATACCGCAAATAATTGCAAGGAGCGTGCCGTAATCGGTGTTGCGCGATTGTTACTTTTGTGCTATCTTTGCAGATAAAGATATTTGCGGATATGTTTGCCCTTGCAGATTGCAATAACTTCTTCGTGTCGTGCGAACGCGCTTTTCGCCCCGAACTTAACGGGCGTCCTGTAGTTGTGCTTTCGAGTAATGACGGCTGTATCATCGCGCGCTCCAACGAGGCTAAGGCTTTGGGTATCAAGATGGGTGAGCCGCTGTTTAAGGTGCGCGATATCATTCGTAAGCACAACGTGACGATATTCTCGAGCAATATGACTCTCTATGCCGACTTCTCGCGTCGCATACGCTTGGTACTTCGTGAGTCAGCACCACAGATCGAGGTCTACTCCATCGACGAGGCGTTTCTCGATCTCAGGGGTGTCGAGAGTGTCGACTTCGATAGCTATGCCAAGGCGTTGTCGCAGCGTTGTCGCAAGTATACTGGCATACCTGTTTCGGTGGGTATAGCACCCACAAAGACCCTCGCGAAGATCGCGGCGCAGCTCTGCAAGAGCTATCCCAAGTTGCGTGGTGGCTGCTATATGTATCGCCCAGAGGATATTGAGAAGGTGCTTCGTAAGTTTCCTGTCGAGGATGTGTGGGGTATAGGCCGACGCAGCGCGCCGCGCCTCAAGGAGATGGGTATCACCACAGCCTTTGAGTTTCGTTCGCTGTCGGAGGAGTGGGTGCGTAGGCGTATGGGCGTCAATGGCGTCAGGACGTGGCGCGAGCTCCACGGCATACCATCCATAGGCTTCGAGAGTGTGGCCGATGCGCGACTGTCGATATGTAACTCGCGCAGCTTTTCGCACGAGATATACGACCTTGCGGAGCTTTCGGAGCAGGTGGCAACCTTTGCAACTATGACGGCTGAGAAGCTACGTGCGCAGCACTCGGTATGCTCGCGTCTCACGGTTTTCGCCTACACCAATCGTTTTCACGAGAATGAGATACAGCAGTGCGGCCACATCTCACTGCCGCTTCTCGAACCTACAGATAGCACCATAGATATAGTACGTGCATCGCGCGAGGCCCTTGCGGAGATCTTTGTGCGAGGAGTGGGGTATAAGAAGGCGGGTGTCATAGCCTCGGATATTATCCCTGCCGAGGGTCGTCACGTCTCGATGTTCTCGGCCGAGCATAACGAGCGTCATAAGCGTCTAATGCAGGCTATCGACAACATCAATCGTGATACGGATGGTGGAGGTGTTGCTATCGCATCGGTGGGAATGCGCGGTATTCAGTCGAGCAGTCTCCATCGTTCGCCGCGCTACACCACATCGTGGGATGAACTGCCCGTGGTGAAGCTGAAGTGATAGGGGGTGTATAATAAAAAAACATCAGCAACAAATCTGTTACCGATGTTCACTGTAGCGAGACCCAGGATTGAACTGGGGACCTCATGATTATGAATCATGCGCTCTAACCAGCTGAGCTATCTCGCCATTGCCTTAAAAGCGAGTGCAAAGATAGAGTATTTTTCTTAACTTCCAAAATATTTTTAAACTTTTTTTTAAATATTTTTCACTGGTTTTGCTTAATCTCTTTATAGTCATAGTGTTATATCGAAATTAAAATTTTCGTGTTATGAGGCTACGTTCTTTATTATTTTCGACTCACAAGAAAATTTCTTATATTTGCCGTCATAATAACGCATCCACTACAAGAGCGTTAATCACAAATCTCAACGCCTCAAGTGTTGATATCTTAATACTATTTACTATATTTGCAAGTTAAACCACACGATTTATGATAAAATATAAAGAGGTAATACTCCCCAATGGGCTACAGATACTTGTCAACCGCGACCACGCCTCGAAGCTCGCGGCGGTGAACATCCTTTATAAGGTGGGTGCGCGAAATGAGTCGGAGCATAAGACAGGCTTTGCACATCTTTTCGAGCACCTTATGTTTCGCGGTACGCACAACGTTCCCGATTTCGACACCCCTGTGCAGATGGCCTGTGGCGAGAATAATGCCTTTACGACAAACGACTATACCAATTTCTACATCACCCTCCCGAAGGAGAATATCGCCACGGCGTTGTGGCTCGAGAGCGACCGTATGCGCAACCTAAATCTCAGTGCCGAGGCGTGCGAGGCTGAGAAGCAGGTGGTTATCGAGGAGTTCAAGCAGCGATATCTCAATCAGCCTTATGGCGATGAGCTGCTTCTTTTGCGAGATATGTGCTACAAGGTGCACCCCTATCGCTGGGCAACCATAGGCATCTCGCCAGAGCATATCGAGCGTGCCACGATGGAGGATGTAAAGAACTTCTATGACCTCCACTATCGCCCTTCGCGCGCCATACTCTCCATCTCGGCAGATATGCCAGAGGATGAGATGATAGCCTTGGCCACGGAGTACTTCGCCGATATAGAGGATGTGGGAGGTGACATCGCCCCTGTGCCCGAGGAGCCCAAGCAGTGCGAGCCACGACGCTTGGAGGTGGAGCGTGATGTGCCAGCTACGGATGTTACCATTGCGTTTCATATGGGCGATCGCCTCTCGCGCGACTTCTTCTTTGGCGATCTCGCGTCGGATCTGCTGGCTGGTGGTGAGTCGTCGCGCCTGGTGAATCGCCTTGTCAAGGAACGCGGCCTCTTCTCGAGCGTCAATGCCTACATCACGGGAAGCCTCGATGCAGGACTCTTTATCATCAAGGGACGCCTTATGCCTTCAACAACCGTTGAGGATGCCGAGGCGGCTTTGTGGGGCGAGCTGAATGACCTCAAGGCTGGTAATATCTCCGATTATGAGTTGGAGAAGGTTAAGAATAAGTTTGAGGCAAATATCCTTATGGGTGAGATCAACATTATGAACAAAGCTATGAACCTCGGCTTCTATGCGATGACTGGCGATCTATCGCTTCTAAATGGCGAGGCTGCGATATTCCGCTCCATAACGCGCCAGGAGATTATGACCTTCGCCACGGAGTGCTTCACGCTCAATAACTCATCAACACTTATCTACAGAGCAAAGTAATGAGAACACAACCAGATATAATTATCCCGCAGAGTGTCGAGATGCCGCGTGCCGAGGAGCATATCTCCTCAAACGGCGTGCGAATCCATACACTCTATTCCAACGATTTTGAGGTGGTGCGCTTCACCTTCGTCTTCCGCGCTGGTAGCGCGATGCAGCATAAGGCATTTACTGCTTCGACCACTGTGAATATGCTTAGCGAGGGAAGCCTCACGATGTCGGCGCAGCAGATTGCCGATGAGTTGGACTTCTACGGCTCCTATTTCGATGTGAATATCGACCGCGACTATGTCTACATATCCTTCGTGTCGTTGTCGAAGTTCTTTGAAAGGACGCTTAACGTGGCGCGTGAGATAATCCTTCGCCCATCCTTTGATAACAAGGAGTTGCGTACCTATTGTATGAAGCGACAGCAGGGGCTTGCAGTGGAGCGTAAGAAGATCGAGGTGCAGTCGCGCGAACTCTTTGGCAAGGCTCTCTTCGGCGCGGAGCATCCATACGGTATGACTGCTGATGAGCGTCTCTACGACGATATCTCGCGTGAGGATATCGTTGTCCTCTACCGCGAGCTCTACACCGCCGATAACTGCTTTGTGGTGTGTAGCGGCAACATCAGTGATGAGGTTATGGAGGGTATAGAGAGTATTGTGGCGGAGTTGCCACGTGGCGATGTTAAGACCACATCGTTCCCAGTACCGCAGATAACCCACAGCATATATAAAGAGGTGGATACAGCACTTCAATCCTCGATACGCATCGGACGTCTGTTGTTTACACGCACCCACCCCGACTTTGTGGGTATGCAGGTTGTGGCAACTATCCTTGGCGGTTACTTCGGCTCGCGCCTTATGCAGAATCTTCGTGAGCAGCACGGCTATACCTATGGTGTTATGGCGGCTATGGTGAACTTCGATAAGGAGGGTTACCTTGCCATTGCCACGCAGGTTACACGCGACCATACCGAGGATGTCCTGCGCGAGATATACTCAGAGATAGAGTTGTTGCGAAACGAGCTTGTGTCAGAGGAGGAGCTTCAGATGGCTAAGAATATGATGATTGGCGAGATTCTCCGCATCCTCGATGGACCTTTTGGTATTGCAGATGTGACGATCGAGAATATAATGTGCGGTATGGATAATAGTGCCACGGAGCGCAGTGTGGAGATTATCAATGCTATAACTCCAGAGAATGTAAAGTCGCTGGCGGAGAGGTATTTGAAGCGCGAGGATCTGATAGAGGTTGTAGTAGGGTAGTGGGGTATGATAGATAGCAAACTTCAGGCATACGTCGAGGCGGAGATTCTTCCGCGCTACGACCACCACGATGCGGCACACAGGCGCGACCACGCCGATATGGTTATCAGGGAGAGTGTGCGTCTTGCTCGTATCTATGACCTCGATGTGAATATGGCATACGCCATCGCTGCATACCACGATACGGGGCTTGCGGAGGGACGCGAGTTGCACCATCAGACCTCGCGACGTGTTGTGCTTGGCGATGAGAATCTGCGACAGTGGTTCTCGCAGGAGCAGATAGCAACTATGGCAGATGCGGTGGAGGATCATCGTGCCTCGGCCAAGGAGCCGCCGCGAAGCATATACGGAAAGATTGTTGCCGAGGCGGACCGCATAATCGAGCCACGCTCCATAATTCGCCGCACGATACAATTTACTCTTGCGAACTATCCCGAGCTCGGGCGCGAGGAGGGTTATGAGCGTATGACGGAGCATCTTGGCCAGAAGTATGACTATGGCGGTTATCTGAAGTTGTGGTTTCCGGAGTCGGAAAATAGTTCAAAACTCGAGGAGTTGCGACAGATTATAGCAGATAAGGATGTGCTACGTAGGCTTTACGATGAGATTTATAACGAAGAGATAGAGCGATGAAACCATATATCATAGAGACCCCCGAGAGTCTGGAGTTGGATATGCTTGGCGAGGTGCGTGCGGGATTTCCGTCGCTTGCTGATGAGGAGCCACGTGAGAAACTCGATCTTCTGAAGCTGCTTGTTCGCCACCCCGCCTCGACGTTTTTCTTCCGTGTCGGAGGAACGTCAATGGTTGATGCCGAGATGGATGAGGGGGATATCATCATCGTGGATCGCAGCATAGAGCCATATAATGGTTGCTCGGCAGTATGCTTCATAGATGGAGAGTTTACGGTAAAGAGAATAGTGCGTCATAGCGACCATATACTCCTTGTGGCTGCGAATCCGAAGTTTCAGCCCATACGCATCACGGCGGATAATGAGTTTGCGATATGGGGTGTGGTGACCTACATAATCAAGAAGGCGTAGCGTTACGGCCTTTTGGTAACTAAGAATCCCGATGACAGAGAAGTGATGTCATCGGGATTCTTATTCTTAAATTTCGACGTCACGATATATGTCGCGCAATCTGTCGGACATAAAGTATTGCAATACGCCGCGGATGAACATAAACGACGTGAAGGCGAGCCATATAGCGTTGTTGCCTATGAGCCATCCTGTGCCGTAGAGGAGTATGAAGTAGCATACCGATGACCATACCATCGAGTTACGCATAATGCGGCTGCGCGTAGCACCCACCATAATGCCATCCATAACAAATGGCAGTGCGCAGGCGATAGGGATGATGATTATCCAACCGATATACTGCTCCGCCACGGCGAGGAGTTCGGCGATGTTTGCATTATCGGAGTCGACAAGCAAAGTGAAGATGTCGCGCCACCAACCGATGTATGTGCCTACGTATGCAATGGCAATAACCATACTCCACACTATGCAGAGCTTGATGCACCTCTTCAACGCAGTGATGTCTCGCGCACCTATGAAGCGTCCTGTCAGAGCCTCGGCCGCAAAGGCAAAGCCATCGTTCATATACGAAAAGAGCGTGAAGAGCTGCAGTAGGATGGTGTTCACCGCAAGGATGTTTTTATCGCCCATATCTGCCGATGCCTTGGTGAAGAAGGTGTAGACGGCAACGAGGCAGAAGGTGCGGATTATGATATCGCTGTTGATATTAAAAAACTGCTTCATAGCCCCCATATCCACAATCTCGCTCCACGATACCTTAACCAATTTTTTGCGATACATAGCGATGATAATTGCCGCCGTTGTTGCCACGCCTGTCCACTGCGCCACCACCGAGGCCAAGGCTATGCCGTCGATGCTCATATCTCCTACGATGGAGAAGAGATAGCTGCAGCCAATATGTATCAGATTGACCATAATTGCCACTATCATAGGCACTATGGCGTTCTGCATTCCCGTGAGCCAGCCGTTGAGGGCAAAGAGCATAATACCCGCAGGAACTGCCCAAATGCGGGTGTAGAAGTAGTCCGAGATAAGTGCGTCGGAGCTGCTGTCGCCCGTGCTCATAAACCACAATGAGAACTCGCCGAGTGGCCACTGCAACGAGAATGCGAGCATACCCACGCCCAGTGCCACAACCACCGCACGCCACAGCATCAGCGTATACTCCTTGTGTCGCTCAGCACCAAAGGCCTGCGCCGTAAGTCCACTCGTACCCATACGGATAAACGAGCAGTTCCAATATATGAAGTTGAAGATGGCAACACCGATGGACAATGCTCCGATGGTCGTAGCGCCATCGCTACCCGCCACACGACCTGCTATAAACGTCGAGGCGATACCCATAAGGGGTACGGTGATGTTGGATATGATATTGGGAATTGCAATACGTAGAATCTCTCTATTCATCCTATTAACTTAAGTTTTATGCCGTAAAGGTACACATATTTTGCGATTTCTGCTCTTTTTTGTGGCATAGATGTTGATAAGGAGTGTGATATTAAAAATTTTACTTACCTTTGCGGTCGCAAATTTAATGCTATTTATAATAAGATGAAAACAACAAAAACAGACTCAACGGCTAACGTATCGCGTTTTGCCCGCGATAAGCGTCAGCGTGTAAGCTCTACAACATCGGAGCGCGTTGAGCGTGGTCCTCGTCAGCGCCGTGATGGCGACAATGAGGGCAATAGAGAGTATCGCCCACGTGCGGCTAAGGCAGAGAAGCGCACGTCATTCAACCCACATTTTACCTCAGACAACCGTCTCCGTCCAGAGTATGAGACACCACGTCGTGGTGCTTTCGATCGCGCAGAGCGTACAGAGCGTGCAGAGCGCAGCTTTGGTCGCGACAACCGTGAGGAGCGTCCACAGCGCAATGAGGGTGGCTTCAATCGTTCGGAGCGTCCACAGCGTACAGAGGGCGGATATAACCGCACAGAGCGTGGCGCAAAGCCTGAGCGTTTCTCACGCGATAACGAGAAGCGTGGTACAAAAGCTGGCAGTCGTTCTGTAGCTGCAGAGCGTGGCACAGGCGCAAAGAGTGAGGGTAAGCGTGGCTATGCACCACGTCGCGATGAGAAGCCTCGCTCATATCCTAAGTACAATCCTAATCGCGGTGGTGGCGAGATCCGTCTCAACCGCTTCATCTCACAGTCTGGCGTATGCTCACGTCGCGAGGCCGATGATTTCATCCTCGCAGGTGTGGTAACTGTTAATGGACAGGTTGTTACCGAGCTTGGTACAAAGATTCTCCCTACAGATGAGGTGCGCTTCCACGATGAGCGTCTCCAGGGCGAGAAGCACGTATATATCATCCTCAACAAGCCTAAGGGCTATGTAACATCGCTCGACGATCCTCACGCCGACAAGACCGTTATGGATCTTGTGAAGGGTGCTTGCACAGAGCGTGTTTACCCTGTAGGTCGTCTCGATAAGAACTCACTTGGCCTTCTTCTCATTACCAATGATGGCGATGTGACACGTCAGCTCACACACCCATCGAACCACAAGAAGAAGATCTATCAGGTGACTCTCGACAAGCCTCTCACACGTGCCGATATGGATACTCTCACCGAGGGTATTACACTCGAGGATGGCGATATCTTTGCCGATGAGGTGGGTTACGCATCAGAGGATAAGAAGACCGTAGGTGTTGAAATTCACTCAGGTCGCAACCGTATCGTGCGTCGTATGTTTGAGCACCTCGGCTACACAGTGCAGAAACTCGACCGTGTATACTACGCAGGACTTACCAAGAAGAACCTCAAGCGTGGTGCTTGGCGTTTCCTCACTAAGGAGGAGGTTATGCGTCTTAAGACTGGCCAATACGAGTAATTTCTTGTGATAAGAGGCTATCTGTGGTCTCTCAATCATTAGGCTGAATGGAAAATACGCTTAGTATGTTCCATCCAGCCTAATTTCTTTATCGCGACCACATTCCCGTATACATACACACAAAAAAAAGACCAACGCCCCGAGGAACGCAGGTCTGTTGTGATGATATCGGATCGCTTATTTGTTCTCCTTGTAGGTGTACTCCGACGCTGGCTTATCGTCGCTCTTGTAGAGGTACATCTCCTCGAGGAAGAGCTGACCATAGTTGCCATTCTTATCCTTAGCTACTGCCACAACGGTGTACTCCTTCTCGTACTCGGCAACGTAGTTATAGTTAGTGTAGCAGTTTACGCGGTTCTTCTCCTTCGCAACGTCGCGCAACCACTCTGCCTCCTTCGAGTAGTAGTCGATAGGCATTGTTGTAACCATAATGTAAACCTCGTCAGAAGCCGTTACGCCAGAGATTGAGAGTGGTACAAGGGTGTAGTTCTCATAAGCAGCGTAGTCACCCCAGTGTGCAGCGTCGGCAGCGGCAACATCGGCCAAGTTATAGTGCTCGGTCCACGAGAGGTTGATGTCGGACATACCTGGGTTATCGCTCAAGGTTGTAAACTCGGTCTTGAAGATGCGAGTGTTAGGTGTCTCGCCATCAAGACCATAAGCAAAGGCCACATAGGTGGTGCCAGGTATAAGCTTTGTGAGGTTCATATCTGTTGAGCCAACAGCCTGGTAGAAGCCATACTCATTGAGGCAGGTCTCCAACTTCTCCTCGTCGTTAGCACCGAGAGCCTCAAACTCAGCCTTGGTGAATACCGAACGTGCAAACTTGCCGTTAGGGTCGCTTGCAGTCCAGTATACGTCGGCAGTGGTCTGGAAGATGTTTTTAGCAACAATCTCGATAGTCATATCCGAAGCATGAGCCTTGTTTGTGCGCTTCTCCATAATGGTGATGTCAGAAGCTGCGAAGCCTGTCTCGCGGTCCACGGCGAAGATGTAGAATACATAGTCGGTCTCGGCCTTGAGGTCGGTGTGCTCGATAACCTTATCGCCCTTGAAGCAGTTCTGGTCTACAATCTGATAAGGCTGGTAGCCATTCTGCACCCACGCCATCATCTGCTCGTTCCACTTCGCAACGAAGGTCTCCTCCATAACTGCGCTAAAGCCGTAGTACATATAGAACTCCTCGACGCTCCAGCGATAGGTGTAGTAGTAAACCTCCTTATCGGCAGGGGTGATGGTCTGAGTGATTACAGCGCCGCTAACCTCGAGGGTCATCTCTACGTCGAACTCGGCAGTCTCAGGCTCTGCGGTGCGGATAACCTCGCGGTAGATGTCGCTGCAAATCTTGCCAGTAGAGAGGTCGATGTGGTATGCGTAAACAACATAGTTGGTATCAGGGGTGAGTTTTGTGAACTCGATGTCGAAGCCCTGACCAGTGTGTGTGATATTCTGCAAGTAGTTGAGGAATGTCTGACCAGCGTAGTATGCCTCATACTCGATAGCCTCCATATCGTACTCCGCCAAGAACTCATCCTCGTAGAGGTTATTGACGTCGATATGTGCCTCGGTATAAGCGCGGCAGATGTATGCTGTAGAGAGGTTTGCAGGCGTTACGTTCAGCAAGAGGCGTGTAGGCTCGTTTGAGACAACCTCGAATGCGAACATAGGCTTGGTGTTAGCATCCTGCTTCACCTTGATCTGGAACTTCTCCTCGAGGGCTGTGTACTGCACATCGATTACAGTCTCGCGAGCCTCAGGAGTATAGTTAGGCATAACGGCGAACTTAATCTCGCCTACGGTAGCTGTGCTAAGCTCCTTGATCCAGTTTGCAGAGCAGTTGGTAAGCACAACGGCACCATGCTGAGGATTCTCGAGCGAGTAGGTGATGTTCTGCGCACCACCGTCAGCCGAAACCTCGAGTTCGGTCTGTGAGAGGGTGAATGATGTGACACCCTCGTCAGTGCTCTTCTTCTCGCAACCTACGAAGGCTACAAGAGCGAGAAGAGCAATAAGTGAAAATAGTTTTTTCATATTGGTAATAGTTGTTAGTTGTTACTCTACAAATGCCTCTGGGACACCAGTCCACGAGCCTGTGATTTTGTGGCGGAGGTCATCCTTAACCTTGATATCCACGGTGATGGTGCCATCGCCATTATCCTTTACCGACATCTCACCGCCACGGAATGGTGCGAACTCGGTCTGCTCGGCATTGAAATACCAACTGCAGAGGAGGTTTACGCCATCTGTCCAGCCTGGGAAGAATGCGTTTGTAGCGATGAAGTCCGAAGATACGTAGTCGCCACAGAAGCCCTCAGCCTTGGTAGCCTTGTCGGTGATGAAGTCGAACTGGAAGCAGTCGCCAGAAGTTTCGTTGTTAGGCCTGATGACAATCATCCAGTTGGTGAAGCCACACTCGTAGTAGTCGCCATAGCACTCATAAACGAGGTAGTGGTCCGAGAGGTCAGCCTCGTAGTCGCCATCGAGGGTTGAGTATACGGTAACCTCGCTTGCGTTGTCAGGGAGCGTGGTGTTGCCAATGTACTCAACGTGGTGCTTCTCGCCAGCGATAACCACCTCGAGGGTAATCTTGCCATTCTCGACAACCAAAGTACCTGAGTCAAAGGCTGTTATAGCACCCTCACGCTTGCCATCGATGTTTGTCACCCAGTGGCCGCTATACTCTGCGGTGAATGTGCCTACGGTATAGGTGTTCTCAGGGTCGTAGGTGTATGTGCCGTTGGCGATAGGCACATTGCTCTCGTTGCCGTTGTAAGGTACGCCGTATGCGTCGATGCGGTAGTATGTAGCACTTGGATATGCCTTACCCTCCTGGTCGAAGCCTCGGTCCGAGAGCCAAAACCAGTAGTTGCCAGCACCAGGAGTGAGGGCATCACCGAGATACTCGCCACCCATAATCGAAGCCTTGAAGTTGATATCACCATCGCCACGCTGCTTGAGAAGTATCTTAAATGATGCTGTGCCGTAGCCCACGGTTACCTCGGTCTCGCGCATAGCCTTTGTGGTGTTTGTGCCCACGCCGAGTGTAACAATACCATCACGAGCAGTGTCGATAGAGTAGATCCAGTCGGCATTAGTCTTCACGAAGATGTAGTCGGTAGGATTGGCGTTCTCGAGTGCGTAGGTAATCTCAACACGCTTACCCATACGCTCAAGGGTAATCTCCTCGCCCGAGAGTGATGTGAGCACTGGAGACAATGCGTCGCCTGACTGGCTGACGATAACAGAGGCCTGCGATGCGCCGTAGCTCAACGTAATGGCAGCCATACGGCTACTATCTGTCTCATTCTCAGCAACCGAGATCACCACTGCGCCAACCTCCTCGCTTTTGACGCGCAGCCATCCCTCCTGGCTAAATTTTACATCTGCCTTAACATCTTCGATACCCAAGATGTCGTAGCGGATGGTAACATCGGTGGCATACTTGCCAACCTTAATCTCGCTCTCCGATGTGATAACAACTTTGATATCACCCTCGTTAGATTTGTCGCACGCAACAAAGAGTGCGCTCATAACGAGAAGAGCAAAAATCATTAAACGTTTCATCTTTGTTATGTTAGAAATTTGTAGTTTAGAGGGCGCAAATGTAGCTACTGTTTCCCTTATTTCCAAATAAATATATGTATAGATAGATAGAGGCGCAATTTTGCTATTTTTTCAGTGCCATATCACCATCTTTTACCCAGCCCAGACGCTTCATAATAACGTGGAACATAAGGCTCAGCAGGGCTGGTGCTACGAAGTACATTCCGATAATCTCGGCTAAGAGCAACGTGTGGTCGGTAGTAGCAGACATCGAGTCCCAGCATCCGATAGGACCTACCAATCCTGCAGTGCCCATACCTGCTCCTGCAGCGCTGTTGGTCATCTTCAGCACCATAGTCGATATCGGGCCGAGGATGGCACCCGCAAGAGTTGGTGCGAGCCAGATGATTGGTTTGCGTGCGATGTTTCCGATCTGCAACATCGACGTGCCGAGACCTTGCGAAATGAGACCTCCGATGCCATTTTCCTTGAAGCTTATAACGGCAAAACCTATCATCTGAGCGCAGCATCCAGCCGTCGCAGCTCCAGCAGCCAAACCGCTGAGACCGATGGAGATACAGAGCGCGGCAGAGCTGATGGGAAGTGTGAGGATGCAGCCCACAGAGACAGATAGAATGATGCCCATAATAAATGGATTGAGAGTCGTGGCGCGGTTGATGACCTCGCCAAGTGACATCACCCATTCGCCCACGGGAACGCAGCAATACTTGGCAAAGAGACCTCCCACGACTACAGCAACAAGCGGAGTGATGATGATATCCACGGGTGTGCGCTTTGAGACCAACGAACCAGCTTGTATGCCCACGATGGCTGCGAGATATGCGCCAATAGGGTTGCCGCCCACGTCACCCCACGCGCCGCCCAACGAGTAGCCCAATGCACCCACAGCAATGGCAGAGATGGTCACCAGAGGGTCGCGTTTAAGACCGAGTGCAATGGCCATACCGATTGAACCTCCGACAACGAGGTCGAGCTGGAGAAGTCGCGCTATCTCAGCGAGGAAATCGAGGCCAGGAATCTTGGCAATCTGACCAATGATAAGACCTAAAATCAACGAGCAAAAGAGACCCATAGCCATATAGCTCAGGGCGTCGACAACGTAGGTTTTGAAAAAACTCTTGCGAGGTGTCTCAGTAGCTTGTGCCATAGTATTGATGATTTAGTAAAACGATTATTATCAGTTATTTGAGAGCAAAGATAATAATTTGTTTTTAGATTTCACTACTTTATTTATTAGAATTTGTCGAGCAATTAATGATGTGCCGACTTTAAAAAAAAATGAGACCGACACTGAGCCGGTCTCATTTTCTTTAAGGTTTAACCCTTACTTAATCTCCCAAGTCTGGCCTGAGCGAAGAAGGTCGTCAACACACTTGAACTTCGATGCTGCCTTAACCTCCTCAACCTGCTGCTGAACGCGGAGATCGTATACGTTCTCATCGTCAACATCGCGGATAACACCCACAGCAACTGGGTACTCAGGATACTTCATAGCTGCAAGCATAGAGTGGAGGGTGGTGTCAGCACACTTAGCGTCGTGAGTCAATACGTCGTCCATAGTGTAGCCATCCTCACCTACGGTAACAACCTTCAAGCGCATATTCTCGAATACCAAACCCTTATTCTTATCCTTGCCGAAGAGCATCTTCTCGCCGTGTACCAAGTGTACGGTATTCTCCTCGCGAGTAGCCTTGTCACCAGCAAACATTGCGTGGGTCTTGTCGTTGAAGATCATACAGTTAACCAACGCCTCGGTAACTGCCATACCCTTATGCTTAGCGGCTGCCAATAAGCACTCCTTAGTAAGCATAACCTCCTGGTCGATGGTACGTGCAAAGAATGTACCCTTAGCACCGATAACCAACTCACCTGGTGTAAATGGCTTCTCAACAGTACCAAATGGCGAGGTCTTGGTGATCTTACCGAGCTTGGTAGTAGGAGAGTACTGACCCTTTGTCAAACCGTAAATCTCGTTGTTGAACAAAATTACGTTAAGGTCGATGTTACGACGGATAGCGTGGATGAAGTGGTTACCACCGATAGCCAATGAGTCACCATCACCTGTACATACCCATACTGAAAGCTCTGGGTTTGCAGTCTTGATACCTGTAGCGATAGCGTTTGCACGACCGTGGATAGTGTGGAAACCAAAGGTCTTCATATAGTAGATGAAGCGCGATGAACATCCGATACCCGACACGAAGGTAAACATATTGTGTGGCTTGCCGAGAGCATCTGCCACCTCTGGCATAGTGCGCTGCACTGCGTTAAGAATAGCGTGGTCGCCGCAGCCTGGACACCACTTTACCTGTTGATCACTCTTGAAATCAGCGGGTGTATACTTGAAATCTGCCATAGTATTTTTCAGTTTCTTATTATTAATATAGTGGTGTTCGAATTATAGCATTGAGGCAATCTTCTCCTTGAGCTCAATGACTGTAAATGGCTGGCCCTCAGTCTTGCCGTATGACTCGATAGTAACATCGGTGAACTGCTGGCGCAAGTAGTTAGCAAACTGACCCTCGTTCAACTCGCATACTACGATACGCTTGTAGCGCTTCAAGATATCAGCCACACCCTTCTGCAATGGGTAGATGTAGTTGAAGTGGAGGTGTGCTACAGACTTACCCTCATCCTGCAATTGCTTAACAGCGCTGTGGAGGTGACCGCGTGTACCGCCCCAACCTACAACGAGAACATCTGCCTCCTCGGCACCAAATACCTGCAACTCTGGCAACTCCTCAGCCACAAGCTCAACCTTGCGACGACGTGTTGTAACCATCTCCTGATGGTTCTTAGGATCGTGAGAGATAGTACCACGAAGGTGATCCTTCTCCAAACCGCCGATACGGTGCTCGAGACCCTCCTTGCCTGGGAATGCCCAGCCGCGAGCCAACTTCTCGTTACGAGCGTATGGTAAGAACTCCTCGCCCTGACGTGGCTCAACGATAGGAGGTACGATAGCTGGATACTCCGACATTGATGGAATCTTCCAAGGCTCAGAACCGTTAGCGATGAAACCATCGGTGAGCAACACTACAGGAGTCATATGCTCCATAGCGATCTTACCTGCCATAAATGCGTAGTGGAAACAGTCGCTTGGTGAAGATGCTGCGAGAACAACCATAGGACACTCACCATTACGGCCATAGAGTGCCTGGTTAAGGTCGCTCTGCTCGGTCTTAGTAGGAAGACCTGTAGATGGACCACCGCGCTGTACGTCAACGACTACCAATGGCAACTCGGCCATAACAGCCAAGCCCATAGCCTCGCTCTTGAGTGAAAGACCAGGACCAGATGTTGTAGTAACAGCGAAGTTACCTGCATAAGCAGCACCGATAGATGTACAGATACCTGCGATCTCATCCTCAGCCTGAACAGTCTTAACGCCGAGGTCACGACGCTTAGCGAGCTCCTCGAGGATTACGGTAGCTGGAGTGATAGGGTATGAGCCGCAGAAGAGTGGAAGACCAGACTTCTCAGATGCAGCACAGAAACCCCAAGCTGTAGCGGTGTTACCGTTGATAGAGCGGTATACGCCCTTCTCCAACTCTGCTGGTGCTACGGTATAGTTGTTTGCAAACTGATGAGTGTTAGCTGCGTAGTTGTAACCAGCCTCGATAACTCGCTTATTAGCCTCAGCTACGAGAGGATTCTTCTTAGCAAACTTAGAGTCGAGGAATTTCTTAGCGAACTCATCAGAGCGGTTATACATCCAGAATACGATACCCAAGGCAAACATATTCTTACACTTAACCATAGCCTTGTTATCCATACCGGTATCCTTTAATGCCTCCTTGGTCATTGTGGTGATGTCTGGAATAACAACGTTGAAGCCCTCGAGGCCAAGCTCTGCGATAGGATCCATAGTCTTGAAGCCCGCCTTGGTGATGTTATCCTCGGTCATAGTGTCGCCGTCGATGATAACTGTTGCTGATGGCTTCAACCACTTGCGGTTAGCGATGAGAGCTGCTGGATTCATAGCAACCAAAACATCGCAGTAGTCGCCAGGATTGTCAATGCGGCTTGAACCAAAATGTACCTGGAAACCAGATACGCCTGCTACAGTTCCCTGTGGTGCGCGAATCTCGGCTGGGTAATCAGGGAATGTTGAGATACCATTGCCGAATAGTGCTGATGTATCCGAGAAGAGTGTGCCGGTGAGCTGCATACCATCACCTGAGTCACCCGAGAAACGGATAACCACATCCTGCAATTGCTGTACGTTTACATTGTCCATTGTAGTGTAGTTTGTTGTTATGTATTATTAGTTTATCGTTTTATCTAAATCGTGAAATAGGCTACTAAAAATAGTATCCCCATAATTTCATACAAATATAATAAAAATAATAATAGCCTGTATCAAAAATCACGAATAAATTTCGATGTTCGCGATATTTCTTTCGAAACCGAGGTTTTTGCGCCGAGTTTGCTTATTTTTTTAGCTGCTCGAGGGCGATCTCGTTGCGTTGCGGCGAGCGAATTGGAATTTCCAATTTCCTATAGATACATAAAAAAAGAGGCTACCCTTTTGCGGGCAACCTCTCGTTTGTGCGTAATGACCGATTATCGGATCTGACGGATAATCTCACCACCGTGCTTGATAGCCTCCTCGTTCTGTGGAAGCATCTTCCAAGCGCGCTCAGGCAAGGTCTTCTTAAGACCCTCCATTACGTTCTCCATCTTAACCACTGGGCGAACCTTGAGGTATGCGCCGAGGATCATAGTGTTGAACAACTTAGCCTGACCCAAACGTGCGCACTCAGCAGTAGCGTCGATCTGATATACGCTGATGTCAGTACGTGTAGGGTGGTGTGTGATACCGTTTGTGTCGTAGATAAGTACGCCACCTGGCTTCACCTGAGCCTCGAACTTGTCCATAGACTGCTGGTTGAGAACAACTACGCAGTCGAATTCGTGAGCGATAGGTGAAGAGATTGCGCTATCTGAAAGAATAACGGTTACGTTAGCGGTACCACCACGCATCTCAGGACCGTATGAAGGCATCCAAGTAACCTCCATATCCTGCATAATACCAGAGTAAGCCAAAATCTTACCCATAGTGAGGACACCCTGTCCTCCGAAACCTGCAATGATTACTGTCTCTTTCATAAATGCTTACTCTTTAGTTGTGTCCTTCAAATCTCCTGGCTCGTAGAATGGCAACATAT
>JAGBVG010000031.1 GCA_017630455.1 Alistipes sp. | reverse complement strand
CTGTCACTGCGACAAAACTTCGTTAATGTAACTTAGCATACATTTAAGGGCCTTAGCCGATGGTCTGGGTTCTTTCCCTCTCGGACACGGACGTTAGCACCCGCGCCCTCACTCCCAGGATAACTTATGAGCATTCGGAGTTTGTCAGGACTTGATAGGCGGTGAAGCCCTCGCATCCAATCAGTCGCTCTACCTCTCATAAGAAACTCCTGAGGCTGCACCTAAATGCATTTCGGGGAGTACGAGCTATCTCCAAGTTTGATTGGCCTTTCACTCCTACCCACAGCTCATCCGGAAGCTTTTCAACGCTTATCAGTTCGGTCCTCCAGTTGGTTTTACCCAAACTTCAACCTGGCCATGGGTAGATCACTTGGTTTCGCGTCTACTACTGCTGACTTTACGCCACTTAAAACTCGCTTTCGCTTCGGCTCCGACACTTAATGTCTTAACCTCGCCAACAACAGTAACTCGTAGGTTCATTATGCAAAAGGCACGCCGTCACGGCACTTAGCCGCTCCGACCGCTTGTAAGCGCATGGTTTCAGGAACTATTTCACTCCTCTGTTCGAGGTTCTTTGCACCTTTCCTTCACAGTACTAGTTCGCTATCGGTCTCTTGTATGTATTTAGCCTTACCGGATGGTCCCGGCAGATTCACGCAGAATTCCTCGTGCTCCGCGTTACTCAGGTGGTATCTCACGTAACTTCGGCTTCCTGTAAGGGGCTGTCACCCGCTTCGGCTGCACTTTCCAATGCATTCCAGTCACCTCCATAGTCGCTTTGTGATACTCCTTCAACCCCGACATTGCCTCAACAACGTCGGTTTGGGCTCTTCCCCGTTCGCTCGCCACTACTTGGGGAATCATTTTTTATTTTCTCTTCCTGCAGGTACTAAGATGTTTCAGTTCCCTGCGTATGCCCACCTTTACGGTGTGATAGACCTTCCATCTATCGGGTTGCCCCATTCGGAAATCCGCGGATCAATGGATATTTGCTCCTCCCCGTGGCTTATCGCAGCTTATCACGTCCTTCTTCGCCTCCAAGAGCCAAGGCATCCGCCATGCGCCCTTCTTTACTTTCTTGGTCTTGATACTAACGGTATCGCTACCTTCGTATCAAGGAGGTTCTTGCGAACCTTATTTCTTGAGATTGTTCTCTACTCGTTTCTTCAATATGTCAAAGATCTTTATTTTGTGGAGAATAACGGATTCGAACCGTTGACCCTCTGCGTGCAAGGCAGATGCTCTAGCCAGCTGAGCTAATCCCCCCTCTTTTGTAGTCCCAGGCAGAGTTGAACTGCCGACCTCTACATTATCAGTGTAGCGCTCTAACCAACTGAGCTATAGGACTGTGTTCGCACTCTCCTGCACCTACCGGATGTCTTACCTTATCTGGCATTTGCCCTGTCGTGCATCTTTATTTCTTTAAAGTTTAATAGTAGTTCGATAAAGAGCACTTGCTCCAACCTTGCTCTTGTCCATCTTCTTTGTCGATGTCCCTTCCAGAAAGGAGGTGTTCCAGCCGCACATTCAG
>JAGBVG010000030.1 GCA_017630455.1 Alistipes sp. | reverse complement strand
GCAGACGGGTTTGCTGTGAATACCGAGGATGACCAGCCTGTGCCTGTTTCAACGACAGAGGATGGTATTCGAGCTCTTGGTATCATCTTTACCAATCAGCTCGGCGAGGGTATCCTTACTTTGGATGCTATCGAGGCAGAGCAGGAGAAGCTCGCTAAAACAGTTAATGAGCTTATCCCAGCTTACGAGCAGAAGGTTTCTGATGCACGTGAGGCAGCTTTGGAGGCCCAGGCAACAGTTGAGGCTCTTAAGGCTAAAAAGTCTCTCAACGCTGCAGAGAAGCGTAAGCTTGCAGCAGCAGAGGGCGTTCAGGCTAATTTCAAGGCTTTGAACGACACCTTGAACCAGCACCGCGAGAATGTCTCTATCATGGAGGAGAACATCGCAGCTTCTATCGAGGCTAACGAGGAGGCAAAGGCTAATGGTGACAACATGGTTGCCTTGGCAAACGCTATCCACTGGAACCTTATGTGGTTCTACTTCTTGATGGTATTTGCTATCGCATTTATCGTAATGAGCGCACTCTTCAACCTATTCCTCAATGCAGGTGGTCTTAAGAAGACACTTCTCTCATTGGTAGTTGTTGTTGCTATCGTTGCTATTGCATACGTTATTGCTAACGGCAATGGCTGGGCAGAGGGTCACACATTGAAGGATGCTGCAGGTTACGACCTTGGTATCGGTACAGATCCTGCAACTCGTACAGTATTCGGCACATTCGAGTACATGATTGCAGATACAAGTATTTTGGTAACTTACATCACATTTGCCGGTGCTGCTTTGGCGGCTATTTTGTCGGCTGTTCGTGGTATTTTTAAATCGTAGTTTATGGCAAAAACGAAGAAAAAGGCTGGAGATATCAACTCCAGTTCAATGGCAGATATCGCTTTCTTGCTGTTGATATTCTTCTTGGTGACAACTACGATGGATGTCGACACAGGTATGAAGCGTACGCTTCCACCTTGGATCGACCCTACAGAGCAGCAGAATGACGTTGATGTAAACGAGCGTAACGTACTCAAGGTAAACGTATCGCGTAGCGGTGCTATTATGGTGGGTACTGATGAGTATCGTCCTAACGACTTGCGTCGTAGCGGTGAGCACTCACGTCTCTCTCGTGAGGTATACTACTTCTTGGTTGACCCTAATCGTTCAAACAAGAAGGCTACCGAGATTGACGGCGGTACGTATGATGTCAGCGAGGGTCTTGTTTCTCTTAAGGCCGATGATGAAACAGAGTATAAGGTATATCTTAAGGTTCAGGATGAGTTGACTCACGCCTTCAACCTCTATCGTGACGATATCTCTCGTCAGGTATACGGTAAGGTTTATGATGAGTTGACCGACATCGAGGCGCAGAACGTGCGTAAGGCTGTTCCTATGAAGATATCTGAGGCAGAACCAAACGATCAAACAAAGAAGTAATTATGGCAGTAATGGCAAAAAAGGGCAAGCGTGAAGTGCCCGCAATGTCGACATCATCACTTCCCGACATCGTGTTTATGCTTCTGTTCTTCTTTATGGCAGCAACAACGATGCGTGAGGTAGATCCATTGGTATCTGTGCAGATGCCAGAGGCTAATGAGATTACTGAGCTCGACAAGAAGAATCTTGTAAATATCTGGATGGGTAAGCCCCTTGGCGCAGCTAAGGGTGAGGATGCGTTGAAGATTCAGCTCAACGATCAGACCCGCGAGGTAGAGGATATTCGTGACTTCATCTCAGCAACAACAGTAACTAAGGGTGTAGGCCCTAACGAGATTGTTGTTAACTTGCGCGTGGATGAGGGTGCAACAGTAGGTAAGCTTACTGCAGTAAAGCAGGAGTTGCGTAAGGCTGAGGCGCTCAACATCTCATACGCAGCACGCGCTGTGGAGAAGTAATCCTCGTCGTATAGCAAAAGTGGAGGCTACGTTTTACGTGGCCTCTACTTTTTTGTTGTAAATAGTTGTGTTGCACGTTGATTATTCGGCGTTTTTTCGTAACTTTGTAGCATATTTGCACTACTGCGAAACATAAATTAAAACATCATATTATGAATATTGAACTCAGTGAACAGGAGGTTCTCCGTCGTCAGTCGCTCAATGCTTTGCGTGAGTTGGGTATAAATCCCTATCCAGCAGCGCGTTACGAGGTGAACGCTTCCGCTAAGGAGATTGCCGAGCAGTTTGATCCTGAGAAGGGTAACTTCCAGGAGGTATCTATCGCAGGTCGTATTATGAGCCGCCGTATTATGGGCTCAGCATCATTCTTCGAGCTTCAGGATGCTACGGGTCGTATCCAGGTCTATATCCGTCGTGATGACATCTGCCCTGAGGGTGATCCTACGCTCTATAATACCGTGTTTAAGAAGTTGTTGGACATCGGTGACTTCATCGGCGTCGAGGGCTTTGCGTTCCACACCAATACTGGTGAGTTGTCGGTACATTGCAAGAAGTTTACCGTGCTCTCGAAGTCGGTACGTCCATTGCCTGTTGTTAAGCAGAAGGATGGCCAGACTTTCGATGCGTTGACCGACCCTGAGGTTCGTTACCGCCAGCGTTATTTGGACTTGGTGGTTAACCCTCACGTCAAGGATACCTTCGTTAAGCGTGCGAAGATTATGCAGACTATGCGTGACTTCTTCAACGAGCGTGGCTACTTGGAGGTTGAGACTCCTATTTTGCAGCCTATTCCTGGTGGTGCTGCGGCACGTCCATTCATCACCCACCACAATGCTCTCGATATCGACTTCTATATGCGTATCGCAACGGAGTTGTACTTGAAGCGTCTTATCGTAGGTGGCTTCGATGGTGTATATGAGTTTGGTAAGAACTTCCGTAACGAGGGTATGGACCGCACTCACAACCCAGAGTTTACTTGTATGGAGATCTATGTTGCGTACAAGGACTATATCTGGATGCAGGAGTTCACCGAGCAGATGTTGGAGCGTGTGGCTATGGCCGTGAATGGCACTACTGATGTTACTATCGACGGTAAGCAGATCTCGTTCAAGGCTCCATTCCGCCGCGTAACTATGACCGATGCTATCAAGGAGAAGACTGGCTACGACATCACAGATCAGTCAGAGGAGCAGCTCCGCGAGGCTTGTAAGCGTCTTAACGTAGAGATCGACGACACTATGGGTAAGGGTAAGCTCATCGATGCTATCTTTGGTCAGTACTGCGAGGAGGATTTGGTGCAGCCAACCTTCGTTACCGACTATCCTATCGAGATGTCACCACTCTGCAAGCGTCACCGCGATAACGAGGAGCTTACAGAGCGTTTCGAGTTGTTCGTGAACGGTAAGGAGCTTTGCAATGCATACTCTGAGTTGAACGATCCTATCGATCAGTTGGAGCGTTTCCAGGAGCAGATGCGCTTGTCGGAGAAGGGTGATGACGAGGCTATGACCATCGATATGGACTTTGTTCGCGCGTTGGAGTATGGTATGCCATCTTGCTCGGGTATGGGTATCGGTATCGACCGTCTCACTATGATGATGACTGGCGAGACATCTATCCAGGATGTATTGTTCTTCCCAACTATGCGTCCTGAGAAGAAGGTTGTAGCCGACGCCGAGGAGGTATACACCGCAGCTGGCATCCCAGCAGAGTGGGTTGCTGTAATCCAGAAGATGGGCTACATCACGTTGGAGGCCTTCGAGAACACTGCTAAGAGCGGAGGTATGAAGCTCTTTAACGACCTTTGCGGCTTCAACAAGAAGAATAAGTTGGGTCTGGGTACTGCTGAGGTTAAGGCTTGGATCGAGTCTAAGAAGGAGTAATTTAGGTGCGTGGGGTAGTTGTATGCTGCCCTACGTCGCTATGTTACGCCATACTATATAACGTTTTAAAAAATCTGATATACTATGAGAAAGAATATTGTTGCCGGTAACTGGAAGATGAACACACTCCCTAAGGAGGGTGTTGAGTTGGCAAAGGGTGTTGCAGTAGGCCGCACAGAGGTTTGTGATTGCGTGGAGGTTATCGTATGTCCTCCATTCACCCACCTCGCACAGGTTGTCGAGGCTGTAGAGGGTAAGAGTGTTGCTGTGGGTGCTCAGGATTGCGCTACAGAGGTTAAGGGTGCATACACTGGAGAGGTATCTGCAGAGATGATTGCAGCGCTCGGTTGCAAGTATGTTATCCTTGGTCACTCGGAGCGTCGCCAGTACTATGGTGAGACATCTGAGACATTGAACAAGAAGATGGCGCGCGCATACGAGAATGGCTTGACCCCTATCTACTGCGTTGGTGAGAACCTCGAGGAGCGTGAGGCAGGTCGTCACTTCGATGTTTGCAGGCAGCAGATCGAGGAGGTGGTGTTCAACCTCACAGAGGAGCAGTTTGCAAACCTTGTTATTGCCTACGAGCCAGTATGGGCTATCGGTACAGGTAAGACCGCTACTGCGGAGCAGGCCGAGGAGATTCACGCCTACATCCGCGAGGTGTTGCGCTCGAAGTTCGGTGCTAAGGCCGAGGAGTGCTCTATCCTCTATGGTGGCTCTTGCAAGCCATCTAACGCTGCTGAGATCTTCTCTAAGGAGAATGTTGATGGAGGTTTGATTGGCGGTGCTGCATTGAAGGCTGAGGATTTCCTCGCTATCTGCAAGGCATTCTAATCTGAGGTGATGCAGGTTGCTTCACGCAACTGAGTATCAACAAAATAACCCACTTAGGTTGTACTTCGTTGTACTCTCCTAAGTGGGTTTATTTTATGCTGCGATAGGTATGCCTATCTCTTTCGTAGCTTCACGACATTCTCAACGTGGTGAGTATGTGGGAACATATCTACAGGCTGCACGGCCAAAATCTCATACATATCGTTTAGTATCGCGAGGTCGCGAGCCTGAGTCGATGGGTTGCAACTTACGTAGACCATACGCTCGGGGGCGGCGCGCTTGATAACCTCCAGCACACGCTCGTCAACACCAGCACGTGGTGGGTCGAGGATGATGACATTTGGGCGGCCATTGCGCTCTACGAACTCGTCACTGAGGACATCCTTCATATCTCCAGCGTAGAACGTAGTGTTCCCAATACCATTGATTTGCGAGTTGATAACAGCATCCTCGATAGCCTCGGGAACATACTCCACACCCACAACCTTCTTAGCGCGACGTGCGCAGAAGTTGGCAATCGTTCCTGTGCCAGTGTAGAGGTCGTAGAGTACATCATTCTCAGTCAGCTCCGCAAAGTCGCGCGTTACCTTATAGAGCTCATATGCCTGCTCGGAGTTGGTCTGGTAGAAGGATTTTGGGCCAACCTTGAACTTGAGACCCTCCATCTCCTCGATGATATGATCCTTACCCGCGAAGCATACAGGCTCGCGGTCACCCAACGAATCGTTCCACTTGTCGTTAACCATATAGATAAGCGAGGTGATCTCCGGGAACTCATTTTTGAGGTATGTCATCAGTGCGTCGATACGCTCCTTGTCATTCTCGTTGAAGACCATAATCACCATCACCTCGCCTGTCGACGCGGTGCGGATAACCATAGTTCGCATCAAGCCCTCGTGTGCGCGAGCGTTGTGGAACGAGTAACCATTGTCGATGCAGAATTGCTTTGTAGCCAGACGGATGCGGTTCGAGAGGTCAATCTGCAAGTGACACTTGTTGATATCCAATACCTTGTCGAAGCATCCTGGGATGTGGAAACCTACGGCTGGCATAGCCTCGATATCTGCTCCCGAGGCGATCTCCTCATAGGTGAGCCAGCGTTTGTCGGCAAAGGTAAACTCGAGCTTATTGCGGTACTCGCGTGTCTTGGCAGAGCCGAGACAAGGGCGCACCTCTGGAATATCGAGGTGGCCGATGCGCACAAGCTGATCCTCGACCTGCTTCGTCTTTTGCTTTAGCTGCTCCTCGTAAGGCAGGTTCTGCCATTTGCAGCCTCCGCAGATGCCAAAGTGCTCGCAGAAGTGGTCTACACGCAGCGGAGATTTCTCCACGTAGCGTACAACAACGCCCTCCATAAATCGGCGGTGGTGCTTGCGAATCTGCACGTCAACTACATCGCCGGGAACGGTCATAGGCACGAAAACCACCTGATTATCAACCTTTCCCATAGCCTTGCCCTCGGCTGCGAGAGTGGTAATATGTAGCCCTTCGATAAAGGGTAAATCTTTTCTTCTCTTTCCCATACTATTCTAAATTAGAAAGCCTTTGTTCTATTCTCCTCTGCATCCTTCTCTAAGACATCATCGCCCTCCCAGTCGAAATGCTCAAACTCGGTGCACTCTCCGAGACGGAAACGTGTGTAGGTGATAGGGAGTCCCATAGCCACGAAGCGAGTCTCATATGCGGTCTTTACCGACAACACCTCATCGGCATATCCTGAGCCGTATATATCATCATTCTGCACCTCGGCGTTGAGGCCCAGACGCTCGATAACCGCAGCGGTGTAGTTGTATAAGTGCTTCGAGTCGGTCTTTAGGTTAATGACACCATCCTCGCTAAGGAAACGCTTGTAGTTAGCTAAGAAGAGTGGCGACGTAAGACGCTTCTTTGCTCTGCGGCTCTTGAGCTGTGGGTCGGGAAAGGTGATCCATATCTCCGACACCTCGCCTGAAGCAAAGAACGAGAGGATAAACTCGATGCGTGTGCGAATGAATCCGACATTCTTCATACCGCGCTGCGTGGCAGTCTTTGCGCCGCGCCACATACGCGCACCCTTAATGTCGATGCCTATGTAGTTCTTCTCGGGGTCGCGCTCCGCAAGGGCTATGGTATACTCACCCTTGCCGCATCCTAACTCCAAAACTATAGGGTTGTTGTTGTGGAAGAAATCCTCGTGCCAACGCCCCTTCAGCGGGTGGTCCTTGTGGAATATATCATCAAACTCCGGCTGTACCATACACTCAAATGTAAGGTTTTCAGCGAATTTCCTAAGTTTATCCTTTCCCATAATGTATATCGTTTCTTTATTTACTTCGTTGTGCCGACTCGCTAATCACTATACCTACGGAGCTGATGCCCTCCACGGCCTGCTGTGGCGTGAGGCGGAAGATATATCTGCCTCGTGTTGCCAATACAACATTGCGGCGATAGGTGAACGTATGCTCCTCGGGGCGCAAGTCGCTGATGTGGGGTATGTGGAGCGTGAATGGCTCCTCGACAACCAACGAGTCGGGTGTGACGCACAGGATGTTCACAGCCACAGAGTCTGCGACGTAGCCATTGCCGTAACGTAGCGTAATGGCAATATCGCGCTGTGTGAGGCTATCGGAGTTGTCGTAGTAGAACTCCTCGCTTATATCCCACTTGTCTGCTGGGGTGTCGTGCATAACAACACTGCGTTGCGGCGTGCTGCACGCCACAACGAGTATTGCTGTAATTGCCACAATGATAGATGATAAAGCTCTCATTCTTAAGTCTATTGCTTCTCCACGTTATCGCCTCCCGAGCGCTGCTCACCCTCTGCGCGACGCTGCTGGCCCTCTCTGCGATGACCCTTGTGGTTGTGTCTGCGACGCTCTCCGCGATGCTCTTTGCGCTCGCCCTGCTCTGTGTTTTGGTTCTCAGTGCGGTCGTTGTGCTGCTCGCGCTGTGGGGTGTTGTCGCCACTCTGCTCCTCGCGCTCACGTTTTGGCTCACGTTTCTGCTCGGGTTTTGAATCACGATTTTGCTCGCGATCCTGGCGGCGGTGGTTGTGACGATTGTCTCGCTGGCGACGCTCACCACGCTCACGCTGTTCCTTTGGCTCTCTCTGCTCCTCTGGTTGCTGCTCGCCAGTTGGCTCTGTCGCAACCTCCTGAGGTACGTTATTCTGCTCCTTTGGCTCGGCGTTACCGCCCTGCTGCGCCCTATTTTTGTCGCGGTTGCGCTTATTCTTCTTGCGCGAACCCTTGTTGTCGAAGCGTGTGATGCTATCCTCCTCGTTGCGATATGTAGGCTCTGCCGTTACAGTCTCGTTACCATCTCCGAGCAGTGTCTCCACCTTCTCGCCCGCGCGGTTGATGGCAATGATCTCCTTGACACGCGAGATAGGAAGTGTGGTGAGGTTGGCTATGGTATTCTTGCTTGTCGAGAATGACATTGTGCCTGCAAGTGGGTCAATCTTAATGAGATAATACTCTCCGTCCATACTCTGCAGTGGCTCGCGCAGACGTGGTATGGTGCGTCGTGCATCGGCATAGACGTCATACTCATACATCAGACAGCACTTCAACTTTGAGCACTGACCAGCCAACTTTTGCGGATTGAGCGAAATCTCCTGCATACGCGCGGCATTTGTTGTGACGCTCGAGAAGCTCGACATCCACGATGCGCAGCAAAGCTCTCGGCCACAGGCTCCGATACCTCCGATGCGTCCTGCCTCCTGGCGCGCACCAATCTGCTTCATCTCGATGCGGATGTGGAAGCGGTCGGCAAAGACCTTGATAAGCTCGCGGAAGTCGACGCGCTCGTCTGCAATGTAGTAAAAGATTGCCTTGAGCTTATCTCCCTGATACTCCACATCGCCGATCTTCATATTCAGACCCATATCTGCGGCAATCTGGCGTGATGCGATCATCGTCTCGTGCTCGAGTGCTATAGCCTCCTGCCAACGCTCGATGTCGTATGGGCGTGCCTTGCGGTAGATCTTCTTGAACTCGCCATTGTGGGGGTTGAATCCCACGCGGCGCATCTGCTTAGCAACCATATCGCCCGTAAGCGAGATGATGCCTATGTCGTGACCTGGCTGAGCCTCCACGGCAACGATGTCGCCGCGCTTAAGGTCAAGATTATTAACGTTTTGGTAGTAGGAGCGGCGTGTGTTTTTGAAGCGAACCTCGAAGATATCCGATGGGATATTTACGGGATACTCCTCCAACCAATCAGTCTCGTGGAGCTTGTAGCAACCCTCCGCTGCGATAGCCTCAATCTCATCGCCACAGTCGCAGAAGGTACATCCTCGCCCCATCTCTGGAATATGTTTTTTACAACAACTCATTATCGTTAGTTAAGCTTTAGTTACACTATATGTACAAATCGGGGTAAAGATACAAAAAAAATAGAAAAAATAAAAGCGTGCAAAGCCCAACGTTGCAATATTGAGCAATAGTTTTGTTATGTGCGGCGGCAAGAGCCCACGCTTACTCGAAGCGCAACGCGAGGCTGAGGTAGAAGAGGCGTGGGTAGCCGTATGTCATACGTGCATCGAAAGGCTCCAATATTGTGCCATTTGGGATGGTTACGCGGCGTATGCGATTCTGCTCATAGCCGCCGATTATGTTGCTACTACCGAGAAGGTTACGAATAGAAAATTGAATGCCGAGGGCCGACTTTTCGAAGTTTATCCACTTCGAAATCGAGAGGTCGATGCCGAAGATATCTCCGAGGTGTTGTTGCGACATAAGTGCGGTGTATTGTGCATCGGAGAGTGCCTGCCCTGTTACCCTGTCGCTGCGGCGCACGAATGATGGTGTCACGTATCTTTGACCCGAATAGTATAGCGATGTGCGCGCTGTCCATCCTCCGTGGCGAAATGCGATATCGCCGTATGCAGAGAGCTCGGGTGCGCCGGTTCTGCATCCTGAGATCCTCGAGACTGTGGTGGCGAGGTGGCGGTTGTCTGTGTCGGCATAGAGCATAACCTTTGCGGAGTCGCTGTAGCGGCTTGCAAGAGCCGAGAACATAAATGTCGAAGATAGGTGGCGTGTCCACTCCGCTGATGCCTTTATCTCTATGCCTCCCGTGGTGGTGTCGATGTTGCTAACTACCGTGTCGACATATTCGCCCGCCAGGTCATCGTAGTAGTGCAGGACGTCGCAGCCATTCAGAGCCGAGGTGATAAAGAGTGTTGTGGAGAGGGTGAGGCAGTTGGCGAGAGTAAATCCGTAGTTTAGCTCGCCAGCTACGGTTGTTGCTAATTGTATATCGCTGATAGTGCGGTTGTTATACTCTGTCTGTAGAAACATATCCTCGCTGTCGGGAGTCTCGTTACGAAGCATAAATGCCGCGCCGAGGCGGTGGTTGTCTATGATATGTTGCCAATTTGCAGCTATGCGGTATGGCAGCATCTTTATCGTTCTGGAACGTCCGTATGAACCATTGCCGCGGAAGAGCTCCTTCTCGTAGAATCCGTGGCGGTGAGTGCCCGTTGTCGTTATCTCTATCGCGCCATCCACCACACCACCGTCATATCGCCACGAAGCCATACCAAAGAGGCTGATACCGAGTTGTGTGATGCGGTAGTCGTAGCCGAAGCGATCATCCTCAGTAATCTTATTATTTGGGTTCAACAGGTTGTTTTGCAGCTGGTTGGAGTATGTGGCGTCATTGATGAGGTAGTAGTCGCGGTCGATGATGTGGTTGCCGCCGAGGAGATCATCCATAACCTTGAAGTTGCGAGTGGCGTCGTAGAGAATCTTTATGCCGCCCGAGATATTTAGGCTGCCAATTTCGCTGTTCACGGAGGCAGCGAGGGCTGTATGTAGGGTGTTTTCGCGACGCTCAACAACGGCATAGCGAGAGTGACCGTCCGTCTGTATAAGGTTTGTGTGGTAGAGTCCCTCCCAGTCTATTTGCGTATATTTCAGGTTGTTGCTCATCCACGCCTCGGTTACCTCCGCTTGTTGTGCGTCATCGGTCTGGTAAGAGGGTAGATAGCGGTAGTTGTCGGGCATAGGAGTCATAGCGTCGAACCACGCGAGCGAGGTCATACCGCGGCTCTCGTAACCGATGTTTGTTGCAATGCGGAGTGTTGTCCACGCCGTAAGTCGGTAGTCCCATAGTACTACAATATCGGGGCGTAAGGTGTTGGCAGTACGTGAGTTACGAACTTTTCCGTTCTGCATACCCCAGGTGGGGTTGTAGAGTGGGTTATTCAGAAGTGAGAATGTCTCCTCGGTGGATGATTGCCTCAGGCCGCGGTCGCTGTAGGAGAGGGTTGCGGCCATAGATATGCTGCTGCGGCGTGTGTAACGCGAGGCCTCGATGCCGCAGTCGAGGGCATTAGTGTATACACCGTCGACATATATGTCGCGACCAGTGCGGAGGCGGATGTTGTGGTTTATGACCCAGTCGCCTTCGGTGCGTACGCCGTTACGTTTGGGTTGCCACGTGGCGCGGTAGCTGATGCCGCCGATGTAGTTTCGCCCCGAGAATTCGGCTCGTAGGTAGTGTCTCTTGCTATGGTAGCCGCGCTCCCTGCCCACAAGAAGCTCTGTGGTCGAGAGTGCCGAACCTGAGAGTACTCCGCCGCCAACGCCCTCATATTTCTCGCTCCACGTACCTAAGGCAAGGAGGTTTTGTGCTGTGGTGCGAGTGAGTGTGAGATTGCCGAGAGTGTATCGCTCCTCGTTGTTGCGCAGACCTCGCGAGTGGAAGCCCGTGGAGTAGTGTGTGTTTGAGATATTGCGGTCGTAGACCCTAAATGCGTCGGCGGTGAGCGTGGAGAGTGTCACCGAATCTGTGTCGGGAAGCAGTAGCTCGCTCTCCTCTTCGGCGTAGAACTTATATGCCCTATAGTCGTAGTCAACCTCCTGAGCTTTAGCCATCTCCGAGATTAGGAGCAGCAGTATGATGACACTCATCTTGAGGCAGAAGGTGTATCCTCTGCCACTGATATTCTCTGCTGCTTTTACTCTGCCGAGCATCTGTACGAAGGGTTAGAATGTTTGTTTAGAACAAAGGTAATAAAATATAACGAGATTCAATCACTTGAGAGGACCGATTTTGCAGGAGCTTCTTGTAGTAGACGCATCTTATGATGCCAAATAGTGGTAAAAAGCGAGCGATAGAGCCTTCCAGTACCTATAAAATAGAGGCTGCCCAATAAACATATTGGACAGCCCCGTTGGATTGTTATGCGAGAGATTACTCCTCGTCGGTGTCGGTGTAAGCCTTGAGAAGCTTATCCTGAACATCGGCAGGAACCTGCTCGTATGATGCGAACTGCATTGTGTATGTCGCAGCACCAGAAGTGAGTGATGACAACGATGTAGAGTAGCGATACAACTCTGCAAGAGGCACACGTGCGTTCAAGCGGTCGAAGCCCTTGTCAGACTCCATACCCATAATCATAGCACGGCGGTTCTGCAAGTCGCTCATCACAGCACCCATATACTCGCTTGGTGTCAAAACCTCAACGTTGTAGATAGGCTCCATAATCTTTGGACCTGCGTTGCGGAACGCATCCTTGAAGGCGTTACGGCCTGCGAGCTTAAATGACAACTCGTTAGAATCTACTGGGTGCATCTTACCGTAGTAGATAACAACGCGGATGTCGCGAGCGTATGAACCTGTCAATGGACCCTCGTCCATCTTCTCCATAATACCCTTCAAGATAGCTGGCATAAAGCGTGCGTCGATAGCACCACCAACGATAGAGTTGTAGTACTGCAACTTACCGCCCCAAGGAAGGTCATACTCCTCCTTCCCCTTAACGCTCACGGCGATCTCCTGACCGTTTACCTTATACTTTGTAGGCTCTGGCATACCATCGTAGTAAGGCTCGATAACCATATGAACCTCACCAAACTGACCTGAACCACCAGACTGCTTCTTGTGGCGGTAGTCTGCCTGAGCAACCTTGGTAATAGTCTCGCGATATGGAATCTTAGGTGCGAAGAACTCGATCTCCATCTTATTCTCAGTCGAAAGACGCTGCTTGAGGATGTTGAGGTGGTGCTCACCCTGACCCTGGATGATAGTCTGCTTAAGCTCCTTAGAGTACTCTACAAGGATTGTAGGATCCTCATACTTAGCGTCATTCAAAAGCTTACCGAGCTTCTCCTCGTCGCTCTGCTCCTTAGCCTTTACAGCTGCGCGGTAGCGTGGGTCTGGGAATACGATAGGCTCTACAGCTACTGGTGTTGCAGGAGCGGCAAGAGTGTCGTTAGTGCGTGTACCCTTAAGCTTCACGGTGCAACCGATATCACCTGCTGAGAGCTCACTAACCTTGATACGGTTCTTACCCGCTACAGCAAACAACTGAGAGAGCTTCTCCTTGTTACCTGTGCGAGAGTTTACAAGCTCCATACCCTCGGTGATCTTACCACGTACTACGCGGAAGTAGGTGATCTCACCGATATGCTGCTCGATCTGGCTCTTGAATACGAATACTACAGCTGCCTCATCCTCGTTTGCTACGAGCTCCTCGCCCTCAGTTGAGAGGAATGCAGGTGCCTTCAATGGACCAGGACCAACGTTGATGATGAACTCCATAAGACGCTTTGTACCGATGTCGCGCTTACCTGATGAGCAGAAGATAGGCATAATATCACGCTTAGAAACACCGAGTTTCAAACCAGCACGGATATCGTCTTGTGTGAGCGAGCCCTTCTCGAAGTACATCTCCATAAGGGCGTCATCATATACTGCAGCAGCCTCAGCAAGCTCCTGGTTGAGAGTCTGTGCGCGCTCCAACTCCTCAGCAGGAATCTCATACTCCTCACGTGTACCGTTCTCGTCTACGAACTTGTAGAGCTTCATCATAAGAACGTCAATGAACGATGTGAAGCCTGCGCCCTGGTTTACAGGATACTGCACGATAACTGGCTTTACAGATGAGTTAGCACGGATACCCTCGAGAGTAGCCTCGTAGTTAGCCTTGTCGCCATCGAGCTGGTTGATAACGCCGATAAGTGGCTTGTTGAGGATACGTGCGTAGCGTGACTGAAGCTCTGAGCCTACCTCCCAACCATTCTGTGCGTTGAGAACCATCACGCCGATATCACCTACCTTAAATGCAGAGAACAACGAACCGCAGAAGTCATCTGAACCTGGACAGTCGATGATGTTGAGCTTGCGGCCCATAAACTCTGTAAAGAGGGTTGTAGAGTAGATCGAGCGTTTGTATTCGTGCTCGATATCGGTGTTATCCGAAATTGTATTGTTGTTTTCGATACTACCCCTGCGGTCAATCACTTTACCCTCGAAAGCCATTGCTTCGGCAAGGGTAGTTTTACCGGCGCCAGGCGCACCAATAAGAACGATGTTCTTAATCTCTTTAGCTGAATAGTTTTTCATAGTTATATTAGTT
>JAGBVG010000029.1 GCA_017630455.1 Alistipes sp. | reverse complement strand
GCTATTGTCAAGGGTGACAATCTCCCACGCCCAGGTGTTCCTGAGGCAATGAATGTGCTTTTGCACGAGTTGCGTGGTTTGGCACTGTCGGTAAAACTTGAGTAAGCGAACTTTAAAACTTGGACACTATGTCATTTAATAAAGATAATAATAGAATGAGCAGCTACAGCCGCATTTCGATTGGTCTTGCCTCTCCAGAGGAGATCCGCGCCCAGTCGAGCGGTGAGGTTCTCAAACCCGAAACCATCAACTACCGTACCTACAAGCCTGAGCGTGACGGTTTGTTCTGTGAGCGTATCTTCGGTCCTGTGAAGGATTATGAGTGCCACTGCGGTAAGTATAAGCGTATTCGCTATAAGGGTATTGTCTGCGACCGATGCGGTGTGGAGGTTACTGAGAAGAAGGTGCGTCGTGAGCGTATGGGTCACATCTCGTTGGTTGTGCCTGTGGTTCACATCTGGTACTTCCGTTCGTTGCCTTCAAAGATCGGTTACTTGTTGGGTATCCCATCAAAGAAGCTCGAGGCTATCATCTACTACGAGCGCTATGTGGTTATCAACGCTGGTGCTGCAAAGGAGCAGGGTATCGAGCGTTTGCAGACACTCTCGGAGAAGGAGTACCTCGATGTTGTAGCAGCTTTGCCAAAGGGAAATCAGTCTCTCGCAGATGATGACCCAGAGAAGTTCGTAGCAGATATGGGTGGTGAGGCTATCCTCACACTCCTCAAGCAGGTAGACCTCGATTCTATGTCATACGCATTGCGCGACCGTGCCTCAAAGGAGACCTCTCAGCAGCGTAAGACCGAGGCCTTGAAGTGCTTGAATGTTATCGAGTCATTCCGTGCGTCAAATGGTAAGAACCGCCCTGAGTGGATGGTACTTACAGATATTCCTGTTATCCCACCAGAGTTGCGTCCTTTGGTGCCACTGGATGGTGGTCGTTTCGCAACTTCGGACTTGAACGACTTGTATCGTCGCGTTATCATTCGTAACAACCGTCTTAAGCGTCTCATCGAGATTAAGGCTCCGGAGGTTATCTTGCGTAATGAGAAGCGTATGTTGCAGGAGGCTGTCGACTCGTTGTTCGACAACTCACGCAAGAGCAACGCCGTTAAGAATGAGTCTAACCGCGCTTTGAAGTCGTTGTCAGATTCGTTGAAGGGTAAGCAGGGTCGTTTCCGTCAGAACTTGCTCGGTAAGCGTGTTGACTACTCAGCACGTTCGGTTATCGTCGTAGGTCCTGAACTTAAGATGCACGAGATGGGTATTCCAAAGGATATGGCAGCTGAGCTCTACAAGCCATTTGTCATCCGTAAGCTCATCGAGCGTGGTATCGTTAAGACCGTTAAGTCTGCGAAGAAGATCATCGACCGCAAGGATCCAGTTATCTGGGGTATCTTGGAGAATGTTATCAAGGGTCACCCAGTGTTGATGAACCGAGCTCCGACCCTTCACCGTTTGGGTATCCAGGCGTTCCAGCCTAAGCTCATCGAGGGTAAGGCAATGCAGTTGCATCCACTCTCTTGTACAGCGTTCAACGCCGACTTCGATGGTGACCAGATGGCGGTGCACTTGCCACTTGGCAATGCCGCAATCCTTGAGGCTCAGATCCTTATGCTTGGTTCGCACAACGTCCTTAACCCTGCTAATGGTGCGCCTATCACCGTACCTTCGCAGGATATGGTACTCGGTCTTTACTATATCACTAAGCCACGCCCAAATGTTAAGGGTACAGGTCTTAAGTTCTATGGTCCAGAGGAGGCTATCATCGCTTACAACGAGAAGCGTGCAGCACTCCACGCCGAGGTTAAGTGTCGCGTAAGAGATCTCGACGAGAATGGCAACGAGGTTTACGTATTGAAGGATACAACCATCGGTCGTATCTTGTTCAACCAGTACGTTCCTGCCGAGGTTGGCTACATCAACGAGATCTTGACAAAGCGTTCTTTGCGTGATATCATCGCCGTGGTGATGAAGAAGGCTGGTGCAGATAAGGTTGCTAAGTTCTTGGATGATATCAAGAATATGGGTTACCGTATGGCGTTCCAGGGTGGTCTGTCGTTTAACCTCGACGCTGTTGTCATCCCTGAGGATAAGCAGAAGCTTATCGACGAGGGTTATGCAGCTGCCGATGCGGTTATCGACGACTATAATATGGGTCTTATCACCAACAACGAGCGTTATAACCAGATTGTCGATATTTGGACAACTATCAATAACCGCCTTACAAGCCAGGTAATCAACACGTTGAAGAGCGACCAGGATGGCTTCAACCCTGTATATATGATGCTTGACTCAGGAGCGCGAGGTTC
>JAGBVG010000028.1 GCA_017630455.1 Alistipes sp. | reverse complement strand
TATCGCCCTAGGGCATCCTTTCGTAATAATATCGCTGATTACACCGCGTAGTGCCGCACCGTTAGCATTCCGCAAAAATGTATATTTATATAAGTATACACTCAATCAAGGGAATTGTCAATAGGCAATGCACACATTAAAATATATACGGGTGGTGAAAAAATGGTACGACTTACACTAAACGAATATCTAAGCTTCAAAAAAATAACAAGATACGAGCTTGCAAAAAGAAGCGGAATACGTTTTCAGATAATTGACAATTACTATAAAAACAAGGTAGTTCGTTACGACAGCGACGTGCTTGACAGGATCTGCACTGCACTGGGCTGCGATATAAAGGACATCCTCTCGTACGATAACGGCGCGAGAGGAGACTCGGCTGCGGATAACGAACGTTTTTATTCAAAGGTTTGATCTATACCCTGCGGTATAGGTCATACTTTTTTTATTTTTTGAAGCTCGCATTTCTAATAAGAATCAAACGCTTTTCAGGCGCGTTTTGCAAAAAAAACACACGTTATTGTAAACAATTATAGTCTTTTCGCGCACAAAAACAAAAAAACGTTTGTCTCATATCAATTTATTTATAATAAAACGAACGGGCTGTTCCAAACGCAAATGTGCGTTTGGAACAGCCGTTTTTTATAAGCTTTTCACAGTGTTGTTACAGATTGCAAAAATCTCGATTAAACCTTGGGGCCTGCCTCAACGAGAGCCTTGCCTGCTTCGTTTCCGGTGTACTTATCGAAGTTCTTGATGAAACGTGCAGCAAGATCCTTTGCCTTTGCATCCCACTCTGCAGCATCTGCATAGGTATCTCTGGGATCGAGAATTCCGCTGTCAACGCCGGGAAGTGCGGTGGGCACTGCGAGGTTGAAGTAGGGGATCTCCTTGGTCTCTGCCTTGAGGATAGAGCCGTCAAGGATAGCGTCGATGATACCACGGGTATCCTTAATGGAGATACGCTTGCCGCTACCGTTCCAACCGGTATTTACAAGGTAAGCCTTAGCGCCGGACTTCTCCATCTTCTTAACGAGCTCCTCACCGTACTTGGTGGGGTGAAGCTCAAGGAATGCTGCGCCGAAGCAAGCGGAGAAGGTAGGAGTAGGCTCGGTGATACCGCGCTCAGTACCTGCCAACTTAGCAGTAAAACCTGAAAGGAAGTAGTACTTAGTCTGCTCTGGAGTAAGTACAGAAACTGGAGGCAACACACCGAACGCATCAGCAGAGAGGAAGATAACCTTCTTCGCAGCTGGAGCCTTAGATACTGGCTCTACGATGTTGTCGATGTGGTAGATAGGGTAAGAAACACGTGTATTCTCAGTAACTGACTTGTCTGAGAAGTCGATCTTACCGTTCTCATCTACAGTTACGTTCTCGAGAAGTGCGTCGCGACGGATAGCGTTCCAGATGTCTGGCTCGTTCTCCTGTGAGAGGTTGATAACCTTAGCGTAGCAACCACCCTCGAAGTTGAAGATACCGTCGTCGTCCCAACCGTGCTCGTCATCACCGATAAGCTCGCGCTTAGGATCTGTTGAGAGGGTTGTCTTACCTGTACCTGAGAGGCCGAAGAAGATAGCTGTCTCGCCATCCTTGTTTGTGTTTGCAGAGCAGTGCATAGATGCGATACCCTTCAATGGGAGGAGGTAGTTCATATAAGAAAACATACCCTTCTTCATCTCACCACCATACCAAGTGTTGATGATAACCTGCATCTTCTCAGTGAGGTTGAACACAACAGCAGTCTCAGAGTTAAGACCGAGCTCCTTGTAGTTCTCAACCTTAGCCTTTGAAGCGTTGAGTACTACGAAGTCTGGCTCGCCGTAGTTAGCAAGCTCCTCCTCTGTAGGACGGATAAACATATTCTTCACAAAGTGTGCCTGCCAAGCCACCTCCATAATGAAGCGGATCTTGAGACGAGTGTTCTCGTTAGCACCGCAGTATGTATCAACTACATAGAGTTTCTTTGAAGAGAGCTCCTTAGCAGCGAGCTTCTTAAGCTCAGCCCAAGTAGCCTCAGTTACAGGCTTGTTGTCGTTCTTGTACTCCTCAGATGTCCACCAGATAGTATCCTTAGTAGTCTCATCCATTACGAAGAACTTATCCTTAGGTGAACGACCTGTGTACTCACCAGTCATTACGTTCACTGCGCCCATCTCGGTTACAACACCCTTGTCGAAACCTGTAAGGCCCTCCTTAGTCTCCTCCTCGAAGAGAGTCTCATACGAAGGATTGTAAACAATCTCCTGTACGTCTGTAATACCGTACTTTGATAAATCAATTGTTGCCATAGTCCTAAATTGTTTTAATTATTAATATATCTTTATCAATTCTTCTCTCCACACTCAGCCTTTTTCAGGCTTGCAAAATCTCTGCAAAGGTACAACTTTTTTTGACAGTGTGAAACTTTTAACAGATATTTTTTAATTTTTTTAATAAAAATATTTCACTACCCACGAAACAACGTTGTATACTACATAGTTATTGCGACGTCGGACCACAAATTTCACACATAAAAGCGCACTACGAAATATCTGCGGCACACTTTATGCCAAAAAATTTTGCCATTTAAGAAATTTCACCTACCTTTGTGGAACATTTGATAAGGGGTGTAGAGATACCCCTGAGATAGGAGTTCTAATCTTGGGTCGAAGCCGCAGCACCAAAGCGCGGAGTGTGAGATGAGGGATTAGGATTCATTATTTTTTTGTGCCGTAATAAAATAAAAAATTAAAAATATTGACACTATGAACAAGGAGATTATCTACCTCACAGCAGAGGGTATGAACAAACTTAAGGAGGAGCTTCACCAGTTGGTATCTGTGGAGCGTCCTGCAGCAGCTGCGGCTATCGCCGAGGCTCGCGACAAGGGCGACTTGTCGGAGAATGCCGAGTATGATGCAGCTCGCGAGGCACAGGGACTTTTGGAGATGCGCATTGCAAACCTCGAGCAGACTCTTCAGCGTGCCCGCATCATCGACGAGTCGAAGATCGACACCTCTAAGGTGCAGATCCTCAGCCGCGTGAAGCTTATGAACCACAACGCAAAGCGCGAGGTGGAGTACACCATCGTATCGGAGAACGAGGCAAACTTGCGCGAGGGCAAGCTCGCCATCGGCACTCCTATTGCCAAGGCATTGCTCGGCAAGAAGGTTGGTGACATCGTTGAGGTTCAGGTACCTGCTGGTATGCTGAAGCTTGAGATTTTAAACATCTCGATCTAAACTCTCCAAACGAGAAACGAAATGGGGTTGTCCGCGTGGACAACCCCATTTTCTTTTTTAAGTGAAAAGTAGTGTCTAATCGGACACTACCTATTTATCAGAATGTCGTATAACAAGAGTTAGTTTTAGGCGCACGAAGTTCGAAAAACCGGAGTTTACTTGATGTAAATGAGGATTTTAAGGTCAGTGCATTTGTTGATAGAATAGTGCAGATACAACGCTCGGCAAAATTTGAGTCGATGGGCTGTACTTTGGCGTACTGCCCATTGGCGAAATATTTTGTTAGCGGAAGTAGATGCGCTGTTATATCAACAAAGACGCCAAAATAACCTTGTTTGACGACTTTCTGCTTACTCGCGGCCCTCGAAGTAGTAAGGTGCATAGGCCCAGCCATACGCATCGTAGAACTTACGGAGGCACTCCATCTTGCGGCGAATGGTGGTCTCATTACGACGATCTACCGACCACTGCACCTCGCAGAGCGCTGCAAGACGTGGCAAGAGTTGCGACTCATACATTGACAAATCGGTGAGATACTCCGACCATACGTTACACTGCACGCCGATGATATTCTTACGCGCCTCGGCACTGATACCCTCGAAAGGATCCCAGGCATATACCTTCTGGAAGTTGATGTGGCCACCGATACGCAGGCCCTCACCCTCGCGGCTCTCGGTCTGGTAGAAGTCGAAGTAACAGATTGGCAGCGGCGCCATAACCACCTCGTGGCCGTGCTCTGCGGCGTATGCACCAATCTTGGCACCGCGCCACGCCATAACGGTTGAAGAGGTCGATACGCCACCCTCCAAGATCTCATCCCAGCCGATGATGCGGCGACCCTGAGCATTGAGGAACTTCTCGATGCGGGTTACGAGGTAGCCCTGCAGCTCCTCCTCATTCTCAAGACCTTGAGCCTTCATCATAGACTGACAATGCTCACACTCCTTCCAGCGATCCTTAGGGCACTCATCACCACCGATATGGATAAGCTCCGATGGGAACAACTCAATAACCTCCTTGAGGACATTCTCGAGGAATGTATATGTAGTCTCCTTACCTGCGCAAAGCACCTCTGGGGTCACACCCCACATAGTCCACACCTCGACATCCTGCTCCTGGCAACCAAGCCAAGGGAGTGCGTGGAGTGCTGCCTGCGCGTGTCCCGGCATCTCAATCTCGGGGATTATGGTTATATAACGCTCCTCGGCATACTTCACAACCTCGCGAATCTGCTCCTGGGTGTAGTAGCCACCATAAGGCTTGCCATCCCACCACTTTGGCTCGAGACCGTGACCAATGAGTGTCTCCTTTCGCATAGAACCCTTCTCCACAAGCTCAGGGTAGGCCTTAATCTCTATACGCCAGCCCTGGTCGTCGGTGAGGTGCCAGTGCAGACGGTTGAGCTTGTGCGCCGCGAGGATGTCGATATACTCCTTTACATCCTCAACGCTAAGGAAGTGGCGACATACATCGAGGTGAGCACCACGATAGGCAAACGTTGGCTCGTCGGCGATAAAACCGTAAGGCACACGGCAGTTATTAGTTACGAGAATCTGACGCAGGGTCTGGAGTCCGTAGTATACGCCAGCCTCCGAGCCTCCGATGATAAGAACGCCATCCTCCGATACGGTCATCTCGTAACCCTCTGGAGCGATGCAGCTGTCGGTACGCACCTTGATACCCTTATCGCCGCGCTTCGACATACGCATAGGCTTCTGCAAGCCGAGAATCGGAGTGATATCCTCCGAAAAGCGTTTTGCAGGCTCCCACATCTCATCGACCACCACAATAGGGGTCTTTGCCATCACGACATACTCACCCTCCGCCTCAAGGTCTACATACGCAGGTTCTGGGATTACGTTCAGTTCACGTGCCGAGAGCGTTGCTACAGAGAGCAGCGACACCGCGACGATTGCCAAAAGTGAAAAAATTTTCTTCATACTCTTATCATTATTAATTAATTTACATCTTTATCTCACAAAGATAGTAATTTGTATTTAGATATCAACATCTAAAATCGTGAATTTTGTAGCATAGCGACAGCCTTGTTACCTATATATAGATATGGTAGCACGGTTTTTGCGTCACTACGGGGAAAACCATACTATTATGACAAATGAAATTTACGCAAAGACGGAGTACCTAATTCGTCGCTGGTGGCTGTCGCTTATCGTCGGACTTGTGGCTATAGTGTTTGGATTTGTGATACTCATCTACCCCGCGGCAAGCTACTACACCTTTGGCGTGTGGCTCGGACTCGTGATACTTCTCTCGGGAATTATGGGACTTATGCAAAGCACCTCGTCACGCAACTACTTCGTGCGCCGCGGGTGGCTCATCGTCGCCGCAGTGGTCGACATCATCATCGGCGTTATACTGATCTTCAACATCCTGCTCTCGGAGATGATGCTCCCGATACTGCTCGGCTGCTGGCTGCTTTACCGCGCCTGCACTACAATGGCCATAGGCCTCGACCTGAAGCGCTACAGCAGCGGCTCGGGGTGGATGATATTCTACTCGTTACTGATTTTCATCCTCAGCATCGCGATACTCTGGATGCCTATGAGCCTGGGCGTCACGGTTGTAGTGCTCTTCGTGGCCTTAGGCCTGATCTTCTACGGCATATCGATGCTGTCGCTCTCAATGCGTCTTTGGGAGGTACATCGCCACGCTATGAACATAGGTGCGGATGAGTAGTAAAATTAAGTGAAAGGTGTGATGAGCTTTAAACGCAGAGGTTTATTATTTATGTCATCCTGAGCGTAGTGAAACGGAGTCGAAGGATCTCCTAATATACTACTCGTTGTCAACGTGTCATTCATAGTGAGTAGACAGCGAGGAGATCCCTCGACTACGCTCGGGATGACATAGAGAAGCGAGACTAATTTATTGTCAGAATGGGTTAGATTTGACTTATCGCAAAAGAAGATCCCCTCGGGATAGTACACGAAGTACAGCCCGAGGGGTCCTACTTTTAGGGATGTGACGCAGATTGCGCCTTATCACAAGAAATTAATTTCTGATTTTAGAGGAATAGATTTGTCCTATCGTAATAAAAAAATATCGTGGGATAGTACACGAAGTACAGCCCACGATATTTTGTTTAGGATGGGGCAAAGATGCCCTATAAAATCGGAAATTATCCGAGGATCTCAAGCATCTTAATAGCCGCTGTCGCAACAGGAGTACCAGGACCAAAGATAGCTGCTGCGCCATCCTTGTAGAGCTGGTCGTAGTCCTGTGCTGGGATAACACCACCTACCACAACGATGATATCCTCACGACCGAGCTTCTTAAGCTCTGCGATAATCTGAGGAACGAGGGTAAGGTGACCCGCTGCGAGTGAAGATACACCCACTACGTGAACGTCGTTCTCCACAGCCTGCTTTGCTGCCTCCTCTGGAGTCTGGAACAAAGGACCCATATCTACGTCGAAGCCGATGTCGGCATAACCTGTAGCAACAACCTTTGCACCACGGTCGTGACCATCCTGACCGAGCTTAGCGATCATAATACGTGGCTGACGGCCCTCCTTCTTAGCAAAGTCAGCACACATCTGCTTTGCCTTCTCGAATGCTGAATCTGATTTCACCTCTGCTGAATATACACCTGAGTTTAGACGAATAACTGCCTTGTAGCGACCTACGATCTTCTCGCAAGCGTCAGAGATCTCACCGAGAGATGCACGAACCTTAGCAGCCTCTACAGCCAAAGCGAGCAAGTTGCCCTCACCTGTGCGTACGCACTCTGTGATAGCTGCCAAAGCAGCCTCAACAGCAGCGTTGTCACGGTTAGCGCGGAGCTCCTGCAAACGCTTAACCTGGCTCTCGCGAACAGCAGTGTTATCAACTGCCAAGATGTCGATAGGTGCCTCCTACTCCAAACGGTACTGGGTAACACCGATGATAGTCTCTACGCCAGAGTCGATGCGAGCCTGCTTACGTGCAGCAGCCTCCTCGATACGAAGCTTAGGAATACCTGTCTCGATAGTCTTAGCCATACCGCCAAGCTGCTCGATCTCCTGGATGTGCTCCCATGCCTTGTGAGCGATCTCGTTTGTGAGGCTCTCAACATAGTAAGAAC
>JAGBVG010000027.1 GCA_017630455.1 Alistipes sp. | reverse complement strand
TTCTTGAATTTTGACATATCGTTTATCTCCTATTACTTTTTAGAAACATCCTTAGGCTCTGCCTCAGAAATATTCTGTGGAACTGCCTCTCTTACGATCTTCTGCTGATCCTCATCGCACTTGATGTAGACCTGGCCGAAGTTAGCGACTGCAAACTCGTCACGAAGTTCGTTTACGGCCTTTACGAGCTCATTCTGCACTGCGATATATGCCTGGTAGCTGGTACCACGGTCATTCTGGAGTGAGATAACGCCCTTAGAGACCATGCATGGTCCGAATCCTTCGATTTCCTTCTCCTCTCTTTCTGGGAGTGAAGGGTCATTTGCAGGGTTAGAAAGGAATTCCTTGATCTTGTCCTTGAGTAGGCTGACGTCCATAGGCTCTGTACCAGCGAAAAGTCTGTCCGCAGAGTTAATCTTCACAACGATGATGTTACGACGATTAACCTTCTGGTCCTCTGCCTTCTGATTTGGATCCGGCATAGGAGGCAGACGGCGCTGAAGACCCTTGTCCTGATCCATGGTGGTAGTCATCATGAAGAAACAGAGCAGGAGGAACGCCATATCCGCCGTTGAACTTGAATTGATTTCTGGTGTTTTCTTACCCATAGCGTCTTGATTATTTACGGATTGCACCGATGATCCAGCCTGCTACAAGTGCAAGGAGTGCACCTCCGAAGAGGAAGTATGTCAGGTTGAGCATGGTGTCAGTAAGTTTGAGTGTGCCGTCTGATACCGGATCACCGAGGTATCCTACAGCTGGGGTTCCTGGGGCAAGTACATATGCAACTGCAACTACGGCAACAATCGCAACGAGACCGGCAAGAAGCTTGAGCAGGCTCTTTGGATTGTTCATACCGCCGATCACAACCACACCGAATACTACGGCAGCGATAGTGACCAATGCAAATGCATACGCACAGTAAAGAATGTTGTCAACAGGTGCGTTACCGTTTGACTCAAATCCTACAGCGAAACCGTAGAAGCTGAAAACGACACCCACGACGAACAATACCGCCAGTATCCATTTGATGATTTTTGTGTATTTCATTTTAAACTAAGGTCAAATTATTTCTTATACTTAACCAGGATATCCATAAGGCTGATAGAAGCGTCCTCCATCTCTACTGTGAGGGCCTCAACCTGTGAAAGGATGTAGTTGAAGAAAATCTGAAGGATAGTAGCAACGATCAAACCACCGACAGTAGTGATGAGGGCCACCTTCATACCACCTGCAACGACAGCTGGAGACATGTCACCTGCAACCATGATCGCGTCGAACGCCTGGATCATACCGATAACTGTACCCAAGAATCCGAGTGATGGAGCGATAGCGATGAAGAGAGAGATCCATGAAAGGTTCTGCTCCATCTTGCTAGCCTCTACGCCACCGTAAGAAACAACTGACTTCTCGATCTCCTCAAGAGTCTGGCCGTCAGCAAGACGGATCATAGCCTGAGCGAAGATAGAAGCTACAGGACCGCGAGTCTTTACGCAAACTTCCTTAGCAGCCTCAGCGCCACCGTTCTGCAATGCAGTCTCGATGTTAACGAGGAGCTTCTTAGTGTTTGTCTTAGAGAGAGCAAGGTAAAGGATACGCTCGATACAGAGAGCGAGACCGAGGATAAGGCAGGCAATTACAAGGGCCATGAAGCCAGCACCACCTTCGATGAACTTGGTCTTGAGGGCCTGGTGCATTGGAACCTCCTCAGGAAGCTCGTCAGTAGCCTCAGTAGCCTCAGCTACCATCTCAGTTGCTGTTGTGTCAGCAGGCTGCTCGTCCTGAGCTGCTGCGTTCTGTGCAGAAAAGGCCATAAC
>JAGBVG010000026.1 GCA_017630455.1 Alistipes sp. | reverse complement strand
GCTCGAGTGCTAATCCTTGGCGAGAATGGTACGGGCAAGGAGCTTGTCGCTCAATGGTTACACCTAAAGAGCAATCGTGCTAATGGTCCATTTGTCGAGGTAAACTGCGCTGCAATTCCCTCGGAGCTAATTGAGAGTGAGCTTTTTGGACACGAGAAGGGATCGTTTACGTCTGCCGTAAAGCAGCGCAAAGGAAAATTCGAGCTTGCAGATGGAGGTACTCTCTTTCTCGACGAGGTAGGAGATATGTCGCTGTCGGCACAAGCTAAGGTGCTTCGTGCGTTGCAGGAGAATAAGATTATGCGCATTGGTGGTGATAGGGATATTCCCGTGAATGTGCGTGTTGTTGCCGCAACAAATAAGGATTTACGCAAGGAGATTCGTCTTGGTAATTTTCGTGAAGATCTATACCATCGCCTAAGTGTGATCGAGATCAATGTTCCGCCATTGCGTGAGCGTTGTGGCGATATTCAGTTGCTGGTAGAGCACTTCATATCGGAGATATGTGCCCGCCATAAGATAAGCATCAAGAATATCGATACAGAGGCTCTCGAACTTCTTTCGCATTGTGCTTGGACTGGTAATATTCGAGAATTGCACAATGTCGTCGAACGACTGATAATCTTAAGTGATGATCGCATCACTGCTGACGCAGTGCAATGCTACTACAATGCTTAACGTTCTCAGCTACTTATATATATAAAGTAATTAACCTCAAAATTAATAGTATATGAAAGATCTATTTACCTTGAACAGAGATTTGTGGAACAGACTTACCTTAAGTGACACCACATTGTTATCTGAGGCTACGCTGCAGAAGCTTATCGCACTCTCGGACTACCTTGAAAATGAGGTGCAAAGCGAGTATCATCTATCTAATGAGCTGACGACAGATGTCAGAATGTTATTCACTAAGAAGGTTTGGCACAGTAGGGATGAGGAGGATTTCGAACTATCCATTGAGGTTATGTTGGGACTACTTTTGGAATCTATCGAATCAGAGTGTCGCAGGTATGGTTACTCAGAGGAGGAGGTTGTGTCGATGACTCTAAACTTTAAGGATCTTATATGTTGTGTTCCCGAGTCCTTCAGGGCACACGAGTCGAAGATCCGTGCGATAGTTATTCGCTCCTACATAATCGATAAATTCTTGGAGATGGGATGTCCCGAAGCGTTTGTATATCAGATTGTCCCTTCTCAGAAGGAGATAGAGCGTCGATTGATGATTGATATCTTGGAGAGCTGATATGTTAGATTTACACACAGTGTAACACCACAAAACAAAAGGAGCAAGCCCGCAAGGTCTGCTCCTTTCAATGTATTATAAACCAATCAGTTGATTAGTTCATTGCCTGCTGGATAGCTACTGCAATAGCAACAATAGCTGTTTCAAAATAATTATGAGAGATACTCAATAAAGCTGTGATTGTATGTTATATTTCGATCCTTTCTCTAAAGGATAAAGATGTTTGTGGGCAGAAGTGTATTGGAGGTTTTGCGGCGTCTTACATCCGTATATAAAAACATCTGCCGAGTGGGTTGCCGCTCGGCAGATATCGAAAATCAAAAGTTGTTAAAGACTAAAAATCGTAGCCAACAATATCTGAAGCGTACTCACTCCAATGTACTGCACTCTTATATGCATCAACGGACTCAGTAGGTACATAAATCTTGCGACCACTGCCGTTATCGTCAAAAACAAAGGTTCCGACCAATGCTGGAGGTACTATAGCCTCACAATATATACTTGTGAGGCTTCCGCAATAATAGAATGCAGCATATCCAATCGATGTTACACTATCGGGGATAGTTACACTTGTTAGGCTTGAGCAAAAAGCGAATGCATACTCTCCAATTGTTGTTACACTATCGGGGATAGTTACACTTGTGAGGCTAGGGCAATACTCGAATGCAGAATCTCCAATTGTAGTTACGCTATCTGGAATAGTTATACTTGTTAGGCTTTCGCAACCATAGAATGCGTGATTTCCAATCGATGTTACACTATCGGGAATGGTTATACTTGTTAGGCTTTTGCACATATAGAATGCATACTCTCCAATTGTAGTTACACTATCTGAAATAGTTATACTTGTTAGGCTTTTGCAACCATAGAATGCATACTCTCCAATTATAGTTACACTATTGGGGATAGTGACACTTGTTAGACTCCTGCAACTATGGAATGCACAATCTCCAATTGAAGTTACACTATCGGGGATAGTTACACTTGTTAGGCTATGACACTCCCAGAATGCATAATCTGCAATTGAAGTTACACTATCTCCAATAGTTACACTTGTGAGGCTAGAGCAATATTCGAATGCAGAATCTCCAATCGTAGTTACGCCATCAGGGATAGTGACACTTGTTAGTCTACTGCAACAAGAGAACGCCCTCTCTCCAATTGAAGTTACACTATCTGGAATATTGACACTTGTTAGGCTATGACACTCCAAGAATGCACAATCTCCAATTGAAGTTACACTATCGGGGATAGTTACACTTGTTAGGCTACTGCAACCATAGAATGCATAATTTCCAATCGTTGTTACACTATCGGGGATAGTTACACTTGTTAGGCTATCGCAGCCATAGAATGCCCCCTCTCCAATTGTAGTTAGGGGTTCTAAAAATACTACCACACCATGGCCATCAGCATAGGTGTGCGACAAAACATTATAACCGTCCTCGGGATATACATCGAGTTTTTGGTTATCATAAGTGGTATAATTCAATCGGCAACTATCGGGGATATTGTTGATATCAGCAAGTTCGATAATAGCACGGCGATATTCGTTTGGCCAATTGCAAGTAAGGTATGCTTCAACGGACTCAATAGGAACACTGATTTGAAGATTATCTATACCCCTAAATACATGTGCGCCAAGTGTTGGAGGCGTAGTTGACTTAAATGTAAAGAGTGAGATATCAGAGCAATTTTCAAATACACGCATCACAATATTTGTAACATACTCTGGTATAGTGTACTCCTCAATACCACAAGCCTTGGCAAATACCATAAGATTGCTATTATGGATAAGGGCATATCCATCCTCCGATGCAAACTTACCACTAAACTCCTTAATACTATCACAACCACTAAACATACCGCGATTGATGCTCTCTACATTTGCACCTATCTTGATGCTCTGTAACGCACTACAACCGCTAAACACCTCGTTACCAAGACTCTCAACACCATCAGGGATGGAAATATTGCTAAGGCTTGTACAATTCTTAAATGCACGAGAGCCGATAGTTGTTACACCACTACCGATTGTAATGTCGGTTAGTTTGCCGAGATTGCTAAATAGATCATCGGCAATAGAGGTAACGCCTGCACCAATAGTAATAGTTGAGAGATTACTACAACCGCTAAACACCTCGTTACCAAGGCTCTCAACACCATCAGGGATGGTGATATTGCTAAGGCTTGTACAATTGCTAAATGCACGAGAGCCGATAGTTGTTACACCACTACCGATTGTTATGTCGGTTAGTTTGCCAAGATTGCTAAATAGACCATCGGTAATAGTGGTAAGACCTGCACCTATAGCAATAGTTGAAAGGTTACTACAACCGCTAAACGCCTCGCTACCAATACTCTTAACACCATCAGGGATGGAAATATTGCTAAGGCTTGTACAATTGCTAAATGCACGAGAGCCGATTGTTGTTACGCCACTACCGATTGTAATGTCGGTTAGTTTGCCGAGATTGCTAAATAGACCATCGGCAATAGAGGTAACGCCTGCACCAATAGTAATAGTTGAGAGATTACTACAACCGCTAAACGCCTCGCTACCAATACTCTTAACACCATCAGGGATGGAAATATTGCTAAGGCTTGCACAATTGCTAAATGCCTCATTGCCAATAGATGTCACATTATCGTGAATATCGATATGTGAAAGGTCGTAGCACTTATTAAATACAGCGTCGCCAATAGCAGTGGCTTTAGCAGGAACAACATACTCACTATCAAGTCTAGCATGGGCAATAGCAACAAGAGTATTGTCGAATATCAAACTTATGCCATCATCAGCAACACAATCACCCTCAAGACGCGAGATGTTAGAGTATAGGAAGGCATCTGGGGCAACACCCGATAGCGAAGATGGGAGAGTCAATGAAATTAGGAAAGCACCGGCGAAGGCGCACGAGTCGATATAAGAGAGTGAGTTAGATAGCGTAATAGATCTAAGGCTATAACAATTAGCAAAGGCCTCTGCCTCAATAGTCATTACGCAATTAGGTAGCACTACACTTGTAAGTTCGCTACAACCACCGAAATAGGATGCAGGGATAGCGTAGATATCTGACTCGAAAGTTACAACGTAGTGTCCTGCCACCGAATCGTATTCGTTAGATACAATACGTGGACCACTACCCTGATTTATCTCAACAGGTAGTTTATTGCTTACGTTATACCATATTTGGTTGTTTTGAATCTGTGTGCGGTTGGGGACGATGGTTATATACTCCGATGTAAGGTCGTTATTGCCATCCGAGATATACATAATAGCACGGGCAGTGATATCACCATTGTAGAACTCCATACTTATATCATCACAAGCACATATCACCGAGAACAAACCCTGTGTAGCTACAGCCTCACACGATATTATAGGCATAGCCGTCATAAGAGGTGAGCCGGTATAAAGCACCTGCACACTAACAGCCTCCTGGTAAACATTAGCGAGATCCACCGCAGCATCCTTAGGTGATATCATAAAGTCGAGTTGCAATGTTGCACCCGATGTATCGTCATTAGGGAAGGTAACACGAGCCTTGCCATCCTCATAGATAGGCAGATAAGCAACAGACTGTATACGCTTTAGCAAGTCACTCACAGAGCCTTCCAACTCTGTTAGACGATCCTCGATATCATCCAAACGCTGATTAAGAGTTACTATCTCCTCGTCTATGCGGTCATTAACCTTCTTTATCTCACTTGTAAGCTTCTCGTTTAATACTCCGTTATTCTCCTCGATAGCGCTCTTAATAGCATCATTATACGCCTTGTGCATAGATGCAAGTTCTTCGTCAAGTTTGTTGCGAAGTGACTCTATCTCGGCAATAATCTCAGCATCTGCGGATGTAAGGTCCCCCAATATCGAGGCAAACATAGCATCAATAGTGGCGATGTCGTAGTAACCCGAAAGAAGTTCGTTAACCCACGATTTCATTGAGTCTACACTCTCGTCGATAGCATCTGAAACCGCACCACAGAGAGCATTATACTGCTCTTTAAGAACCTCAATCTCAGCCTGCAATGATGCGAGAACGGCAACGGTTTCCTCGTACATCTCCATTGTGGCGTAGGTGGTATCTGTCCACTCGCCCGAGCCTCCACCATTGATATACTCCTCAAGTGCGGCAATACGCTCCTCGAGTTCGGCAATCAGTGTCTTTACGCCATTATTGCCGTTATCATCGCTACGAGTGGTCGACTCCATATCATCGACAAGGTCATTTGCCTTATCAACAACATCCCTTAACTCCGGGATTGAGTTCTCAATAGCAGACATCTGCTCCTCGATAGTAGCAATCTTCTCGCCATCACCATTTTGGACGTCATTAGAAGGCTCATTAACACCCTCTGTATCGCACGATGCGAAAAAGAGGCTCATCAACACTAAAATTGAAAATAGTTTTTTCATAGTGTATATTTAAATTATTTGTTTGCGTCGTAATTTTATTATCCAGCACCTTGATAGCTAAAAACTTATTTGAGAATAAACAAGCACTTTCAGCAAGTTATTATCTTAATGCAAAGATAGTAATATTTTTCTCTTCACACAAATTTAGTTCACACTAAAACAGAAGTAATGTTACAGTTACTTTCGGGTGCATAACGAGTGCGTCAATGCCCAAATAAAGGCCATTTAGAAGCTCAATATCACATCTTAACTCATTCTGTGCACAAACTGCTATCTCAACATTATATCGCCCCTAATAGTTCCTAAATATAGTCCAAACATAACCTCCAAACAGCCTTCACATATCAACATACAAAAAGGAGCAAACCCGAAGGTCAGCTCCTTTCAATGTATTATAAACCAATCAGTTGATTAGTTCATTGCCTGCTGGATAGCTACTGCAATAGCTACAGTTGCACCTACCATTGGGTTGTTACCCATACCCAAGAAACCCATCATCTCAACGTGTGCTGGAACTGATGAAGAACCTGCAAACTGTGCGTCAGAGTGCATACGACCCATTGTGTCGGTCATACCGTATGATGCAGGACCTGCACCCATATTATCTGGGTGAAGAGTACGGCCAGTACCACCACCTGATGCTACTGAGAAGTACTTCTTACCAGCGAGGGTACGCTCCTTCTTGTATGTACCTGCTACAGGGTGCTGGAAACGGGTAGGGTTTGTAGAGTTACCAGTGATAGATACGTCTACGTCCTCCTTCCACATTACTGCTACACCCTCGCGAACATCGTCTACACCGTAGCAACGTACCTTTGAGCGAAGACCCTCAGAGTAAGAGATAGTCTCTACCTCGTGTACCTCACCTGTGTAGTAGTCGAACTCTGTACGAACGTATGTAAAGCCGTTGATACGTGAGATAATCTTTGCAGCGTCCTTACCGAGACCGTTAAGGATAACGCGCAATGGGTTCTTACGTACGCGGTTAGCCATCTCTGCGATCTTGATAGCGCCCTCAGCAGCAGCGAAAGACTCGTGACCTGCGAGGAATGCGAAGCACTGTGTCTCCTCGCGGAGAAGACGTGCTGCGAGGTTACCGTGGCCGATACCTACCTTACGGTCCTCAGCTACAGAACCATTGATACAGAATGCCTGAAGACCCTCACCGATAGCCTCGGCAGCGTCAGCAGCGTTTGTGCAGCCCTTCTTGATAGCGATAGCAGCACCTACAACGTAAGCCCACTTAGCGTTCTCGAAGCAGATAGGCTGAGTCTCCTCACACATCTTGTATGGATCGATACCCTTCTGGTCGCAGATAGCCTTAGCCTCCTCAATTGACTGAATACCATATTGTGCAAGCACAGCGTTGATCTTCTCGATTCTGCGCTCGTAGCTCTCAAATAATGCCATAATTCTTAAGAAATTTAATGGTTAATAACTCCGATTACTCGTGACGAGGATCGATATACTTAACAGCATCGTTGAAGCGACCGTATGAGCCCTTTGCCTTCTCCAATGCCTCTGCTGGCTCGATGCCCTTCTTGATGAAGTCCATCATCTTGCCAAGGTGTACGAACTCGTAGCCGATAACCTCATCGTTAGCGTCGAGAGCCATACGTGTGCAGTAACCCTCAGCCATCTCGAGGTAGCGAGTACCCTTAGCGTTAGTACCGAACATAGTACCTACCTGTGAGCGGAGACCCTTACCAAGATCCTCCAAAGATGCGCCGATTACGAGGCCACCCTCAGAGAATGCTGACTGTGTACGACCGTAAACAATCTGCTTGAACAACTCGCGCATAGCGGTGTTGATAGCGTCACATACGAGGTCGGTGTTCAAAGCCTCGAGGATAGTCTTGCCTGGGAGAATCTCCGAAGCCATCGCTGCAGAGTGAGTCATACCAGAGCAACCGATTGTCTCTACGAGTGCCTCCTCGATGATACCGTCCTTAACGTTGAGTGTAAGCTTACAAGCGCCCTGCTGTGGTGCGCACCAGCCAATACCGTGGGTAAGACCAGAGATATCCTTAATCTCCTTTGCGCGTACCCATTTTCCCTCCTCTGGGATAGGTGCCGACTCGTGGTTAGCACCCTTCTTCACGCAGCACATCTGCTGAACTTCGTGTGAGTAAATCATAGTCTTAATAGTTTTAATTTATTGTATATCAATACTTTGTTTTCGATATTTTGTTCGCCTTATTGTAATAAATGATTTCGGCGAATTTTTCTCTTGCACAAATCGTGACAAAGGTACAAAAACTTAACGGATTAAACAATTTTGAGTTCATAATTTTTTTTAATAATTGCAATATTCTCATCCATCGTGAACGATATCGCCTGACAATATAACACATTAGGGGATAATATACGGCACAATATTTTGCAAATGAGTAAAATATTTTTTAAATTTGCACTATATATAGTACTTGGCATCTCGGCCAAGCAGATATAACAAAGCTATAATATTAAATTTTGTTGAAGGTGTTTCGAGTGTCGACATACTATTGCGACACACGGACAGTTCCACACCATCACTTATAACGACATACCGCAGCGGGGCTGATGCGGAAAGATAATTACACTACCACAAATTATGAAGAAGCTATTACTTTTGTTGGGTGCGGTGCTTATGGTAATCTCACCACTCTATGCACAGACCGAAAAGGAGATTAAGAAGGCACGCAAGGAGGCAAAGGCTGCTGTCAAGGCTGCCGAGAAGGAGGGATACAAGATGCTCGAGGTGGGCGATATGGAGACTAAGGTTGCCACACATATTGCCAAGGTACGCACCGGCGATGTATTCGAGATTGTAAATACCGCAGAGGGCAAGAAGAGTATAAATATGGCTAAGACCATAGCGCGCAACAACGTTCTCAACGAGCACGCAGAGTATGCCAAGTCGGTTGTCAAGGGCCGTGTTGTATCAGATCTGCACGACATCAACGGCGAGCAGGCCGAGAACTTTATGTCCTCATACGAGCGTTTGGTATTTGCAGAGTTGAATGGCGAGGTTAAGGTGTCATACACCCTTGTTCGCCACAACAAGAAAGCAAACACCTACGACGTGAAGCTCGTATGCTACATCGACCTCGAGGCGGCACATCAGGCACACATCAACGCCCTCAAACGCGCAGCAGCGGAGCAGGAGCTTGCACAGAAGTATGGTTCGGCAGTCTCTAATTGGATCGACGAGGGTCTTTCAAAGGTAATCGTAGGTCAGTAACCGATGTTGTATTACAAATAGGCAGTAGCGTTATCACTGCTGCCTATTTTTTTTGATGTATGTCGCTTATATGAAGAGAGTTCTGTTTCTGCTTTTCTGTCTCTTTTGTGCGTGTAGGCTTTCGGCACAGACAGCCTCCGTGGCGCGCGTTTTGGCCGATAACCAGCGTAAGGAGTTTGTCTGGGCAATCGGATATGGCTATACTCTTGAGGAGGCTGACAAGGATGCCATCAACACCCTTGTGAGTACCGCTCAGAGCGTGATTCTCAGTTCCGACGGCGAGGTAACCGATAGCAATGAGAGTTTCCGCCAGAGGTCTCAGGCCATATCAAACATCTATATGGAGAATCTCTTTCGCGAGAATCTGCCCGACAAGGATGGTATGAAGAGAGTTCTCCGATATATGCCGCGCGAGGATTGGGATAAGCGCGACAACCTCCTCAAGGGCAAAATTGAGGATTACATAACCGCGGGCGACTACGCCTCGTTTGTCGATGCCAAGATGCGCTACTACTCGTGGGCATACGTCCTTATGCACACCTATCACAACAACGAGGATCCCATTACCGTGGATGAGAAGCCTGCCCAGGCATACATCCACGAGGCTATACGACAGTGCCTCAACGACATAGACATAAGAGTCATCAGCGTCGAGCACGACAAGGAGAATAGAAACTATCCCTACAAGGTTTACGTCGATTTCAGCTATGACGATATGCCTGTTAGCTACCTCGAGTTCCAATATTGGGATGGCTCGGGATATATCAGCGACGGCATAAAGGATGGCCGCGGCATCCTCGGTATGAGGCAAAAACCCGATGAGATAACCATCATCATCGACTGCCTGCACAAGGAGCTTGCACGCCAACTCGAGCCTTCGGTGTTTATGCTGCTGGAAAGCGAGACCACCAAGCCATCGTTTGCCGAGGCTAAGAGGAGCGTTGCTGTGGGCGTTAAGACGCAGAAGAGCGTAGACACCAACTCCGCAAAGATCGACTCGCAGGTGAACAACCAGATTAGGGCTATAGAACAGACATACGAGAGCATCGAGGCCAAGGTCGACAACACCAAGCCTTTCGAGCAGATTATGATGGATGTTGTAGGAGCTATCCAGGGCGTGACAACGGCGGATATAAGAGATCACTTCACCGATGTCGCGTGGGACCACTATCAGAAGATTGTGGCCAACGGCAAACCAAAGGTGGCACGCACCCCGGAGTATAAGTTCACCAAGCACGACACCATCACGATATGCGAGGCGTTGCCGCTGAAGCTCGAGTTTTCAAAGCGATCATTTGTCGAGGATGTCGTTTTCCGCGTCAACAACCACACCAAAAAGATTGAGTCGGTAGCCTACAAGCTCAGCAAGAGCACCGAGAGCCAGATTATGGCTATGAAATGGGATGACAGCGCGCGTCTGACCCTCATCTCTTTTTTGGAGGATTACCGCACGGCATACTGCCTGATGGACATCGACTATATCAAAAAGGTCTTCTCGGATGACGCATATATCATCGTAGGCCGCGTCCTCAAGCCCAGTGGCAAGAGGTTCGCCGATACTCCCTACCACGCCGACATCACGCCAAAGACGGAGTATGTGCGCAAGAGCAAGCAGGAGTATATCAGCAACCTCCGCACCTGCTTCAGCAGCAAGGAGTTTGTGAATATCCGCTTTGAGGAGTGCAAGGTAGCCAAGGGTTATGCTGCCAAGGAGGGTATCTATGCCGTTCAGGTGCGCCAGTTATACTACTCCAACAACTATGCCGACGATGGCATACTGACTCTTGCCATTGATATGCGCAACGACATCAACCCTTTGGTGCGTGTGCGAGTATGGCACGAGGAACGCGACGTAAACTATACAGCAGAGGATATGATCGACAAAACTGTATCGGTTGAAGGTAGTGTAGAATAAAACAGTGATTATGAAACAGATATACTTACTCTTATTATGTATCATCGCGCCTCTTATGGCCGTGGCGCAGCAGGAGCGAAGCCTCGAGATTGACGCCTCGAGCTTCCGTCCCGTGCAAGTTAGTGACATCGAGGGTGTGGCCATCGACAAGATTCAGCAAGACCACTCTAAGCGTCCCTGCGCCCGAATAAAGATACGCATAAATCGTATGACACGCGACGATATAGCACAGCTCTCGGTGCAGGTTGTAGGTGGCATTGTGGAGCTTACCAAGAAGATAGTGGCTATAGAGGGTAACGGACTTATCATCGAGCTTACGGCAAAGCCCGAGACGCGCTTCTACCTCCACCACGACAAGTATGGCGACTCCAATGTTGTTAACCTCGACCTCGAGGGCGACAAGGAGTATTACCTCGATGCGGAGCTACGTCTGCAGCAATCAATCGTCATTAATGCTGGCGTTGCAGGAGCAGATGTATATCTCGATGGCGAGTATCGCGGCATAACAAACTCCATATCGGAGCTTACCATCGAGGGTGTAACACTCGGCGATCACACGCTGCTTGTGCAGCACGGCTCGGCAAAAATAGAGGAGGAGATTGAGGTTACAACGACATCTATACACTTCCGTGTGGAGGTCGACAGCGCACAGGCCCGCGCGCAGTATGTGGTCTTCAACGTCTCTCCCAAGACCGCCAACATAACCGTGGATGGCAAAGCATACTCGGCAGATGCGGATGGCTACCTCACCCTGCGTCTGCACAATGGCACACACAGCTACGAGATTTCGGCCTTGCACTACCACCCTACCAAAGAGCAGTTTACGGTCGAGGGCAAGAAGAGGGATATTAAAGTAGAGCTTCTCCCAGCGCACGGAAGACTCCACATCCCTGCCACCGAGGAGCTTCGAGATGCCAAGGTCTATGTCGACAATGCCTATATCGGCACCGTTCCCGTTACGAGCGACATACTCCCGAGCGGTAACCACACGCTACGCATTGTGAAGCCTCTCTATGAGACTTTCGAGGGCACTATAACCATCTCGGATGGCCAGGAGCTGCAATATACCAAAGCTCTGAAGGCCGACTTTGCGAATGTTGTGATTAGCTCCGATGCGGGTAGCAATATTTATGTTAATGAGCAGTATAAGGGCAAGTCGCCCTGGAGCGGAAGACTCGGCTCGGGAATCTACAGCCTCGAGGCACGCAAGGAGGGTCACAGATCCAAGAGCATCGACGTAACTATATCTGCTAACCCCAAGGAGCAGAAGACATTTACACTACCATCACCAGAGCCAATACTCGGATTTCTGGATGTAAGGAGCACTCCGAACATCGCCACCGTGAAGGTGGATGGCAAAGAGGTGGGTACGACACCTATCGAGGTAGAGCTTCTCATAGGCTCGCATAATGTGACTATATCTAAGGATGGCTACACGAGCGAGAATCGCAGCGTGACGATCAACGAGGCAGCCACAACAACCCTTGATGTCACACTCTCGGAGGGCAATGGCACGCTGAGCGTAACATCATCGCCCACAGGTGCAATGGTATATGTTGACGGCAGGTATGCAGGCGTAACACCGCTGAAGCAACAACTCCCATCGGGCAGCCACAGCGTAGAGGTGAAAAGAAGCGGATATAATAGCGTCACACGCAACGTCGTAATCACACGCAACAATACGGAGTATGTCACAGTATCGCTCAAGTCAACGCAATACTCATCTGCGTCGGGATCGTCAGCCTCGAAGTCATCATACAACTCATCGTCATACAACTCGCAGAGATCGAGCTACCGCAGCTACGACCGTGGCTTCAACGTAGGTTTCTTTGCCGATTTCTCCTATGCTGGAGAGAGTTACGGCAGCTCCTATAGCTATGACTACTCCGACACTGCAAGCTCCGTCTTTGGTTTCGGTCTCGGCTTCAACTGGCGATTGTGGCGCTATAATAGCATCATCATCCCATTTATCGGTGCGCGATATAAATACTTCTCTGGCAACACCCATTTCGTAGGATTCCCCCTAACGCTGAATATCAACTGGGGACGACTCTTCACGGAAGACTTCTCCATCTACTTTGGTGCGGGTATCGAGCCTTGCTTTGTAAAGTATAGCGAGAGCAATGAATGGAACGGTGTCGGCAGTTTGTGGGACTACTCGGTGGCTCTCAACCTCTTTGGCTTCGGCGACCGACATAACGACCTCAACATCTATCTTAATGTAAATATAAATAGCGATTTGTTATTCTGCGGAATGCGATACACCTATTTCTTCTAAAGAGGTATGAAATACGAACTTGTGATATTCGACTTAGACGGCACACTGCTCAACACCATCGGTGACCTCGCAGCCTCGGTGGATTATGTTATGCGCAGCCGCAACCTCCCCGAGCATAGCGATGCAGAGTATCGACAGATGGTGGGCGGCGGCATCAAGCGCCTTGTGGAGCGCGCGTTGCCCCCAGAATTGGCAAAGGATGAGGCGTACGTGGAGGATTGTGTGACGCAGTTCCGAAGATACTATGTTGAGAATATCGACCGCCACACAGTGCCGTATGAAGGTATGGCGGAGTTGCTGCGTGACCTACGCCGCCGCGGCGTGCAGGTGGCTGTGGCATCCAATAAATTCCAGCACGGCACAGACCGCTTGGTATCGAAGTTTTTTGGTGATATAGACTTTGTGGCTGTGGAGGGTAATCGCGAGGGCGCACCCCTAAAGCCCGACCCACAGATTATCCACAACATCCTCACAAAAGCAGGTGTCGATGCGTCGCGTGCTGTGATGATTGGTGACTCGGGCATCGACATCCGCACTGCCCAAGCAGCGGGCATAGCCTCTGTGGGTGTGGCGTGGGGGTTCCGCTTCGCCGAGGAGCTGTACGACGCCGGAGCAACGGATGTGGTGACAACCGCCGAGGAGTTACGACAGTTAATATTATAAAAAAGAAAGAGAGCCTTATCGTAGCGATAGGGCTCTCTTTGTGTAATTTATTTAGTAAGTGCTTTCCAAAGCATATCCTTGAGTTGCGTAATATTCATATTGGCAACCGACGATATGAAGATAGTCTCGATACCCTCTGGGAGATGCGCCTTCATCTGCTCGATAAGTTCGTCGTCGAGCATATCGCACTTGGTGATAGCCAGCAGACGCTCCTTATCCAACAACTCAGGGTTGTACTGCGTAAGCTCGCCAAGCAGAATCTCATAGTCTGCGGCAATGTCGTCGCTATCAGCAGGAATCATAAACAACAACACTGAGTTACGCTCGATATGGCGAAGGAAGCGTGTTCCGAGACCACGACCCTCGTGCGCACCCTCGATGATACCAGGGATGTCGGCCATAACGAAAGAGTGGTCGTCACGCACAGATACGATACCCAAGTTAGGCTCGAGAGTTGTGAAGGCGTAGTTTGCGATCTTAGGCTTCGCCGCAGACACCACCGACAACAATGTAGACTTACCAGCATTAGGGAATCCTACAAGACCTACATCTGCCAATACCTTCAACTCGAGGATGAAAGCACCCTCGACTCCCTCCTCACCTGGCTGTGCATAGCGTGGAGTCTGGTTTGTTGCGGTGCGGAAGTGCCAGTTACCCAAGCCGCCGCGGCCACCCTTCAAGAGCACCAACTGCTCGCCGTGCTCCGTAACCTCTCCGACAACCTCGGTATATGTCTCACCTGTCTCCTCGTCGGTGAAGACCTGCTTGGCTACAGTACCCAGAGGCACAGGGATGATGATATCCTTGGCATCAGCACCCGTAGAGCGCGCGCCGTGGCCATTCTCGCCATCCTCAGCAAACTGGTGGCGCTTATATTTAAGGTGAATAAGAGTCCAATACTGGCTGTCACCCTGAAGGATGATACTACCGCCCTTACCACCGTCACCGCCATCGGGACCTCCGAAAGCTACGAACTTCTCGCGACGGAAGTGGCACGAGCCAGCACCACCGTGACCTGAGCGAGCAAATATCTTTACATAATCAACAAAATTCGAACCTGCCATAAATGCACTATATCTATAAATTCCGCGCCAAAGTTACGAATTAAAAGTTAAAAGACAAAATTTTGGTAATCCTCACGACATAATAAAGAGGGGCAACCCACCAGCAATTCCTCCTTTTTTCATACCTCATAGTAACCGATTATCTACCTACAGATATCACCGCAGGTGAGCAAGCCTATGGTTTGCCACTAGCCCCTCCTTTGTCAAAGGCAGGGGTTTGGGGTGGAATGTAAATATAAGACTCGCAAGGCTCGACTTGCCGAGTCCTATTCTGGGTACAAAAAAAAGAGCAGTCCTCGAACTGCTCTTGTGCCCAGAATAGGACTCGAACCTACATGCCTCGCGGCACTCGCACCTGAAACGAGCGCGTCTACCATTTCGCCATCTGGGCATCGTTTCGGTCGACAAAAATAGTATATTTTTTTTAAAATTCGTATATTTGCGCAAAATTTATTTATGTTTCACTCTCCAAAGGCTGGCCAAAGAGCTTGTCGCGGGGATTTTAATGATGAAGATTATGGGTTTGAAGAGTATTCCTACAGGCTATAAAGTTGCGTTCTGGGTTGTGCTACTTGTGGCACTCGATCAGTTGGTTAAGATGCTGGTTCACTGCAATATGGAGGTGGGCGAGAAGATCGAGGTATTCTCGTGGTTCAACCTCTTTTATGTCGAGAACAACGGCTTTGCCTTCGGTATGCAGCTCGGCTCTGCGGATGGCGGTATAGATTGGGGAAAACTCACGCTAAGCCTATTCCGCATCGTGATGATTGGCGCACTGATATATGGCATCGGCTACCTGTTGAAGCGTCCAGCCACCACGCCAAAGGGTGTTATTGCTGGTGCAGTACTTATCCTTGCGGGTGCCATCGGCAATATGATCGACTCGATGTTCTACGGTATGCTCCTTGAGACTCAGGATGCTGGATTCTTGATGGGCAAGGTTGTGGATATGATCCACTTGCCGCTGTTCAAGTGGGAGAACTGCCCTTCGTTCTTAGAGTTTTTAGTTGGTGGCGACGGCTACTTCTTCGGCGCAATATTCAATGTTGCAGATGCCTACATCTCCGTTGCTGTGGTCTATCTTCTTATTTTCCAGTATAAATTTTTCAAGTAAAAGCCATACCTCGGAGGCTGATGACTCTTGTTGACGACTTTATCGCGTGGCTTGAGGGGGAGCGTCGCTACTCGCCTCTGACCGTCCGTAACTATAGACGCGACATAGAGGATTTCCTGGCGTGGCGCGAGATAAGCGCCGAGGAGTTCAGTGCCGAGGATCTGACAAGTGATGCGGTGAGGGATTGGACGCTACACCTCTTCGAGGAGCGTAACCTCAAGGCCCTGAGCGTAAACCGTAGTGTATCGTCGCTGCGCTCACTGGCGCGGTGGATGGTGCAGAGTGGATATGCCAAGAGCAACGAACTGAAGAAGATATCGCAATTCAAGTCACCCAAACGCCTGCCCACCTTTGTCCCAGATACGCGCATAGACGAGATCCTGAGCGATATGAAGGAGGCTATCGATTCGGAAGAGTTTCTGCCAATGCGCAATGCCGTCATCGTGCTGCTCATCTACACCTCGGGGTTGCGCCTCTCGGAGGTTGCGGGGGCAAATGTCGATGACATAGCTGCAGATTTCAGCGCAATACGCATCCGAGGCAAGGGAAACAAGATACGCATCCAGCCGCTTATCAAGGGTCTCAAGCCCATCATCGAGAGATATCTGCGCCTCATACCCACCTCGAATTATGACACACATCCGCTCTTCGTATCGGAGCGTGGCGAGCGTCTCAGCCACCGCACCATAGAGCGCGTGATTGATAAGATCCTCAAGGATGCGGGTGTCGTCGGCAGAACCTCGCCACACGTCCTACGCCACACCTTTGCCACACATCTACTGAATCAGGGTGCCGATCTTCGCGAGATTCAGGAGTTGCTGGGGCACGAGTCGCTACGCGCCACACAGGTTTATACCCACACAGATATTGAGAAACTTAAGGATATCTATCGCACGGCACATCCACGTTCGGGGGATAACGAATAAAATTATTTTGTCAAAAATTTTCGCAAAATATTTGCATAGGTCAAAAAAAAGGAGTAATTTTATCTCAGCAAAACCACCGTGGCAAAGTTATAGCCACACGGTTTTTTGCAGAAAAAAAGTGGACAGCCCGATGCCGCGCGAGCATTGGACATAATTATAAACTTAATACTTTATGACCTATGAACGTACAGATTCAGTCATTAAAATTCGATGCAAGTAAGCAGTTGCTTGATTTCATTCAGAAGAAGATGGATAGATTGGATCGCTTTGTCGATGACAGAGCCGGGGACGTTGAGGTGGTCTTGCGCCTCGAACCGGACTCAGAAAAGGGCAACAAAGTAGTAGTAATATCGCTTCACGTTCCGGGTGGCGACATCCGCGTTGAGGAGCGAGCATTTACCTTTGAGGAGGCGATAGACAATTCGATGGATATTATCAAACGTCAGCTTGAGAAGATTAAGGCAAAGTTCGAGAAATAGAGCATACATCACAGATAACCAAACAAGTGGCGGCGGCTTCGGCTGCCGCTTTTTTATAGGATTATTTCACCAAGATATATCATATTAGGACCCACCGACCAAAATCAAGCCCCATAAGTGTTGATATCTCAAATCTATTTCGTATATTTGTGAGATTGTAATTATACGTTTACGCAAAAAGGGGCAAATATGAAGATTGCAGTTGCAGGAACAGGATACGTGGGACTATCGGTGGCTACGCTGCTGGCACAACACAACGAAGTTGTGGCAGTGGATGTAGTGACCGAAAAGGTCGATGCCATAAACCGACGCATCGCTCCCATTCAGGATGAGTATATCGAGAGCTTCTTTGCAAATAAGGAGCTGAATCTGCGTGCTACGCTCGATGGTCGCAAGGCCTATGGCGATGCAGATTTCGTGGTTATCGCAACGCCCACAAACTACGACCCTCAGCGCAACTTCTTCGACACACACCACATAGAGGATGTGGTGGATATGGTGCTGGATGTCAACCCCGAGGCTACGATAATCATCAAGAGTACCGTACCTGTGGGATATTGCCGCAGCCTCTACGTCCGCTATGCGGCACGAGGCATAAAGCGTCTCAACCTACTCTTTGCCCCGGAGTTTCTGCGCGAGTCGATGGCACTATACGACAACCTCAACCCCTCGCGCATCATCATCGGCTCTCCCAAGCAGATTGATGGCGAGGAGTATAACGAGGAGAATAGCGCCATTGCAGCACTTGCCGATATCGAGCAATTAGAGTCGTCGGCGCGCCGTTTTGCCGAGCTTCTGCAGGAGGGTGCCACAACGAAGAGCATCCCGGTGCTTTATATGGGTACCAAGGAGGCAGAGGCTGTGAAGCTCTTTGCCAATACCTACCTTGCGCTACGCGTGAGCTATTTCAACGAGTTGGACACCTACGCCGAGATGAAGGGCCTCGATTCGAAGGCTATCATCGAGGGTGTGGGCCTCGACCCCCGCATCGGCACACACTACAACAATCCGTCGTTTGGCTACGGAGGCTACTGCCTGCCTAAAGATACCAAGCAGCTGCTTGCCAACTATGCCGATGTACCACAGAATATGATGACCGCGATTGTGGAGAGCAACCGCACACGCAAGGATTATATTGCAGATCAGGTGCTTCGCAAGGCGGGATACTACGTAGGTTCGAGCATCTGGGATGCCGCGAAGGAGCGCGAAGTGACGGTGGGAGTCTACCGCCTGACGATGAAGAGCAATTCGGATAACTTCCGCCACTCGTCGATTCAGGGAGTTATGAAGCGCATAAAGGCCAAAGGTGCAAAGATCATCATCTATGAACCTACGCTGGAGGATGGCGCGATGTTCTTTGGCTCGGAAGTTGTTGGCGACCTTGAGCGTTTCAAGCACGAGAGCAACGTCATCATCACCAACCGCTACCATAGCGACTTAGATGATGTTAGTGACAAGGTCTACACCCGCGACCTCTTTATGAGGGATTAGTGACACGATTTATGATCTATGTGAGATGAGTTCCCCAACGAGTTACAACATAGCACGCAGCACCCTGTGGAGTGCCGTGGATAAGTTCGGAATAGTCATTCTGCAATTTGTCATCAACTTAGTGTTGGCCAGGATGCTGACACCAGATGACTTTGGACTTGTGGGAATGATAATGGTCGTTGTGGCGGTATCGAGCATATTGGCTGACGGAGGCTTCGGCGCGGCACTAATCCAAAAGAGCGATGCCGATGAGGAGGATTTCTCGACAACATTCTATATAAATATAGTGGTTGCCACCCTACTCTATGGCTTAATATACCTATCATCACCATATATTGCCATTTTCTTGGGCAACCCAATATTCGAGCAATTGCTTCGCGTGTTGTCCGTTGTTATTGTTATCAACTCCTTGGGTGTGACTCCAAAGGCGAAGCTACGAAGAGATATGGCATTTAAGCATATTGCCATTGCCAATATCATCGCCTACGTCATAGCTGCCGCGGTGGCTATCGCTATGGCTGCTGCGGGATATGGTCTCTGGGGCCTCATAGCCATACATATCGTCAACAGTCTGCTTTCCAACCTGCTGTTATCGGTATTTGCAAAGTGGAGACCCTCGTTGACATTCTCTATGAGGTCACTCAAACGCCTATTTGGCTATGGCCAATACATCCTCATATCGGATATCCTGAGTAACCTCTGCTTCCATATTCAGAGTACGCTTGTAGGAAAATATTTTGCTCCATCCATAGCCGGACAATACTCCCAGGCCAAAAAGATGGAGGAGGTGGCCTGCATAACACTGCCGAGTGCTATGAATCAGGTGCTATTTCCACTCTATTCGAAGTTACAGAATGATATGGAGAGCCTCCGTGAGAAGTTGCGAATAAACACCAAGACCATCGCATTTATCATCTTCCCACTCCTCACACTGCTTATGATCATTGCCGAGCCGCTCATAAACTTCCTCTTCGGAGAGAAGTGGCTCGATGCAGTACCCTACTTTCAGGTGCTGTGCATAGGCGGCTACTTCTGCGCTTTGCAATACCTTAACTACTATGCCATAGCCGCAACAGGACGCAGCAAGGTGCTCTTCTATGCTGGCGTATTTAAGAGTCTGTTTCTGATCATCTCGGTGCTTCTTGCCGTACATATCAGTATGGGGGCCGTGCTGGCGGCAATGGTCCTTAGCAACATCGTAAACTACCTCACAAATGCAGCGCTTGCCGCGCATTACCTCGGCTACAAACTTTCGCGACAGATCGGCGATGTGCTTGGCATACTGATAAAATCGCTTATCGTTGGCCTCATTGTTGTATCCACTATGCAGTTATGCCATATCAATTGGCTCATAGTTGCGATTATATATGGATTTTTATACTTGCTCATAAACGTAGCCACACGCGATGAGATTGCCACTATGCTAATGGCTAAGCTACGAGGAGGTCGTAATTTGGGTAATAAATAACATTGCTGTTTTCTTATGAAGATCGGTATTCTGACACATTATGATGTTAACAATCAAGGCGCGCAACTGCAGCTCTATGCTATGTACCACCTACTCGAGTCGTGGGGACATAAGCCTGTGGTACTCACCTATAAGAAGAATTACGACTTTGTTCCCGAGCTCGAGAAGCGCAACCAGATTGGATTGTCGTCCGTGCCATACATCATCAAAAACTTCGTGATAGCCAAGGGGCTACGTCTGACGTGGCACAATGTAAGGAAATACCTCATTAACAAAAAGTTCCGTACCTCAACTATGCACCACGCCTCTTACTCATTGGCCGATATTGATGCTGCGGTGGTGGGCGCAGATGAGGTATTTAGTCTTGAGTTAGGCGTCAATACTATGATGTTCGGCCACGCGGTGAATTGCGACAATATGATAGCCTACGCACCGTCGTGCGGACAAACGGATATGAAGCGCATAGACCACTATCACTGCCGCAATCTTATGAGCAGCGGACTAAAAGCCTTTAAATATCTATCGGCACGCGACAAGTCGACACGAAATATCGTGGAGGAGCTCACTGGCAGGGAGGTATGTGAGGTGTGCGATCCGGCACTACTCTACCAGTTCCCCATCGAGGATTACATCGCGCCATCTAAGTGTCCGAAACGCGACTTTTTGGTGGTCTACTCCTATGATGCGCGCTTCGTGGATGGAGAAGAGGTGGAGGCGATAAAGCGATTTGCGCGCCAGCACAACCTCATAACTATTTCGCCAGGAACATATCATAAGTGGTGCGACGTGAATATTGCCTGCAACGCTCTGGAGTGGCTGAAGTGTATCTCCTTGGCCAAGTATGTCATAACAGATACGTTCCACGGCACCATCGCCGCAGCAATCACCAACCGCCCTATGGCCATCTACTACAGCAAGGAGGTCAACTCCTCGAAGATGCACGACTTGGTTTCGAAGCTCGGATTGGAATCGAGGATGCTCCAGAGAATCAGCTATGACGAGATAGAGCGAGTTCTGGGAACAGAGATGGATAGCGAGGCTCTGAGCAGCCGCATAACGGCTATGCGCGAGGAGTCGGAGAACTACTTAAGAAATGCAATAGAGGGAGTATATGCAAAATAGCATCTTATCACACAGCACGTTAGAGTGCACCGGCTGCGGAGCTTGCAGCGCGGTATGCCACAAGGCCGCTATATCCATAAGGCTCAACGATGAAGGGTTCTTTGCACCATCCGTCGATATGTCGCGCTGCGTCGACTGCGGAGCGTGCAAGGGTGTATGCTACAGATTTCAGTCCACGGCGAGCTACGCGACAATATCTGAGCAGAGGGTTATTGGCTGCCACAGCTCCAATCCCGACACACACAAAACCACAACATCGGGAGGCATTGGATATGAGATTGCGAAGTGGGGCATCGAGAATGGATACAAGGTCTTCGGCACAATATACAACTATGAGCGTGACGAGGCTGAGAGCGTGATCGTATCATCCGTATTGGAGTTGGAGAGTATCAAGGGCTCGAAGTATATCCAGGGCGACACCTCGGCGGCACTACGCAAATTTGTAGATATAGCATCGAGCGACCCTAAGCAGGGGTTTATCTTCTTCGGCACGCCGTGCCAGATCTTCGGCGCAAGAGAGTTGGTGAGGGTGAAACGCTTTGCAAATGACATTATTTTTGTTGATCTGTTCTGCCACGGAGTGCCATCCTATCTTGTGTGGAATCCCTACGTGAAAGAGCATCGAGATAGACTCGGCAAGATCTCCAATCTTAACTTCAGATATAAGGGCAACGGCTGGCACCAATACTCCATAAAAGTCGTAGGAGAGCGAGGTGAGTACACGGGTATGGCTTACAAGGATACCTTTTATAGATACTTCTTCGATAATGTCGCGCTGAACGCCTCGTGCTTTACGTGCAGCCTCCGCAAGCAGCACACTGCTGCCGATTTGCGTTTGGGTGACTTCCTCGGTCCGCAATTTGAACATCGCGAAGATGGAATTTCTGCCGTGCTTGTTGCGTCGCAACGAGGGGCAGATATTATGGCGGAGCTAGCTAAAAGAGGTGTGGTTACGATATGTGGCAACTATGATGCCTCGGCGGCACTATGTGCGCAAAGCACTGAGGATTATGGCCGAAGATCGCTTCGTGACGGGGTCCTAACCCATCTCAAAGCGGGCAACATAAAAGAGTCCCAGCGTTGGTACTTCAGGCAATTACCTCTTAAGACACGTCTTCGCTCGTTGGCAAAAAGGTGCGCGGCATTGATGCCAATAGGGGTTATAATAGCGCTGCGACGCCTGTCACGCAGAATATAAGGTTCATATTTTAAAACTATCCCAAGAATAAATGCGCTTAGTATTTTTTATATTATCACCACTTTTGACGTTTCTATACTCCTGCTTCGACCTGCAAAAACGAAGCAGTCAGATCGTCTTTGTACTCTTCTTCGCGCTCTTTGGCTATTGCCATACGTTTGAGGATACACGCGCGGATAGTTATCGAAAATATTGGTCCTTCACGCAGTACGACGCTAATAAGGGCGTGGGTGAGATTATCGAGGATTTTAAGGCTGGAGAGATAAAGGATATCTATGAGAATCTGCTCTTTACGGTGGCACGAAGAGTCTCGGACGACCCACATATAATGATGCTGGCCGTAGGATTATTTGGCGGATTCTTCTATATGCTTGTTATGAAACGCTTTCTGCGCGACAGGCGTATGCGCTACACACTGCCCATAGTCATACTTCTTCTGTTTATGATTATGGAGTCGAATATCCCGCTTATGGGTGGCATCCGCAACTTCTCGGCATTTCCGCTGTTTGTCTACTCGCTGATAAGATTGGTTATCGACAATCGCAAGTGGTGGATTGTAGGACTGTTGCTGACGCCGCTTATTCACTTCGGATATATATTTGCCGTGGCAATGGCACTGGTGATATGGCTTATAAGGATTCCTAACGCACTGCTTCATTATTTGGCAGTTGCGGTGTGCGTGGTGTCGATATTTCTAGACACATCATCCTACCTTGGTGCTGTGGATATAGTTATGGGAACGGTTGAAAATGAGGCTATTGCCGACCGAATAGGCAACTACGGAGACGAGGATACCGATATTGAGTTCAACAAATCGCTGACCACGCAGCTCACACGATTAAACAATCAGATAAGTGCGATTTTTATCGCCTTATTCCTCATATATATACGTCGCAATCGACACACACTCAATCAAACCGAATACGAATTGAGGATATACAAACTGATGCTCTTCTTCGTTACGTGCAGCTTCTTGTTTATCTCCTTCTCGGTTGTTGGTCAGCGACTTGTATATGTAGCGATGGTGCTGCTTTACCTCTATATGCTTAACATCTATCAGCTAAATAGAGACTCGGCGATAAAGAGCTTCATCTGCATAATGCCTTTTGTATACATTTTGCATATAACGTGGTTTATATACAATTGCTATTGTAATGTAGGCACCGATATACTCTATCAGCCTATACCATTCCTATTGTTGTAATGCTAAAGAGTTCACTATGAAGATAATGCTCGTAATAACACGCTCGGAGTTGGGCGGTGCGCAGAGTGTGGTGGTGCAGTTGGCTAACTACCTCAGCGCGTGTCACGATGTGGTACTCGTGGCTGGCGAGGGCGATGGAAAGATGTGGGATATGGTGTCGGAGAGGGTGACAAGAGAGCATTGCCCACACCTTCAGCGAAGCATATCTCTAAAGAGCGATATCTTGGCAATTAGGGAGTTGCACAAGATATACAAACGCCACAAGCCCGACGTTGTGCACCTCCACTCCTCTAAGGCTGGAACATTGGGTCGACTGGGTTTCCCACGTAAGAGGACGGTATATACGGTACACGGCTTCGACTCTGTGCGCGTGGCATTTCGCAAGTTCCTGCCCGTGGAGAGAGCGTTGCAGCACCTCTGCAGCGCTATTGTTGCGGTGAGCAACTACGACAAAGAGAACCTCATAGCGGAGGGCATAAAACACAACGTATCAACGGCATACAACGGCATATCGCGTCCCGAAACGGCAAACCTACAGGATATCGCCGAGCTTAGTCGCTACGATAAGGTGGTACTGTCGATAGCCCGCGTCAGCGACCCGAAACGCCCCGACTTATTCATTGACGTTGCCCGCCGCCTGCCGCAGTATGGCTTTGTGTGGATAGGCAACCTCGAGGAGGTCACGGAGTATGGTCCTCTGCCCGAGAACTGCCACTTTGTGGGTAACATCCCCAATGCCGGGGCATACTGCTCCCAGGCCGATTTGTTTATGCTTGCCTCCAACTACGAGGGTCTGCCGATGGTGATCCTCGAGGCTATGAGCTTCGGCAAGCCTGTGGTGGCCTCGAATGTGGGTGGTGTGAGCGAGATAGTGCGCGACGGCGTTAACGGCTATGTGCTTCCAAACGATGCCGACCTCTTCGCAACGAAGATAGAGGAGATACTCGAGGATAGCGAGATATATAAACACCTAAGCCACAGCTCATTAGAGATATTCGAAAAGGAGCTGACGGTTGATAGGATGGTGGATGGCTATATGTCAGTATACAACCGCATTATTTCTCAGAATTAGGATAACGAATATGAAGAACCGAGATGCAAAAGAGATACTACTAACCCTACTGCGCACAGCCCTCACCGACATACTCCCCCGCGAACCAATGCGTTGCAAGGATTGGAATGAGGTACTCAGGCTTGCTATGCAGCAGGATGTTGCTGCCGTGGCGTGGCAGGGTCTGGAGACTCTTGCCGCAAACAACCTCATCGACGAGCTTCATCCGCTCGACAAGGGAACGAAGCTGCAGTGGGCATACGCTGTGGAGCGATGTGTGAAACGTTACAACAAGCAGAAACGCGCCATAAAACATCTTGCCGAGATATACGCCGAGAGGGAGATACGTATGATGATACTCAAGGGCTACGGCCTCAGCCTCTGCTACCCCACGCCAGAGTATCGCCCCTGCTGCGATGTAGACATCTGGCTCTATGGCGATCAGCAGCGTGGCGATGAGGCTCTGCGTGAGACACTTGGCCTGAAGATTGATGCCGATAAGCACCACCACACGGTCTTCCATATCGACGGCGTTATGGTCGAAAACCACTTCGATTTTCTCAACATCCACTCCCACCTCTCCAACCGCGAGCTGGAGCGGGAGCTGCTCAGGCGAACTATGGAGGAGAGCCTTGCCACGGATGTCGAGGGAGAGCGAGTCTATCTGCCGCCGGTGAATATGCACGCACTCTTTTTAGTGCGTCACGCCGCGGCGCACTTCGCAGCCGTCGAGATTGTCCTGCGCCACGTTGTCGACTGGGCAATGTTTATCAAGGCGCACCACAGCACGATTGATTGGAAGTGGTTGTATGAGGTCTGTCGCGAGCATAAGATGGATAGGTTTCTCGATGCTCTAAATGCCTATGCCATAGACTTTTTCGACATCGACGCAGAGCATATTCCGTCTGTCACGCGCCGCACGGATATCGAGGCTCGCATCTTGGACGATATTCTCCAACCGGAGTTCTCCGAACAGCAACCCGACGGCGGTCTACTGCGCGTTGTATGGTTCAAATGTCGCCGCTGGTGGGCCAACCGCTGGAAGCACCGCCTCGTCTACCGCGACGGCCTGATCTCCACATTCCTTGTTCAGGTGCACAGCCACCTCCTCAAGCCCAAAACCCTACGACATTAGACCGCGGCCACAAAGATACGATGCTTTACTCCACTATTTTATGACAACACATATAATTAACTAATATTAATAGCGATATTACTACCGCAGCTATGGTAATTGACCCCTTGGGTCAGCGTAGCGACGTTGCAAAACTCAAGTGGCATACTTCTCTCGAGGGCTGCCGCACAGATGTGGAGTGGTTCGACGAATGGTGGGATAACGCCGAGTAGCACTGCATAAAACGTAAATAGAGAAGCTCTAGGTGGAAATCACTCGGAGCTTTATTTATAATCAAACCCATATATCACCTATTCATACCCATAGACTGCCAATCATAGTAACATATACTCCCCAAGACAGAAACCACGCTCACCACCTACACTATCACACCACAGCACCGCACTGCAGAGGGATATTGACATAGGGATATAAAAAGAAAAACCGTTGAAAATCAACGGTTTTTAGTAGTGGATAGGGGATTCGAACCCCTATGTCGTGCGTGAGAGGCACGTATCCTAGCCCTTAGATGAATCCACCATTTTGAGCTGTCATTAGGTTGTTTCCTTTTGACACTGCAAATATACGGCAAAAATTTTATTCTCCAAAACTTTTTACACTTTTTTTTCGAAAAATCTGCATTTTTCCTACTTTTTCATCATTTTTACAACTCTTTCTATATATTAATATTGTATTTCTATCCTCTTTGACCGCTAAGACGCCCCAAAAACATATCGCAAAAATTATTTGGATGTAACATAAATTTTCGTAACTTTACACAAATTTAATATAAGAAGGTATGAAAAATTATAGATTTTTAGCTTTTATATGGGCAACACTATCACTCATCGGCTGCAACAACATCGCTAAGCCCACGTTGCCAGAGTTCGAAACATTTACATACGAGGTGTCGGATGACGAATCCTACACCGTGAAGATAGCCTATCAGCGCATTAAGAACATCGAGGATAGCGACATCTTCGCAAAGATTGAGATGCAGAACTACCTCAACAGCTTCGAGGGTCACGAGGCTATGACCGACAGTACTCCAGAGGTAGACCTGGAGGCCTCGGCAAAGCTCCTCGTGGAGGAGTACGCTGGCTACGCATTTGAGGGTGGGCCTATGTGTTGGTACTCTATGGACCAAACCTCGTTCTTTGTGCGCGACAACACGGTGCTCTGCTATGAGACACTTCTTGAGTCATACACCGGAGGTGTACACGGCGGCTCAGCACTATGGTACGAGTGCTTCGACCTTGCAACAGGAGGCCTCTACGACTTCGGCTACCTGCTCGACGGTGAGTGGGAAGCGGCGATCAAGGAGCTTATCTACGCCAAGCTGACTTCAGAGAATAATATCATTGTAGAGTCGGCAGAGCATCTGCCACCATTCAGCACTGCGACACTCTCGGAGCAGGGCGTTGTCATCGTCTACCAGCCATACGAGGTAGCATCGTTTGACGAAGGCATCATAGCTGTAGAGATCTCCGACGCTGAGATTAGTGCTGCTGGCGCACCGCTCCTCTGGGAGTAACCTTTCGGTAGCAAGACGGGGAGGGGTAGATTTGTAAGCAGCATTGAACAACCCTCCGCGATAACCGAGCGAAAGATAGGGTTACATATATTATATATATAATGAATATGGGCTGTCCGACAAATCTGTCAGACAGCCCATATTTACACCTAACCTACGTTAATTCTCTGCCTCCTTGAGATGCTTTGGACGACCGAAGTTGAAGCCCAAACCAAAGTTCAAGTTAAGAGACTTAGCATAACGTGGGATGTAGAGCGTGCGTCCTAAAGCTCCCTCAGCAAAAGCCTCGTTGGTATAGGTTACCAAGTTTGTGTCGATGTAATCCAAACCAATGTAGAGGTTCAAACCCGCAGGGTGGAAGTTGATCGCCGCACCGAATACTCCTGGTCTGTTATGGTTGAGGAACGTGTGGCTCAACGTCAAGGTTAACCAGTTCATAGGTCTGAAGTTTGCCGATACGGTGAGGTCGCTATATGCAGCCTTGGAAAGGAACTGTGTATGCGACAACAGACCGAAGGCGATATGGTTATTAAGGATGTTATACTCCGCACCTACATTCAAAGAACAAGCGAGCAAGGTAGTGTAGCCATTATACTTCTCGAGACCAAATATATTATCAGTATCTATGCCTCCGACAGGCTCCATAGGCTCCGAAGTCTCGACATCTACACCCTTGAACGTAAAGTAACCATCTACCTGACCACCTATGTGAGTCACATTTGCCCAACGGATAAAGCCAAGATCTACGACACCAGCCGATAGCTTAAGGGTATCATCAAAGAGGCGCGCTTCGAGACCGAGATCCACGGCAAAGCCATAGCTCTTGACATTATCCAAGAAGAAGTTAATAGTATCAGGAGTGACATCCATAGGACCTGTATACTTACCATCCTGGATATACTCGTTTCTAAAGAGCACACCATTTGCACGCCAATCGCCGTGCAACTTACCATCAATACCATCTGTTCCGACATTTGCTGCAAGGTGATTGAAATCGGCTCCAGCGTTGAACATACCCAATATAAACTTCGCTCGTGTACCCATTGTCAACCAGTCGGTTATAGGGAATGCAGCACCCAAATATACATCCGAGTGAACCGTAGCCTCGGCATAGGTATCACCGAGGTCGTACTCACCATTTCCGAGGGTCTTGAGAACCGTGAAGATATCCTTAGACATCGTATTCACGGCATTTAAATGAAGGCCGAGACCAAATGTCCAGTAGACACTCTTCTTACCACACTGGGTGTAAAAACCGAAGCTCAAGAGGTTTATATCCTCCTTGGTGTGTATGATACCCGTATTTGGCAGACGATTCAGGAACTCCGATGGCGACACTGCGCCGTTGAGAGCCGTAACAAGCTGATTATTCTTCCTATAGATAAAATTATCAACAGAGAGGTAATTTGAGTTCCAATTTACTCCCAAGCCACCAATAAACGGCAATGCCAAGTATCCGCGTGTAGGCGTAAGGGCAGGGTTAAGCTCGGTACGGAAATAGGAGCCCTCCATAAAATATGATGTTCGCGACTGCGCCGAAGCTATATCTGCAACAAGAAGTGCCACAACAGCCAAAACGCTATAAAGTATCTTTTTCATAATTGACAACATTTACTCGATTATTTTACATCCGCCATAAAATCCTTGATATCGAGGCTAATACCATTCTCGAGCTGGAACTTAAAGACTACAGCTACATACTGATTAGCGTTGATGCTAACACTCTCACCCTCGGCCGAAGAGCTGACAGCTCTCAACTCTATATCGAGGCTCTCAACCTCGGTAATCTCCGAGAGGTTATGCTCGTCAAACTGCACATCGAACACTGCGACATTATCCTTCGCAGGGGTCTTACCATCCTCCGAGCCTTTGATTGTAAACCAGCCATCCTCGCTCTGGCCAGCCACAAGCTGAACACTTGTAGGCTCACCATCCGCGTTGCGAAGCACAATCTTGGTCATAAAGCCAAGAGGGAGGGTATTCTCCACCTCGGCGATAAGCTTAATGTCACCCACCTTGATATCGATATCACCAAAGCCGCCGAAAACCTTTCCGAGATCATCAAAGCTATACTTAGAACGGATATCGAGCTTATCGGTAAACGCCACAGGAAGCTCCACACTATAGTCATAAGAGATACCGATCTGATCATCGATATAGAGCGTGTGCTCCTCGGTAGAGTCCACCGAAATGGTGAGGTTCACCTTCATCATAGATGGAATCTTACCCTTGAGCAGCTCATCGAAATCTACCTTAACAAATGTACACTCATACTCAGGCTTCTCCGCTGCGATAACAATCTTATTCTGGGCCGCGATAATATCACCATCGGCGTATGTCGCAGCATTGATAACAATGTCGTTAAGCTCTATCTCTCGACCAGTATCATCCGTAAGCGCACCCTTAGCCATAAGCGGCAGGGTAAGAGGGTTCTCGAGATTGAGAGTTATAACTGGCGAGAGTCCCACGCCATTAATCTCAACAGCCTCAAGCTCCTCACCACCATTTACAGCTAACTCCTTCTCGAGAGTATACTGATAGTCGACACATCCTGTCAATGCCTTCACCGTAAGCTCCATATCCAACACACCTGTTGTGATCTCAAGGTCCTCATCGTGCTCGAGTGACGACACCGTAATACTGTCATCACCAACAAAGTGAGCACTCATATCGAATGCAAGGTCGAGGACAATCTCGCCATTCTCGTCCGGAGAGATACCCTCAGCGCCGAAGTCGATACACTCAACATTCAGCACCACGCCGTCGTTGATATCTGCAATTGTTGTTGAGAGTTTATGTGTCTCCTCATCGTAAACATATCCCTCGCCGCTGATTGCGTGAAGCATAAGATACTCTGGCAAATCCACCTCTACAGCCACCTTATCGGCATTTTCGCCCAACCACTCGAGACCATTGGCGTAGAAGTTAATAGCAGTACCCTCCACGAGGTCGATGCAGCTGACGCTCTTCAACTCCTTTGGAAGATTCTGAATCTTAATCTTCTGAGGCTCAGTAGGATGATACTCCACCAACGATGCGTTGTTGTTCATAACTATCTCTGCATCACCATACTCAAAATCTGCAGACAGTGCGAAATGAGGCTTCTCCTCGAGGTTGAACTTACCACCCTTAGGCTTAATATCGAAACTCATATCGCAGCTGAGCTCAAGAGGAATATCAAGCTGATGCTCGTCGTTCAACGCCGCGGTGTTCTCGAGGCTCTCGACATAGATCACGAAGTCGATGGTCTTGACACCCGGATCCACATTATATTCTTTCGAATACTCATTTCCCTCGCAAAGAAGATTATTCTTAGCATCGAGGATTCGGAATGTACCGCCACTGAGCGAGAGGTTAAAGTTTATCACTCCGCCACCATTGATACCCGCCAAGCCATTGAGGTCGAGCGTAAGGTGCAACGGCGCGCCGTAATGACCATCCTCTATATCCTTGAACGAGATGCGACGGATGTTATCCACCTGCTCAGGAAGATCCAGAAGCAGGTGCATATCATCACCATTGAAGCTCTTTGAGAAGCTTCCCTTGAGATTATTTGACACCTTTTCCACTGCCGACTCTGGAAGTTCGAACTGGCCGCCTAACAACTCCCCTAACTGCTCCAACTCCTCAGTATTTACAACAATATCCTGCTTTTCCTCAATGACAATACCCTTCATATCGAAGTCAAACGACGGATACTCCACCTGGAACGTATTGGTAGTTCCAGGGACGGTGAATCTGTTTTGGATATTCTCCACCTCGATAGGATCACCCTCGCCCGAGAGGCTCAACGTAAACGTGCCGTCCTCATTCATCGTAAGTCCGTCGATCTTCTGATCGCCCAAAATGTCGGCAACTCTCTTAGGTTTCAACTCGCCGATCTTCACAACTGTCTTTCCCTGTCCGAGTGTCACCTCAGTAGAGACATCCTTTAGGTCATAGCTCTTGTCGACACAAGCTACGCTTACAACTGCGCACACCACTACGATGCAGCGGAACGCATAACCATACCATTTCATATATGTAAAATTTTGAATTATTTTCTCAAAGCTGGTAACGCCTTAATAGTAACACAAATATAGTGCTTTTTTCCTAAAAATCAAACTTAACAATCATAAAAACGGAGAAATCTCATCCCACGCGCCACATTAATTTATAAGCATTATTGATTTTTTGCAAAAAAATTATAACTTTGTAGCCAATAATAATATATAATTATCCATTTATCAACAAAGGGGAGGTGTACAAATATGTGTCGCAAAGGTTGTTAGGGCTCACCACGAGCCAGAAATAACCCAATCTGCTACAGATTAAAATCCTGCCCGAAGATGAAAAGGCATTTAATAATTCTTTAGAAACCAACATAAGATATGAAGAGAGCAATCATCTACAGTGCTACCCTATCGCTTCTTCTCGCCTCATCGTGCAACGAGGCCCCAAAAGTTCAACCTGTTGCGTCATACGACTTTATGGAGGTGACTACCGCCGACACCGAGGTGGAGAGCCGCTTCTCGGCGTCGATTCGTGGCCGTCAGGATATAAACATTATGCCACAGGTAAGCGGTACAATATCGAAGGTTTGTGTCACCGAGGGCCAGAGTGTCAAGAAGGGTGCAACGCTCTTCATCATAGACCAGGTGCCATATCAGGCGGCTCTCGAGACTGCCGAGGCGAATGTTAAGGCAGCAAAAGCTGGGGTGTCGATAGCAACATTGACCCTCGAGAGCAAACGCGAGCTCTACGCGCGTAACGTAATCTCGGAGTATGAGTTGCACCTCGCCGAGAACCAGCTTCTCTCTGCCGAGGCTACACTTGCTCAGGCTATAGCACAACATACAAACGCGAAGAACAGCCTTGGCTACACCGTTGTCAAAGCTCCGTCAAGTGGCGTTGTGGGCACTATCCCCTACCGCGTAGGTGCACTTGTAGGTCCTACCATTCCACAGCCACTGACCACCGTGTCTGACAACTCGGAGATGTACGTCTACTTCGCAATGAACGAGAGCCAGCTCTTGAAGCTCACCCGCCAGCACGGATCTATGGATGCTGCGATAAAGGCTATGCCTCACCCAGAGCTAAGTCTCAGCGATGGTTCGATGTATGAGCATCAGGGTGTTATCGAGTCGGTAAGTGGCGTGATCGACCAGCAGACAGGCTCTATATCACTACGCGCCGTGTTCCCTAATCCAGGCCGTCTACTCCATAGCGGCAGCTCGGGAGAGATTGTCTTGCGCTACATCGAGAAGGATTGTATCGTGATACCTTGCATCGCGACATACGAGGTGCAGGATAAGACATACGTGTACCAGAGCGAGGATGGCAAAGCTACATCGAAGATTATCAAGGTGAGCAAATACGATGGCACAAACTACATCGTCCGCGAGGGTCTCGAGGCTGGCGACATCATCATCACCGAGGGTGTGGCAATGCTCCGCGAGGGCACTCCAGTGCAACTTAAAGGCGCAGATAATGAGCAGATAACAACCGTAACCGAGCAGCAGTAGTATGAATTTAAAACGATTTATAGACCGTCCTGTACTCTCGACCGTGATCTCGCTGGCGATTATGTTTGCCGGCATCATCGGTCTTCTATCCCTGCCGATTGAGCAGTTCCCGACCATCGCACCGCCGACCATCAACGTTACGACATCCTATCCTGGCGCCTCGGCCGAGACCATCCAGAAGTCGGTTATTGCGCCTCTCGAGGAGCAGATTAACGGTGTGGAGGATATGACCTATATGACCTCCACAGCATCCAACACCGGTAATGTCACCATCTCTGTATTCTTCAAGCAGGGTACCGACCCAGATATGGCGGCGGTAAATGTGCAGAACCGCGTTACACGTGCCACAGCCGTACTTCCTGCCGAGGTCTCGAAGGTGGGTGTGCAGACCGCAAAGAAGCAGACTTCGATTATCAAGGCTCTCGGTATCTCATCACCAAACGGCACATACGACGAGGCATTCCTTGCCAACTACTTCGTAAATAACATTCAGCCTAAACTCCTGCGTATCAGCGGCGTAGGAGAGTGTATGACACTCGGCTCTAAGTACTCGATGCGCATCTGGCTCAACCCCGCGGCTATGGCGCAGCACTCGCTTATCCCCGCCGACATCACCACTATCCTTGCCGAGCAGAACATCGAGTCCTCAACGGGTAATCTCGGTGAGAACTCTGGAGGTACGTTCCAATACACGATGCGCTACCGCGGCCGCAAGGTTACACCTGAGGAGTTCGACCAGATAGTGATCAAATCGCTACCTACGGGAGAGGTTTTGCGACTCAAGGATGTTGCGACTGTGGAGTTTGGCAACGAGACCTACGCTTATACCAGCGAGGTGAATGGCCTTGCGGGTGTCGTGGCGATGATATACCAAACCGCTGGTTCCAACGCCACGGAGATCATCAAGGAGATAGACAAGATGATTGCCGAGGAGCAGGCTATGGCTCCGCGCGACGTGGAGTTCCTTACGATTATGGATAGCAACGAGTTCCTCTTCGCATCTATCCACGAGGTTATCAAGACCCTTATCGAGGCTATCATCCTCGTAATTTTGGTGGTCTTCATCTTCCTACAGAGCGTGCGCTCGTCTATCATTCCGCTTATCTCGATTATCGTGTCACTCGTGGGTACGTTTGCCGTACTTGCGATATTTGGCTTCTCGATTAATATGCTGACGCTCTTTGCGTTGGTACTTGCCATTGGTACTGTGGTTGACGATGCTGTGATTGTCGTGGAGGCAGTGCAGGCGAAGTTCGAAGCGGGCTACCGCTCTGCATATCAAGCCTCGGTGGATGCTATGCAGGGCATCTCCTCGGCTATCGTAACCTCGACACTTGTATTTATGGCGGTGTTCCTCCCCGTTGCGATGATGGGCGGCACATCGGGAATCTTCTATACCCAGTTCGGTATCACTATGGCCATTGCCGTAGGTATCTCGGGTATCAACGCCCTCACCCTGTCGCCAGCGTTGTGTGCGCTGATGCTGAAGCCTCACGACGAGCATAAGGAGAAGAGGGGCTTTGGCGAGCGATTCAAAAAGGCCTTCGACACCACGTTCGACGCCATACTTACAAAGTATCAGCGTGGCGCATACTTCTTCATTAAGCGTCCAGTGGCTATGTGGGGCGTATTGGCACTCTCGGTTGCAGCTATGGTAGTGCTCTTCTCCACCACCAAGACAGGCCTCGTGCCTTCGGAGGACCAGGGAACTATTATGGTGAACGTAACCACCGCACCTGGCTCAACACTCGAGCAGACGAATAAGGTTATGGAGCTTGTCAGCGACCGTATCAGCACCCTGCCACAGATCAACACCTACTGTAAGATTTCGGGCTATGGTATCATCTCGGGCCAGGGTTCATCTTACGGAACTATGATTCTGCGTATGAAGGATTGGGAGGAGCGTCCCGAAGATAGCGACAACGTTCTCTATCTGAGCCAGCAGGTTATGGCGATGTGCAGCGACATTAAGGATGCGCAGGTTATCGCCATCGTGCCACCTATGATCTCGGGATATGGTACTGCCAGCGGCTTCTCGATGCACCTCCAGGACCTCAACGGCAGCGATATCACAGAGTTCTACAAGGTTACCACATCGTTCCTTGCAGCCCTCAACCAGCGTCCCGAAATTGGTCTTGCATATACCACCTATAACGTCAACTATCCACAATATATGGTGGATGTCGATGCTGCAAAGTGCAAGCGTGCGGGCATATCTCCAGCCGAGGTTTTGGCAACCGTGGGAGGCTACTACGGAGGTCAGTATGTCTCGAACGTAAACCGATTCTCGAAGGTATATCGCGTTATGATTCAGGCAGATGCCAAGGATCGTCAGGATGTGGAGTCGATGGACAACATCTACGTTCGCGTAGGAAATGAGATGGCTCCTGTAAGCCAATTCGTAACCCTTACGAAGATATACGGCCCCGAGACCCTCAACCGCTTCAATATGCACACCTCGATAGCCGTAAACGGCGAGGCTGCAGAGGGTTACTCCTCGGGCGATGCCATTCGCGCGATAAAGGAGACTGCGGCCGAGGTTCTTCCGCGCGGCTACGCCTACGAGTTCAGCGACCTTACGCGCGAGGAGGAGAGCACGTCGAGCAATGCCGTGGCCGTATATGGCATCTGCTTCCTGCTCATCTACCTGCTTCTTGCAGCACTCTACGAGAGCTATCTGATACCTTTTGCCGTGCTGTTGTCGGTTCCTGCGGGACTCTTCGGTTGTCTGCTCTTTGCACGTGTGATGGGCCTCGAGAATAACATCTACCTCCAGACTGGTATGATTATGATTATCGGACTCCTATCAAAGACCGCCATTCTCCTCACGGAGTACGCCTCGGAGCGTCGCGCAGCAGGTATGAGTCTCAAGCAGGCGGCACTCTCGGCGGCACGCGCACGTCTGCGTCCTATCCTTATGACCGTGCTTATGATGATCTTCGGTATGCTTCCTCTGATGTTCTCATCGGGCGTGGGTGCTAATGGTAACTCATCTCTCGGTTCGGGCGTTGTGGGAGGTATGCTCATCGGTACTATAGCCCTGCTGTTCCTCGTCCCATCGCTCTTTATCGCGTTCCAGTGGTTGCAGGAGAAGATGCGACCCATAGAGCCAGTGGCGGAGATAGAGCCTGCGATTGCTCGTGAGATGGAGGAGGTAGATGCAATTATCAACGAAACAAAGAGATAACAGCTATGAAGAGATACATTTTACTTATTGTTATGGCTGCGATTGTGGCGAGCTGCGGAGTATACAAACCCTACTCTCGCCAGGAGATAAATACCGCGGGTCTCTATGGCGCGAGGTATGAGACCACGGACACCACATCTATTGCCGACCTGCGCTGGGATGAGTTTTTCAGAGATCCCCACCTCCAGAAGCTCATAACACAAGGTCTCGAGAGCAACACCGATATGCAGGCGGCACAGCTGCGCATCGAGGCTGCGGAGGCTACGCTTAAGGCGGCACGCTTAGCATATCTGCCATCGTTTAACCTTACGCCCAACGGCGGCGTCTCGAGCTTTAAATCCTCGGCAGGAAGCTGGACATACAGCGCACCTATATCTGCGTCGTGGCAGTTGGATATCTTCGGTGGCATCACCAATGCCAAGCGTAAGGCCAAGGCTGTGTATGCTGAGTCACAGGAGTATAGCCAAGCGGTTCGCACACAGCTAATATCGGCAATTGCCAACTACTACTACACGCTGCTTATGCTCGACAGCCAGCGCGAGGTAACACGTCTTACGGCCGAGTCGCTGAACCAGAGTGCTACGACGATGCGCTCGATGATGGATGCTGGTATGAGCAACCGCGCTGCAGTGTCGCAGATGGAGGCCGCGGCATATGATGCCCTGACATCGCTGATGGATATCGACAAGCAGATAAGCGATATAGAGACCTCGCTCTCGACACTCCTTGGCGACACACCACACGCCATAGAGCGAGGCACGTTGCAGAGTCAGGAGTTTCCCGAGGAGATAACAACAGGAGTGCCGCTACGCCTTTTGGCAAACCGTCCCGATGTGCGTATAGCAGAGTTCCGCCTTATGCAGGCACACTATGCCACTGCTGCGGCACGCTCGGCACTATACCCTACCATCACCCTAAGCGGCTTGGCGGGTTGGACAAATAACGCTGGCGCGATAATCACAAACCCTGGAGGTTTGATCCTCTCGGCAGCAGCATCGCTCACAGCACCTATATTCAACGGCGGCAAGCTTCGTGCACAGCTAAAGGTGGCTAAGGCACAGCAGGAGGAGACACGCCTTGCGTTCCAGCAGAGCATCCTCAATGCCGGTGGCGAGGTTAACAGCGCGCTTACGGCAATCGAGACTGCACGCGGCAAGAGGTCACTACGCACGATGCAGATCGCAGCTCTCGAGAGTGCGGCAGAGAGCACAGCACTTATGATGCAATATGGCTCTACCACCTACCTCGAGGTTCTCACGGCGCAGCAGAATCTGCTGGCAGGACAGATAGCGCAGATCAACGACCGCTACGAGGAGATTACGGGCTGCATAACTCTCTACTCAGCCCTCGGCGGTGGTCGCGCCACAGAGTAGCTAAACAATCGCGGTAATGATGTGAAAAGCGCCGCTTTTTATATCATTACCCAAAAGAGATAGGGTCTACCCAATGGATAGACCCTATCTCTTTGTCGTATAACAATTGACTACTTAACAACAGTACCCTGGTTCTCCAACTCGCGAACATAGCCGCGGAAAGTACCTTTGATAGCGTTGTTAGCGTCGTCCTTACCATCAACAGTGATAACGATCTGGCCGTCAACCTTCTCAACCTTAATAGTACCATCTACGATAGGAGCGGTATGTTCCCAATCAATCTGACCACTTACGCACTCCATATAGAAGGCGTTGAGCATCTGGCTATCGTCACGCAAGCGACCTGCAGGGAATGTCCACTCCATCTCCTTAGTTGGGTCAGTGAGTGTGTACTCGCCGAGGAAACCCTCAGTGTTGCTGAAGCCGCCCAATGACTTAGGAACGATGAAGTTAAAGATGAGGTATACACCTGAGAAACTTGTCTTATCCTCAATCATATGCATAAACCATACATCGTCGCCAGTGCCAAACCAGTCACCACGATAGTAAGCATACATATAACCACCATTAACATCGAATGTATGGTCACTGGTGAATGGGCTAACAGGATATACATCAGCATAAGTTGTCTCGCTGTAGTCACACATAACAGGCTTGCCGTGATACTCTACGTGGTGGCTCTCGCCGCTGAAGAATGTGATGTCCGCAACGATGCTATTCTCTGATACCACCAATGTACAAGTCTTATAGTTAGAAACTACCTTGTTAGCGCTAACGTGGTATGAGCAATTCTTATCTGCGTCGATAGTACCCACACGGTTAGTGCGCTGGTGGTCGAGAGTATATGTACCTACAGGGATACGCACCTCGCGGTTGAACTCTGATGTCTCGCCAGCGTAGATATCGAAACGATACTCGGTAGAGCCAGTAGCAACATTATAGTTCACAGGCTGCATATCCGACATAATAACGTGGTAGTTAAAGCCCTCGGTCTGACCGCCATCCACAATGAACTTACCATAGAATGTACCACCCATATATGAAGCGGTGAAGTTTACATTTGCAGATACTGCACCACCTGCCTGGCTAATCATAACCTGGAAACTGTCTGAGCCATACTCAACCTTGATAGTAGCGCTACGCTCATCGCCATTGTTAGCAGCAACATTGAAGGTCACCTTGTTATCACCCACTGTAACGTCTGTAATCCAGTTAACAACCGCTATTGCAGTAACCTGATTAGCACGTGTCTCCTCCTTGACAAAAGCATAGGTAATCTCACCTGCACCACCCGCAGCCTCGAAGTTCATAACCGACTTAGAGGTTAGCGTGAGTTTCCCCTTTGGAGCCTCCTCAGGAGTGGTAGCTGTCTCGCACGCTGCAAGAGTAAATGCACAAAGTGCAAAAAGCAAAAATAATTTTTTCATTTTAAAGGTTATTGTTTTAGGTTTTAGTTTGTTTATCTGTACTCAAACGGTTTGCTCTCGCCGAGGTAGCACATCGTGGTGTTCACAACCTCATATTTATCGTTGTAGTTGGCATCCTTCGCGGCGATGATAACCAACACCTTGCAGTTTGCCTTCACCACACGGTTATCCTCAATCTTCATCTCAAAGACCCTCCTTGATGTGGTCTCAGCAGCCACATAACCCCAATCCTCGCCCGAGATATCCGTCTGGCTCACAGCGGCATAACTTGCGCGGATAGCGTTATTGTGGGTGCTCATCCAACTCTCCCACGCTCCATACTGCTTACCGTAGATATCATCCTCGAGAAGCAGGATGTTGAACTTGTAACTACGTGCCTCCTTAGACTTGAGCGATGCACTGACAACAACCTTATCGCCATCGAGCGTTGCTGCTACTGCCACCGCCGCATCGGTGCTCTCCTTCTTGAGTTTACCGAAGTGATTCTTAACATAGGATATGTTGCTACCCGCCGAGTCACCATACTGATAGTTGTATGTGAGGGTTGGGAAGCCTGTGAGCACCTTTAGCGTCTTCTGGTAGTAGTAGCGCATTGTGAGTGCGGTATTTGAGTATGCGGGGTCGCTCGTGTTATATGAGTGCGCCATAGCGACGTTGAAGTAGTCGTTATAGGCAGGATCCTCCTCAATAGTCTTTAGCGACTCCATCATATATGGGCAATAACCGCAATCAGTACCTGTGTGGTCGATAAGCAGCATACGGTACTTGAAGTTGTAGTTATCGGCATCCGTATCCACTGGGAAATCGGGAGCATTGGCAGGGTTTACAATCACCGAGAGAAGTTTAGACTTCATACCATTATACTTCGCGACAAAGGCACGCTCGCCAACCTCGTTAAACGTAGCTGGGTTGGTAATCTCCTCGCCAGTGTAGTAGTCGCAAATCGTAGCCTCCGCAGTGACATCCTCGCTACCATACACCACACTGAAGGTGATGTTCTCGCCAACGCGCGGCGTGGTACTCGATGCCGTAAGCACAACCTCCTCCACAGTGCCATCCTGTGTGATGGCAACAGCTGCCGTTGCAGTGTCGCAACTGAGTGTGAGGGTAGCCTCACGCTGCTCCGTAGAGAGGTTCTTTGCCACCGCAAAGGTTACCTCGTTGCCATCTACAGCTATATCCGAGATCCACTCAGCATCTGCTGTAGCGTCAACCACAGCGCCATCCTCAGCACCCAAGAGCTGATACTCCACACTATTCTGACCACCTGCCGCCGACACCTTTATAGTACGTGGGCGCACGATGATTTTTATGCCGCCGTCACTGCTACCGCTAGCACCCGCCTGCTGCACAGCAACGCCACACTCCTCAGCGCCATACGTAATTTTTATAAACGCCACACGCTGCGCCGCCGCACTATTTGGCTCAATAGTAAGTTTTATGCTCTCAGCAATGGCGATATTGCTAATCCACTCTGCCGTTGTTATCGCCTTGAGCTTCACACCCTCCACGGGCTGGCTTATCTCGTATGGAATCTCCACCTCGCCACCCTCAGCATCGATATTGATAACAGAGGTTAGGACAACGAGGTTATCCTCGTCGCCACCCACTGGAGTCTCCGTCATAGGCTCACACGCCATAGCGAGTAAGCCTACAAGAGAGAGTATTGCAAAAAGTCGCTTCATAGCGTGGTTTACTTTTCAGGGTTAGTAACAGGACCACCCATGAACTGGTTAGATGATACCTTACCTGTGTATTGAGCGCGAATGCGGTGTTGCTTGATGGTGACAACATCTACATAGATGTCGTAGCCCCCCTCGAGGTGGGTAATGGTTACAGAGCCGCTGTAGATTTGGTTTTTACCATCCTCATTAGCAATCTCGCAACCCTCCACGTTGATTACATAGCCATTCTCGCCACCAACAGAGTAGGTAGCCTCTGGGATGATAGCATTTTCATGGCTTACTGCGCTATCGCAGTCGAGGGTTATGCGCATACCATCAGCCTTAAGACTAATCATGAAGTTCTTGGTTGTGAACCATACGCCCTCAGCATAGTTGCATGTGTGCAATACATCGGGCTTGCTACCACGTGGCATAACCCATAGCTTGCTCATCTCAACACTGAAGTAGATGTCGTAAAGCTTGTTGCTCTCTGCCTCTACCTTGATGCTTGCCTCCGCATCTGACGATACGGCAATCTCCTCGCCAATCTCTGCTGTTGAGTCCTCTGCTGCACCATAAGTGAGGTTGTTAAGGCTATGGTAGAGTTTGAAGCCATCCTCGTCGAGCTCAACACTTGTGATAGACTGGAAGATGCCCGACTTGCGCATACGCTGAGTCTCGCCGAGGCCTGTTACGTACCAAATGTCTTCACCCTGAGCAATC
>JAGBVG010000025.1 GCA_017630455.1 Alistipes sp. | reverse complement strand
GGTAGCCGCCTCTTCAAGCCGGACTCTAATGAGTTCGGCTTTTTTTGTGCGTATTACGCACGCCGAACTCATTAGAGTCATTTCGGCTTAAAGAGCCGGCTGTGCCGATTATATTTACAATCCACCCAACCCTCCTTTTCAAAGGAGGGCAATAAACTCCCTCTGGTTTTGTCATCATTCTTCATTACGTTGCGTCATAATTCCAGCGCAAATAGAATAATTGAGAGACTGAAGATTATCTTTTAAGGAGGCGGTATCTACCCCTACCTCCTGCCCTTGACAAGGGAGGTTTGTGGCAAGGCTGCGCCTTGCTTATTCATCTGGAGGTTGTAAAAGAGCGGATTGTACAACTTCCAGTCTTTCATTTTTATACCAATTATTTCCTATCTTTATGTCAGATTTTCGCTCATTCGGTGTTATATAGGTGAGTAAACAAATGAAGATGACGACAGCAGAGTTTGAAATATTTGCACGTCAAAACCGTGGTGTTATGGTTACTACAGCACGTGCCATACTTCGCAGTGATGACGAGGCTGAGGATGTGGTGCAGGAGGTGCTGCTCAAGCTCTTTGCCATCCGCGATAGGATAGATTCTTCGACAAATCCTGCGGCATTAGCGAAGATTGCAGTGCGGCATGCGGCGTTGAATGTGTTGCGTGATGCTAAACGCCACTCCTCTGTGGAGCTGAGGTGTGATTCTGCGGCCGAGGAGGAGGTTGCCGATCATAGCGAGCGGTATAATCAGCTATTGAGGATTATCGATACCCTCCCCGCGAAGCAGCAGATGGTGCTCAGGATGAAGCATATCGAGGGTATGGAGGTGGAGGAGATAGCCACGGCAGTGCAGATGAACATAGATGCTGTATATCAGAACCTTAGCCGCGCGCGACGAAGCGTACTTCAACAATTCAAGAAAGGAGCAAATTATGAACAAGAACGATAGAATAGAGCATCTTGTAGAGAGGTTTCTCGATGGACGCACAACCAACGCTGAAGAGCAGGAGCTCTATGCCTGGTTTCGCTCGAGCGGTGTTCCTGAGGGGTGGGAGTATCTTAGAGATATGTTTGCGTGGTATGAGGCTGGAATGCCCGACGCCGCACAGCCGAAGACCCAGCTCACACGCTCTATGCCGCTTTGCCCAATTATTCGTTGGGTAGCAAGTGTCGCAGCTGTGGTGGTCGTTGCACTCTCGGTGTGGCTCAGTGTAGGTGCGTCAAGTCGTCAGAAGGCTCTCTACGACGATAGTTACATCGTCGAGAATGGCATCCGCTACGACAATATTGATGATATCGGCGGAGATATCGAGGCTATGATGCACCGCGCCGAGGAGATTGAGAGTATGGCAAACGAACTTCTCGCTTGGGCAGATATGTAGGAAAAATGAGCGCTCAACATATAAATGAATCTAAAACGAAGCTGATATGAGAAAATTATTAATCGTAGCACTGCTCCTTGTGGCAGGAATTGCGGAGGGTAGTGCGCAGGAGCATATCGATGCTCTTATGCAACGCGAGCTGCGTTCCCCATCGGGTAAACGCGATGTTGTGCTGCGCTCGGCTGTTAAGCGCGACCCCGACACTCGAGAGATTGTCAAGCGCGTGACGGAACTATATGTCAAGGATGATAAGACCCTGATCCAGGAGTTTATCAGTGCATTCATTGACGACTGCGCTACTGCAGATACGTGGAGCTGCAACGACACCAGTGGCAAATCTACTGACTACCTCTTGGTGTGGCAGAATCCTATGCGTATATACTCACTAAAGCGCTATGACGATGCCATCAATGTCAATATTCAGGTGATTTATCGTCAGGAAGAGAGTACCAACCCTAAAACCGAATAACTATGAAAAAGATACTATTACTGAGCCTTTTGTCGCTTATCGCCCTAACGCAGCTATCCGCGCAGCACTCACATCGTAGCAGCAAGAATATCAGCGCAGAAGAGGTGGAGTATAAGAGTGTTGTTGTCAACTATCCCGACGCCAAGGAGTTGCTGATGTTTATCCCTGTCGATCTCACGATTGTCGAAGGCGAGGAGGGGCACATCGAGATTAGCTATCCCGTTCAGGAGGAGGAGTATATAAAATATGATCTGCGCGATGGTTGCAAATTCATCATTGGCCGCGATGGTAGCAAAAAGAGGCCAAAGAACTCTATCCTTTGCGATAAGATTCCTGTGCGTATGACGGTGTCGCTCCCTGACCTCCGTCGCCTCTTTAGCAGTTCGAATGTCGATATTTTTATTGGACACGATAGTTTTAATGGCACATTGCAGATTCAGAATGGTTTAGCGATGAGCATCAATGCCAAGTCTATCACCGCGGCAGGGTCAATAAAAATCTTTAACTCGGGAACATTTACTTGCAAGGTGCAGCAATTCAATACCCAAAAGTTAGAGGTCGTTACTAACGATGGTTTTACAGGTATGTGGTGTAGTACCAACGCAAAGCAAGTAGTTTATAAATCTAATGGCATAGATAATATTAGTATGGGTGTTGCGTGCGAGGATTTGCAAATATTCTCGCGTAGCAAGGGTGTGATATGCTTCAGAGGTACAACCGACCAGATAACTCTAAACACCCGTCGCCGATCTACTGCAACTATTGCCTTGCCCGATTTAAATCAGTAGCATCTAATGTCTGCCAAACATTTTCTTGTTTGGCAGACATTTTTTTCTAAAGAGATTTTAGTATCTTTGGCATCACACAATGCGTCTACTACAGGTCGCCAATCACAAAATCATCCAATTCAAGTGATGATATCTCGTTACATTTTGCTATCTTTGTGTAATCTTTCGTGATAACTCAAAATTTGAAATATGAAAACTCCAAAATTTTCCTTTAGAGAGCTGCTTTGCGTGGCGGTGATATCTGTTGCTGCTATCTTCTCAGGATGCTCCGATGCAGAGCTGTTCCAGGCGAGTGTCGATTACAAAATTGTGGATGGCGTTATTCACCTCTATGAGCCGCAGCCACACCCCTCGCAGCAGTGTATGCTCGAGTTTCGTGCCGAGCCTATGGATACCGTGCGCGTAGGTTTTGTGGGTCTCGGTATGCGTGGCCCGGGAGCTGTGGAGCGCTTTACATACATCGACGGAGTGGCGATAAACGGTCTCTGCGACAAGTACGCGGATCGTGCCGAGCGCTGTCAGCAATATCTCATAAATGCTGGTATGCCCGAGGCTAAGGTCTACAGTGGTGACGTGGGTTATAAGGCGCTGTGTGAGAGCGAGGATATCGACCTTGTATACATCGCCACACCTTGGCAGTTGCACGTCGAGGTGGCAGTATATGCTATGAACCAGGGTAAGCACGTGGCGATAGAGGTGCCAAGTGCCAATACCGTTGCTGAGTGCTGGGCATTGGTGGATGCTGCGGAGCGCAATAAGGTGCACTGCACAATCTTGGAGAACTGCTGCTACGACCATTTCGAACTCACGACCCTCAATATGGCGCACTCGGGTGTCTTTGGCGAGATTATCCACGCCGAGGGATCCTATATCCACAACCTCGAGCCCTATTGGCGTCACTATGCCGACAACTGGCGTTTGGAGTATAACCAGGCGCATAATGGCGACGTATATGCTACGCACGGCATTGGCCCTAACTGCCAGGCCTTGAACATCCACCGTGGCGACAGACTCGATTATTTGGTGTCGATGTCGACAAAATCCATAAACGGCGCGAAACTCACCAAGGAGATTATGGGTGAGGATGAGTGCAAGCAGGGCGATCAGATTAACACGCTCATCCGCACGCACAACGGCTGCACCATAGATATGCAGCATAATGTTATGACGCCGCGCCCCTATAGCCGTATGTATCAGCTTGTTGGCACGGAGGGCTATGCTAATAAATACCCTGTTGCTGGCTACACCTTCAAGCTCGACCAGTTGCAGAGCGTAGCTACCGATGAGCACGGTATGCCCGATATCGAGGCTCTCGACCACCATAGTTTCGCACCGCAGAGCGTCTCGGCGGAGATGATGATGCTCTACAAGCACCCTGTGCAGAAGCAGCTTGTCGATGGCGTGCCTTTGCAGGATTACTCCTTGAGCATTGGCGGTCACGGCGGTATGGACTTTATTATGGACTACCGCTTGGTCTACTGCCTCCGCAATGGCTTGCCTCTCGATATGGATGTCTACGACGCTGCGGAGTGGAGCGCTATGGGTGAGCTTACGCGTATCTCGATTGAGAATGGCAGCAAGCCTGTCAAGGTGCCCGACTTCACACGTGGCAATTGGGATAAAGTTGATGGTCTGACCTTCTATTTTGCGGAGTAATATGAACAACCTGTACACTATCGCCGAGCGTTTTCTCGTCGCTGGCAAGATTGTCGATATAAAGCCTCTCGGCGAGGGCTTCATCAACGACACCTATATCGTTACCACCGAGGGCGATGCGCCCAACTACATCCTTCAGCGTAAGAACCACGCCATCTTCCCCGATGTTCCGAAGATGATGGACAACATTGCGCGTGTCACGGCACACCTAAAGGCTAAGGTCGTGGCTGCGGGTGGCAACCCCGAGCGTGAGGTGCTTACCGTAGTGCCTACGAAGGAGGGTGCGCTCTGCTACCACGATGCAGAGAACTTCTGGGCGGTGTGTAAGTTTATCGAGGGCTCTGTAACTCACGATGTTGCCGATACTCTTCGCCTTGCCTATATGGGCGGTAAGGGCATCGGTAAGTTTCAGGCTATGTTGGCGGACTTCACAGAGCCACTGCACGAGGTAATCCGCGGCTTCCACAATATCCGCTGGCGTTTCGAGCAGTGGGATAGGGCACTGGCGGAGGATAAGGCGGGACGTAAGGCCTCGCTTGCTACGGAGATAGAGTGGATAGAGTCACGCCGTGAGCAGATGCTCGCATTCTGGAGTATGGTCGAGAGTGGCGAGCTGCCTATGCGCGTTACGCATAACGACACTAAGTTGAGCAACATCCTCTTCGACCAGAACGACGATGTTCTCTGCGTCATAGACCTCGACACGGTTATGAGTAGCACCTCGCTCAACGACTTTGGCGATGCCATCCGCTCTTACACCAACACTGGTGCTGAGGATGACCGCAACCTCGACAATGTGTCGATGAATATCGACATCTTCAAGGCATACACCGAGGGTTATCTCTCTGAGCGTAAGGTCTCTATGACTGCTACGGAGAGAGAGTGGTTGGCATTCTCGGCACTCTATATCACCTATGAGCAGGTGCTCCGCTTCCTGATGGATTACATCGATGGCGACACCTACTACAAGACTCGCTATGCGGAGCATAACCTTGTGCGTACCCACGCGCAATATAAGCTCCTTGAGAGTATGGAGGCGCAATATCCCGCGATGCAGCATATTGTAAGGGAGCTTCTTGAAGATTAAAGGTATAAAGTAGCATAATAGAAAGAATTAGGTTGGCTAAAATAATTAGCCAACCTAATTTGAATGAGTCTATACTCCAATGTATTCTTTTAACGTTTCGACGTACTCCTCAAACGCTCTGCGACCTACTGAAGTTATGGTGCAAGTGGTGCGTGGCATCTTGCCATTAAACCCCTTCTCAACAGCTATATATCCAGCTTTTTGGAGTTTATCTATCTGAACGCTGAGGTTGCCAGATGTTGCTCCTGTTTGTGTGCGTATGTAAACAAAGTCAGCACACTCGACACCAATAAGTATCGATACAATTGCAAGACGCAACTCGGAGTGTAACAGAGGGTTAAGTGGTTTAAGCATTGTTGTTGTGTTTAGCTCGGTATCTCAATTTGTGTCCTGGAATTACCATCATTACTGCAAAGATAAGCGAAAACCACAAAATATCACCATAAAGTAACCACTCTGGGATGTTCATAGCACCGTATATCGACTCACCCATCTGTTGTAAGTAGAGGTGTCGCACTGGAAAGAGCAACGAAAGCGCTATACCTGCAAATCCTGCAACGCCCAGAATCTTATGGCGACAGATAAGACCTGTGATTGCAGTGCCCATACCCATCAGCACAGATGTAAGAAAGAGAATGTTGGTGTGGTATACCATAGCAGCAATGTAGACCATAACATACGATAGTCCAAATACCATCCACACAGCACTGATGCTACGGTCAATATAGGATTTTGGTGTAGTCGCACCCTTTTTCTTTTGGTTGTAGTTAATCATTATTGTGCCGATACCTCCAATAATAGGGATGAGAAACCAGCACCAAAGTAGCAACGGCATAAGAATGTTGTTTACTTGTGCAACATACTCAAAAAGCGACACTATGACAGTGGTGTATCCCCATAGCAAGAAATACTTGCCACTTACACGGTCGATGTTTGCCGAGGTGTCTGCAATCATCTGCGAGATGATTTCGATACTGCGATGTTCATTGATAGATTGTTCTTTCATAGCAATAGTCGTTTTAGGTTTATAAATTGGTTAAATAGTTATTCGCGCTCGGAAGTTTCTGCTTCAAAATATCTGCAGTTTTGTAACTTTCGCAGTGCAAATATAAACAAGTTTACGAAATAAACCAAATTTTCTAATATCTTTTTTCTATACCTATGTTTATATAGGTAAGCTTTGTGCGACTCAAATGATTGCTATTTTTTAACGATTTATGAACACTGAAACCAGTTTTATATTAACTTTGTAGTATAATTTGTGTAGATATTCTATCTACTCCATAAACAATTCGATAACAGGCTCAATGAGGTTATGGCTACGGAAATAAAGGATAGGCTTTGGACACGCGACTATGTCTTTGTCTGTATATCGGCATTTATGATGTCGTTCTCGTTCTTTATCCTTGTGCCGACACTACCGTTGTACCTCAAGGATACATTTGGCATTAGTCAGGCATTGGTAGGCGTAGTATTGTCGTGCTACGTGATTGCAGTATTGAGTGTCAGGCCTTTAGCAGGTTTTGTTGCCGATACCCTACCGCGCAAAAGCGTATATATAGCCGCCTATGCCGTATTCGTATCCTCGTTCCTTGGCTACTTCTTCATTACGCAGACTCTTGCCCTCTTCATCCTGTTGCGTATCTTCCACGGCTTCTCGTTTGGTATGCTCACTACGGCGGGCAACACTCTTGTTATTGATGTTATGCCATCGTCACGTCGTGGCGAGGGCCTCGGATATTATGGCGTTACCAACAATCTCGCTATGGCCTTTGGCCCTATGGCGGGACTCTTCGTAATCTCGTCGGGCAACTACACCCTGCTATTCCTCACCTCGTTGGTTACAGGAACCATAGGTCTTATCCTTGCGACGTTGGTCCGCGCACCACGTAAGATATTGGAGAAGAGCGACTTCAAACTCTCGGCCGACAGATTCTTCCTCAAGGAGGGTATTCGTGCCTGCTTCGCCTTCTTCCTCCTTGCGATGCCCTATGGTATGACAACCAGCTATATGGCTCTCTACGCTCGTGAGGTAGGTATCACGCACAACGCAGGACTCTTCTTTACGGTTATGGCGGCAGGACTTATCTCCTCGCGTCTACACTCTGGCAAGCGTGTCGACAAGGGCTTTGTGACTGAAACCATACGTACGGGAATCTGTATCGCCTTTCTGGGTGCTTGTGGCGAGGCACTCCTCTCTACGGTTGCCTCGTGGAGCATCGCCGCGGCGTATGTCACCTACTTCCTTACTGCGTTCCTCTTTGGCTATGGCTACGGCACGATGTTCCCAGCATACAACACCCTCTTTATCAACCTTGCGCCGAACTCACGTCGCGCAACGGCAAATGCCACATACCTTACTGGTTGGGATGTGGGTATCGGAGGTGGTATGCTTGTGGGAGGTGCTATCTCCGAGGCGGGATATGTACACTGCTACACATTAGGTGCTGCATTCGTTGTCGTGGCACTGCTCTTCTTCGTGCGTTTCGTCACGCCACACTTCCACGCACACCGTCTGAGGTAGCCAAAACACCCGTGTAGGTTCAATCGCATATAGCCTCGAGGTCAACCGCCTCGGGGCTATTGTCGTTCCTGTTGCCAGAGGCTATCTTTGTGTAACTAAAACCAAATGGATATGACTTCGAATGTTTATAACAACGAACTGCTTTGCAATGTGGAGTTGCAACATCTGCGTATGAAGCGCAACGAGACGCTTTTGCTCACCACCTCGAGTTGCGATATCCTCTATCTCGTTAGTGGCACTTTGCGCGTGGATGACTCTCCGGTCGCGAAATTTCGTGCCGTGAGCTTGGAGCGTGGCACTCACACCTTGGTCTGTAGCCTCTCGGGCGATGCGCTTTTCGAGGCTGTGGTGGTGCATATAGATCGCCGATTGCTGTTTCACACCATAGCGTGCAGCCGCGACGAACTCCGCTTTGCCGACACTGTTTTGAGGGGTATCTCCTCCAACGTATCTGTCGAGGAGCTTGCATCGCTCTGTTACCTCTCGGTCTCAACTTTCAAGCGACGTTTTGCAGATTACTATGGCATCCCGCCCCATCGTTGGTTTCTCTGGCGTCGCCTCGAGATAGCCTCGGCAATGTTGCGTAAAAGCTCCCTGCCCACCTATACCGTAGCCGCACTATGTGGCTTCATCAACGTGTCGCACTTCATCGCCACGTTCAAACGCCGCTATGGCATCACACCCTCACGACTCCTCCATGAGAGTATGTCGCGCGTGGCTATAGGTGCCGATACCTACTGATCGGGTCTCGGTAACGCCTCCTGCTGCGTGCCTATCTTTATAAGCGACAGCATCGATAGGGGTGATATGTTGAACGCCGTGGCGCGATATGGTCCGCTGCTGTGCGGTTCGAGTAGCTCTGCCACACACCTCTCCAGCCTGTGTGGCAGTGTGCTTGACAATCGGTATATAAACTCTCGGTCTCTATCTGCCGTGGCGAACATCTCCTCGCGCGGGTATATATCCTCGCTCTCATCACCCTCATCGGTGGTTGCTAAGTAGACGTTAAACAGCATCACCTTATCTCCACGATGCTCAAGCTCCTTTATCTCCTCCGCAAGAGATACTATCTCGAGATCATCGGCATCGGAGCAGGTGCCGTCTGTGATGTGAAATACCATAGGTGCGTGACCAAATCGGTTTGCAGGGTCGTCGCACCACTCGCGTAGTGCAGTCTTAGCCATCACCATTGCCTCATACATTGGTGAAGCTCCCGCCGCCGCAGGCTCTATCCAGGGGTGAATGTTCATTGGCACGCTTATCATCCTACCATCGTGAAGCTGCTGGTTGAGATATATAGACTTTGGTTGTGGCAGCGCCTCGGCAAGTTGAGGTACGCGCACAAAGATCCTGCGGTCGTCGCACGTTAGTAGCGACACCGCCTCATAACCCGAATATCCTATAACTCCTATATCGTAGTAATCTCGGGTATACGCATTTCGTGTAGCTCGCGCCACCAGCTCGTCGATGAAGTGGTTTACGATTATAGCCGCTACTTCAATCTTACTCTTTATGGTGTTGCTGAAGCGCGTAAAGTTCTTCATCGACAGCGAGCAGTCAACGATAAATAGTATCGCACATCTACAACAGTGCGAAACACTCCTATCATACATCATCTGTTGGTATGAGTGCTAATGTGTATATATGTGTGTAGAAAGAGGTCTACTTGCTAAAACTTCTTTCCGAAAGCTATAGCACAGAAGGTGCCGAAGAGAATCTTGAGATCGAACCACGACGATCGATTTTCAAGATAATAGAGGTCAAACTCCAAGCGGCGCAGCATCTTCTCCATCGTGTCGGTGTAGCCGTTGTAGAGCGTGGCATAGCTCGTTACGCCGGGACGAATCTGGTAGAGATACTCATATCGCTTGTCGTACTCCATAATCTGATCTATGTAGAATTGACGCTCGGGGCGTGGACCTATAAAGGCCATATCGCCGCGAAAGACATTCCACAGCTGTGGCAGCTCGTCGAGATGATGCGCACGTATGAAGCGTCCTATCTTCGTGAGGCGAGGATCATCCTCACCGCCGCTGTGGCTGAGCTGTGGGCCGTGCTTCTCGGCATCCAACCTCATCGAGCGAAACTTATAGATGTAGAATGGGCGGCCATAGCGTCCTATGCGCTCCTGCTTGAATATCGCTGGTCCGCCATCCTCGGCACGTACAAGGATGTAGGTGATGAGGAATAGCGGCGAGAATATTATAATCGCAATCATCGAGAATATGAAGTCCACGCTGCGCTTAGCATTGCGGGCAAATGGCGACATACCATCCTTTATATACTCCTTTTGCGGTATGTCGTCGCTGACGATGGTATGCACCCATCTGTGGTTCTTCTTTACGCTTGCACTTCTCACACCCGCCACCCAATCGGCGTATCCTTCATTGCTAAACTCCGCGGTGGTGTCGATACACACGTAGTGCTCCTCTTTGTTTGCCACGTTCTCAGTCGAGCAGATACGATTTATGGTGTTGTTTCCTACCATCACACACGCCATATCCATCTCCGTGGAGTATCTGTCTAACGTATGGTAGCCGGCATTATGTGCTATATGCTGCAATACGTATGCCGATTTGCCGTATGCTATCCACGCCTCGCTATCGTTATGATAGTGGCAATGGATGCTCCGTCCGCTATTGTTCTGCTCTATTTTGATGATGTCGTTATTCATTGTCAATTATCTTTTGGGGGAAATATAATTGCTAATATCGTGCCGCGCTATATCACTCTTCGCGATGTTGTCTGGGGTGTTAATCGCAGATTATGCAGATCGGTACCCTCTATAACTACAATTCCTGGGGTCTTACCCACGGCAATGCTACCCTTAGTGTCGTCGATGCCCAAAGCCTTTGCACCGTTTGCCGTTGCCCAGGTGAGCATCTCTTCCAGCGGCGCATCGCACATCTCGCCCAACATTCGCAAGTTGTCGATCATCGAGAGGCTACGTGCCGAGGCCAAGGAGTCTGTTCCTATGGCAATCTTTGCTCCCATCTTGCGAAGCATTGCCACAGGAGGCTTCGCATCCGAGATATATCGGTTCGACTCGGGACAAAGTACCCACGTTGCACCACAGCTATGACTCTCTATCATCCTCACATCTTCTGCCGTTGTGCGTGTGGCGTGCACCAAAAGTATGGCTCTGTCGCGAGGTATGCTCTCCACTATGCGCCTTGCTGGCGAGCCGTAGTGCAGGAAGTCGCAGCTCCAGCCCATACGCTCGTACCACTCCCATAGCGATCCCGAACCTCGGTAGAGTGCGCTCTCGTCGTCGCTCTCCATAAAATGTATCGAGAGCACTCCATCGCCTCCACACAGTTCCCTAAGTGGTGCATCCTGCACCGAGTATGTGGAGTGTGGTGTCGCCGCGGCGTTGCGATGTCGCGCAGTCATATCCTTTATATATGTTGTAGAGAGGTTGTTGAGTCCGAAGTGCTCGAACATCGTGTGATACTCTATCTTCGAACGCTCCTTCATCTCCATCACCAACTCGTCATTGGCTATATCTGCCACAGCCTCCACACCCTCTGCCCACATCCGCGCATCTGCAACCTCCGCAGCGTGAATGCGCTCCTTTGTGGTGAAGTTGCCACGCACAGCGCCTATGGCACGTGCAAACCCCGCGAAGCCGCTATGCTCCTCAATCTGATTGTGGAGATACGACAACTCAACGTGTGAGTGGGCGTTGATCATACCCGGGATAAGTATGCCGGGATAGAACTCCACTCCTGCCATAGAGTCGAGGGTCGTGGTGCGCAGGATGTTGATTATAAGGCCATTGTCATCCACCTCGACGACAATGTTCCTCTCCAACGCTCCGTTAATTAGTGCGTAGTGCGAGGCTATCTTTCTCATTGCGCAGCGAGTCTTGGGTTAGGCTATCCGCTTCCACAATCACATCCACAGTGTCGCGTGTGAAGCGTGTCATCAGCTCGTGGTTGAACATTCTGAGGTCCAGCTGGTTGAGGTAGAGGCTATCCACACTCTGTTCCGTAGGCAGCACACGCACTACCTTGAAATCCTTGATTGTTATATCTGGCAATTTCGACTCCTCGTTGCGAGGGTGGTAGTACATATTGATGTATAGCTCCTTGTGCAGCGTGTCGGTATTGAACTTTCGCGAATACTTACTCTCGCGGTGGCGGCTGAGCATCATCGTGTGGCGCATCACCTGCGATGAGTCGCCCGTAAGGAGATATGCCTCGACACGTGAGTTGCGATTCTCATCGAGCGAGTCGATAAGGTATGTGAACGATACGGTATACTCCGCTGGCACAAGGTCGGGGATTGTGATACGCAGCTTCGAGGTGTCGCGCAGACGTTTAACACGTATCAGCGAGTCGCTATATACGGTACGTGTATACTCGCGCTTGGCGATGTTGTCTATGGTGTCGAGCACGATCATCTTGCGCGATTCGATCTTCGACTCGTCGTTTATGCGCACGTTGACCTCATACATCAGGTTGCTGAGCATCGCACTCTTACGCTCCGTGAATGTCATAATCGTGTATTGCAGATCCTCCATCGTGTAGCCATATCGCTCGAAAATCGACTCGTAGACATACGTCGAGTCGACATCTACCTTAGCCTCCTGAATGTAGGCATTGGCGATATAGGCGTCGTGAATGATATCCTTGAGGACATCATCCGGCACTACCTTGGGGCGGTTTGAACACGCCACGCAACCCAAGATCAGTGTCGTAGCAGCTATGTATTTAAGCAATATTCTGACCATATCTATCAAAAAATCTATTTATCGGCTCTTCAGTCGTGCGTGTACCGTACTCCACGACACCACGGAGCCTGTTATTATCACAATTGCCACTATCAGCATCACATCCATAGCGTTGAGGCTCACGGGGTAGCCCTGCAGGAAGCTGTCGCCAGGGATCTTCACTATTTTGTAGTGCTGCTGCAGGAGTGCTATGCCGCAACCCACGAGCGTGCCAATGCCGCAGCCAGTCATCGTGAGAAGCATACCCTCGCCGATGAAGATGTTGCGTATAAGGCTTTTTTTCGCTCCGAGTGCGCGTAGTGTTGCTATGTCGCGCTGCTTCTCTGTTATGAGCATTATCACAGCTCCCACAATCGAGAATGTAGCTATGAGGATTATCATCGCACCTATCAGCACTATGGCATACTTCTCCATCTTGAGTATGGCGTTTATCGAGGCGTTCTTCTCCTGGCGCGTTATGGCCTTATACTTCTCTCCCGCCACCTCTTCGATTCGTGCGGCTATGCTTTTCGCATCACACCCCGCGGCTATGCTTACCGCCATACCCGAAATACGATCGGGGTAGTTTAGCAGTCGCTGCACACGCCCCAACTCCGCAAGTGCCAGTGACGAGCTTATCTCCTCGTTGCCATTTACAGCTCCTCCGAGGTGGGTTGTTATATGCGAGATGCCGCTCATCGGCAGCAGCGACGACATCTGCTTGCGGTTTAAGGCGTAGAGCTCTATCTCTGTGCCGATGCCGTATGCTCCGAGCTCTCCGCACAGCGCCGTGCCGAGAAGCATATCACCCGCGAATATAGACTCCAATCGCCCCGCCTCGACAAGTGGTGCTAACTCCATAACATCGAAGTAGCTGTGCTCCACGCCGCGCACCATAAGTGTCACACGGCGTCCTGCCGAGGAGGCTATGACGCTCTGCTCGAGGTATGGCGCAACAGCCTCCACACCCTCTATCTCTGCAATCCTCGCCTTAGCGATGTCATCGTAGCGTAGCGTCTGTCCGCGGCGTGCCACAACCTCTATATCTCCATCCATCGCACTCTCCAATTTTGCCACCGCTTCCGAGAGTCCGTCAAACACCGCTATAAGTATCACCATCGCGGCTGTGGGAATGGCTATTGCTATGAGGCTCATCCACGCAATGATGTTTATCACCGAGTGTGACTTCGGTGAAAACATATAGCGTCGTGCAAATATTCCCCAGAGCATTTCAGAGGTTTTCTTTCTGTTACACCCCTTACTCCTTGAGGAGGTTGTCGATATTCTCGATATACTCCAACGAGTCGTCGATGAACCACTCCAACTCTGGCACAATCTTGAGCTGGTTGCGGATGCGTGCGCCGAGGAGCTTGCGAACATACCAGCTCTTCTCCTTTATAGCCTCGAGCAACGCCTCGCTGCGGTCGAATGGGAAGATGCTGATGTAGAGCTTGGCGTATGCCAAGTCGGGAGATACGCGCACCGTGGTCACGGTTACGAGCGAGCCACGAATGGTGTCTGCCAAATCCTTCTGTAGAATCTCCGCAATGTCGCGCTGAATCTGTCGTGCAATCTTCTGCTGTCTTGTTGAATCCATACTATCTTTTCGTTTAGTTTATCTACGTTGATGTTATTATCGGCGTACTCCGCCAGCATTGTTCTGGTTACCCTTGTTTGCTCCCGTTTGCTCCGAGAAGTTAAACTCTTTCAGGGCCTTCTCCCTCTTAGGACGCACCACAAACCACTCGTTGAAGCCTCGCTTATTGAATCTCCAGCCTACCGTCAGCGAGAAGTTGAGGTTATCCATAGGTGATCGTAGCGGGGTGTAACTGAATGGGTTTTCAAGTCCGTCTGTATCGTTTGAGTAGTACTTGTTTCGGTTCTTGAGGATGTCGGAGTAGCCGAAGTGGTATCGCGCCTTGAAACCCACCTCCACCTGACCAAAGAGGAGTGCGAAGCCTGCACCACCTGCCAAGCCATATCCGAATCTGTTGTCGCGCGGAACCTTCCACTCATACTTACCCGCCTCGCCCTTGTATAATCCATTCTCATACTCATATCGTGATGAGATGTTGAACGAGAGCACCAGTGCCGCCTCTATAAACACCCTCACACGATTCTTGGCAAAGTAGAAGTGTGGCTGCCACACCAATGGCAACATCAGCGAGTTCACCGTGCGACGGTAGTATTCGTAGTGACGAGTCTCTTTTAAATCTTCGCCATTGATCTCCCACGATGATGTATAGCGATATGCGTGGCGATATCCGCGCTCCAGATACTCGAGGTCGATACCCACAGCACCCACAAAGCGTGGCGACTCGCTGTAGTAACGCCACGACAGACCAAAATTCTCGCACTGCCACATCGATTTGGTCACCTCAGCAGGGTAGAATCGTGTGTAGGCGACTCCCGTACCACCTGTTAGTGTCAGGGTGTGCTGTGCCGCAGCCTCCTGGCTGCAGAGTGTGGCAACAAAGGTCATAGCCACAGCGAGAAGTAGTTGTATATTTTTTATCTTCTTCATTATCAAAGTTTTTACAGCGTCGATTAGCGTCGCATATTACCCATCCCTCCCGACATATCGCCTGTGTTGGTGTTGCTGCGCAGGCCGCCACCGCCACCGCTGCCGAGACCGCCCATTGCGCCGCCCATACCTCCGAAGCCCATACCAGAGTTCTGGTTGTTGTTCTTATTCTTGTTTGCCTCCTGACGCTTCTTGGCCTCGTCTATGGCGAGTTTCTTCAGACGCTCATCCTCGCGGTCGTTGAGCATCTTAACCACCGATTCCATAGTTATAGGAGCAAAGAGCTTATCCATATCCACCTCGATGTCAAACTCCCAGTTCTCCTTCGTTGTGATAACCTCCTGACCCTCCTCGTTCTTGAAGATCTCGGTACGCTCAGGCTGGCGCATAAGCACCATATCGCCTGTGTCCCACTTGCCGTTGCCGTTCATATCCTCCACCACGCGGAGCATAACATCGCCAGCTTGGATATACTCGAGGACATACTTTCCAGCATCTACGTTGCGTATCTCGCGCTGTGTCTTACCCTGAGCATTTGTGAGCTGGAGGATGTACCTTACATTTGGTCTGCTGCTCTTAACGTCTATGTTCACCTTGGCAAACTTCTCGGGGTCAGAGCCTGTGTATGAGTACTTTAGGGTGTCGTTGCTCTCCCTTGCCACATTCTCGAATACTCCTGCAGGTATCACCAACTCATACTTTGCCTTTGGCTGCCAATCCACACGCAGCTGATACTTACGTCGGTTTATCGTATCCTGCACAAAGTGGAACGCCACATCCTGCGGCTCGCTATTCTCCTCCGTGGTCATCTTTAGGGTTACGAGCGTGGAGTCGAACTTCGTAAGCGGGAAGTCGAACTCCATATCCAAGCTCTTGTATCTGTGGAAATCTCCCGACGAAGGCATCGTAACCTTAAATGGGTTCTCCTTCTCAGGCTCCACCCACTCTTCGCCCGCCTTCTCGGCTCTCTCACGCTCCTTCTCCTGCTCTTCGCGCTCCTTACGCTCCTCCTTGGTCTCCACCTTCACCCACGCAAGACGTAGCTTGTCTGTCGACTCAACAAGTTGGTTTATAGAGTCGTGCTTGAAGTATGTGATCTCTCCCTTAATAGTGTCGGGCAGCTCCTCTGGTGCGAGGTCGAACCACAAAGCCACGGTGTCGCGGTTGTAGTTCTGAGGGTCATAAATCACCTTATCCTCGGGGATAGAGTCGAACTTTATCGAGGTAACCTCGGGGTTGGGCGCTCCGAAGTAGAGCATCGCCTTATGACGGTTGATACGCTCCTGACCGCTGAGGGTGTGGCGCGCGAAGCGGCGATCCATAAACATACGGAAGTAGAGCTGAGGCTCTGCCGAAGGGTAGTGGCGCAACGAGTCGTACCAGATGGTGAAGCCTGGCATATTCATAGGGTTGTACGTAGTGTCGAGGAAGCCTATCTGATCCACCGATGGTTCATACTCCATATTTCCGTTGGTATCCTCGAAGGCGTATATGCGGTAGTCCACAGGCTTGAGGTTCTGCGCGATGAAGATACCGTTCTTCTCGGCGCGCGCGATAACCTGCGGCTTGTACTTAAACATCGTAGAGTCCCAATCTGTAGGGCGCTCCACAGAGTCGGCGATGAAGAAGTAGATGAACGACTTGCTCACTGAGTCGGCTTTGTAGGAGTCGGCCGTATATCCCGACATATACATCGAATCCACGGTGTCGCCTGTCGAGAATACGTAGCGCATAGCGTGCAGTGGGTTACCCTCGTTGTTGTCGGCGATAGATGCTCCGAAGTTAATGGCGTATGTGGTATTTGGACGCAGCGTATCCTTCATCTGCACCACGATACCCATACCGCGGCGTGATACCGTAGGCTTCTTCTTCATCGCTGGTGAGGTGTAGAGCTCCTTTTGTAGATCCTTAATCTGCACATACTCGTTAAACTCCACGTAGATCTTAGGGTAGCGCAACGTGTCGATGTTTGTCGAGAAGTTGTCGGGATCCATAAATACGATTACTGGGGGTATGGTATCCTTAGGACCTCCCGTAGGCACCATCGTCGATGCGCACTTGGTAAAGAGTGCAGCACCAAAGAGCAGCACCATAGCTGCGGATATAAACTTTGTTATCCTTGTCGATATATCTCTCTTCTTGCTCATCTTCAACTCTGTTTTACTCATTGCCACGTTACTCTGTTACGCTGCTATTCTCATCGCTATTCTCACCCTGCTCCTCGTCCTCCTCCACAGGCTGCAGTGGCTCGCGCTCCTTGTCGGGGAATGGGTTTACCATATCCCAGCCATTTGCCGGGCCTCCCGACTTGTGGGCATAGAGATGGAGGTATGTCTCCACTACAGGCAGATTCATAGGTGTCTCGTAGAGGCGTGTGGCGTAGATCTCGTTTGTCTTATCCACGATTACCAAGAACGTATACTGCGACCACAGCTCTAATGCCACCTGAAACTCCGCACCAGGGGTGTAGGTGCCTATAACCTGTGGATTGGTGAGTTGGCTCTGGTCATCCTCGTTTGTGATAACTCTATTTAGGGCATCCTCCCACGTTGTTACGTCCCATTTTGTTCCCTTCTCGACATAGAATGCGTAGCTCTCGATGTCGTTGGTCTCGGGGGTAATCATTATAGGGTCGCTCTTTACATTCTGTGACCACAGCTGTATCAGCATACGTGTGCCTTGCTTCTCCTCCTTGAAGCAGCCGCAGCAAAGAGTCGCAACAACGGCTATAACTGCTATTCGTGTTAAATATCTCATTCGTATAATAAATTACTCGTTACTAATTCGTCGCAGCATCTCGCGTGGCGTATACTCGAGTGCTGGGTGCTGGCGTTCGGGAGCTATCTCCGCCACTGGACGCAGGGCATACTCCCTCTCATCCAAAAAGTGGTAGGGGATGGTAAGCCTCTCATCTGCGAACGTCTCCTCGCCATAAAAAATTATATCTATGTCTATAGGTCGCGATGCGTATGCCTCGCCCTTAGCACTCTTTACCTCATTCTCCACCTCTCTGTCGCGTCCCAAAAGTGCCTCTATGAGGTTTATGCGGCGCAGCACCTCGTAGGCATCGGCGGTTGTTGTTATCTCCACTGCGCGATTCACAAACTCGCGCTCCGAGGTAAAACCATAGGCCACCGAGCGATACTCCGCCGAGCATCTTACAACCTCGCCTACGGAGTTATGGAGGATGGCGATGGCACGCTCGACAATCTGTGCGGCATCGACATCGTTAGACCCCAACAATAGTATGACACTCGTCTGGCTCATTATTGTAGGCGGTTAATCTGCTTCGACACTGCGAGTGCGAAGTGTGTGAATACTATACGTGGCGAGCCGTTTTGCTGTATCTGCAACATCGCCTGCTCTATCTCCTCCACCAAGATCTCGATGTTCTGGTTGCCGATAAACGGAGCAAACTTCTTGCAAAAGGCTCGCTCCTCACCCCATAGGTAGCTTATCGACTCGAGTCCCGCGTGGAGCATATAGCTCTCCCTCAGCAGACGCACCGCGTGGAGGAAGAACTGTCGCTGACCCTCGCGTGTGAGCGCTGCAATGTCATCGGCCCACTCAAAGAGCTCGAGGTGTTTGTCGTTGTAGCTCAGGCGCATAAGGCGCGTGAAGAGCTCAAACGACTGCGCGCGACTCTCATCTGTCTCGCCGCGCAGCAACTCTCTTAGCTCCAATATCGAGCCTCCAGTCAGACGTGCTATGTTGTGGGCCTCCTGCTGCGGCTTTCCCTCGCGCATAGCAATACCCTCCAACGTAGCGACGTCGATACGTCCCACCGACACCTCCTGGGTACGCGATGTTATGGTCTGCAGCAGCTGTTCGGGATGCTCCGACACAAGGATGAAGAGAGTCTTCTCCCACGGCTCCTCGAGGATCTTCAAAATTTTATTTGCCGCCTCCTGATTCATAGCCTCTGGAAGCCATATTATCATCGCCTTATACTCCGAGGAGTAGCTCTTGAACTGCAATTTGCGGATTATCTCCTCCGACTCCTTAGCCGAGATAAGGCCCTTCATCGTCTTGCCGAGGTCGAGGTCAGCGTACCACTCCTCAGCCGAGAAGATACCCTCCTTGCGCTGCCATATAGCTCGCCACTTCTCGATAAACATATCGCTTATGACCACCTCGCCACTCCTCTTCTCGCGCTTATTTACAGGGTATACAAAGTGGAGGTCGGGGTGGGCAAGAGCCTCTATCTGTCGGCACGAAGGGCACTCGCCACACGAATCTCCATCGTGGCGGTGTGTGCAGAAGAGATACTGCACGTATGCAATAGCCAGAGGCAGCGAGCCATATCCCGCCTCGCCCGTGAAGAGCTGTGCGTGGCTGACACGTCCAGCATCTATCTGTGCTCTGAGCCTTGTCTTGAGAGCGTCGTGACCTATGATATCTGCAAATCTCATTATCGTCTCTGTGCTAAGAATTTACCCATAACACTCCTTAGAAGTGCCTTAACATCAATCTTCTCGCGCCACACGGCGTAGTATATAGCTCCGAGGAACAGTAGGATGTTGCCTGCGAGGTGTATGCCATCGCCCCACGTGAGGATATACTCCGATATGGCGTATGCCACGGCAGCCATAGCGAAATACTCGCCTATACGCTTCACATCGTATGGTATAGGGTAGTGTCTCTTGCAGAGTATGTAGCTCCACACAACCATCGCCGCCTCGGCGATAAGGCGTACCCACGCAGCACCGCGGTAGCCCATCTTAGGCACAAGGATGAAGCTCAGCACCACCGTAACAACAAGACCGAGGAGTGTTATGTATGCGGCATATTTCGTCTTCTCCTCCCTCTTGTACCAAAACGAGAGGTTGAACCACACGCCCGCCAAGACGTTCGAGGCGAGGACTATAGGCAGTATGTCGATACCCTCGCGGAAGTTGCTGCCCACGATAAGTGCAAAGGCATCGCGGAAGAGGACGATGCCGAGGAAGATAACCATCGAGGCCATCACAAAGTATTTCATCGATGCGGCATTTGCCTCCTTGAACTCCTCCTTCTTGAATCCCGCGAGGAAGAATGGCTCGGCAGCAAGGCGATACATCTGCGTGAAGAGCGTCATAACAACGGCAATCTTCACAATAGCGCCATAGATGCCCAACTCAGCCATCGCCTGAGCCTCGCTACCAGGTGTTAGGAACTTAATCATCTGGCGGTCGATGAACTCCGTAGCCGTGCCTGCGATGCCTCCGAGAAAGAGTGGCAGGGAGTAGAGGAATATCTGGCGCATCAGAGTCCAGTTTATGCGTGGCTTAATCTTGTCGGTGGTTGGTAGAAGCGCGACGAGAGTCACGATGCTGGCTATGAGGTTGGCAACAAACACCCAGCCCACGCCGAAATGTGTGGCATATAGCCCTGCGACACCAAAGCCTATGGCAAGAGATACGTTGAGGAGTACGCTGAGCGACTTGAGGGCTACGAAGCGTAGTGCACGTCCCTGCTCGCGGAGCTTGGCAAAGGGGATTATCGACCATACGTCGATCATAACGATGGCCGCAACGATAGGTACATACTCGGGGTGAGCCACATACGCCTCGCCCATAGCCTTAGATATCGGGCTGCCAAAGAGGCATACCAGTGCGAAGAAGATGATGGCGTTGAGGGATGTCATACCCCACGTCGACGCAAAGACCTGACGCTTAGACTCCTTGATGTCACCACCCTGCTCCTCGGCACGTGTGGTGAAGCGGAAGAAGCTCGACTCCATACCCATCGACAGCACTACGAGGGCAAAGGGGATAATGGCATATATGTCGGTGACAATACCATACTCGCCCTGCTCGAAGATGCGGGTATAGTAGGGTGTCAGCAGATAGTTCAAGAATCGGACGACTATCGTGCTGATGCCATATATTGCGGTCTGTTTTGCTAATTTTTCTAACATTCTCTTTGTGTCATCGTACGTGCGCACGTAGTGTATGCGTGCGCATAATCGCACAAAGATACAAAAAAAAGTGAAAAGTGCAATACCTTTCACTTTTCACCTTTACTCGAGTCTGTCGAGTGCCTGGCGGATAAGCGTTGCACACTCCTCGATCTCGGCCTCAGAGATTGTCAGCGGCGGCGAGATGCGGAATGCCGTGTCGCAGTAGAGGAACCAGTCGCTCATAATACCCACCTCCTTGAAGATCTCCATAAGGCTATAGAGGTATTCGGGCTTGCCAAGCTCGAGCGCAAGCAAAAGTCCCGAGCGGCGTATTTCCAAAATGCGCGGATGCTCCTCGAGGAGTCTCTCAAATAGCGCACCCTTGCTCTCCACCTGCTCTACGATATTGTTGTTCGTTAGGTAGTTGAGTGCTGCAAGTCCTGCTGCGCAACATACTGGGTGACCTCCGAATGTGGTGATATGACCCAAACAAGGGTTATGTGTGAAAGAGTTTAATATTGTTCTGTTTGCCGCTACGCCACCGAGGGGCATTCCGCCGCCGAAAGCTTTGGCCAAACAGACTACATCAGGCGTGATTCCATACTTCACGGAGGCGAACATCGCGCCCGTGCGACCCATACCTGTCTGTATCTCATCGAAGATTAGCAGCGCACCAACCTCGGTGCATCGAGCGCGCAGAGCCTTCAACCATTCGGGGTTTGGAAGACGCACTCCCGCCTCGCCCTGCACCACCTCGCAGAGCACACCTGCAGTGCGTGATGTGATTCTATTTAAATCCTCAAATGAGTTGAAGTTTATGGCTCTTACATCGGGTAACAGAGGTCGAAACTCGGACTTCCACTCCTCGCCCTCGGGTGCGCCCATCATCGACATCGCGCCGTGTGTAGAGCCGTGATATGCGCGGCGCATCGAGATAAGCTCTGTGCGGCCGGTATAGCGTTTTGCGAGCTTCAGTGCCACCTCCACGGCCTCGGCTCCCGAGTTGACGAAGTATAGGCAGTCAATACCCTCGGGGAGTAGCTCGGTGATGCGTCGGGCATACTCCACCTGTGGTCGCTCGACCATCTCGCCGTAGACCATAACGTGCATATACTCTGCTGCTTGCTCCTGCACGGCGCGCACCACATCGGGGTTTGCGTGGCCCACGTTGCTTACCGACACACCCGCCACGAGGTCGAAGTATCTCTTACCCTCGGGGGTGTAGAAGAATGAGCCCTCGGCGCGTGCCACCTCAATCATCATTGGCGATGGCGAGGTCTGTCCCACGTGCTGCAAAAACTGCTTGCGTAGTATCATATTCTCAAAGGTTTACTGTACGTGAATAACTATTTTGTCGCTATGTCTGTTGAGGGAGTCGCACACTACGATGCGCCCTGTGTCGTGTATCACCACCGAGTCGGCGCGATAGTGGCTATTTGCTATGCGGTCTACCCTCACAGTGTCGTCGTTGACAACCATTATCGGTGTGCCTACCGAGCTGTATACATCGATAAACTGCAGCGTGTCGCGACGCTCGCTCCAGCGGCGGTTGGGGATATGGAGCGTTGCTCTCTCCTTGTTCCACTTCGCGCGATAGAGGTAGTAGGCATCCTTAGGCGTTTTGTGGTCGTAGCATACCATACCAGCCTGGTTGAGGTTGTAGTTGTGGCGCACCGAGGCGTAGTCAAACATATTGTCGAGCCATACGCCCCAGAAGTTGCCCGCCACCTCGATGTTTGCCATATACCTCTCGTGGAGATATGTCTGACGACGCTCAGGTAGGAAGCGTGTATCGCGTGTGGCACGCTCTATCGTCTCGGTGACGTGGTTTATAGATCCCTCCTCGCCATAGCATACGGCATAGCGCATCTCGGCCCAGCGTGGGTCGGCGAGCTGGCGACACCATACGGCTATGTCGTCGGCGTGACCCTTGTAGAGTCCCACATCCTGACGCAGTGCTATGAGGTCTGTTACGAAGTTGATCGCTCCGTCGCTGTTGCTGCATCCCACGGTTAGACGCGAAGGGTCGTAGGTGTGTGCCGCATCGTTGAGCTCGCGGATGTAGCCCACCACATCCTCGCCGCGCTGCCATACAAGGCTGAATACACCCCACATCACGATGGATGGGTGGTTGAAGTTCTGATATATGATATCCTCGAGCTGCCTCAAACCGTTTTGCTTAAGCTCGGGGTGTGGGAGGTAGCATATATCCGAGAAGGCTATCTGTGAGCGGGTGAAGGGGATATCCACCCATGCCATTATGCCGCCTCGGTCACACATATCGTAGAGCTTCGGGTCGTGAGGACCACTGATCGAGCGAAGGGCGTTGGCACCCATATCGCATATCATCTCGAAGTCATTAGCGAGGTGGTGAGGCTCGGTAGCCATACCAAAGCCCTGATAGTCGTGGGCGTAGTTCACGCCACGCACCTCATACGGCTTGCCATTGATACACAGCTTGTTATTGTCGGAAACTGCGATATGTCGGAAGCCTGTTATCACCTCTGTGCAGTCCTCTGTTACGCCATCGTTAAACGACACCTCTATGCGATATAGGTTAGGCTCGTCGGGCGACCATAGTGCTGGGTTGGCAATGATGTAATGAATATCTATGGCGCGCTCTGCGGTGAGTTTCGTAACGCGCAAGGTGCGGTTATCCACCTCGTTTCCTGCTGGGTCGATGATGCGTAGTCGTAGAGAGCCTTGGTCGGTGGTCGTCGCCGAGAGTATGCAGCGCACGAAGCCTGCGGCGCGCTCGCTATTGACGCTCTCCTGAATCACATAAACACCATCGGTGGAGTGGTGCAGGGGTGAGATAATGTTCTTTGGGGTGACAATAAGCTGTGTGTAGCGATGTATACCGCCCGTAAGGTCGAGGTCTGTCGAGATGGGGAATATGTCGCTTCGGTAGGCGTTCGACACCAGCACACGTATGTAGTTGACAGCGCCATATCGCACCTGCTTTGTGATCTCGAGTGTAAATGCCGTGAAGCCACCCTTGTGTGAGCCTACGTAGCTGCCGTTTATAAATACGTCGGCTGTGTTCTGCACCGCGCCGAAGCGTAGGAAGAGTCGCTTCCCCTCCCACTCTATCGGTATGTCAATCTCTCGGGTGTAGTTCATTGCCGAGCTTCCCTTGCCGTAGCTTCCAAGCTCTGTCTGCCAGCTGTGGGGTATCTGTATGTGGTCGGCGAGTGCGCCATCTGCAGCCGACAGAGGATAGCACTGCCAGTTACTGTTTATGTTGTATATCTGTCGAGAGGGCTTTGTGGCGTAGAGCGATGTCATAGGCAACAAAACCCATAGCAAGATTAGGAAATATCGTTTACAATTCATAGTGCTTATATGGTTTTTGCAATTTTGTGGTTACAAATATACGCATAAAGAAAAATATTTCTTATCTTCGTGCGAAATAATAATATAAATTAGGGCAAATATTCCCGATTTTTTGCCTGTGCAGTGAGGTGGGAATGGATGCCTGTAACTACGAACCATAGTATCTATGATTATTGATGTTATCATAATCCTGCTGGCGGTGTTGTCGCTCTGCGTGGGGTGGCGTAAGGGTTTTATAGTGCAGCTGCTGCAGCTTATTGGCCTCTACGTGGCGATATTGCTTGCTCCCGATTTCGCGGAGTCTGTAGGTGAGTTTTTCAGTGGCGACCCAGGTCTTGCCTACCTAATAGGTTTTGTGGTGATAATCCTCGTGGCGTGGATTCTCATCCGCATCGTCGCGCCGCTGCTGCGCAAGGTGCTTATCTTCGATTTTCTCAAAAACATAGATTCGCTGTTGGGTATGGCGCTGTCGTTTGTCGCGATGATTGTTATCACGTCGGTTGTCTGCTCGCTCTTTGTTACGGCCAATGTTGGCGATATGCGTGCTGAGAAGCTCCTCGAGTTTGGCTCGCGAGGCTTGGGCTCGGATGTGATTGAGGAGTATGCCGAGCTGTTGCAGAATAAGGATATGCGCGTCAGGGAGTTCTTCGAACCAAAATATGTTGCGTATGAGACTCTCGACGAGTCGGTGCTATTTAATCGTTTGGCCGCCTTTGGCGAGGTTTTGTGTCCCGAGTTGGAGGATCTCGAGGAGGATGTTTATGAGTGGGCAATAAGTGTTAAATCAAAGCTATGAGTCAGGAAAACAGTGATATGCGCGTAGAGGGTGTTGTGATAAGCTCTACGGGAAGTTGGTATGAGGTTGCCACGGAGCGTGGCACGCTCGACTGCCGTATTCGTGGTAAGTTGCGCCTTAAGGGCATCCGCTCCACAAATCCTGTGGTGGTGGGTGATAGGGTTGTTGTGGAGTGCGACCAGCAGAGCAGTAGCATCGTGGAGATTGTGCCACGTCGCAACTATGTCATTCGCCGCGCCTCGAACCTCTCAAAGGAGTCGCATATCATCGCGGCAAATATCGACCGAGCGCTGCTTATCGTCACGCTTCACGGCCCTGCCACGCCGCGCGAGTTCGTGGATCGCTTTCTTGTGACGTGCGAGGCTTATAAGGTCCCCGTGACAATAGTCTTAGGTAAGGCCGATACGCTTGTTGGTGAGTTGGCTACCGAGGCCGAGGAGTTCGAAGCTATCTATGGCGATGCGGGCTACGAGGTGCTGCGTCTAAGCTCCACTACGGGTGATGGCGTCGAGGCTATACGCTCCATTCTGCGCGGCCGCACAACACTGGTGGCGGGAAACTCGGGCGTCGGAAAATCGACACTCGTGAGGGCTATAGACCCAACGTTGGATATCCGCACGGGAGAGATCTCGGAGAGCCACCACAAGGGCAAGCATACCACCACATTCTCGACAATGTACCCCATCGAGGGTGGATATATCATCGACACTCCGGGCATCAAGGGCTTCGGACTTATCGACATCGAGTCGCGCGAGCTCTGTCGCTACTTCCCCGAGATGATGCGCCTCGCTCCCGACTGCCGTTTCTACAACTGTACCCACACCCACGAGCCGGGATGTGCGGTGTCGGAGGCTGTAAAGGAGGGTGTTGTGGCGTGGTCGAGATACGAGAGTTACCTAAAAATTTTAGATGAAGATGACAAATATCGCAAGTAGACTGCGCACCGAGCGCCACTCCGAGGAGTGGATGAGGGAGCGCCTCGAATATATGACCGAGTTTATCACCGAGGAGCGTAAGGAGGTGCTTCGCCGCACCCTCGCTCAGCGTACACACTATATGCGTATCCTGACCGAAAATATGTTCCATCCTCAGAATGCAAGTGCCATTATGCGCCACTGCGAGGCTTTCGGTATTCAGCAGATACACACCGTTGAGGATCGTTGCAAATTCGACCCCTCGGTAAATATAGTGCGTGGCACGCAGAAGTGGGTAGATGTGGAGCATCACGACACCACGGCCGAGGCTCTTGCAGCGTTGAAGGCCGAGGGGTATCGCATTGTGGCCACTACGCCACATCGTTGCAGCTCCACACCCGAGACATTCGATGTTACGAAGGGTAAGTTCGCACTCGTATTCGGAACCGAGCACGCTGGTATCTCCGACGAGGTTATAGAGGCTGCGGATGAGTTTCTTATGATTCCTATGTGTGGTATGGTCGAGAGCCTCAATGTCTCGGCTTCGGCGGCGATATTGATATATATGCTCTCGCAGCGTATCCGCGAGCAGGTGGAGGGCTGGCAGCTTACCGATGCCGAGCAGCTGCGTCTGCTTACGCGCTGGACTATGTCGTCGGTGCGCGATTATGAGGGCATTCTCCGCAAGGCCGAGCAGAGCGGTAGACTGCTCATAAAGGAGTAGCTTCGATGCCCCCCCCGTGGCGGGTGTCTCTACCAAAAGCAGGTGAATATGGATCTGTGTACCTACCTTGAGTTTCGTCGCTGTATGCGCAATCCGCAGCTCTGTCTGCGAACGTTAGGCGATATGCTCTTTGACGACTCCACATTGGCGTGTACGGAGCATTTTGTGGAGTGTGCCGCCGAGGTGTTCAATTGCAGGTATATGGTCTATGCGCCGCTATCTCTTGACTCCATACACTTCGCAAATCACGCCGCCCAGAGCCTGGAGGGCAAGGAGGATCTTGTACGTTTTAAGGTCCTAGCTCGCGAGATGATTCTTTCGAATCCTTTTGCGAGCTATTGTAGTCTTATAGTGGAGAATCTCCCGCAGGGCAAGATCCTCTCCGAGGCTATCTATACCTTCTCTTATAGCCATCTTATGGCGGGGTTGCAGGATCTCAAACGCCGTCTGGTGCAAAGCGGCGTGTGTCACCGCAATCTTACGCCCGAAAATATCATTGTCGATGAGAACTACGTGTGGCATCCCATCCGCTGGTATTATGCCACTTCGGGCAAGCGCAAAGATTATAAGGCCTTCCGACTTTTGGAGGAGCGTATCAGGGAGTGTGCCGTGCCGGACGATATGGCGCCGCATCTAAATCTCATTATGTCGCAGGGCGAAATAGATTATCCTGGTAAGCGCTTCCCGATTCGTGAGCGTCGCCGACGTGTCATTACCGAGCGCGGCACAGGCTTCGTGGATGATAGGGATGTGATGGTGATAGAGGATGTCTATCGTCGAGCAACAGATTTTCAGGAGGATCGCGCTGTTGTGACCCTTAAGTCGGGGCTTGTCGGCGTCATCAATCGCCACGGCCGTTATATTATCCCGCCAGAGTATGATAAGATTATCTTCGATGTCGCGACCGGAGATAGCAAGGCGTATAAGGGTGTTGGTTTTGCGGTGTTGGACTATTTCGGCAATCGCAAGGATTAGTGCGGTAGTGTCGTATTTAGAAGGGAACTACAAGGGTGGTTCCCTTTTTTCGTGCATCTTTTTGACTGGAAGGGGTGAAAAATTACACCACACATTTCGTGCTGTTAGGTTGAATGAGAAAATGGGATAGGATGTATGGGATATGTGCAATTTGAAAAACGCCCGTAGAAGTGCGTAGAAATGGGGTCGGTGCATTTTTGGTGCAACTTTTTGGGCATAAAAAAAGTCTACAAGGTTGAAAATCAACTCCTTGTAGAGTATTCAGAGCGGAGAGGGAGGCTCCAGAACTTACAGAATCATAGAAAATCATAAAATTTCAATTCGTTATAAATTAAGCGTTTATAAAATTGTTAAATTCATTGAAACTCATAGGGTGCATTTTGATATATGAAAAATTGGGTGTAATTTTGGGTGTAACTTTTAAAATATTAATAGAAATGAAAATATCAAACGCATCAAAAGAGGCTATAGTTCCTTTCATAATTGGAGACAATAATGAGCTATGGGCTGCAAGAACCGGTAATGACCTCGTTAGATTATTTCAAACCTATGGTTTTAGAGATGATGTTTATAATGGT
>JAGBVG010000024.1 GCA_017630455.1 Alistipes sp. | reverse complement strand
TTATCCTCCTTGTTGAGGTGGATGTTGTCGATCACGAGAGTACAGTGTGCGATCGCCTTATAGTAGTTCTCCCAAAGGTTGTAACCAGTGATGGACGCAGGGCTATAGTCGCCTACGCGGAGGTCGAACACGTTGTTGGCATATGCCGAAGCATTTACCTGACGTGCATCCGTACGGCCTGAGAAACCTCCCTCAGTGGTAGCGTCCACAGGATTCTCCTCCTTAGGAAGGTAGGCATACATGTGTGCTGCAAGCTGACGGGCTGTTCCTCTCTTGCTGAACATCTCCTCGATGGTAGCCTGGTCCTGGAGCTCCACATCGAAGTAGGAGTCGCAAGACACGGCACCGAGCGCAAGCACAACGAATGTTGATAATGTATATATTAATTTTTTCATCTTTTTATATATTTTCGTCCCTACCCGGGACGGCTTCGAAAACTTTAAGTTTTCTCGCTGGTTAGAAGTTGATGTTCAATCCGAGACTTACGTTACGTGTGATAGGGTATCTTGCACCTGTAGCTGTCTCGAGCTCAGGATCCCAAAGCTTGAACTCCGAGAAGGTGAGGAGGTTGGTTCCTGCCACATAGAGGCGGAGAGCCTGGATTCCTGCCTGCTTTGTCCATTTCTTAGGGAATGTATATCCGATCTCGGCATTCTTAAGACGGAGGAAGCTCATGTCACGTGTCCAGTAGTCAGAAGTCTGGACGTTGTTGTTGGAGCGTGTTGTTCCAAGTCTTGGATATGGAGCATTCGGATTAGGATTGCTTACTGTCCAATGGTTTCTTGCCACATCCTGGAACACCTGTCCTGTGAGCTGAGGTGATGATGAAGCACCGTAGAGGTTCGAACCACCGATCTGACGGGTCACGTTGCCGACTCCGCTGAAGAACACCGACACATCGACGCCCTTGTAACCGAGGCTTACACCAAAACCGTAGTTGATCTCAGGGATAGCTGTGTAACCGATAGCAACCATATCATACTGGTCAACCTGGCCGTCACCGTTGATATCCTTATACTTGATGTCTCCCGGCTGAACGTCACCGAATGTCTGGGTAGGCCAGTTGTCGATATCCTCCTGGCTCTCGAAGAGACCGCATGAAATCAGACCCTTTCTCTGGTTGTAGGCGAATCCTACGTTGCTGAGGTACTCCTCGACAGGCGTAGGCTGGTCATCGTAGATGAGGCGGTTACGGTTGAATGTGAAGTTTCCTCTTGCTGAAACGTTGAATCCGTTGGCAAAAGTGTGGTCATATTCTACCGACATATCGAAACCGCGGTTGAGCATCTCTCCGATATTCACGTACTGGTCCTTCTGAAGACCGATCGCCGAAGGAGTCGACTGACGCATGAGGAAGATGCCGTCACGGTAGTCGCGGAAGAGGTCAGCCTGGATGGTGAGGTCATTGAAGAGACCGAGCTCGATACCGACGTTGCTCTTTGTAGCCTGCTCCCACTCTACCTCCGAGTTACCCATTTCAGCAGTTGTGATACCGCCTACTGTAGTGTAACCTGTTGCAGATGAGTTTGGAATTGTACCCCAAGCTGCACCTGTTGCAGAAGTGTTGATGGTTGTGTTGTATGCGAAACGACGGCTACCACCGATCTGGTCGTTACCTACAGAACCATAAGAAGCCTTGATCTTGAGGAGGTTGATCACGTCAGATACGCCTTCCCACCATGGCTCGTTGCTGATCATGTAACCGACAGCGACAGCCGGGAAGAAACCGAAGCGGTGACCTGGAGCGAAGTTCTCCGATCCGTTGTAACCCATGTTGAACTCGAAGAAGTAGCGGTCCTTATATGAGTATGTAGCACGTGCTGCTACACCCATCGACTTATAAGGGAAAGCCGCGATGTACGAACCTGGGTGTGTGTGAGAGAGAGAACGCATGCTGTAGAGGACCATTGCGCTAACGCGATGTGCATAAGCGAACTGACGCTCATAGTTTACCGAACCCTCGAAGTTGATGTAGCGTGTACCGCTGTGTGATGTTCCGAGAGTGATGTAACCTGCATAGTCATCGATAACCTCATACTGGAGATTGCCGGCATCATCTCTTCCGATCGCTCTGAAAGTCTTAGGAAGGATGCTGCGGTTAAGGGTATTGCTGTTGGTTGCGTCGAAAGAGAATGCAACACGTGCAGTAAGACCTTCAGTCACGAATTCAGAGAAGTCCTGGGTGAGGGACACTGTAGACTGCGCCACGTTGCTGCTCGCATTCGAATAACCCTGCTCGTTGAGGAGGTTATATGGGTTAGGGGTTCCCTTGATCGAAGCGAGGGTTCCGTCAGAGTACTTGAGCGGAATCGCCGTAGGGGTCATAGTCATTGTCTGGGTAAGAAGGGCGTCAAGACCTGCAGCCGGAGAGTTCTTCACTGTGAACTGGGTAGACACGTTCATACCGAGCACTGTAGACTTGGTGAGGTTGATGTCCACGTTTGTACGGAAGTTGAACCTCTGGTAGCTCATCTGCGCGTCATAACGGTCATTTGCCGCTGTATTGAGGATACCGTCCTCAAGATAGTATGAACCGCCGACATAATATCGTACGTTCTTTGTACCTCCTGACACACCGATGTTTGCCTTGGTGGTCATAGCCTGGTTCTTGAATGTCTCATTCACCCAGTCTACCGAAGGATAGAGGTCAGGGTCAGCACCTGGAAGTCCCATTGCCGTAGCAAGATACTGCTCCTTTGCGAAATCATTGAAGATTGCATCCTGGCCGCTGTTGATGTACATGTTGTTGAGGAAGTCGATGAACTCGCCTGTGCCCGCCATTTCCGGGAGTCTTACAGGAGAAGTGAGACCGGTCTCCACCTTCACGCTCAGCTGTGGCTTGGACTCGGCACCGCGACGGGTCGTGATGAGCACGATACCGTTCGCACCACGCACACCGTAAAGCGCTGTAGCTGACGCATCCTTGAGGATTGAGAGCGAAGCGATATCCTCTGTGTCCACCATATCCATGCTACGCTCCACGCCGTCCACGAGGATGAGAGGAGTCGAGTTGGCACCGAAGGTACTCACACCACGGATCCAGAAATCAGCGGAAGCACCAGGCTCACCGGTCTTCTGGATAGCTACCACACCGGCAAGCTTACCTGCAAGGCTGGTAGAGAGGTTACCCTGCGACTGTGCGAGCACGCCCATGTCAACGGTACTGATGGATCCGATTACGGATGCCTTTCTCTGTGTACCGTATGCCACCTTCACGACTCCTTCGAGTTCGTTCTCAGCCGGTACAAGCTTGATTGTGATCTTTGTCTGGTCGCCGACCTTCACCTCCTCATCCAGATATCCGAGGAAGGATGCGACGAGCACATCTGAAGGAGAAACGCTGATGTTGAAGCGGCCCTGATCATCGGTCATGGCACCTCTTGTCTCTCCCTTTACTACAACGTAAGCACCGGCGATTCCCGAATCAGTCTCGTCCAGGATGACACCGGATACGTTTCTGTCCTGCGCAAAGGCCGAAACCACCGCGCAAGCGGACACCAGGCAGAGTGCAAGCACCCTTCTGAGTCCGTTCATACGTTCTGTTAGCATCATAATAAGGTTAGTTTGTTTATATTTTTTACTTGAATTTTCTACAGTGAAGCAATTCCTACGAGCACTGTGCCCTGAATATCATCCACTACCGACACATGGACATCTTCTCCCAGCCCCTGCCTTACCTCATCTTCCATCAAGTCGAAGGATCTTGCGATCTGACCTGCGAAAAGAAGGTTGTTGACACCGAGTTCATCGATCAGGTCCTTCGCTCCGGCAACATAATGTCTGCCTGCGCGGCGGAATGCCTCAAGCGCCTTCTCATCTCCCTGACGCGCCTTGTCTGCCATTTCCTTGACATCCTCTCTCTCAGAAAGGATTCCTCCAAGTTCCTTATAGAAACGCAGGATTGCACGTCTGGACACATAGTCCTCCAGTATTCCTGTCCCATAAGGCTTGTTCCAAAGGTTCCTTGCTGGAGAACCGGCCTCTGACTGCATTACAATGCCGTCCACGGCATATGAAAAGCCCAGTCCGGTTCCTAGCGTAGACATCGCTGTCACTCCTTTCCTCAGCTCCGGACGGAGAGTCAAGGCTCCAGTCAATGCACCATTTACATCGTGGGCAAATGCCAGACGTATGCCAGCACCTATGACATCACCCAAGATGTCGCGGAAAGAACGTCCATATACAGAAGCAAATTTATGCTTCATCAGGAAGATACCCTCCTTGTAGTTGAAAGGTCCCGGCATGACGACACACACTGCTTCAATATCAAAGCCTGCCTGTGCAGCCCTCATCATCTGACCGGATACAGCCTCGCGGAAAGAATTCTCAATCTGCTCTGCCGTGCCTTCAGATGAAATGGGCGTGCTGTCGAAAGTCCCCTCGACAGCGCCCTGAGAGGCAATGCCAAGGGATGACTTGACGAACGTTCCTCCAACATCAAGAAGAATTATGCGACTATTTTTCGTCATTCTCGAATCCTTCGCGGAGAGTTGTCTTGTGGATGCTGACAGGCTCCTTGCCGAGGTTCTCGACAACATACTTGCCCATATCTGCAGGAACGCACACGATGTCCATGAAGTCCATATCGTAATAGCGCTCAGGGTGCTCTACGCTGCGTACGCGAGCCCTGTCACCGTCAACAAGAGTGAGGACGTGGAACTTCTCGTTCCTTGTATCCTGCTCGCACATCTTCTCGAACTCGAGGCGGCGAAGCGAGATGTACATCTGTGGGTTCTCACCGAGGATATACTCCTTCCAACCCTCTCCCTCTGCATCGAGACGAGGCTTCTGCACGATGTAGTCCTTGTTTTCAGGGTCGTGGATAGCTGAATATCTTCTCTCCTGGTTCACAACCTCCTCGCCAAGCTTGGTGTGGATAGGACGCTGCTTGCCGTCGAAGTCCAGACGAAGATAGTCATACATCTTGTATGTATATGAACCGATAGTGAGCGAACCGATCTCGAGGATCACCTGGTTTCTACCGCTCGAGTGGATCGTTCCGGCAGGAAGCATGACCTGAAGACCAGGAACAGACGGCTCGTAGCTTACGTACTTCTCATAGTCGCAAGGGATCTTCTTTGTGTCGGCATCCTCGATCTCCTTGAAGAACTGAGGGATGTCAGCGTCATCGCGGAATCCGATGTATGTCTTCGCATCCTGACCTGTCACGACCACATAGTAGCTCTCGTCCTGACGGCCGAACTCGTTGTAGTTCTCTACATTGTACTTTCCGCCTGAGTGGCACTGGATGGACATGTTACCGGTAGAGTGGTAAGAGTCATCCCAGTTGAAACGGATAGGGAAATATCCCTGGTATTTGGCAACTGCCTTCTCACCCATGAGGTTCACTCCCTCCTTGTGTACGAATGAGCAGTAGTTGATGTCGAGCATCTCCTTTCCTGCCTCGACAAGGACGCTGACCTCCATAGGGATGAAGTCGAACACCCAAGCGGCATTCTTCATCTCCTCAGGGAGATTGCGGTATTTCTTCATATATGAACCGCCCCATACTCCCTCAAGGTAGCAAGGCTTTGCACGGAACGGATACTTCACGAGCTCCGAGCAGATGTCAGCGAATGACTCGAAAGGCATCATCTGGAGCTTCTTAGGATCATTGTCAAGGAAATAGAAGTCCAGGACATTGTTCTTCCAGAGGTCCTTTCTGAGCTGTACCGCGCACTCGAAGTCGCAGTAGTAGCAACGGCGGATGATGCGGTTGATGATACCTGGGCGCTCCTTGCCGAGGTTTGCGTACTCGCCACCTCTGATACGGAGCATGGTCTTCATCGGAGTGATATCGAACCAGCACTTCACGTCATACATGTCGCGGAACTCAGGAATCATACAGCCGTAACCTGCCACGACTGTAAGTTTGCCCGGAGCCTTCATCGCAGGCACCGCAGCCTTGAAGTCAGCTACCTTAGCATCGTCAAAGAGACCGATGTAACCACCATGATAAAGCTTACCGAAGAGGAGTGTCGGGTCGATCTTGGTGTCCCAGATAAGGAGCGGATCGATCATGTCATCGATTTCCTTGCCAGGCTTGAGGACCGCCTTTACTGAATCCACTGCCTCGAACTCGAAACCGTTGATGACGCACTCGCGTGCAAGGAGGTTAAGGAAGAGATTCCAGTTTGCGGTTGTGTATCCGTCGATTCCGACGATCACACCCTCTGCCTTGATTCTATCTGCGAGGTTTGCAACAAATTTCTTTGCGACATTAGGAGTTCCTCCTGTCACGATCGAATCGATTGTCTTTTCTGAAAGTTTCGGTCTGTTGATCGGCTTCGGATCATCAAACGGAAACGGGTTGTACATAAAACTCATTGTCTTATTCCTTTATATATATTACACTACTACTTTATATTATAGAACTCGAATCCCATGATTTCGGCAAAGTCCTCGAGCTCCTTGCGCCAGTCACCGTCTACGATCGCATAGTGCTGTGTCGCTCCGATGCGCAGAACCTGCTCCCAAAGTTCCTTCACAGGCACTACAGGCTTGAAGATGGTGTGGCTGTATGTTGCAAGAAGATGCTTCTTGTCACTCTGCGGAGTGTCCTTCTCAGAAAGGCTCTCTGCAAGGAAGGTGATCAGCTTATATTTGCCATCCTCCTCATAAAGACCGGCAACGGTCTTCATTCCCGGACTGAAGCGGTACCATGCGAACGGTGCTCCTGCATATTTCCAGTGGGTCTTTGCGAAGCGCACGTCACGTGAGATGATCACGTTCTCCTGCCACTGAGGATCGTTATGGTCGTTCGGACCTGCGTGACCGCCGGCAAATGTTCCGAAATCATCCTCGATGTGGAAAGGCTCCACGAAGTTCACGTTCCTTCCTGTCATCAGTTTGAGGACGTATGTGATGATACCAGCTCCGATGTCAGCCTCTGGCACGAGCACGCTCACGTTCTCGTTGAACCACTGAGGATAGAAACCTGCACGGCAACCGGCTGTGCGGAATGTCGCCT
>JAGBVG010000023.1 GCA_017630455.1 Alistipes sp. | reverse complement strand
GTGATGGCTGATTTAGAGGCAGAAAAGCGAAATGCAGAGCGTGAACTTGAACGAGCATCTGTAAACCTCTCGAACCTTACTACATATATTGACGATACTATTGCAATTGCTTGTAACTTAGATATTTATTGGCAGAATAGGAACTTTGATATATGCCAAAAAATCCAAAAATTAGCATTTCCAAACGGCGTAAAATGGGATAAGGAAAAACGCACACTTCTAACCAATAGTGATAACAGGTTTCTTAATTTACTATCCAGAGTATCAGATAGTTACAAGAATAGACAAGAAAAAGAAGAGGACAAATCTTGCGACTTGTCCTCTTTAGTAGCGGGGGGAGGACTCGAACCTCCGGCCTCCGGGTTATGAGCCCGACGAGCTGCCAACTGCTCTACCCCGCGATGTAACGCTGATGAAGGATCTCTCCTCTCTCTAAGTGCCCAGGACAAGACTCGAACTTGCACGAGCTTGCGCTCACTACCCCCTCAAAGTAGCATGTCTACCAATTTCACCACCTGGGCTTTGAGGTTTACGGAGTGCAAAGGTAGTAACTTTTTTTAAACTTGCAAACTTTTTGGCTGAAAAATTTTAATAAAAAATAAGGCTCAGTAACTAACATTCTATTACTGAGCCTTTTATACAAATTTATATTTTTCGCCTTTACAAGCCAAACTCCTGCTTCAAGCGATCAACTTCGTCGAGTTTCTCCCACGAGAAGAACTCCACCTCCTTGGCGAACTCCTTACCCTCCTTGCCGACGAAACGCACAAGCTCGGTGTAAGGGCGGCGACCAAAGTGGCCATACGATGCCGTTGCCTCGAAGATAGGATACTTCAAGCCGAAACGCTCGACAATTGCTGCAGGACGGAGGTCGAACATCTTACCGATGCGCTCTGCAATCTCACCATCTGTGAGCGATACGTTTGCCGTGCCGTAGGTATCAACATAGATTGAGAGTGGCTGCGCGATACCGATAGCATAGCTAACCTGCACCAATACCTCGCGTGCGATGCCTGCTGCAACCATATTCTTTGCGATGTGGCGCGCTGCGTAAGCTGCCGAGCGATCCACCTTCGAAGAGTCCTTACCTGAGAATGCACCACCGCCGTGAGCACCACGACCGCCGTATGTGTCGACGATGATCTTACGACCTGTGAGACCTGTATCGCCGTGAGGGCCGCCAATCACGAACTTACCCGTAGGGTTAACGTGAAGGATATAGTCATCACCAATAAGATCCGCGAGCTTGTCATTTGCACGCTCAAGGCGAGCCTTAACACGTGGAATGAGGATGTTACGCACGTCGTCGGCAATGATACGCTGCATCTGCTGCTCCGCCTCCTTCTCTGTGCGAGCATTTGTAGGCAAGATAAACTCATCGTGCTGCGTAGAGACCACGATGGTGTGTACGCGCTTAGGACGGCGGTCGTCGCCATACTCGATAGTCACCTGACTCTTAGAGTCGGGACGGAGATAGGTCATCACCTCGCCCTCGCGGCGGATAACCGCCAACTCCTTGAGGATTACGTGTGAGAGAATGAGCGTTGCAGGCATATACTCACGAGTCTCCTCCACAGCATAGCCGAACATAATACCCTGATCTCCAGCACCCTGCTCCTCGCCATCCTTGCGATCTACACCCTGATTGATATCTGCCGACTGCTCGTGGATAGCCGACAACACGCCACACGATGCTGCATCGAACTGATACTCGCTGCGGTTATATCCAATACGGTCTATTACGCGGCGTGCCACGCCCTGAATGTCGACATAACCCTCCGAGCGCACCTCGCCCGAAACAACTGCAAGACCTGTGGTACAAAGGGTCTCGCAAGCGACCTTAGAGTTGAGGTCGCGACGAAGAAACTCATCAAGAATCGCGTCAGAAATCTGATCTGCCACCTTATCTGGATGACCCTCCGAAACTGACTCTGAAGTAAAAAGAAAAGCCATAATATTATATTTTATTTGTTACATACTCTCTATCCACACATATAACTCACGTGTGGTTGAAATATTGTATGTATCGAAATGGGGATGATGCTAACAACGCAAATTACCTTAGCAACGCCAGATTTAGAGTGCCGCTTTAGCATTTTTTTATTGTGGTTGCAATCAGTCCAAATCCCTCCACATCATATTTCGGCTGCAAAGGTAACATTTTTTTGCTATCTCCAAGCACGCGACACAAATTATTTTCTTATATAGGTATAAGCAAAGGCTATAGTTTGGCACCTCGCCGAATAATCGCTATATTTGTAGAGTCGTCACCAAAACGTAACTGATATGAGACTCAACATTTACACCCTGCTCCTCGCCTGCTTAGTAACCCTACTGGGCATCCCAGCTATCAACATCGCCACGGCACAGGATGTCACGCCAAAAAAATATGAGATATACGACTACACTGAGCCACGCATAGGCACTACCCCAGACCAGAGCGCTTTAAGCCTATGGTTCAGAGCATTATGACCGCAGATGGAGAGTGGCGATACAACTACACAATCTTCGATAAATATGTGGAGCTATGCGCGGAATGCGGCATCACCAAGCAGATAAACTGCTTCAGTATGGTGCCGTGGGATATGAGCTTCAGATACTACGACGAGGCGGCTGGCGAATACCGATTCCTGCAAACTACAACCTTGATGCCGGAGTACTACGACCTGTGGTATAACTTCCTCGCGGCGTTTAAGAGCCACCTCCAGAGCAAGGGATGGTTCGACAAGACGCATATAGCTATGGACGAACGCTCCGAGGAGGATATGCAACGAGCATACAACATCGCACACTCACTCGGCTTCAAGGTGGCCCTCGCGGGTAACTACCACCCATCGCTCGTCGACAAGCTCAGCGACTTCTGCGTGGCCTATACCCAAGCCGACCGCTTCACCGCCGAGGAACTTGAAATGCGCCGCGCAAAGGGCTATGTAACAACACTCTATACAAGTTGTGCCGAACGCGAGCCAAACATCTACTCCAACTCGCTACCCGCCGAGGCAGCGCTGCTGCCCATCTATACCGCAGCAATGGGCTTGGATGGCTACCTCCACTGGTCGTGGATAAACTGGGACGAGCATCCGCTTACAGACACGCGCTACCGTATGTTCGGCGCGGGCGACACCTACTTCTACTACCCTGGCAACCGCCCAAGCATCCGCTTCGAGCGCCTCATCGAGGGCATCCACCAGTATGAGAAGATCCAGATTCTCCGCGAGGAGTATCGCGATACCCCCGAGCGACTTCGCGAACTAGAGTCGCTACTCGACCGCATCCGCCACAGCGACATCACCGCCAGCGACTGTGCCCCACTTGTCAACGCCGTGGAGCGCATCCTCAACGGAGAACTTTAGACCACAAGCAAGGAGTTTTTGCAGGCTTGTTTCTGGGAAAAACAATAGGCGGGTGTCTCACGACAGCCGCCTATGCTCCAGAAACAAATTCTGTAAAAACTACTAACCCAAACTTAAATAAATGAAGAAACCTACTGCTTGATAATCAACTATATACTCTCATATAATCGTTGCTTGCTATTATCAAGCAGCTGTTAGTTTTTATTGCAAAACCTATACCATAAACGCCCGCCAAAGGGAGATTATTGCGCAAACAGCATATTTTTTTACCACATTGAACCAATTTGCAAACCTCGCGCCGCACTACCTTAAACTTCGCGCCACAACCTCGGCGATATCCTGCGTGGGACGGTGTGCAGTGCGCGATATCGCCCTATTACACAGCGGGCAAGATGTGACAATGGTATGACATTTTGTCGCCTCCAGTTCCTTAGTCATACGCTCTGCGATACGGCGTTGCTGACCATCGTCGATGACGGTATTTGCCAAGGAGGCTCCGCAGCAGAGAGCATCGCGCCTACTATGCAGAGGCTCACGCAGCTCGCCCAACGACTCGAGGATACGTCGCGGCTCGTCGTATATACCCAATCCGCGTCCAAGTTCACAAGGGTCGTGATAGGTAAAAAGCTCACTGCTGTGCCCCACCTGCAGACGCCCTGCCGCCACAAGACGCTCTATATATTGACTATGGTGAAGGACCTCGATACCATCCAAACGATAGCTCTCTCTGAACACCCTCAGGCATATCGGGCAACTCGTAACCAGCATCGTAATCTCGTGACGACGAAATAGATCGGTATTATATGCCACCATCTTACGCGCAGCATCGGTCTCACCCGAGAGCATCAGCGGCCTGCCACAACATACGCCACCATCTCTATCGGCATACCACACCTCCTCGCCCGCAGCATCAAAGATCTGCTGCATAGAGCGTTGCACACCTGGCGTGAGCGAGGTCATACACCCCGAAAAATAGCCCACCTTGCCACCTCCCGAGGAGCGATCTACACCTGCGAGATACTTATATCGCCCCTCGTGGGGGATGTTACGCCGCTTGGCGCGCGAGTTAAGACGCAGGGTCGAGAGGTTGATACCCACGGGACACACCGCCTCACAACGGCCACACATAAGGCAGTTATTAGCGACCTTCATCGAGAGCATATTATAGCGTCTATCACGCAGATAGTATACCGACTGCGTATCGTCGATACCCAAATCGCTCTGCAGCTGACAAGGGTCGATGCAGATGCCGCAGCGCGAACACGCCTGCACCTCGAAGTTATCATACGACTTACGCTCCGCCGTAGGATGCAACTGCCACTGTCGCAGGAAGATAAGCGGTATCTCTGTGAAGATGTGCATATATCGCGAGAATGGCAGTGCAACGAAGAACATTCCGAGCATCGCGGAGTAGAACCACCACACCGGTTCGTAGACCGACATAAGCATCTCGCGCGGTACGACACCCTCAACCAAGCCTCCGAGACCGCCTGTGAGAAATCCTCCGCCGCCATATATCGCCGCGGTTACCGTCTCGGCAACGAGACGCGCCGGGAAGATAAACCACAACGCCATAAGCGCCACCCTGTCGAGGAGTCTGTGGCGCGTGGTGCGGCGCATACCCATAGCACGTGACCTAAGACGCTTAAACAGCGCTAACGCCACGCCAACGAGTACCACAAAGAGTAGCGCATCCATCAGATGATCAAAGAGATGGATATCCGCCTCTATGTCATTTAGCGGCACAAAATATTTGAAAAAGACGTGACCCTGCAGTGGTATCATCCTCCAGCCGAGATAGGCCGTAGTCTCCACCCACCCCACGACAATCAGCAGAAACCAGCCGAAGGCCAGCGATGCGTGCATAAAGCCCAACACGGGATTGACCCTGAAGATCCGCACGTGGAGCAGCGACTCTCGCACCGTCTCCCACAGCGCCGCGAGGCTTCGTCGCGTGAGGATATTGTGACGCACAAGACGTCTGTCGACCTTTGGCAGATGCACAAACCACATAAGCCACTTGAGACCTATTGTAAGAAACATCACCGTCGCACCAACGATGAAGGGTATGGTAAAGGGAGCAAAGAAAACCATTTCAATGAGTAATGAGTAATGCGTTGATAATTACAACATTGCTATCTAAAAATCACCGAGCTTGCGCTTTATGAGCATCACCAAACCTCGGGTGTTGATGCCTCGCGGGCATACCAACCTGCACTTACCACAGAGCATACATTTGTTAAGCTCCTCATAGACACCCTTATACTCGCCGCGCCGCACCGAGGTGTGGAGCTTACGGAAATTGAAGTCGGTGATGTTCCCTGCAGTGCAGGAGGCCGTGCACGACCCACAACCGACACAAGCCTGCAACTCAGGCATCTCAGCTACGATGGCACGACTCTTACGCAAGTCGTTGTTATCCATATCTATGGCACGCGGGCGGCTGATAGCGTAGCCAAAATTGAGATTTCGCATAGGCTATCCGTTATATCTGTTTCTGAGGTAATCACACACAGCACTCGCCGTCAGTGATGCCTCGGCAAGCGTGTCGGCAAGGCTCTTGGGGGCTGTTGCCGCACCCGCAAAGAAGATGCCGTCGCGCTGACTTCGAACACTACCAAGGAAGCTGTCGCGCGTGGCAAAGAAGCCATTGGACGCCAACGGGATATCTGCCGACTGAGCGAGGTTACAGTTCTCGTAGTTGGCACTCATACCCACCAGCAACACAAGCATATCCACGGTCATACGCAGGGGACGCCCCGTGAGCGTATCCTCTGCCTTGATCTGAATACGTTTGCCAATGGTCTCGGCAGCCTCCGAGATACGGCCGCGGATAAAATGAACGTTATAATCCTGCTGTGCAGCACGATAGAGCTCCTCATATCCTGGACCAAACATACGGATATCCATATAGAAGTTGAAAATATCCGCCTCGGGGAACATCCTTCTCAGCTCTATAGCCTGCTTCACACCCGTTATGCAACACACCTTCGAGCAGTGCCTCTGATCCACCTTCTCGTCGCGCGAACCTACGCAGTGGAGAATAGCGATGCGGCGAGGCTCGCTGCCGTCGGCGAGCAACACACGTCCGCTGCTCATCATACGCTCCAAGTCTACAGATGTGATGACATTGTCGTATAGTCCATAGCCATACTCCTGCTTGCGGTGAGCATCAAAGATGGAGAAGCCCGTAGCCACCACCACAGCATCGCCAGGAATACGCTCCCCCGATCGCAGCACAACGCCATCCGCAGCTATCTCGGTAACATCCTGACCATAGAAGCATCGGATGCGCTCCTCGCGGATGCGAGAGATAATAGGTCTCATAACCTCTGCCGCAGGCGTAAACGTCGGGAACAGCTTATGCCAGCCGCGCGCCTTACCTCCCAGTTCGATATCGCGCTCCACAATTATAGGCTCCACGCCACGAGCCTTAAGCTCCAGTGCCGTCTGCATACCTGCCGCACCACCGCCGACAATTACAACTCTATGTGCCATAATCCTTTATCTTCTAATCTCATAAACTCCACGCCCCGCATCGCAATTTACCGCCGCGACACCAGGGCGACCTATATACTTTCCTCCCGCGCCAAGATACTTAGCTCCAGGGTCATACGCCACACCCATCTTATCGAGTAGCGGCTCTACATCTACCTGATGGAACTGCATTCCCAACTCCCACGGATCGTAGCCCAGCACCAAGCCCGCCATCTCCTCGTAGGTAAGCACAGGTATTCCTCGCCCATTTGCGCCATAGGTGACGCCATCCATCTCCGCAATAGCATATTGCCACTTATCGAGGAACATAGCACACCCCGGGCAGTTAGCCACAATGAAGTCGGGCTTATAGGGCGCCATACTCTCGAGCTTCTTCTGCGAATTGGCAATTGACGAGCCGCGATTGGCCTGTACGAGGTAGTTGCGGAAGCCGAAGCCGCAGCAGTGGCGACGCTCGGGATAGTCGACAACCTCGCCACCCCACGCCTCGATCATACCCGCCAAGACATACGGAAACTCCGAACCTCCGATACCCGACTTTGGGAATATCTTGGCATAGTGGCAGCCAATATGCTCCACAACACGCAACGCCTCGCCAGTATGCACATTCTGAAGCTTATGCTTCGCCTGACGAGCAATAGCCTGACGGTGGTAAAACATAATATCCGACGTGTGGGCTATGGAGCGGGGCTTGACCAACTCTCGCCCCGTAGCCTCCCTGAGATATCGTCGCGTTCGCTCCTCGGTTTCAGGAAACTCCTCCCACGTGTTAAGTATCTCATTATAAATACCAAACGAGGTTATGCACGACGACACGAAGTTCTCATATCCCGCCTCGGCCATCAACGCAAACTGACGCGCCACGACGGTCATTATAGTCTCCAGAGGCACCACATCCGAGTGATAGCCGATACCCGTACAGGAGGTGTGCAGCGGGTCGTCGAAGATATCGACGCCGAGATTCCGCCTCAGAATATCGAGAAACGCACGCTCACTCCCCGGAAAGAAGTTCTGGCGTATGCAGCTGCGTGCATAGTAGTAGTTGTCGGCAGCTATATCCTTCTGATACTCCTGCCACGATGCTCTTCTCATAACCGTCTCGCTAATAATGATTTTCAGAGTTATAGGTATAGGTCTCCATCATATACTCCTCCGTTGCGCCATCATAACCCAACTCGCGAGCCTTGCGCTCGGAATGCGCCTCTATGGTGTCATAAAACGCCCTGCCTCCCGACACCTCGAAGATACGGCGAATCTCCGCCATCGACTCATCATCCACACGCCGCAACGCCCCAGCCCCCTCCGTGCCGTAACACTCCGAGAAGCGACCGAAGATATCTTTATCGTTCTCATATATCCACTCCCACACCGTTCCCTGCTCGGGATGTAGACTCGGCAGGATGTTACGCGGCGTGAGGCAGTATCCCGTGGCCAAGATATTATCCCCGATAAGACGCTTCAGAGCCAACTGCTGACGCCCCTTCTCGCTCTCGACAAAGAATCCCAACCTCTGCGACAAGGTGCGTAACGCCTGAATAACATAGCCCGGGGTATTTCCTCGCGGGCAACGCGGACGGCACGACATACACTCGCCGCAGTACCAGATTACATCACTCCGCAGCAGACGCTCAATCTCCTCATCATCACGTGTTTGCACTATAGCCACAATCTGCCGCGGATCGTAGTTGTAAAACTCCGCGGCTGGACATATAGCCGTACAGACACCACAATTCATACACGCCTTAAGCCCCTCCCTAAGACGCACATCCTCCCAAAGCATATCGAAATACCTACCCATAAGCCTAACTATTTCACTTGTGCAAAGGTATCTATTTTGACCTCATCGGAGGTTAGTACAAATACCTAAAAAGAGCCTATCTCGCAAATTTTGACTCTTCTACAACACCCCTACCACAAACCTACACAGATTTATCACTTAGCGAAATTTGCAAAAACGGATTTTTATTTATATATTTGTACGTTAAATATATATAATCGAAAAAACAGATTCGTTATGAATATAAAACACCTATTCTTTCTATGTATAATTCTGCTGCTTGGCGGCTGCAAAACCGAGGAAAAAAGCTACACGGGCAAGAATTATATCGAGTTTTCGACCCTGAATCACACCTTCGGCGTGCTCAATAACGAGGAGTGGTTCGAGATTCCCATCGTGGCATCATACCCCGTGGATAGCAAGCTGAACATCGGCGTGGAGGTTATAGCTGCCGAGAGCAGTGCCATCGAGGGTCTGCACTTTGAGTTGGAGTCGCACACCGTGGCAATCAACGCCGACAAGAAAAACGCCGCGATACGCATCAAGGGCTTGGCGGAGAATTTGGCTATAAACAACACATACGAGATTGCGCTGAGCCTTATCCTCAACGAGGAGAATTCTATCTCGGGCAAAAGCCCCAGAACCAAGGTAACACTACAACGCTGCTATCCATTCGACATCAACAATTTTGCCGGCTATGCGGTACTCACCTCTACGTGGTCGATGCAGTATATGAACACCGACTCGACCCTTGTGCGCACCCACATCGACGAGAACAGCGACAATACGGTGGTTATCGAGGATATGTTTTATGAGGGTTACGACATCCGCGTGCAGCTCGACTCTACCAATCGCCTTGAGCCATTGGCGACACTCTGCGGGCCACAGGTCCTCGGCAGCACTGGCGAGGCCTTCGGCACTATATACGGCAATGGCAAGCTTATGATAGGCTACGCTCCAGAGGGGTATATATCCTACTACAGCACCTACGAAAACTTCCTACTTCTCTACTCCGAGATCTATGTCGAAGAGGTAGGCACGGTTGGCTACTTCGGCCATATCCTCGAGTGGATATCTGACGATGAGGCAGAGCGCATTATGCGCGAGGGTTTTTAATTTCACGCAACGAATAAAACGATAAAATATATGAAAGCAACAATCAAGAGTATCATTGCAATTGCGGCCATCGCAATTTTGGCTATTTCGTGCCAGAAGGAAGATGTATTACCCATCCCAGGAGCTATAACCAAGGAGGTTAAGGCGGGCGATACACCTACATTATCATTTACCGTGAGTGGCGACTGGCACCTCACATCCGACCAGATATGGTGTAAGTTTGTCACCTCGAGCGGCGAGCTACAGGAGATGAGCGGCGGCACAGGACAGCACACCATAACCCTCAAGATTACCGACGACAACAACGGTAATCAGTGGAGCACAGCAAAAATCACTATGAAGAACAATGGCCAGCAGGGTATCATCGCAACCATCAAGCGTCACCCTAAGGAGCTATACATCAAGCTTTATGACATCACCGACACACCTACAAAGTCGTTCATCCTCGGATATGTAGATTGGGTGACCACACGTATCGAGGGTAACTTCCACTATGCAGCAACCGAGATTCCCGACTGGGTGGAGGTAGCCGTGAAGCACGAGAACGGCACTATCGAGATTACCAACTCCATCACTGGCATTCCTGGCGAGCAGACTGAGGTACTGCTGCGTATTGTCAACGACGGCGAGCGCGAGACAAAAGAGATTAAGGCTGACGATGGCTACGTGATAACATTCTCGGACGAGAGCGGCGAGACTACCATCCAACACCCTATTACCTACGCAGGTATGGGTATCGACAAGCTCTCCTTCACCGGTCCTACCGACTACTACTTCGGTTGGGAGGTATCCCTCGATGGCAAGACATTCCGCCAGAGCAACCCAGAGAACGGCACCATAGTGACATTCCACGACGCCTTACAGTATAACATCATAGCTCAGAACAGCGAATACCACATCATCTACTTCGAGAAGAGCATCGAGCGCGGCATCCCTTCATACACACTTTACGACCACACAGGTGGCCAGAGATGCTGGATGGACTTCAACAAAACCGATATGGTCCTCACCGTCAACGATCATAGTGATAGTGGCTCGCCACGTTATGGTGGCGTGATAGCCCTGCATAAAGAGAAATACCAACTTATCCGCGCCTCTCTCGAGGAGAGCATCTTGACCACAGACTCATCGTCGGGCATAGAGCTCGAGTGCATCGACGATGAGTATATCCAGTATACACTCATAGAGCTCACGCAGCACGACCTTGCAGAGGCTGGCGAGTATGAGGGTATGGAGGCCTACCACTCACTTACGGCTCTCGACATCTACTGCGACCCTTACACCAATACTTCACTTACCGAGAAGTATGGCTGTGAGGATATCTACCGTTGCGACTTCGTGAACTCTGTGGAGGGCAAAAATCCTGGCATCATCATCAATCCTCGCGTGGAGAATTGGGATACTATGAACCACGAGGCAGGTAACGCAAGTGTCGAGGTATATCACGGCGAGAACCAACTCAAGATTAGCGAGGGAGAGTACTACATCGGCGAGAACAAGGATGAGCTTCTTTCTGTTCACCTCTGGGGTCCTAAGGGTGGCTGGAACGACACCGATGTGCATATCCTCTTCAAGGTTGGCGGCCAGACCAAGAAGGTCTTGGTCGTAACACCTCCAACACACTAAGCCAAACAATGACAAGTTATGAGACACAAACTACTACTTCTACTATATTCAACCCTCTGCGCCATTACGCTTCTGAGCTGCCGTAAGGAGGACGAGGGCCTCGACGCGAAGTATGGCTACGTTCAGTTCCGCCTGCTGAAGGAGGCACAGATGGAGGATAGCCGCGCTACGGATATGCTCGAGTGGCTGTCGGAGGTGCATAAGGTAACTGTCGTGATGCAGAAGGAGGGCTCTACCATCACACAGACACTCCCTGTGAGCAGCTACAACGCCGAGGCTGCGGAGTGGGGACTCCAGAGCGAGAAGCTGCGCCTTATGACTGGAACTTACCAGATCATCGGCTACTACCTCTACAACAATGTCGATGAGCAGATCTTATCGGGCGGTGCAGCTGGAGAGTTTAAGATTACGCACGGGGGCTTGACGATCAAGAGTATCGGCATCCCAACTGTTAAGCGTGGCATCGTAAGCTTTATACTGGAGAAGGCTCTTGCTACACGATACGATGCCGAGGGCGACTACCCATTCAGCAGCATCAAGTCGGTAGACGTAAGCGTCAAGAATAAGTTTTCGAGCAAGACCACAACCTTCAAGGCTCTGGCAACGCAATATGTCGAGGAGTTCGTGGAGTCCTACGACGAGGAGTTGTACGACCGCAATGGTCTCACGGCATATATGGTATGCTCGACACAACATTGGCTCGAGGCGGGTAACTACGTCGTCACTGGCTACACCACCTACTCCGATGCCAAGGGTCGAAACCGCCTCGAGACAGCCACTATAGAGGATCTGAAGGCAGAGTTCTCGGTGGAGGATAACATCACCACCACCGTCTCTGTGCCAGTTATCCTCTCGACCACCTCAGAGCGTATCAAGGACTACGAGGCGCTGTACGACATCTGGATGGCCCTTGACGGCCCTAACTGGACATTCCACGGCGAGGAGTACTATGTTGGTACAAACTGGGACTTCAACAAGGATATAGATATGTGGGGCAACCAGCCGGGTGTTACGCTCAATGGCGAGGGTCGCGTTGTGGGTCTCAATATCTCGGGCTTCGGAGCTAAGGGCTTTGTTCCCGATGCCATAGGTCAGTTGACCGAGTTGCAGACCCTCTACCTCGGCAACCACAACGAACTCATAGGTGGCTACAGCGACAGCGATGGCCGCATCTCGGCTATGGACTACCACAACCGAGTCCTCAAGCACGACATCCGCCGCGACCTATCTCCCGAGTTGCAGCACGCACTTATGAGCAACGAGGAGCTTGAGAATATGTATAAGGCCGAGCGTAAGGATGTAGCCTTTGGCAACCTCACAAACGGCATCAAGGGTATCTCACGCGCTTTGATGCGATGCACAAAGCTCGAGCAGCTCTTCATTGCCAACTCGCCTATCACCGCCGACAACTTCTTCACCCCCGTTGCCTCGACATCGCCATACTACGACGAGCAGGAGTCGTGGAGCTGGGCAAACTTCGAGTTGCTTATGGATGTGGAGATCTACAACTGTCGCGACTTGGAGCGTCTGCCACTCGATATGCTCACCAAGCTTCCGAAGATGCAGTCACTCAACGTGGCTATGAACTACGCCATCTCGGGCGAGCAGCTCAAGAGTGACTGGGAGGCAATTATCGACGGAGAGTCGGGCGATGAGATTCAGATTCTATATCTCAGCTTCAACAACCTCGTGGAGACCCCGTCGCACGACTACCTGAAACGTATGGCAAGAATGAGCTACCTCGACTGCACATCCAACAAGTTGGAGGTTGTACACTCCTTCGGTAAGGAGATCTCGCCAGCGTCGGTGCTTCTGGATAACAACCGCATCCACACCATCACCCTCGGCGAGGATGGCTACTACTGCGGTCTGTCGATGATGGAGACCTTCTCCTGCTCGAACAACCGCCTCACGAAGCTCCCCGACCTCTTCTCGGCACGCTCGATATACACGATGCTTACTGCCGACTTCTCATCGAACGAGATTACGGAGTTGGAGAATGGCGAGGCGTGGCGAGGCATAAACGCCGGCACGCTGAACCTCGCTGACAACCGCCTCACTACACTCCCTAAGCGCATCATAGGCTCGGGATCTGTTATCGAGGTGCTTATGCTCAGCGCCAACGGTATGCGAACGATAGAGGAGGGAGCGCTGACAGGTGAAAACAGCATAATGCTCTCGACTATCGACCTGAGCTTCAACCGCTTGTCAGAGCTTCCAGCTTCTGACTTCACAGCTGAGAACCTCCCTTATCTCTATGGTATCGACCTCTCGAACAACGCTCTGTCGGTGTTCCCGCGCAGCCTGCTCGAGATCGACGCTCTTACCATTATCAGCATCCGCCAGCAGCGTGATGACCAGGGTAACCGCACCTTCAGCGACTGGCCTACAGGCATCGGCAAGCATCCTACGATGGCAGCGCTATATATGGGCTCTAACGACCTGGGAGAGATCAACGACACCATCTCGCCATACATCCTGCTCTTCGAGATCAAGGATAACCCAAACATATCGATAGATCTCTCGAACGTATGTCCATACATCGAGAAGGGATACTACGAACTTGTATACGACTCAACACAGGACATCCGTGGTTGCGATGCGCTAAAACTTGACTAACAATGAGAAAGATATATATACTTATTGCCGCTGCCCTCGTTTTGGGCGGTTGCCAGAACGACACCACCGAGAGCTTCAAGGGTTTCGAGAGCGACAAATCGGAGATCAAAGCTAAGGCCTCGGGTGGCGAACATAGCATCACCATCCGCTCCGACAGAGAGTGGACCGCACAAGCCGAGGTGCCGTGGATTATGATATCTCCGGCAAATGGCCGCGGCGAGGTGAAGTGCAAGATAAAGATCGACTCCACGCTCATTAACGACTCGCGCGAGGCTGTGGTACGCTTCTCCTCAGCAGGAGAGATACTCCAGGAGGTAGCAGTTAACCAAGCGGGCTTCGAGCGTGCCATAACCCCGAGCAAGAACACTATCAGCATCTCGGCCTCGGCAGTACGTGCTGAGCGTTGGGTGGAGGTAGACATCAAGACCAACGTGGAGTTTGACGTTGTTGCCGATGCTGCGTGGATTACGCCAGAGGATGTAGAGGTTAATCTCGACCGTGGCGCGCGACCACGTACCACACGTCTGCATCTGGATTGGAAGATGAACTCCGACCCTGAGAGCCGCGAGATGACACTCTCGCTGATACCCAAGAGCGGCGAACCTCTTGCCACCCCTGCAACAATCAAGATTCGCCAGCAGGCTGGCCCACTCATCGAGGATAACCGCCAGGGCGACTCACTTGCCGTGGTGACCATCTTTAATAAGATGGAGTGCTGGGAGGAGAGTGCATTGTCGACTTCGGAGCCTATGAACAACTGGGTATGTCTGCGCCTGTGGCAGGCTTCGGATGAGACACTCCCTTGTGCCGATGCTGTAGGTCGTGTTCGCGACCTCGACCTCAGCTACTTCAACACCGAGGATGACATCCCTGTGGAGATCAAGTACCTCAAATATCTCGAGACGCTGTCGCTCTATGGCAATGTAAACGCTATGCTCAAGGATATCCACCTATGTCCCGAGGTTTCGACGCTCAACTACCTAAAGGAGCTGCGTGTGGCGGCCATAGGTCTCGTGTCGCTCCCCGACAACTTTGCCGAGTTGGGAGATACGTTGGAGGGTCTGTACCTCGACTCTAACAACTTCACCGCCATTCCCGATGTCTTGAGTCCCGAGAACTTCCCTCACCTCACCGTACTAGACCTCTCAAGCAACCGCCGCTCCACAATCTCGGATCTTAGCGGTCGCAGCGGCAATGAGGGTATTTACGCAAATATGGGCGAGGACGACGCTATACGCCGCCTGCTCTTGTGGGAGAATCTCGAGGAGTTGGCACTATCCTACAACTATATCGAGGGTTCGCTCCCCGACTTCAAGGATGGCGCAGTGCGTGCCTACACCGCGGAGGATATTGCAGAGCGCGGCGACACGCTAAACTGGGCTGTGGAGTATAAGCTGCCACGTGTGCTACCTAACATCCGCACGCTGCGCCTAAACCTCAACTTTATGACCGGAGAACTTCCCGAGTGGCTGCTCTACCACCCCAACCTTATGGAGTTGGCTGCCGAGGTATTGTTATACACTCAGCAGGAGAAGAGCTACGACAGCACGGGTAGTGTAGTGGGATTCTCGAACGTACCTACATCCAGAGAGTACTACTTCGAGGCATATCCGCTCTACCGTTCACGATATGAGTTTAACGATGAAATGTAGTACAAAATGAGAAAGTACCTATATTTATATATGACCGTGGCCCTTATGCTAAGTGCCTGCGTCAAGGATGATATGACCACCACACCTGCCGAGGGCACTACAACACCTGTCGTATTGCCCGAGGATGCCCTCCAGGGCGAGGTTATCATCAAGTTCAAGCCCGAGATGGAGACTATCCTCGAGCAGACTATGACACGCTCAGGCGGCGTTGCCACACGCTCGGGAATCCCCTCAACGGATGAGATTCTTGAGATTCTGGATGCCTACCACTTCGAGCGTGTATTCCCCGTTGACAGCCGTCACGAGGCTCGCACACGTGAGAATGGCCTGCATCTATGGTATATCGTACGTTTCAACCCCGAGGAGAATCTCGCGGAGGCTATGAGACGTCTCTCGCAGCTCGGCGAGGTGGATAAGCTACAGTGTAACAGAGAGATTAGGCGTGCCTACAACCCATCCTCAGAGCCACGCTTCATCAGCTGCGCCGAGGCAAATGGCAACGCCACACGCAGCACCGAGTGGCCATTCAACGACCCTGAGATCTACCGTCAGTGGTGCTACATCAACGACGGCACTGCGCCTATAGCACAGGAGTGGGCAGGTGTTGTTGCAGGTGCGGATGCAGGATGCGAGGAGGCGTGGAAGCTCTGCACTGGCGACGAAGATATCATCGTGGCGGTGATGGACGAGGCTGTTATGTGGAGCCACCCCGACTTGGCGGATAACATCTGGATCAACGAGGGCGAGGAGCTTAACGCTGGCGTTGATGCCGACGGCAACGGATATGTGGATGATAAGTATGGTTACAACTTCGCGCGTAACACACCTATCACCTCGTGGACATCCAACGGCAGCACAGGACACGGCACTCACGTTGCGGGAACTATCGCCGCGGTGAACGACAACGGCATTGGCGTTGCGGGTATCGCAGGTGGCGGCAAGGGTCAGAAGGGTGTTAAGATTATGACCATTCAGCTCTTTGACGGTATGAACTCCTGCTCGTTGGCTATGGAGGCTCGTGCTATGAAGTATGCTGCCGACAACGGGGCTGTGATCCTGCAGTGCTCGTGGGGCTACAACTCCGCAAAGTCTAATCTCATTATGGGCTACACACCAGGTCCTGCTACAGAGGAGGAGTGGGCTGCGTTGTATCCTCTCGAGAAGGAGGCTCTCGACTACTTCATCAACTGCGCAGGCTCGCCAAATGGTGTCATTGATGGTGGTCTCGCGATATTTGCATCAGGCAATGAGTATGCGGCACAGTCGTCGTTCCCAGCGGCATATTCGAAGTGTATCTCAGTATCAGCCATCGCGGCGGACTACACCCCTTCTTCATACTCCAACTATGGCTCGGAGGTGTTGCTCTCGGCCCCAGGTGGCGACCTCGAGTACTACGGCACTCCGGGTGAGGATGATGACAGCTACGATGAGTATGGCATCCTCAAGCAGCAGGGCGCGATATTCTCGACGCTCGTAGTAAACGGCGTTGCGGGATATGGCTACTACGAGGGTACGTCGATGGCGTGTCCTCACGTCTCGGGTGTTGCAGCCCTCGGCCTTGCCTACGCCAAGCAGCAGAAGCGTCACTTCACGTGGGAGGAGTTCCGCAACCTTATGTACTCATCGGCTCGCGATATAGACTCCTACTTCGTGGGTGAAAAGCTCTTCTATATGCGTCATAACTCTGCGGGTGCTACGCCTGTGAAGATGAACCTCGAGGATTACAAGGGTAAGATGGGGCGCTTGATAGATGCTGGAGCATTGCTCAAGGCTATTGATGGTGCGGGTCGCGATATGCGTCTGCCAAACATCTACCTCGCTCCCGAGGCAACTATGACCCTCAAATTGGAGGAGTACAACATCACAAATGCCAAGAGCGCTACGGTGGCAAACATCGCCATAGCCGAGGCAACACTGCAGGGTAATACGCTGACCATCACCGCCAAGAGCGAGGGTCAGACCACCCTCACCATTGAGGCAGATAGGAGCTATACGGTAACTATTACCGTTCGCGAGGGCGCTAACGATAATGGTTGGTTGTAGGATGCGGTGGTGGCACGTGATAATTGCCGCGGTGCTACTCTGCACCACAGCTACAGCATCGGCGCAGAGGAGATTCCCAACACGCGCCGAACTCGACTCGCTGGTATTCCCCGCAGTGTCGAAGATAGCCGAGGGTGCTATAGCCGTTGATGAGCAACTCAAGAATATTGGCACTATCGGCTCGGAGGATATTGCGCGCGTGACATTTACACTACGCAACACAACGCCAGATAGAGTGACAATTAGCGAGATACGCCCAGCGTGCCGTTGCGTTCGCATAGTCAGCGCGCCACAGAGCCTTGCCTCTGATAGCGCTGCAAGAGTTGTGGCGGAGTACCAGCACGAGGGGCTGAGTAGCGAATTTAGGCAAAGCGTATGGCTATACACCAATCTCGACACCGAGCATCCCACACTGCGCTTAGAGTTTATGGGCGTGGTGAATAGAGAATAATAACAACAGTAGACAAACAATAAACGACAATGAGAGACTTCAGACTACTAATATTGATGGTTGTTGCGCTGATTGCAGGCAGCTGCAAAAAGACAGAGACACACCCTGAGCCACAACCCGTGGTGGAGGTTACCTATACGGCTATGGATGGCTCGTGGCAACTAACCTCGTGGCGCGATGGCGAGCTTGGCGAGCAGACATATCTTTATATAACATTCGATGGTGATAGCCGCCGCTTCGAGATGTGGGATAACCTCGGCTCGATGTATACCCAGCACAAAAGTGGCACGTTTAGCATCAACCAGAACACCAACAAGGAGTATGTGCTATCGGGCATATACGACAATGGCGTAGGCGACTGGAACAACGAATATGTAGTGCGAATGACCGTAGATTGCCAAGAGATGGAGTGGCAGAACAACCAGGAGAGTATGACATTCAACCGCATTGACGCGATACCCGAACTAAACTAAAACACAAACAATATGAAACGATTTTTTACCTACTTCATTGCTACACTCGCGATACTCTTCGCGGGTATAGCTTGCCAAAAGGAGAATACCGAAGCTCCTGTAAATAAGCCTACTATCGGCATTCTTGAGCCTGAGTTCGACGCCGAGAATATGAAGGCAAAGGTGATGATAGCACCTTCGACCGATGCTACGGCGTGGTATTGGATGGTTAAGGGAAGCACAGACACCGATGACGCTATGATGACCAAGGTGGAGGGCGCAGCAGCCAAGGAGATAGAGTTTGCGGTTACCTATGGCGTGGAGTACACCATCACTGCCTACGCTGAGAATAAGGCTGGCAAGAGCGACATTGCCACCAAGAAGTTCTGCCAGATGCCTGAGGGTGAGGTGGCAGTTAACATTGGCGAGATTACGCTCAACGCAGAGAGTATGAAGGCTGAAGCTACCATCTACCCATCGTCGAACGCTACAAAGTGGTACTGGCGTGCATACGAGAAGGATAGCATCACAACTGAGTGGATTGGCGGCGAGGGCAGCGGCAAGCAGAGCATCGCTTTTGCATACGAGTGGGGTAAGACCTTCGTCTTGGAAGCATACGCCGAGTGTGGTGCTGTAAAGTCTAAGGAGATAAGCGCTGAGTGCTACTTCGAGCCACCGGTGCCTACAATCACCGTATCGAAGCCTATGTTCGACGAGGATACGATGACCCTATCTTTCGAGGTTACACCATCTGCGGATACCCACCACTGGTACTGGGGTCCTTATGGAGATATATATCCTGATTCTCCAGATGCCTGGACCTATTATATGGATAATGAGCCACGTACAGTGAACTATGTTGTGGAGTATGACACGGAGTATCAGTTCACCTTCCGCGCCGAGAACGCAATCCTCAAGGGCGAGGAGAAGAGAGCAGAGTTTTCTGTGATGTCGCCAGGTGTGGAGATTGCTGTTGAGAACCTCACAGGCTACTCTTTCGATGCTGTAATCACCAAGAAGGAACACTGCGTGTGCTACGTTGCAGGTGCTGCGCATACCGATGCCTACGACCGTAACATCTTCATCGAGCAGGCGCAGTCATCGCTCAACCCAGATGAGGATTACCCATTTGCTGTGTTCAACTCAGCAACTGAGAGCCGCACATTCTCGGAGCAGGACTTGGTGCGTAACTCACTCATCACCAGTGAGGAGAATGCGGGTATTATGCTCGTTCCAGGGACATCGTACACCATCGCCGTATACTGCGAGAATGAGGATGGCTTGAGCAGCGTTGTAACCAAGGAGTTCATAGCACCTACAGCCGAACTAAATGGTAATGTGGAGGTTAGCGTTGCCATCAGCGATATCACCGAGACTTCGGCAGTTATGAGTGTCGAGGCTGCCGAGGCGTGCAAGATTATCATTGGCTATATGGATCCTGCTGTTACCAAGGCCGACACCGAAAATCCATTCGACTTCGAGGGTAAGAGCAATGAGGAGATTAACAACTACCTCGTGACTATGACCCACGCGATACCTACGCTCTACAGCGAACCTGTGACACGTCACCTCAACCAGCTCGCAATCGGTGGCACATACTACGCCTACGCCATCGCCATAAAGGATGGCAAGGTGGGTAACGTGGCTTTCGAGAAGTTCACAACCAAGACCCCATCGCTCACTGGTGTGGCTAAGATCACCTCGGCAGAGATCCTCGAGCAGACAACACACGAGACCCTCACCGTAGTTCTTGGCGTGGATAACAACGCTACTAAGGTACGTCTCTATGCAGCTCCTGAGAGCGACCACGCGGCATACGCTGCCAACCTCGAGTATATTATGGATGCCAACGACTACCAGAACTACCGCGAGGAGTATGAGGTTGCCAATGGCGTGGCAACAGCCGTCGTGGAGATTTACCACCCTGCAAGCAACTACTACCTCTATGCCGTAGCCGTAGACCAGGAGGGCAAGGCTGGCGAGATGGTTTGCGTTGCAGAGATGGCAGGCCTCGAGACCGAGTACTACACCACAATAGATGTCATCGAGGAGGAGATAAACATAGACCTCACAGGTACAGGTACTGTGGATATGGTTGTTACCATCACAGACAAAAAAGAGGAGCGCATAAGCCTCACCGTGAACACCGACAGCCGCTCAGCAAACGCAGCAAAGGTGTGGCTCATACGCTTTAACGGCGTTATTACAAGCATCGAGGATGAGGTGAAGTACTCATTCTCGGAGTATGCCGACACCAAGAAGGTAAAGGGTTCATACAAAGAGGCAAAGGTTGGCTACCCTCTCAAGTATGAGGATAGTGGCAGCGACTGGGACCCTAAGTATGAGGCATTGCAGGAGTACAGCACAACGTACGGTGGTGACATCCTCGTAGCTGTAGTCCTCGACACCGACGGCAAGTTCCGCATCTATAGCTACTACACCGCTGGAGGCGAAGTGAAGCTATACTAAACCACTGATAATCTTGGAGTAAGAATTGCATCGCTTTCGAAAAGATATATCCGCGATAGAACTCCCGAGGCTCTTCACGTGGCCCTTCCACTATGAGCCTCACCCTCTGTCGCGCCTTGCGGCTCAGGAGGTGCAGCAATACCTCGCAACTCAGAGCCATCTGCACTCCGAGATTGCTGAGGGTAAGATGTTCGGAGTCTTAGTGGTGATGGATGGAGATGGTGGCATAGGCTTCCTTGCCGCCTTCTCCGGTAACCTGTGTGGCACCAACAACCACGAATACTTCGTGCCGCCGATATACGATATGCTGCGCCCCGGGGAGTTCTTCCGCATTGGCGAGGCAGAGATATCGGCCATCAACCGCCACATTGACAAACTTACCGAAGGTGAGGCTTACTGCGCTGCACACGAGGCTCTCCTTAATGCAAAGCAGCACGCAGAGGAAGAACTAAGTGCGTTAAGGGCTCTACACAGGGTGCGAAAAGAGCAGCGCGACAGACGACGTGCGGAGGGCGAGAGTAGCGAGACGCTTATACTTGAGAGTCAGCGCGATAACGCCGATATGCAACGCCTAAAGCGACACCACAAGGCTCGCATCGCAGAGGCGCAACAACTCTTCGACACCCTAAGCCACGAAGTTGCCGAGCTAAAGAGAATGCGACAGCAGAAATCCGCCGAGCTGCAGATGAGGCTCTTCGCCGAGTTCCGCATCCTCAATGCTCGCGGCGAGGTGAAGGATTTATGCGAGTTGTTTGCCCCTACGGCGCAGGGCGTTCCCCCTGCGGGTGCTGGCGAGTGTGCCGCGCCAAAGCTGCTGCAATATGCCTACCGCAACAACCTCACGCCGATATGTATGGCTGAGTTCTGGATGGGAGCGTCGCCACGCGGCGAGGTGCGCCACGACGGAGCATTCTACCCTGCGTGTAATGGCAAGTGCAAGCCCATACTTACGTTTATGCTTGAGGGACTGGAGGTTGAGCCAAACCCACTCCTCGAGATCACACCTCCCGAGCCACGCATACTCTGGGAAGATGAGTGGCTTTTGGCTATAGATAAGCCCTGCGGGATGCTATCGGTGGAGGGTAAGTCGGGTGTCAGGAGCGTGGAGCGTTGGGCCAAAGAGCGATATCCCGAGGCCACAGGGCCTATGATCATCCACCGTCTCGACCAATCTACCTCTGGAATACTGCTGCTTGCTAAGGATAAGGATACCCACAAGGCTATGCAGGAGCAGTTCATAACGCGCTCGATTTCGAAACGATATACCGCTCTGCTCGAGGGTGTTATAACCGCAAAACGTGGTCGCATCGAGCTACCTATGCGTCTCGACTACGACAACCGCCCTCGACAGATGGTGGCCGCAGATGGCAAGAGCGCCATAACTGAATATGACGTGGTGGAGGTGAGGGGAGATCGCACACTGGTATCATTCTACCCTATCACTGGCCGCACACACCAGTTACGCCTACACGCCGCACATAGCGAGGGTCTCAATGCCCCTATCGTTGGAGATAACATCTATGGCAGGGAGTGCCACACCGAGTGCAGCGAACATCGTCTCTGTCTCCACGCCTCGATGGTGGAGTTTGCGCACCCCTCGAGTGGCAAGACCATACGTATAGAGTGCGAGGCAGAGTTCTGAGGGGGCTACAACTGTTCGTTAGACAAGCTCAACTTTCAGAATAGTAATAATGCAAAAAGTGACGCTTTTTGCATCATTATCATTAGAACGGATATCCCACACCGAAATTCAACGCCATATTATTCCACTTGAAGTTGTGAATCCATCGCATACCCTCGGGCTGTCCAGGGTTGTGGAGCTGTATACCGAGGTCGAGGCGTATCACGACAAACTTGACGTCGAGGCGCAAGCCGACACCAGTGTTGAAACCTAACTGCTTGTAGAAATCCTTGAGGTAGAAAACCTCTTCGCGGTTGTTCGACTCGTTGTTGCGCAGATACCACACATTACCCGCATCGAAGAATATCGCGCCGTTAAAGACCCACCATATCGGGAAGCGGAACTCGAGGTTGGCCTCCAGACGCACATCACCCACCTGCGAAGGATAGCTTGCATCAGTAATCTCAGGCTTAGCACCAGGACCCAAGGTGCGAGGTACCCAGCCACGCATAGAGTTGGCACCACCGCAGTAGAACATACGGTCGAAAGGTATGGAGTTGCCAGCCGAGTTGCCGTAGGTGACACCCACACCACCAAAGATACGTCCTGCGAGGGCCATATTATGTCCGAGGTCTATATTATGGCTGGCATTGAGCTCGGCACGCACATACTGCGAGTAGCGGATGCCGAGAATCTCATAGTAATCCTTACCCTCGGCATACTCCGAAAATAGTGATTCAAGACCCTGAATAAGGTTACCCGTGGTCTCGAGATTCGCGCGGATGAGGGTGGCATTCTTGTCGATATCTGATCGCTGAGTGTTATATATCCACGACACCGAGAGTCCAGCGTTAAGCTGCGACTCAAACGAGGTGCGCAGGTAGTTGTTGTCGATATCGGCGAGGAACGAGGGGTCTACCTCCTTCACATCAATCCAGTTGATATCCACAGGGCGCACCACAAACGACGAGCGACGATCCTGCTGCCAGCTGTATGCCCAACGTGTGGTGAAGATATTACGGCGATAGTATGGTCGATTCTGATAGTCGAAAGCCAGCTCAAGGCGTGTTCGCGGTTGCGCCACACGAAGGCTCGGAGCGATGCGGAACGGTAGCAGGAAGCGCGGGAAGGTGAGGCCTGCGGTGATACCCAACTCCTGCGCACTGCGCTTCTCGATATTCTTGGCATACATATACTCGAAACCAAAGCGCACGGCGAAATCGAAGGCCTCGGCACCGCGGAAGATATTGGTATTCGAATAACCCAAGGTGGTACTGAGACCAAGGAATGTAGAGGTCGATGATGCCTCGACCTCCGCCTTGAGGCTCTGCTTCAATGCCGGAGATACGAAGATGTTGCAATCGAGATACTTCTGCTGGATATCGAGTGTCGCATCGCTGGTGTTGCCACCAACAAAGCTCACATACGAAGGCTCCGACTCCACACGCTCGAAGCTAATCTTTGAGTTGCGGAAGAATCCCAACGACATAAGCTCCTTGTTGGTGTGAGTTATCTGTCGCGCGTTGTAGATATATTGCGGATAGAGCGATATGGTACGTCGCAACACCGCATCGCGCAGGCGTGGCGTGAAGTTGTGATCGCGGATGATGGTGAGACCATAATAATCCACAGTGTCAATCACAGCGCCCTCCTTGAAGCCCATCGTAGAGCGCATCATAGGGTCGTAGGTAGGATAAACGTTGATGTTGCGCAAGCGATAAATAGAGTTATCCTCATAGATCTGCTCGCCGCGGTTGTTGATGCCAACCGACGTAGGATGCACAATCATCTTCACATCGGCATTATATCCCATACCTATAGTATCTACCTCATAGCTGATGTTATTTGCCGTGAAGTCGAAATATCCACGATTATTAAGGAATGAGGCTATGCGATTACGCTCAGCATCGAGGGTTGTGATATCGAGAATCTCACCGCGTCTAAGCTGCGATCGTGCTGTGTCGGCAAGGATGATATCCCTCAGCGAGCGGTCGCGGAAGTCATACTCGATAGAATCAATAAGCGTTGGCTCGCCCTGCTTGATGGTATAGATGACCTCGGCACGGCGCTTACGGCGCGCGGTGTCGACACGGTATGTTACATCCGAAGAGAAGTATCCGCGGGTTTTGAGGTAGGTATGCAGATTCTGCACCGACTTCTCGGTGAGCGCACTATCGAGCAGCACAGGCTCCTCGCCTATCTTTCGCATCAGGTTGTGCCACCAGTTATCCTTATCGGGATTTGCATTCTCGTAGACCCATATATAGAAATCGAGGCCAAAGAGTCGCTTATTTGCCGACTGACGCACGTAGGCCTCCAAGCCATCCTTGCCCTCGGTTATACGTCTCTCGCGCGGCACGCTCTTATCGGCCTTTATCTCCACCTTATCCAGAAGATACTCTCCCTCGGGCAGTGAGCGCGTGACGCTGCAGGCAGCAACAACAATCGCCACCAAACACAACACCAAATATCTCAGAAACGCAACCACCTTAAATTATCTATAATTAGTAATCTGCTGCTTAGAGCACACTATCGCCACCTATAAACTCCCCCACACCTCCACGGCACGCTGCCACAAATCTGCCTCGCCAGACTCCTCCACAACGCGATACTCCACTTTGCCATCTACAAAGTTCACCTCACCACGCCACTCAAACGTTGCATTACCCTCCAGGCGCGTAATAATCTCACTGCCCTCTATGCGCGTAGTACAATATACCTTACCACCTCGATTACGCACCTCGATGCGCTCGCCACGCTCCACATATCCAAGCTGTGCTGCCGCCGTAGCCGAAGCGGTCATAGCCGTGCCACACGACAGCGTGATACCCGCACCACGCTCGTATGTAGCAACAAAGATGCTACGATTGCTACGACGCTCGTATAACGACACATTTACTCCATTAGGAACTATATTCGGGAGCACCTTTACCCTCTCGCCGAGGGTCTCAAGCTCCGCAAGCGAAATCTGCTCCACCTTGGCCACAAGGTGAGGATTTCCGAGACTAAGCGCCGAAAACTGGAGCTCCGACGACAAGGCCTCGACACTCTTACCAAGCCACTCTTCTCCCTCGGCAAAGAAGGCGAAGTCCTTGCTCCATAGGCGTATAGCTATATCCACGCCATACATCGGTACACCCTCTGCTATCTCTCCTGCCGCCGCCACAGCATAGTCGCGACCTCCAGAGCGAAGCACACTCCGAGCCGAGATATAACCGCGCTCCATAGCATATCGCGCCACGCAGCGGATGCCATTGCCACACATCTCGGCACGCGAGCCGTCGGGGTTGAGCATATCCATACCATACACCCCATCCTCGTGACGCACAACGAGCAACAGACCATCGCTGCCAATACTTGTCGATCTGTCGCACGCCACACGCGCAAATGCCGACCAGTCGACGCGCTGCAGAGCCTCGTCGTTAGTGATATCAACAAGTATAAAGTCGTTGCCCGACCCGTGGCATTTTATAAATTCGAAGCGCGACATAGCTCTATCATTTTGTCATTAACAGTGGTGTACGTATATATAATGACCAAAGTTACAAAATTTTTCCGGCACAACAAAATTCTCACCTCTTTTTGCGCTCTCCTATTGCTTTTGTCCCAAGATTTTTGTAATATTGTAGAGTAAATCGTAATATGCGACACTATGGTTGAGAAATTTGTTATGGCAGGCACTACGCCTATGCACGTTGCCGACAGCGAGCGCGGCGAGAGGTGCGTTGTTCTTCTACACGGCTACTTGGAGTCAATGCTGGTGTGGGATGAGTTTATCGACTTGCTAAAGGATGAGCTGCGCGTGGTAGTCCTCGACCTGCCAGGTCACGGCGTGTCGATGGTAAACGGCGAAACACATACTATGGAGTATCTCGCTGATTGCGTGGGACTTACTATGCAAGCCTTGGGTATCGAGAAATATAATGTCGTAGGACACTCTATGGGCGGCTACGTGGCTCTGGCGATGATGGACAGCTACGCCGCGAATCTCGAGAGCATCACGCTCCTAAGCTCCACAACCTCGGCAGACAGCCAGGAGAAGTGTGACCGTCGCCGCCGCGAGATAGAGCTTATAAAGGCTGGCAAAAAGAATACCCTGGCGCGTCTTGTGCCACACCAGGGCTTCGCACCCGAGAATGTGAAGCGTCTAAAAGATTACATCGAGGATCTCAGCGAGCTTATCCTTATCACCGAGGATGAGGGTGTCATAGCTATCCTTGGCGGTATGATCGAGCGTAAGAGTCGCGGCGAGCAGCTACGCGACAGTGGCATCGCCCACCAGTTTATCTTTGGTCGCCACGACCACTACATTCCCGAGAATGTGGCACAGGAGATGATCGCTGCTGACACCACGGCACGTGTTGTGTGGCTCGAGCACTCGGGACATATGGGTTTCTTAGAGGAGCCAGAGCTGTGCGCTAAGGCTATTAAGGAATTAGTAATGAGGAGTGAGTAATGAGTAATGGGGTTGCTCCGCCGGAGCGATTATGAAACTATACTATGTCATCCCGAGCGGAGTCGAAGGATGCTTTGCATCATTTCATTTTCACATTCCCCCTAAATCCCCCTTTGCCAAAGGGGGACTTGGTTGCCAGTGTTATCAACACGCCCACAATGTCATCCCGAGCGAAGTCGAAGGATGACATTGTTTTTCACCTCACAGAATAAGATAAATTTCTTGTCAGAAGGGTGCCGAGTGCAACGCTCTGCAAAAATCCCGACGATGGGATAACGCCCAAATTTCTTGTCAGAAGGGGTTAGATTTGGCTTATCGCAAAAGAATAGACCAAGGGATAGTACAAAACGTACAGCCCTTGGTCCATTACTTTTCGGGATGAGTCGAAGATGACCCCTTATCACAAGAAATTAATTACTTCTTTGATTTAGGCGCAAGAATCATATTCATCTTCTTACCATCGAGCTTTGGCATCAGCTCTACACGAGCAAGCTCCTCGAGGTCGTTGGCAAAACGGAGAAGAAGAATCTCTCCCTGCTCCTTGAAGACGATAGAGCGACCACGGAAGAATACGTACGCCTTAACCTTAGCACCCTCCTTGAGGAAGTTCTCGGCGTGCTTAAGCTTGAAGTTGTAGTCGTGATCATCGGTCTGAGGACCAAAACGAATCTCCTTGATAACAACCTTCACCTGCTTTGCCTTGATCTCCTTAGCCTTACGCTTCTGCTGGTAAAGGAACTTCTGGTAGTCGGCAATGCGGCATACTGGAGGCTCAGCCTTAGGCGAAATCTCGATAAGGTCAAGCTCCATCTCATCAGCCAAGCGGAGTGCCTCCTTGATAGGCAACACAAGGTTAGGCTCAACGTTCTCGCCTACGACACGCACTGTAGGTGCTGTGATCTCGTCGTTGATTCGGTTAGGGTTCTCCTGCTGTGGGCGACGGCCACGAGGGTCGCGCTGCTGCTGGTTGTTGTTCTGCTGTTGCTGGTTATTCCCCTGCGCCTGTGGGCGTGGGCGGAATGGAAATTGTCCTGCCAAATTAGTTAATTGTTAGTTAGACTTATTATTTATTTGCTTCAATCTCTGCTGATACGAGGCCCTTCATAAACTCTGCGAACTCTGCAATAGTCATCTGACCCTTATCGCCCTCGCCCTGTGCGCGAACCGATACCAAGCCATCCTCAGCCTCCTTCTCACCTACGATCAAGAGGAATGGGATACGCTTAAGCTCGTTGTCGCGAATCTTACGGCCGATCTTCTCGTTACGATCATCCACCTGAACGCGAACATCAGCGATGTTGAGCTGACGAGCTACCTCCTGAGCATAGTCGTTATACTTCTCCGAGATAGGCAATACCACAGCCTGGTCTGGGGTGAGCCACAATGGGAACTTACCACCAGTGTGCTCCAACAACACAGCCACGAAACGCTCCATAGAGCCAAATGGCGCACGGTGGATCATAATTGGGCGGTGAAGCTTATCGTCAGAGCCCTTATATGTAAGGTCGAAACGCTCTGGGAGGTTGTAGTCCACCTGGATAGTACCGAGCTGCCAGCTGCGACCGAGAGCATCCTTAACCATAAAGTCGAGCTTAGGACCGTAGAACGCAGCCTCGCCAAGCTCCACAGTGGTGTTGAGGCCCTTCTCCTTACAAGCCTGGATGATAGCACCCTCAGCCTTCTCCCAGTTCTCATCCGAGCCGATATACTTCTCGGTGTTGTTAGGGTCGCGGAGCGAGATCTGTGCGGTGTAGTTGTCGAACTTAAGAGTGCGGAAGATGTAGAGCACGATGTCGATAACCTTCTCGAACTCCTCCAACAACTGGTCTGGACGCACGAAGAGGTGGGCATCATCCTGAGTAAACGAGCGTACACGAGTCAAGCCGTGCAACTCACCAGACTGCTCGTAGCGGTATACAGTACCGAACTCTGCCAAGCGCACTGGAAGATCCTTGTAAGAGCGTGGCTTAGAGCGGTAGATCTCACAATGGTGAGGACAGTTCATAGGCTTCAACAGATACTCCTCACCCTCGAATGGAGTGTGGATAGGCTGGAACGAGTCCTTGCCATACTTAGCATAGTGGCCTGATGTAACGTAGAGATCCTTGTTACCGATATGTGGGGTGATAACCTGAAGGTAGCCATACTCCTTCTGAATCTGACGCAAGAAACGCTCCAAACGGTCGCGCAACTCTGCACCCTTAGGCAACCACATTGGAAGGCCCTGACCTACACGCTGCGAGAACATAAACAACTCGAGATCCTTGCCGAGCTTACGGTGGTCGCGCTTCTTAGCCTCCTCCAACATTGCGAGGTGCTCGTCGAGCATCGACTTCTTAGGGAACGATACGCCGTAGATACGAGTGAGCATCTTGTTCTTCTCGTTACCACGCCAGTAAGCACCTGCGATAGAGGTCAACTTAATAGCCTTGATATAACCCGTGTTAGGGATATGTGGACCACGACATAGATCGGTGAAAGCGCCGTTGGTATAGAACGAGATTGTACCATCCTCGAGGTCGGTGATAAGCTCCACCTTATACTGGTCGCCCTTCTCGGTGAAGGTCTTGAGAGCCTCAGCCTTCGAAACCTCTGTGCGCACCAAAGCCTCCTTGTTACGCGAAAGCTCGATCATCTTAGCCTCGATCTTCTCGAGGTCAGCCTCTGTGATAGCCACAGGCGAATCTACGTCGTAGTAGAAACCATTGTCGATAGCAGGACCGATACCAAACTTAATACCTGGGTAGAGAGCCTCCAAAGCCTCTGCCAAGAGGTGTGATGATGTGTGCCAGAAAGCGTGTTTACCCTCGGCGTCGTCCCACTTGAAGAATTTGATTGTACAGTCACAATCGATAGCGCGCATCATATCTACAGTTGCGCCGTTTACCTCGGCTGCGAGTGAGTCAGCAGCTAAACGAGGGCTGATGCTCTCTGCCACCTGAAAGGCAGTTGTCCCTTTGGCGAACTCTCTTACCGAGCCATCGGGAAAGGTTACTTTAACCATAATTGTTTAGTTGTTTTAAAAAGTTATTATTTCGAGCACCTTCGCAGCTCCACAATAACGAGACGGATTACTACTCAGTTGTGCTCAGTGTCTTCTATCTATCTTCATCCCTATGGGATAGTGCTTTGGCGTAGTATGCTATTCTAAATATCGAGATGCCGGCAACGGCTGCTGACATTAGTGCAACGGCCCATTTCTCACCCTCTATGGCATCTATGCAGAACATAACCGCCCATGCTAATGCCACGCTGAAGAGCACGATAAATATTATTGCCAAAACCTTGTTATGCATAGCGTTTAGTCGTGATGCTCCTGCTCAGGCAAATCCTTGATGGAGATATCGCGACCCTTCTCGCGCTCGAAGTGCTCCAGAGGACGTGCTGTCCAGCGTGCCCACTCCTTGCGGCGACGAACGATGTCCATAGCCATATAGATCGCGTTGCGCATAGACTGCTCATCGGCAATACCCTTGCCTGCGATGTCGTATGCCACGCCGTGATCTGGCGATGTGCGCACTGCATCAAGCGATGCCGAGAAGTTCACACCATCTGGCGTAAGGGTCTTGAAAGGTGCGAGACCCTGGTCGTGGTACATAGCAAGTATCGCATCGTAGTTCTTGAACTGTCCCGCTGCGAAGAAGCCATCCGCAGCAAAAGGTCCAAACGCGAGGATATCCCTCTCGAAAGCATCGACAATAGCAGGCTTGATAATCTCCGCCTCCTCCGAGCCGAGAAGTCCTCCATCACCCGCGTGAGGGTTAAGTGCCAACACCGCGATGCGTGGCTTCACAACGCCAAAATCCTCAACCATAGAGCGATTCATCTGCTCGATACGCTCCACGATAAGCTCCTTGGAGAGATGCTCCGCAACCCTCGACACAGGAACGTGGATGGTTGCCAGACCCACGCGCATAAGATCCGACGCCATAATCATAAGCGGCTTGCCGCCAAGCTCCGCAGCGAGAAACTCGGTGTGACCCGTAAAGTTAAACTCCTCGCTCTGAATCATCTCCTTGTCGATAGGAGCCGTTACAAGAGCATCTATACGACCAGCCTTAAGCTCCGCAACTGCACGACGCAACGCCGCCGAAGCAGCCTCACCACCCGCCTTAGATGGTTTGCCAGGGGTGATAGAGATGTTTTCGTCGCAACACTCCACGAGGTTACAACGACCCGCCTGGGCATTCTCCGCACCATCCACCACCACAAACTTCACAGGCTCATACTCCTTGAGCGAACGCTCGTAGTATGCCGCAGCCTTTGCCGAGCCATACACCACAGGGGTGCAAAGCTCCGTGATACGATTATCCGAAAGTATTTTGAGGATTACCTCCCAGCCGATACCATTAGTATCGCCCTGCGAGATACCTATTTTTAGTCTATTGTTCATAAGTTTCGTAAGTTTCGAAATACAAATATACAAAAACTTATGTAATAAACAACTCTCTGCGAGAGAAATAATCTAAAAAAAGAGATTTTTATGACTACAATCCACGCCTCCTCACCACCCACGCAAGGGTCGAATAGAGCCTGTCAACCAGCGGACGGAGAGCCACGGGGAGGGTGTTCAGCATACGTAGTCGATACAACTGTCTGCGTGACAGATGCGTATATGAGAATTTTTCGGCCGCACGGCGAGCATCCTCCGTGCCACCGCGAACACTCTGCGTGATGGCCTTGCCGAGGGCTATACGGGCTATATATTCATTGAGCTGCTCATCCTGCTCGGAGCTGTAAAGTCCCTCGAGCGAATGCTGGCTCTGCTCCGCGCGATATATCGCTGCCGAGCGGTTGGATGCCTCACGCGAGTAACGCACAAGCGACATCGGTGAGAAGACGAAGCGGCAGCCGCGTTGCATCATCCTCACCCACAGCCACTGATCCTCGCCAATGCGCATACCCTCGGGGAAACCGCCACACTCCATAACGGCACTGCGAAGCAGCGTTGCCGTGGATGGGATGATCGGATAACGACTCCTGAGAGCCTCCTCCGCCGGATTGATAACACCCTCACACTCAGGCACTGCAGCCCTCACACGCTTATCTCCCGAGACTATGTCAAATGCTGTAGAGTAGGCCTCGGCATCGGGGTAATACTCCATCATTCTGCACACCTCGGCGATATATCCCGTGAGCCACCAATCATCGGCATCCAGAAGTGCAACATAACGCCCCTTAGCCTCCGCAATACCTCTGTTTCGCGCCGCGCTGACACCGCCATTTTTTTGCACAAGGAGACGGATGTTCGAGGTGGGATTCTCAGCCATAACACGCTCCACCACCGCACGCGAGCCATCTGTCGAGCCATCATCCACAACGATAATCTCGCCAGGCATAAGGCTCTGAGAGAGCACCGAGCGCAAGGCACGCTCCACCTCCAACTCTTTATTATATAGCGGAATAACCACACTTATAGACTCCGACTCCGCGGTCGTAACGCTCTCTCCGAAATGCAGCACCTCGGGGGCGTGATTCAGGCGTTTCTCCTCGGGCAGCCACTTCTGGATGTCGCCGTAGTGGCTACGCAGATATGTCTCCAAATCCGCAGGAGCCATAACCGTAAGTTCGCCCAAGCGTCGCGGCTCGAGATGCGCTATTGCCTCGCACGAGATCATATCCTTGGGCATACGCACAATGTTGTAGTACACCCCATCGGTGGCATTGTAGCGTGTCATTTCACGCTTCAAGCGGTTGTATATCTGCTCCTTAGTGTGCAACGACGCATAGAGCTTTATGGCCGCACACGACAACCAACTTTTGGGGAACACCACACCATTATTCGCCCTCCCGAACCATCGCCACAGCCATACGCTCTTGGCCATAAAGCAGTTTACGAGAAAGCCCACCTTACGGCGTTGCGCAATCCTAAGTCGCTCATCATCAGGGATTACATCGTATGGAAAGATATCGACATAGATACCCTCCGAGATGGGCATACCCACCCACTCGCTCTCCACAAATCGCGTTCCACGCTTGCGTATTTTGATGTAGTAGAACGGCGTATCAGGCTCCGTGGCAAACTCCTGCAGCTGATAATCCTCACCCAAAAGTGCAGGGGCCTCACGAAGAAAACGCTCATAATTTTCGCGCGTCATACCGAGGTCAATATCATCATCCCACGGCACTATATCCTCGAAGAAGTGTGCTCCGATAGCCGTGCCACCCTGAATGAAATAGGGGATGCCCGCAGCCTCGCATACACGCACCACCTCGCCGAGAACATCATATAACTCTCGATGCAATCGCCTAAGTATATCGTTATTATATTTCATTACAAAATATTGTGTACCAAAAGGTTACACCCGCGAATATCGCTACCCGCAATACGTCCCTCGATCATAAAACTTCCATCCTCCAGCACACGTCCCACATCCTGAGTCTGGATGAAGGCGCACGACGTTAGGTTCGCCAAGTCGATGATATCTACGCCTCCGCGCATACCCTCGGGACGATGATCAAACGGATCGTTGACATCGCGCACCAAGACCCGCATCCACGACGGTGCACGGAACAGACCCTCACCCGCGGAGTATGCCTGCGACGTAAGCTCCGCCATACCATACTCCGAGTGGATATGCTCCACGCCAAAGCCACGGCATAGAATCTCGTGCAACTCACGCTTCGAAATCTCCTTGCGGCGACCCTTCATACCACCAGTCTCCATAACCACCGTATCGTGCAACTGCGGCGCATACTTCTCCGCCAAATCCCACAGCGCATAGCTCACGCCAAGCAGAATCTTAGGACGCTTATCCGCCGCCATATCGGCAATGAGTTTTTCGTAATCGTGGAGATAGAAGCCACCTGATCCACACTGCTTTATAAGTGTGTCGACCATATATACCAACGACGACCCTTCGCGCTCCAAGTAGTTGGGCAAAAGACCATATATACTCCACCCCTCCACCGCGCCATAGAAGTGCTCGAAGGCTGCAGTGAAGCTCCTGCGATAGACCTCCAACGACTGCATTATATGTCGCGATGCCACCGTCGAGCCGGTATTGCTCGAGGTAAAGACTATCTCTGGAGAGCCGTCGCCACAATAGACATCCTCCGTCTTGAAGAGCTCCACGGGCATAAACGGGATATCCTCAACTCTGCGAACGCCATCCACATCCACACCCAACAGCTCCACATAGCGACAATATGGCGCACACGCCACCGCCTGAAAACGAAATAGCTCCAAGGCACAACGTTCAAACTCCTCGGGAGTATGTATGGATAGAATTTGGTCGATAGTAAGCATAATTATCTTCGGTTGTAAAATGCAAATTTAGCACATTTCTACGACAATGTCAACTATTTCACCCACAACAGCAAATTTTATAGCTTATAATGCTATAAAACTAAAAAAAGAGTTACCTTTGTCGAAAATTAACTTTTTATACAAACTATGAAGCAGTTAGCTATTCTTGTTGTTGCCCTTATGGCAACTATTTTTGTTGGATGTAGCAAGGAGGAGATCGATCCTAACAACCCTCCAAAACTCACCCTCGACACCTACGAACTAAATATCGATGGCAACGGTGGCGACATTCCACTCTTCTACGCCGTAGAGAATGGTGTTAAGGGTGCTAAACCTGAGGTAATGTCACCAGTGGATTGGGTATCTCTCAAGGAAGTTACCTCTTCGACCATCATCCTTCACATCAAGGCAAGCGACACCAACGAGGAGCGCTTTGCATCCATAACCATTAACTATACTGGAATGGAGACTCCCGTTCGCGTAAATATCCTTCAGGATAAGCAGCCGCTCAACAAGTTCCGCTTCGAGGCCACAAACATCACCTACAACAGCTGCACCGTGAAGTATATGCCGGCAGACAAGGATATGCCATATATGGCAAATATCATCGACGCCGAGTACTTCAAGCAGTCGGGAACTACAGATATGAACGTATTTATCGAGACCGAGATGAACAACTACCGTAGCATCGCCAAGCGTAACCAGATGACCCTCGAGGAGTTGATGGATCGCGTGAGCCCTCAGCTCATCTATACTGGTGATGCAGAGCGTTCGTTTACAGGTATGAAGCACGGCTCGAGCTATATCATCTACAGCTATGGCATTACGTTCAAGGGTAATGAGTACACACTCCTTACGCCTATGCACCAAACTATGGTGGAGATCCCTATGCCAGATATGTACAACGCTACGTTCGACATCTCATCGCAGATTAGTGGCACTATGACCAGCATCACCATCACACCTAAAAACTGGGATGGCTACTACAACGTGCAGATCGCGCCAGATACCTCGGTGTACTACATCGAGCCAGGCTCATTATCTATCGAAGGCTTGGTACGTAACTTAGCATCCTACTTCTACGACAGTGCTCGCAAGGCTGTTAGCAATGGTGCTACCGTAGAGCAGTTCCTCAAGAGTAGCTGCTACAAGGGCAATAAGCAGATCAACGTCTCGCTCGAGAGAGACACAAGATATATGGTCTACGTATTTGCTGTGGACTACGAGGAGGGCTCACTGCCAGTTATGCGCTCCATACCATCATACATCTACCTATAGTATATAATATATGTGCAGATTTCTTTGGGCTTTGATCGCCACCACGCTGCTTGTAGGGTGCAAAGGCGAGGAGGTTACAACTTCTCATAGCGACTTCACCGCGTCACCCTCCGTAATCGACATCGTAAGTGAGGGTGGCGAGATAACCATCACCTACCACCTTGAGAAGTATATAGGCGAGATTATGCCCGCAGCGGTGGCGAATGTCGAGTGGATAAGCACCATAGACAACAGCCGCAAGGGGGAGATATCACTGCGTGTGGCTCCAAACTTCGACGCCGCAAGTCGCGAGGCGACCATCGAACTGCGCTACATTGATATCGACACAAGACCTACGGTTGTAGTACGTCAAGCTGGTCAGGAGGGTGAGAAACTGCGCATAGAGGTTGCTGAGGCAGGATACTCGGAGTGTGCCGTAACGGTAACACCCGAAAGCGACTCGATATCCTACATTGTTATGATGGCCGAGAAGTCATACTTCGCGGATATGGGTATTACAGACGCCGAGACCCTCATCTACGCCGACTACGCACTCTTTGCGTCATACGCCACCGACACCACTCTCGAGGAGTTTCTCACCAAGAGCGGCATTGCGATGCAGGGCACGCAGACCAAGCGTTGGCAAGATCTCTCACCAGCAAAGGAGTATGTCGCATACGCCTATGGCATCTATGTTAGTGGCGACGACTATGAACGTGTGACGCCCATATACCACACCACCATTGAGAAGCGACTCCCCGAGCGCATAGAGGAGAGCTTCAACATCACGATTACGGCCGACGGCCCTGAGGTTACCATCGACGTTGCGCCACAGAGCTGGGAGGGCTACTATATGGTGCAGCTTGTGGAGGATAGCGAGGCGGGATATATAGAGCAAGGACTCCCCTTCACCACTCAGAACGAGGAGCAGGTTGCCGAGGCCTTCTTCTACATCGCTGACCACCTCTACTTCTTCGAGGAGAAGAGTGCCGAGGAGATTATGCAGCAGCTCGGACATAAGGGTCAGGCAACAGTGCATAAAACCCTGAATGCCAACCACCGCTATATGGCACTCATCTACGCCATAGATTCGCAGGATGGCGGCGTGCCAATGGTGGTGTCACAACCCCAAGTCGAGTACTTCACAACAGGAACTGTCGAGCGCTCGGATATGACCTTCGAGGTGGAGTTCTCAAACATCCGCCCTCGCTCGGTGGATGTTATGATTACACCCTCTACGGACGAAACATACTCCGCAGTGATGATGTATGCCCGCAACCTCCCCGAGGGTAATAAGCAGGAGCAGTTGGAGTATGTCACCGAGAAATATGCACCATTGGAGATTTCGGGAGTATATCGCGAGCATATCGACCAGCTGCCTCCCGAGACTGAATTTGTGATTGCGGTATATGGCTACTATGCTGGTGCGCCTACCACAGACCTCTTTGTCTATCGCTTCACTACGGCAGCCGACGGCAAAGGTACAAACAAGATTATCGGCGTTAGCTTCTCGGCATTCGACATCGAGGAGGTTGCTGCACTGGAGCCTTACTACACCTCGATGATGGGCTATGCCGACTACTTCCTGTCGATGGATGTTGAAACCCTCGCTCCGGCCCCTACGCTCCACTTCGAGCTATATGCCAAGTCGCAGTACGACAGCTATACCCACGAGGATATTCGCGAGAGCCTTCTGGAGTATGCCTACACCTCATCTCCCGATTGGGCGTTGTGTAGCTACGGCAATGAGTACATACTCTGCGGTTTGGCCGAGGATGAGAATGGCTTTGTGGGCGAGATGTACGTTTCGGAGCCTATACGATTTACCGAGGAGCAGACCTCCGATGCTCGCATCTTCGTGGAACTCTACAAGGAGTATGTAAATAATTAAGCAGCTGTAATTCAATGGGCAGACGGATAAAGTTTATAGTGGCAATATTCCTCATTGCGCTACTTCTCTCGATTATCAACCGCGGGGTGTTTGTCATCTTCAACTACACACTCATTGCGCCGGAGTGTAGTGCGTGGGAGCTTCTGCAGAGCTTCATCCACGCTCTTATCCTCGACGCATCCATAGCAGGATATATCACCGCGATACCACTCATCGCCACCATCATCGCCATCTGGCTACCCGTCACACAGCGCAACGCTAAGGCGTGGAGATGGGCTCTTTTGGGCTACTTCGCAACCATAACCCTCGCCGTGGCAATTATCGAGACGGGAGATATAGGACTCTACGGCGCGTGGCAGTCACGTATCGATGCACAGGTGCTTATCTACTCTCCCAAGGAGATGATGGCGAGCCTCACCCTTGGCAACATCCTCGGAGCTGTGGCCTACATCGGAGCTACACTCGCCGCAGCACTATACCTCTTCGACATCGCCATACGCCGCTGGCTGCTGCCCGAGCCAAGCTGCGTGCGTCATACGATATTGCAGCGCGGCATACACACCACGCTGATGATACTCCTCGCGGGAGTCATATTCCTCATTATGCGTGGCGGCATCACAACCTCGACAGCCAATGTCTCGATGGTGCACTTCTCCCACAAGGCGATACTTAATAAGATAGCCATAAACCCTGTATTCTCGCTTATAGAGTCCGCCACGACGGGTGACGACCTCAACCGCTTCGATTACTATGGCGAGGAGACGGCCGAGCGTATCTTCCTCCACTCGCTGCATAACGCCGACTCCAAGAGCGACATCTGTGGCGCAAAGTGGCTCAACACCGAGCGTCCCAATATCGTCATCGTGGTTATGGAGGGTATGGGATGTACCATCACCGAGAGCTACGACGGCACAGAGCCTGTGACACCGCACCTCAATGCCCTGCGCTCGAAGGGTATCTGGTTTGAGAATATGTATGCCTCGTCGTTCCGCACCGACCGCGGCAACGTGGCCATCCTCAGCGGCTTCCCAGGACAGCCGACACTCTCGATTATGAAGCTCGCGAATAAGGCTGCCAAACTCCCAGGCATAGCATCAGCTCTCGACGCTGCGGGCTACACCACACGCTTCTTCTATGGCGGCGACTCGAACTTCACAAACACCCGCGCATACCTCTACTCCACAGGGTATAAGGAGGTGGTAGATGAGAAGAGTATGAACCTCGAGGGTCACTACTCGAAGTGGGGATATGCCGATAATATAGTGCTTGACTACGCCGCCGAGGAGATCATACGCCGCATAGAGAGTAACGACACCCCGAGCTTCGAGACCATCCTCACACTCAGCAGCCACGAGCCTTACGAGGTGCCATACTCACGCCTCGAGAATAAGCTTCTGAACTCCTTTGCCTTCACAGACGAGGCTATCGGCAACTTCATAGATAGGCTTCGCAACTCTTCGGCGTGGGAGGATATGCTCATAATCCTCGTCCCCGACCACAGCACGCCATACCCTGCCACCATTGGCAACCACACCTCGGAGCGTCACCGCATACCTATGATATGGCTTGGCGGCGCAGTGAAGGAGCCTATGGTTGTAGAGGAGTATATGTCGCAAACCGATATCGCCGCGACGCTGCTGGGACAGATGAACGTGGACCACACAGAGTTTAAGTTCAGCCGCGACATCTGCGCTGCGGGGTGCGCACACTTTGCATATTGGGCATATCCCGTGGGCTTCGGAATCATCGACAGCCGCGGCAAGACCATCTACGACTGCAACACCGACCTCATCATCACCAGCGAGGGCGATGACACCGCGCGCCACGTGGAGGAGGGCAAGGCGTGGTTGGAGAAGACCTTTATCGAGATTCGCAATATGTAGATAATCAGCGTAAAGATCTGCATATTTTCGATATAGTTTTGCAAAATAAATAATTTTATATATCTTTGCAGCCCGTATCAACCTCTTATATTGGGTGTCAGGGTAGATGTGGCGGAGGTTTTCAGCGATGAAAGGCTCCTAAAGCCGCGGGATTATTGTCGAGGGTGGCAATATGGTAACTCTGACGCAGCGCTAATGTTGAACGATAAACTTTTAATTTTGTTGCAACAATGAACAAGGATCAGTTGATCAGACTCGTAAACGAGAAGATGTGGACCAAGGGTGAGGCAGATGTACCTCAGTTTGGCGCAGGTGACACAATCACAGTAACTTACCGTATCGTAGAGGGTAACAAGGAGCGTTTGCAGAGCTTCCGCGGTGTAGTAATCCAGATCAAGGGTACAGGCCGCACAAAGATGTTCACCATCCGTAAGGTATCTAACGGCGTAGGTGTAGAGCGTATCTTCCCTCTCTACTCACCACACATCGACAAGATCGAGGTTAACAAGTATGGTGTAGTACGTCGCGCACGTATCTACTATCTCCGCGATCTTACAGGTAAGAAGGCTCGTATCAAGGAGCGTCGTATCGTTCGCAAGGAGGAGTAGTAAATCGCTACATCCGAGAGATAAGGAGTTACCCGTGGGTAGCTCCTTATTTTTTTGGGGTATGGTGGTTGGTTGGGGGGGTATTAAAAACAACAAGAGGGTGTCCAACAAGTTTTGTGAACACCCTCTCTTTTTTAAGAAGTTATACTCCAAGGTATAACCTATTCTCTAACCTTCCCAAGCGCCACGACCAATTTCTTGTCAGAAGGGTTGCAGATGTGTTATATCACAAAAGAAATATCCTTGGGATAGTAGTTTGACCTACAGCCCAAGGATATTTACTTTTAGCGATGTGACGCAGATGCGCCCTTATCACAAAAAATTTTACTTCATATAGCTTTTAATATAGTGATGGTGGCTACCGTAGCGGTTGAACGCTGCCTCGTCCAAAGCCTCCTGTGCTGATGGGTGAGCTACAGAGATGATGAGGCGCGCACGCTCCTGAAGGCTCTTGCCATAGAGGTCTACAGCACCATTCTCGGTTACGAACCAGTGGATGTGGTTACGTGTGGTGACAACACCTGCACCCTCGGTGAGAACGTCAGAGATCTTCGATACACCCTTGTTGGTGATAGATGGCATAGCGATGATAGCCTTACCACCCTTAGAGAGCGATGCACCATAGATGAAGTCTACCTGACCACCTACGCCAGAGTAGAACTTACGGCCGAGAGAGTCGGCACATACCTGACCTGTGATATCCACCTGGAGGGCAGAGTTGATAGCTGTAACCTTATCGTTCTTAGCGATTACAAATGGGTCGTTGGTGTAGCCTACGTCCATCATAAGTACGCCAGGGTTGTCGTCGATGAAGTCGTAAACCTTCTGCGAACCCATAAGGAATGTAGATACCATCTTACCCTTATCGATATTCTTCAAAGCACCGTTGATAACGCCCTTCTCTACGAGTGGGAGTACGCCGTCAGCGAACATCTCGGTGTGAACACCAAGGTTCTTGTGGCCTCCGAGCTGCGCGAGAACAGCGTTAGGAATAGCACCGATACCCATCTGGAGTGTAGCACCATCCTCGATAAGACCTGCACAGAGGTTACCGATCTTTGTCTCTACCTCGTTAGGCGCTGTGAAGTGAGCCTCCTCGAGTGGCTGGTCATCCTCCACGAAGAAGTTGATACGTGATGAGTGAATCATAGCGTCACCGAAAGAGCGTGGCACGTATTTGTTCACAACAGCAATAACATAGTCTGCGCACTCTACAGCTGCGAGTGTAGCATCTACAGATGTACCGAGAGATACGTAGCCGTGCTTGTCGGGACGTGACACCTGAATCATAGCCACGTTACAAGGAACAGCACCCGAACGATAGAGCTTCTGAGTCTCAGAGAGGAAGATTGGAATATAATCAGCAAAGCCGCTCTGTGTCACCTTACGTACGTTGCCACCTACGAAGAATGAATCGAGCTGGAATACGCCCTCGAACTCTGGGTCGGCGTATGGCGCAGGGCCCTCGGTGTGAAGGTGGTGGATGTGGACATCCTTAAGCTCACCTGAACGGCCACGCTCGCACATAGCCTTGATAAGGCACTGAGGTGCAGAAGCTACTGAACTGAGGTGAATATGATCACCCGACTTGATACACTTTACAGCCTCCTCGGCAGTAGTAAATTTAATGTTGCTCATTTGTTAAGTTTTATTTTAGGTTTGTTATGTTCCTAAGTTATAATAGTTGTTGCAAGGTTATCAGCGCAACACCCAATTTGTTGTTAGAGCAGGTGAGATGTGGTGGTGGGTCGCAGTGGTTGAAAGCGGAGCATACTTGACGTATGTGAGCATTTCAACCACAAGCCCAACGCCGCAGATTGCCTGCTATCACAACAAATTATTTGCGTTTTACCTCTACCTGCTCGTAACCCTCAATAATATCACCAACCTTAATATCGTTGTATGACTCGATGTTAAGACCACAATCCTGACCTACGGTAACCTCCTTCACGTCGTCCTTGAAGCGGCGGAGTGAGCCGAGCTTACCGGTGTAGATCACGATACCATCGCGGATTACGCGGATAGGCGTGTTGCGCTGCATCTTACCCTCGCGAACGATACATCCCGCCACAGTACCAACCTTAGAGATCTTGAAGGTCTCCATAACCTCGGTAGAGCATACAATCTCCTCCTTCATCACAGGCTCGAGCATACCCTCGATAGCATCCTTGATCTCGTTGATAGCATCGTAGATGATAGAGTAGAGACGGATATCGATCTGCTCCTTCTCGGCAGCCTTACGTGCTGCAGCAGATGGACGCACCTGGAAACCTACGATGATGGCGTTAGATGCCGCTGCAAGAAGCACATCCGACTCAGAGATCTGACCTACGGCAGAGTGGATGACGTTAACCTGTACGGTCTCCTTAGAGAGTTTGATGAGCGAACCTGTCATAGCCTCTACAGAGCCATCCACATCACCCTTAACGATGATGTTAAGCTCCTTGAACGAGCCGATGGCAATACGGCGACCGATCTCGTCGAGTGTCACGTGCTTCTGGGTCATAATACCCTGCATACGCTGCAACTGCTCGCGCTTGTTGGCAATCTCACGTGCCGAGCGGTCGTCGTCCATAACGTTGAAGGTATCACCCGCCTGTGGCGCACCGTTAAGACCAAGCACCTGAACAGGTGTTGATGGACCTGCCTCGGCAACCTTACGGCCATTCTCGTCGAACATAGCCTTCACACGACCTGTGTAAGTACCCGAGAGAAGAACATCACCAACGCGCAAAGTACCATTCTGGACCATAATTGTAGCTACGTAGCCACGACCCTTGTCGAGCATCGACTCGATCACAGCACCCGAAGCCTTACGATCAGGGTTTGCCTTAAGCTCCAATACCTCAGCCTCGAGGAGTACCTTCTCGAGAAGCTTGTCGAGGTTGAGACCCTGCTTTGCAGATACCTCCTGGCACTGATACTTACCACCCCAATCCTCCACGAGAATGTTCATCTGCGAGAGCTGCTCGCGGATGCGGTCGGCATTTGCCTGAGGCTTATCCATCTTGTTGATAGCGAATACCATAGGTACACCGGCAGCCGAAGCGTGGTTGATAGCCTCCACGGTCTGAGGCATCACGCTGTCATCGGCAGCAACGATGATGATGGCTACGTCAGTCATCTTAGCACCACGCGCACGCATAGCCGTAAAGGCCTCGTGACCTGGAGTATCGAGGAAGGTGATCTTCTGACCGTTAAGCTCTACAGAGTAAGCACCGATATGCTGTGTGATACCACCAGCCTCGCCAGCTGTAACGTTTGTCTTACGGATGTTATCCAAGAGCGATGTCTTACCGTGGTCTACGTGACCCATTACGGTTACGATAGGCGGACGTGCAACGAGCTCATCCTCGCTATCGGCATCATTCTCGATAGCCTCCTGAATCTCCACAGATACAAACTCCACGGTGAAGCCAAACTCCTCGGCAACAACCACCAAAGCCTCGGCATCGAGACGCTGGTTGATAGATACCATAAGTCCGAGGTTCATACACGCCGAGATAACCTCCATAGGCGAGACGCTCATCATCGTAGCCAGCTCACTTACGGTTACGAACTCCGTAACCTTAAGTACGCTGCGCTCCATCTCCTCGCGCTCCATCTCCTCGTTCATACGCTCACGAACCTCATCGCGCTTCTCCTTACGATATTTCGCACCCTTAGACTTTGTACCCTTGGCAGTAAGACGTGCCAAGGTATCCTTAATCTGCTTTGATACCTCCTCGTCCGAAACCTCTGGGCGTACTACAGGCTTTGGCTGCTGTTTCTGCTGTTTCTTCTGCTTCTTAGACTGTGGCTGCTGCGGCTGCTGCTGACCACCCTGCTGTGGCTGCGCACCCTTGTTACCACCCTTATTGTTTCCGCCACCCTGCTGTGGCTTGCCGCCATTCTTACCCTCCTTGGCTACGTTTACCTTCTCCTTCTCGAGACGCTTACGCTTATGCTTGCCACCAGGGGTCATATTCGACACATCCATAGTACCCAAGATCTTTGGGCCGTCGAGATGTGGAGCCTGTGGGCGATATACCGAGTCGCGCTTAGGCTCTGCAGCAACCTCCGCAGGCTGTGGCTCTGGCTGTGGCTTCTGCTCCACAACAGGCTGTGGCTCTGGCTTTGGTTCTGGCTTAGGCTCAGGCTTCACCTCTGCAACAGGTGCTGGCTGTGGCTCCGACTTTGGAGTCTCAGCTGCTGGAGTCTCCTCCTTAGCACGCTTATTGCCATCGAGGTCTATCTTACCAAGAATCTTCGGGCCACGCACCTCATCCTTGACGCTGATGGTGTTGCTGCGCACAACAACCTCATCCTCCTCATCCTCCTTATCCTGTGACTGAAGGCTTACGCTACCCTTCTGCTGTATGCGCTCGCGCACAGCATTACGCTCGTTACCCGACTGACGATTATGACCAAACTCCTTCTCGAGTGCGGCATATACCTCCTGTGACACTGGCGATGAGGGTGAGCAGTCGCTCTGCAAACCCTTACGCTGGAGAAACTCGGCGAGAGTGTTGAAGCCCACCTTAAACTCCTTAGCCACCTGTATAAGCCTTATTTTTTTGCTATTATCCATTCAATATCTCCTTTCATTAATCGTTATCAAACTACTCGAACTCTGCCTTAAGGATAGAGACTACCTGCTCGGCCTGCTCAACCTCGAGGTCGGCACGCTGCGCAATCTCCTCTACCGACAACTCCAATACGCTCTTGGCAGTGTCGCAACCCGCGCTCTTGAGAGCCTCGATAATCCAACCCTCGATCTCGTCTGCGAACTCTGTGAGTGCCACATCCTCCTCCTCGATCTCGCGGTATACGTCGATGTCGTAGCCTGTGAGCATCTTCGAGAGGCGGATGTTCAAACCACCCTTACCGATAGCAAGCGACACCTCCTCTGGCTTGAGGTATACCGAAGCTGTCTTACGCTCCTCGTCAACAACGATAGACGAAATCTTCGCAGGGTTCAACGAGCGCTGGATGAGCAACGATGCGTTTGAGGTGTAGTTCACCACGTCGATATTCTCGTTACGCAACTCCTTTACCACGGTGTAGATACGCGAGCCCTTCATACCCACGCACGCACCTACAGGATCGATACGATCGTCGTAAGACTCTACAGCTACCTTAGCGCGCTCGCCAGGGATACGCGCGATGCGCTTGATGGTGATCAGACCATCGAAGATCTCTGGCACCTCCTGCTCAAAGAGGCGCTCGAGGAACTGGTTGTCGGCACGCGAAAGGATGATACGTGGCTGGTTGTTGTTCATCTCCACAGACTTAACGATAGCCTTGATAGCATCGCCCTTGCGGTAGAAGTCGTTAGGGATCTGCTCGGTCTTAGGCAACACGAGGTCGTTACCCTCATCGTCGCGCACCAAGACCTCCTTCTTCCACACCTGGTAAACCTCACCGGTGATGATCTCACCCACCTTCTCAGAGTAGAGCTCAAACAAAGCTGCCTTCTCGAGGTCGAGGATGCGTGATGCGAGGTTCTGACGAAGCGACAACACAGCGCGGCGGCCAAACTTTGTCATATCAATCTGGTCTACATACTCATCACCAAGCTCGTATGATGCGTCGATAGCCTTCACCTCCGAGAGAGCAATCTCGGTGTTAGGATTCTCCAACTCCTCATCATCTACCACGGTGCGGTTGCGCCAGATCTCGAGGTCACCCTTCTCAGGGTTGATGATCACGTCGAAATTCTCATCGCTCTCAAACTGCTTCTGGAGTGCGTGACGGAAGACATCCTCCAATACACCGATGAGCGTAGAATTGTCGATGCTCTTCAACTCCTTAAACTCAGCAAAGTTGCTGATAAGATTAATGTACTTCATTTTTGTGCTTTATATTTTGTTTTAGTTATTTACTATAGTAATGAGGCTCTCACCTATTTGTTGTCAGAAGGGTGTCAGATTTGACGATTTGTCGCAGGCTGAAAAAGCAGAGTTTACTTGAGGTAAATGAGCATTTTCAGACAAGCAAAGCGTCGAAGATGCGCCCTTATCACAACAAATTACTTGAAGTCGAGGTATTCTTTAACATACTTAATCTCCTCCCAAGCATAGCTCTTGGTAACCTCCACAGTCACCTTGCGCTTCTTACCCTCTACAACCTGCTTCTCCTCGTATGAAAGTGCGATACCCTCCTCGGTAGCGTCGTTGAGCTTCGCGAGAATCTTGATACCATCCTTGAGAAGCACCTCCACAGAGTTGCCGAGAATCTTCTTGTACTGGCGTAGAAGCTTAAGCTCCGAGCCGATACCTGCCGAGGCAACCATAAGCGAGTAGTCCTCCACCTCGCGATCCAACTCCGCCTCTATGGCACGGTTCAACGCTGCACAATCCTCCAACTTTACTGCCGTATCGCTATCAATGAGCAACTCAATATCGCCCATAGGAGATATCTTGCACTCCACAACGAACATATCGGTGTCGGCAAGAGACCTCTCGGCTATCTCCATAATATGCTTAACATCAATCATATATCTCAAAAATTTCTATGTTATCGTTAGGTAAATCTACGAAATAAGGGGACTATTAGCCCCCTTACATTCTCAATCACGCTACAAAGGTAGCAAAAATTTTTGGTTTTCCAATATTTTTCGTCACTTTTTTCCACCCCGATACCCTCACATTTTCAGCATCTTGGGCTTCGACAAAGGACTACTTATTCATCTTCGCCCAGGTATCCTTAAGAGTTACAGTGCGGTTGAACACAAGATGCTCTGGTGTAGACTCCTTATCAACGTTGAAGTAGCCGATACGCTGGAACTGGAGATAGTCATAAGGCTTAGCCTCGGCGAGATACTTCTCCACGTAGCACTCTGTAAGCACCTTCAATGAATCCTCATTGATCATCTGCTGCATAGCCTCGAGAGCCTCGCAGCCTGTCTCCTTGCGGATAGCAGCCATCTCGTCGCGAGGGTTCTCCACCTTCCAAAGACGGTCGTAGAGACGTACCTCGGCCTTGATGCAGTGGTCGCTGCTCACCCAGTGGAGCGTACCCTTAACCTTGCGGTTGCTACCTGGAAGACCTGTCTTGGTCTCAGGGTCATACTCGGCATATACGGTGGTTACATTGCCATTCTCATCCTTCTCGCAGCCAGTACACTTAACGATATAGGCATTCTTGAGGCGCACCTCCTGGCCTGGAGTCATACGAAAATACTTCTTTGGAGCATCCTCCATAAAGTCCTCACGCTCCATCCACAACTCGCGGCTGAACTCGATGGTGTGTGTTGCAGAATTTGGATCCTCAGGATTGTCGATAGCCTCGAACGACTCCACCTGACCCTCAGGATAGTTGATGATAACGAGCTTCACAGGGTCGAGGACCGCGCTTACGCGTGTAGCGCGCTTATTAAGGTCGTCACGCACGGCGCTCTCGAGCAACGCCATATCGTTCAACGCATCGTAGGTAGTATAGCCGATCTTATCCACGAAGTTGCGGATAGACTCTGGAGAGTAGCCACGACGACGGAAGCCGCACAACGTAGGCATACGAGGGTCATCCCAGCCATTAACCAAGCCCTCCTTAACGAGAATCAAGAGGTTACGCTTGCTCATAAGCGTATAGTTGAGGTTGAGCTTGTTAAACTCATACTGACGTGGACGCTCATCCGATGGATCGACACCCTCCTTAACCCAATCTACGAACAAGTCGTACAGAGGGCGGTGAGGCACAAACTCCAATGTACACAACGAGTGTGTAACACCCTCGAAGTAGTCGCTCTGGCCGTGGGCAAAGTCATACATAGGGTATACCTTCCACTTATTGCCTGTGCGGTGGTGTGGGTGGTTGACAACACGATAGATGATAGGGTCGCGGAAGTGCATATTCGAGCTTGCCATATCAATCTTGGCACGAAGCACCATCTTACCCTCCTCAATCTCGCCATTTGTCATCTTCATAAAGAGGTCGAGGTTCTCCTCGATAGGACGGTTGCGGAATGGACTTTCGATACCCGCCTGTGTAGGAGTACCCTTCTGCTCGGCAATCTGCTCCGATGTCTGCTCGTCGATATATGCCTTACCCTGCTTGATGAGGCGGATGGCAAAGTCCCACAACTGCTGGAAGTAATCCGAAGCGTAGTACTCCGCACCCCACTCGAAGCCGAGCCACTGGATATCCTCCTTAATAGCCTCTACATACTCCACATCCTCCTTCGTTGGGTTGGTATCGTCGAAGCGGAGGTTACACACACCGCCATAGCGCTTTGCCACGCCGAAGTCCATACAGATAGCCTTTGCGTGACCGATATGGAGGTAGCCATTAGGCTCGGGTGGGAATCGTGTCTGCACGCGTGTCTTACCCTTGGCAATCGCCTCCTCGATGATCTCTTCCACGAAGTTCAAAGACTTCTCCTTTACTTCTGTTACTTCAGTTGTCATAATATACTGTGTTTTAATTATTTATTTCTTAATATCAAATCCGTGATTAAAGTTTACGCCTAAAGATATAAATTGTCGCGTACCCCAACCAGTACCATCATAATCGATCGAAACACCTGCCTCAACAGCAAGGATACCCTCACAAAAGAGTCGCTTATAGCCCAACTCGACGGCATTGAAAACACCCTTCTCCGTACCATAAAACGGCGAGCCGTGATATAGGTCCGCGCCATAGCGACCGAAATAGGAGAGGAGGTTACCACCCACATACAGACGGTTGCGAACTACAGCTCCATACCACTCCGCCTCGACCATAATCTCAGCTCCCTGCGGTGCACACCACACATTCTCCTTAGCTCTGTCGCGCTGCAACGAGAGGATATACTTCGCCTCGGCACACAGATTCACACTTGGGCGACTCTCACCCGTTGCAAAAGCGTGGCTATAGCCGATAAGCGGCGTGAGCATTATATTATCCACTACACCATCCTCTGTCGCGGGGTTATAATCCTTGGCGTAGTGACCCATAAGAAAGTCGTAGCCGAGGTGCATATCTCCCGCGCCATTGCGGCCATAGATAGATTTGCGTGCCGACGACATTATCGCAAAGGCCTCGCGCGTCTCTTCGCTGCGCATACCTGTATAATCCATAGCAAACTCCACATAGCTATCCACACCATCCTCATAACGCGCTACCACACCCTGAATACGGTTGTTGTAATAGCGGTAGCCACGGTCGAAAAAGATCGAGCTGCGGAGTCCGCGCATAGCCTCGCGAGGAAAGATTCCAGCAAAGACCTTCACCCTTGGGGCGTCGAAATTGTAGTACATCTGCACATTGACATCCGACACAAACCGAGAGTCGTGACCGAAGTCCTGCACAAGGTCGACACCCAAGATAACACTATGACGCTCATTCCACCCAAATCCGAGCTTAGGCGTCAGACGCGAGCTGAAGAGGGTCTCGGAGCGTGGCGAATAGAGCATCGCAGCATACTCCGTATTATCGAAAAGCGTTGCAAAGTCGGCACCCACGATAAACTTCTGCGCCACAGCACGCGAGGCAACGCCCAAGAGCATCGCCAAAACCAACATCGTATATATCGCCAACTTACGCATTTCGAGAAAACATTTCACCGCAAAATTACCAAAAATATTTTATATTTTCGTATATTTGTCACCGAAATAGTAAAAAAACTTAATATCTCCGCTGATATATGCGAAAACTACTTAACGAGGAGCTTGGTCGCCCAACGATCGAGGAGTATGCAAATGTAGACAAACTACCCGTAGTTGCGGTCCTCGACAACGTGCGCTCGGCACAGAACGTAGGCTCGTTCTTCCGCACTGCCGATGCCTTTGGTATTGAGCACATTGCACTATGCGGCATCAGCTCTACACCCCCCAATCGCGAGATACACAAGACCGCCCTCGGCGCAGAGCTAAGCGTGGCGTGGAGCTACTACCCCACAACCCTCGAGTGCGTGGAGAAGCTACGCTCGGAGGGCTACCGCATCCTTGCCGTCGAGCAGATCGAGAACTCCACGATGCTCAACACCTTCCGTGCCGAAGAGGGTGTGAAATATGCTCTTATATTTGGTAATGAGGTTGAGGGTGTCGACCAGGCGGTTGTCGATGTTGTGGATGGCGCGATCGAGATTCCACAAGTCGGCATCAAGCACTCGCTCAACGTATCAGTGTCGGCAGGCGTCTTGATGTGGGAGATGTTCCGACAAATGGCGAAGTAAGGAGTTTTGGCATAGATATTAGGACGTTTTGGTATAGACAATAGGAAGATTAAGAATTTTCGCCAAAATCACTAAGCTCCTTCAAACCCTTGGTAATGATGCAAAAAGGTCTTTTTGCATCATTACCAAACCCTTAAAATCCACCAATTAGAAAACAAAAAAAGACGCATTAGAGCAAAAATTGGAATTAAAATGTAAGTCTATTTCTTATGTCCTGGACCTTCTGGGAACCAGCCTTTACGAACACGCTCTCGCTGATGGATCACTTCCAGTATGCTCCAGAAAGAAGAGAACGCAACGACTCCAAGAATTGTAGACCAAATCAGATGACTGACCATTATCGATGCTATGCCGAAGATAATTCCTGCGATTGCAAAGATTATCCAGCTTTTGATACCAATGTAGTATTCCGCCTTAATTACAAGCGGATGGAATAATCCTATTATTAGGAATGTGGAGAATCCCACAAGAAGTCCGATGAAATTCATAGTTAAATTACGTTTTATCGATACAAAGATATATAAATCATTTGAATATTGCAATATACGAAGATTACCCCCACCTTGGTAATTGTGTATCTTCGTTTTCTTATTATATGCAATAATGATTTTGGTGTTATTGTAGAAATCGCAATCTACGAGAATAGTAATTATTTTTTCATCGCACAAAAACAGCTACCATCGGTAGCTGCATATGAAGATAGTTTTATACATTATCATAGTGTTTGCACTGAATGGCGACATTCACAAAAACAAAAAAGACGACCGATTTGGTCGTCTATTCTGCAAACATTGCTCTAGCGGAGGGCACTGGATTCGAACCAGCGGATACCTTACGATATCGGCAGTTTAGCAAACTGCTGGTTTAAGCCACTCACCCAACCCTCCTTAAACCATCTTTTTATCAAAAGAGCGGTGCAAATATACAACTAATTTTCTAATATGCAAAATATTCGAGAAAATTATTTACAATATGCGATTTTCAGACAGGTGATTGATGGGGAAAGATAGGTAGTAATGGGGCGCTACTTACCGCCCAAAATCACCAAACTCTCAATAAAAAATGAGGGCGTCCAACAGGTTTGTGGACACCTTCTCATTTTTTAAGGAGCTGTATAACAAGGCTTCACATAAACGGTTTCTGCAATTACTCCACAGGAGCACCATCGAGGTCAACCACAAATGTCAACCAACCCATCTCGGTGTTAGTCATACCAACGATTACACGACCATCCTCCGAAACTCCAACGGTGATAATACCATCCAAATAGATATCATCCGTATCGTCAGTATTAGTTGTAGGCTCGAATGACGGAATGTAAATATCGTGCTCTATATAGAGCCAATCCTCCAATGTCATCCAGTCGTCGGTCTCACCCTTTGTTGTGTCGATAACGTATGATGTAGTACCGAGATAGTAAGGAACGTCGTTAAGGAATGCTACACCGTTGTCGCTCATAGCAGTTACCGAAGCACCAATGAATGTCATAAGAGTGTCGGTATCGCGGTCGTATGCAGCAGCCTTATCTACCTGGCCGCCCTGATAGTCGATAGCCTTACCATAGATATAACGGCCTGTCTGTGAGAAGAGATTCTGAGTATCTCCGAGAGCATACACAGGGTTATACTCTGCATCGTACTCGAAATATACATACTCAAATGGTGTGTACTCATCAGCCCACACGATAGAGTAAATACCCTCAGACTGCTCATAGCCAAGCAATGTGCGGTTTGGTGCAACAGCCTTAATAGCTGTTGCGGCTGCACTATTATAGATGCGCTGACCCACCTCAGGGATAGTAACCTTGTCCTTCATAATATCGTAGCAGAAAGGAATAACCATACCATACTGCTGAGCATAGTAGCATGACTCGTCATACTCCCAGTACCAACCTACTACATACTCACCATCAGGGGTGATACCTGTAGCGCAGCTCATACCATAGCTTACAGCCAACTCCGAGAGGTCGATAGTAACCATCTCGCCATTGAAGAGAATAGCTGCATCACCATCAGGATTCTCCGAGTGATCAGAACCTACGGCAGTACCATCATCGGCAACATCGTAGAGCTCAGCACCCTGGAACTCCACCATCGTATCGGTTGTGAGGTCGAGGAGATAACCCATACGGTCGTTACCACCAACTACCCAGCGACCATTGTTTGAAATAGCCTGTGGCGCAGCACCAAACTGAGGGTAGAACTCACGATACTGTGGCACAATGCGCACAGGAGTCTTAACACTCTTTACCTCTGCGTCAGAGTTATTAGCGGTATTTGGAGCAATAGCACGCACCGAAACCTTATACTCTGCGTCGTACTCAAGATTTTCGAAGCGGTGGATAACCTTCTCGGTCTTCTCTACTGAGCCTGGATCGAGAGCAACCTCGTAGTATGCAGCACCAGAAACCTCCTCCCACGATACCATAATTACATTACCGTCGGCTCTTACTGTAAAATTCGGAGTAGCAAGACGGTTTGGGTTGCCCTCCTCCTTGTTCTCAGTACAACCCACAAACGCAAAGGCGAGGATTGCACACATTAAAATTTTGATAGTGTTTTTCATAAAATTGTTTGTGTATCTAAATAATATTTGTCGTCCAAAAGCGCCAAAATTGTCTATTTTCACTACTAATCAACTATTACATAGTATTTTTAGCAAGCGCAAAGATACGAAAAAAAAGATACAAGCCAAATAAACCTATTCAATTATGCAAATTTCTGACATATTTATGCAATACGATGCAACATACTATACAACAACAAAGAGGGCTAACCGATAATTCAGCCAGCCCATTGTAATATTATATAGGTGTCGATTAGTTTATCGTACCGTTGAACTCGTATGTACGGCTCTTAGATACTGCATAATCATCAACATAGTCGAGGTTGATAACTACGTGACCACCCTGCTCCTCAACAACGATAGTGCTCGATGTCTGCGAACCACCATTATTTGTGCGGCTGATGTACTGACCATCGATAGTTACATTCTCGATGAATACGCCTGATGAAGGGTAGTAAGCAACGTGGTTGAGGCTTGTGCCGTTAGTGTAAGTACCATCGTAGAGGTAGTGCTTATCGCTCTTGTTGTTGTAAATCCAGAAGCCGATAACGTCGTTACCAGATGTGAGCTCATAGTAGCAAAACACCTCATAGCCTGCACCATACTCATACTCCGATGAGAGGTCCTTAACGAACTTCAATGTAACATCAGATGTAGTAGTGTCATCGTTGCCACCCTCATCGCCACCGTTAGGGTTAGCCTCGGTGGTGAATGATGCAACGCCAGCGTCAGAGGCGCTGTTCACAGCAGAGTCAGCAGGGTTAGCAACAACAGATACGTTGTATGTTGTCTCCCAAGCAAGATTATCGTAAACGATATATGCTGTAGATACAGTCTTTACATCTGTGCCGTTGAGAGTCACGGTGTAGTCCTTTGCTCCAGCAATCTCATTCCAGCTAACAGTTGCAGCATTGCCCGATACGAGGCCTGAAACAGATGGTGTAGCAAGCTTTGTAAGCTCTGTAGAGCCACCCTCGTTAGAGTCACCTACCTTACCATTGTAGGTTACCACAAACATATCGCCAGACTGCATAACTAGGTTCATACGAATAGATACGTTTGTACCATCGCCCTCAACAACCATTGCAGATGCCTCAGAAGCCTTGTATGTCACGCCGTCGAGCTTGAAGCTATCCATATAGAAGTAGTTCTCGTTGCCAGCGTAGCTCTTGCCAGGGGCATACTGGTAGCTGCCAGCAAGAATCTGATTATTCTTAGCCTGGTACTCGTTTACCAAGAGGTCGAATGAGAAGTTCTCACCTGCAGCCTTAAAGGTATAGAAGTAGTATGATGAGTTGTAAGTACCCTCGCCAAGAGTGTTAACTACAAGAGCATTGTCCTCGCCGCCACCAACGTCGCCCTTGTCGTTGAGTTTGCCGTTGTACTCAATCATATATACAAAGCCATCACGACCATACAACGTCATCTCGATGTGGTATACATCGCCCTCGTTTGCAACAAGAACATCACCAGCGTCTACAGCTACTGAGTAGCCATCCACGGTGAATGTGCGTGTTGTGAACTCCTCGAAGTCGTTGTAACCCCACATAGTTGTAGTAGTCCAAGTGTACTCACCCGCAACGATAGCGTCCTCGGTTGCGTTCTTTGGCTGGAAATGAACGTCTACAGAGAAACCCTCACCAGCAACCATATACTTGTTGCCATAGCTTGACGAGCCACCCCAGTACCACTTATCAGCAACGTGAGTAGCAGTGAACTCCTCTGGACGCTGGCTACCACCATCCTCTACTGCGAGGTCACCCTCATATACTACCTTGTAAATCTTACCATTCTCCAACTCTACGTTAGCCTCGATCTTGCCATCGCTAATTACCACGTTAGCATCCTTGTATGCTTCTAAGCCGTTAACAGGAGCGCCATTCTCCATCTGATAGCGGAAAGCATACTCAGGGATGATGGTATTAGCATTTGTATACTCCGAAAGAACGTATGTACCCTTTGGAAGGATGCCGTTGCCCTTAGCACCAGCGATGATAGCGAAAGAGTAGTAAGTACCGCCATCTACGCCCCAGCCATTGCTATCCCAGGTGTTATCACCAACCTCGAAGTAGTATACGTGCGAGCCCTCAACGTTCTCGTAGACAGTAAAGATGTGTGTTGCATCGAACTTCTCTGCCTCTGGATCTGGACCAGGACCTGGAGTCTCAGCCTCCTTTGTAGTCATTGTTGCAGTGGCTTTAACCACAGCCTTGGTGTTCTGCGCAGCAGCAACGATGGTGTACTCTGTAGCCGCGGTGAGGTCGCCAGCCCTAAGCTCCACGCTCTTGTTTACCTCTACGGCAGTACCAATTGCCAATACTTCAGATGATGTAGGAACCTCTGTGCCCTCTACGACGATGTATGCCACCTTATCGGCACCAGTAGATGTGATTGTGAAGGTGATAGCCTTCTCAGCAGTGAGACCTGGGGTCACAGCCACTGTAGGATCCTTGATTTCATCCACAACGGGATTGTCCTTATCGCAGGCCACAAGAAGAAGTGGCAATGCGAAAAGCGCCAAAAGTAAGTTCTTGATTCTCATAATAAAATAGTTTTTGTTTATAGATTTTGTTTTCGTAATTTTGATTATTATGGCAAAGATACAAAAATTTTTCTTTTCTCCAAAAATGGGGAGAGATAGGAGTTAGGAGATAGGGAGATTAGAGAATTTAGGGAATTTAGAGAAGTTAGAGAAGTTAGGGATTAAACGCTAAGCGCTAAACTCACTAAACTCTTTAAACTCCCTAAATTCCCTAACAGACCACCTCCCATAGCGCTACAATTTCTTGTCAGAAGGGGTTAGGCTTGGTCTATCGCAAAAGAAGATCCCCTCGGGATAGTACAAGTAGTACAGCCCGAGGGGTCTTACTTTTGGGATGGGCCGAGAATGACCCCTTATCACAAGAAATTAAATGACGTACAGCCCATTGACGGCATTTTTTGTTAGGGGTAGCAATCGACCCCTTATCACAAGAAATTATTTCAAGTAGGTGTTGAGCCAATCAAAGAACTCACGATTCCAAACCACTGAATTCTGAGGCTGGAATACCTGGTGTGCCTCGTTCTCGAAAGATACGAGACGTGCATCGAGACCCTGAACACGCGCTGCGGTGAAGGCCTCCAACGACTGGCTATAAGGGATACGGTAGTCCTTCTCACCGGTGATAATCATAATAGGTGCGTTCCAGTTGGCAACCTTCTTATGTGGTGAGTTGGCGTATGAGCGCATTGCAGTGGCGTTGTCTGTCTCCCAGTATGCACCGCCGTAGTCGTTAGTCACGAAGAATAGCTCCTCGGTGTGGCCGTACATAGACTCGAAGTTGAAGATACCGCAGTGTGCGATGAATGCCTTAAAGCGGTTCTCGTGAACACCAGCAAGGTAGTATGTAGAGTAGCCGCCGTATGAAGCACCTACGCAACCACGATGGTCAACATCTACCCAAGGCTCCTTCGAAACCTCGTCGATAGCTGCGAGGTAGTCCTTGATATTCTGACCAGAGTAGTCACCAGAAATCTGGTCGGTCCACTCCTGACCAAATGAAGGACAACCACGGCGGTTAGGCGCTACAACAACGTAGCCCTCTGCAGCCATAAGCTGGAAGTTCCAGCGATAGCTCCAGAACTGCGATACGGTGCTCTGTGGGCCACCCTGGCAGTAGAGGAGTGTAGGATACTTCTTGTTAGGGTCGAAGTTTGGAGGAAGGATAACCCAGGTGAGCATCTTCTTGCCATCGGTAGTGGTAATCCAGCGCTCCTGCACCTCACCAAACTTGATGTTGTCGTAAATCTCGCGGTTTACATCTGTGAGCTGCGTAAACTCGCCAGTCTCGATATTTACGTCGTAAAGCTCCACAGCCTTAGAGATGGTGTTCATATTGGCAACGATCTTACCTGCTGCGAAGGTGAATGAGTTGAAGTCGTAGTTACCCTTTGTGATATGCTTCATATTTCCTGCAAGGTCGATATGCGCCACCTGGTGAGTGCCACGCCAAGGGAGGATGAAGTACATAGCATCGTTGCCATCCCACGCAACCTCAGTAACGCAGTAGTCCTGGCCGCGTGTGATGTATGTGCACTCGTTAGTCTCGAGGTCATATACCCACAAACGCTGCTGGTCGGCCTCATTCCCTGGGCGACGCTGCGAGCGGAAGGCAATCTTCTTACCGTTAGGTGAGAATACTGGATACTTGTCGTAACCTACGAACTTATCCACGCCTGTTGCTGCAGCCTCCTTTGAGAGGTTGCGTGTAGTCTCTGTTGCGAAGTCGTAGAGGAAGATATCCGAATCAGTTGAGAGGGCATAATCTACGCCTGTGAGAGGCTTGCACGTATATGCGAGCAATGAGCCATCTGGCGATAGGCGAATCTCCGCAGTGTCGAAGTATGGAGCAAGAGGAGCATCGTATGCCTTATCCGCACCGATGATATCCTTGCCGTTTACAATCTTGCCATTAGCATACTCTGCTGCGAATACGTGGAGGTAAGTACCATCATCCCAGTAGTCCCAGTGGCGCACCATAAGGTCGTCGTAAACACGCACCTTAGACTTGTCCATATCGGCATACTTATCCGAACCCTTCAAAGGAGCTACCTTAACACGCTGTGTGTAGAAGGCGTGGTCACCAGCGATGCCGAAGCCCTCGATACCACCCTCGATATCAGTCACCTGAGTGAGACCTGTGCCATCAACACCCATAGCCCACACCTGCATAGCACCCGAGCGGTTAGACATAAAGGCGATGGTCTGGTTGTCGAGCCACTGTGGAGCGGTGTTTGTGGAGGTATTGTCGGTGAGAGCACGCTCAGCACCTGTAGCCATATCACGCAACCACAAAAATGTTACACCGCGGTTCTCCGCGAGGTTGTACTGCGTAACGGTGTAGATGAGCTGTGAGCCATCTGGCGAGAGGGTCTGAGCGCCGATGCGGCTCATCTTCCACATAACCTCTGGGGTGAACTTACCCTCAGCCTTCTCCTCAGCTGTAAGGGCATTATCAATATGGAGAGGCTTCGGAGCATTGCCACCCTCCACAGCGCAACCACCCATAGCGAGCATTGTTGCAAATGTCATAAGAAAGAGAATTTTTTTCATAAATATTGTTTTGTTGTTTAGTTTGTTCGTATATTTGTAGTTGGAAACGACTTTTTTGTATGCACACACGCTCAATATATTTTGGTAATACAGAGGTGGTTATCGCAACAGCTGCCCCCGCTGCACACTACGCAACGATGGATGTCGATGCGTCGAAAGCCATTTCGCGAGCGAAATTACTAAAAAAAGTCGAGACCGACAAATTTATAGCCATAATAACACCCGACCCCGAGCTTACTTTCTCGCTGCTGGCCAAAGAGTTTAAGGTGGTACGCGCCGCAGGAGGCGTGGTGGGGAACGAGCGTGGCGAGGTGCTATTTATCGAACTACGCGGTCGCTGGGATCTGCCCAAGGGACATATCGAGATGGGTGAGAGTAGCCGTGAGGCTGCAGTGCGCGAGGTGGAGGAGGAGACGAGTGTGAGGACTAAAATTATAGACAAAGAGCCTATTGCTACCACGTGGCACGCCTACGACACCTATGGCGAGTGGGAACTTAAATCCACCGACTGGTGGGCTATGAGAGCCGAGAGTGACACCCTTAACGCGCAGTCCGAGGAGGGTATCACCCGCGTGAGGTGGTTCGGCGATACCGAACTCCAGGAGGCTCTCCAAACCACATACCCCACAATTATTCGCGTCATAGATGCGTTATATGACAAGAATAAAAACGATTCGAAATTATGAATAAGATACTTTGGGTTGACGACGAGATAGATCTTCTTAAGCCACACGTGATGTTCCTCACGAGCAAGGGCTATGAGGTGGATACGTGCAACAATGGCTATGACGCCGTGGAGATGGTAAGCAGCGAGGCTTACGACCTTGTGATACTTGACGAGATGATGCCAGGTATGACAGGCCTCGAGACCCTGCCGCTTATCAAGAATACACACCCGTCGCTGCCCGTGATTATGGTCACCAAGAGCGAGGAGGAGAATATTATGGATAAGGCCATAGGCTCGAAGATCGCCGACTACATCATCAAGCCCGTGAACCCCAACCAGGTGCTTCTATCTATTAAGAAGAATCTCCACTCCAAGCAGCTTGTTACGGAGCAGACCACGGCAGACTATCGTGCAGAGTTTGGGCGCATAGCCTCGCAGCAGATGGCAGCCACGACATTTTCGGATTGGTGTGCCCTCTATCGCAAGATTGTAGGCTGGGAGATAGAGCTGTCGGAATCAACAGATAAGAGCATCCGCGAGGTGCTGTCGTACCAGAAGAACGAGGCGAATCAGGAGTTCTCTAAGTTCGTGAAGCGCAACTACTTCAACTGGATAAACCAGCGCGCCGCGGAGGAGGAGATACCCGTGATGTCGCACACCGTGATGCGCCGCCGCATATTTCCCGAGGTGGACAGTGCCACACACACCACCCTGCTCCTCATTGACAATATGCGTTACGACCAATGGCGCACCATAGAGCCTATGCTTCGTGGCTACTTCGACATCGCCACCGACGACTTCTACTGCGCCATACTCCCCACCGCCACGCAGTATGCCCGCAACGCACTCTTTGCCGGTCTGATGCCGCTGGCCATAGACCGCCTAATGCCCGATAAGTGGCTCAACGACAACGAGGATGGCGGCAAAAATATGTACGAGGAGGAGTTTCTCCAACGTCTTATTACTCAATCAGGTAAGAAATATAAGATGTCGTTCGACAAGCTGGTACGCCCCGAGGCGGGACGCCGACTACTCGACAATATGCAGCACGTCTACGACGCCGACTTCTCGGTCATCATCTACAACTTCCTCGATATCCTCTCGCACGCACGTACCGAGACCGACATCATCCGCGAGCTTACCGACGACGAGGCATCATTCCGCTCGCTCACACGCTCGTGGTTCGAACACTCGGAGCTCTACACCCTGCTGAAGCTCCTGGCCGAGCACGGACACAGGGTTATCATAACCTCCGACCACGGCACAATCCGCGTTGACAACCCCGTGCGCGTCACAGGCGATAAGGAGACCTCGTCAAACATCCGCTACAAGACTGGTCGCAACCTCGCCTACAACCCTCGCGAGGTCTACGAGGTCACACGCCCCGAGGATGTGCAGCTGCCGTCGGGACGTCTGACATCGAGCTACATATTTGCCTACAACCGCGACTTCCTCGTCTACAACAACGACGCGAATAGGTTTATCCGCTACTACAAAAACACCTTCCAGCACGGAGGTATTTCGATGGAGGAGATGATCGTTCCCTTCGCGGTGCTGAAACCCAAGAAACGATAACCGCTTAATAGTTAATATATAATATAGGATATGGAAAAGATTATAGAGATAGACTCATTGGACGAACTTGATAAGGTTGCCAAAGCTGTTATAGAGTCCCTCGACAGAAGAACTGTCGTGGCTCTCGACGCCCCTATGGGTGCAGGTAAGACAACCCTTGTAAGCCAGATTGCGAAGTATCTCGGCTCGGAGGATGATGTCACAAGCCCTACGTTTGCCATCGTAAACCAGTATGAGGGCGAGCGCACCATATACCACTTCGATATGTATCGCATCGACAAGATAGAGGAGGCTCTCGACTTCGGCTCGGAGGAGTACCTCTCGTCGGGCGAACTATGTCTTGTGGAGTGGCCTGAGAAGATCGAGGCACTCCTGCCCGAAGATACTATGGTCGTAAAGATTGAGATTCTCTCCGACACCGCGCGACGTTTTGTAATTAGGTAATTTTGATTACCTTTGTCGCACTTTTTACATTAACAATGTGAACTATGGAAAAATACGAATCGAAACAACAACAGATAAACCACCCTGCTGCGCTAATCTTCCCGATCATCTCACGTATGGATCTTATGACCCCAGCCATCCAGGACAAGGTCGAGGAGTGGGAGGCTACGCCCGACAGCTGCTCGTTTAAGGTTAAGGGTATGAAGGTATCCTTGCGCATCGCCGAGAAGGTTGAGAATAAGCACGTTAAGATCGTTGCTGACGAGGGCGGCATCCCCGTCGATTTCAGCTTCTGGATTCAGCTGAAGGAGGTTGCCGAGCGCGACACCCGCATCCGTATGGTGCTGCACGCCGAGCTCAATATGATGATGAAGATGATGATAGGCAGCAAAATCCAAAGTGGTCTCGACCAGGCCGTAGAGGGTTTGGCCACAGCCCTCAACAGCTTCAAATAGCGGCTCGCAACACTGCCTATTATTTGCCAGACAATATGTTGCGCGGATAAAAAAGAGTCTATTTTTTACGGTTTTGCTTGCATATTATATAAAGTTGCCGTATATTTGCAGACATTTTTTGCTAAAAGCCCCCATTTTTGGGAAAAGATTGTTAGACACTTGTTAAAAAAATAAACTAAATAAACTATTTACAACTATGACAAAGGCAGATATCGTAAACGAGATTGCAAAGTCAACCGGCGTAGAGAAGATTCAGGTTCAGGCTATCGTTGAGGCCTTTATGGAGAGCGTGAAGAACGCAATGAAGGATGGCCAGAATGTATATTTGAGAGGTTTCGGTAGCTTCATCATCAAGAAGCGCGCTATGAAGGTAGCTCGTAACATCTCTAAGAACACTACTATCACTATTCCTGAGCACAACATCCCTGCTTTCAAGCCAGCTAAGAGCTTCGCAGGTGAGGTAAAATAATCAGAATCGGAAAGTCACAAACCTTTTAATATTATAAATTATGCCAAACGGAAAGAAGCACAAGCGTCATAAGATGGCGACGCACAAGCGTAAGAAGCGTCTTCGCAAGAATCGTCATAAGAAGAAGTAATCCTTCTTTAGGACACAGTTGGAGCTAAGGCAAGTCCTTAGCTTCAGCTATTTTCACAGCTCCCAGGGGGAGTGTGATTGTGAGAGAGGCAACTGCCGATAAGGCACAAGCCTCTGGTTAACTAACTGATTTACATTGAAAACTATGAACAGAGAACTATTTATCAATGTAAATCCAACGGAGGTCTCGATAGCACTCTGCGAGGACAAGGTGCTTGTCGAGTTGAACAAGGAGCGCTGCCAGACAGGCTTCTCCGTAGGCGACATCTACTTGGGTCGCGTGCGAAAGATTATGCCGGGTCTGAATGCAGCATTCGTGAATATAGGACACGAGAAGGATGCCTTTATCCACTACCTCGACCTTGGCCAGAACTTCACCTCGCTGCAGCGCATTGTGGATAGTCGCGAGAAGCGAATGATGCGCGTGGAGAATATGAAACTCGAGCCACAACTCGAGAAGGAGGGACGCATAGGCGACCACCTGCAGGTAGGACAGACCATTATGGTGCAGATATCCAAGGAGGCGATATCAACCAAAGGTCCGCGCTTGACGGCCGATGTATCGCTTGCGGGAAGAAACGTGGTGCTGGTACCATTCTCGAATAAGGTTTTCGTATCTGCGAAGATTCGCTCTAACAACGCAAAGAAACGACTTCGAAAGGTAGCACAAGAGGTACTACCACAAAACTTCGGTGTCATAATCCGCACGGCTGCGGCCGAAGCTGAGGACATCGACATTATGCAAGACATACTCTCTCTTGTTGAGAGATGGAACAAGACCCTCGACGCTATGCGTAAGGGTGCGGCACCTTCGCGCCTTATGAGCGAGATGAGCCGCGTGAATACCATAATTCGTGATTCGCTCAACGACACCTTCTCTCAGATTATCGTTGACGACGAGACGATGCACACGGAGATTAAGAGCTACATCCACGCCATAAAGCCCGAGATGGAGCATATGGTGAAGCTATATAAGGGTAAGGTAGGGATCTTCGACAACTTCGACATCACGAAACAGATAAAGTCGTTATTTGCTAAATATGTATCACTGCGCCGCGGTGCATACCTTATCATCGAGCATACCGAGGCTATGCACGTCATAGACGTCAACTCGGGTAACCGCACCAAGGCCGAGGATGATCAGGAGCAGACAGCACTCGAGGTGAACCTCGCAGCAGCAGCAGAGATAGCACGTCAGTTGCGCCTTAGAGATATGGGTGGTATTGTGATCATCGACTTCATAGATATGCGCCAGCAGCAGAGTCGACAGACGCTATACCAGGAGATGCAGAAACTGATGGCTACGGATAAGGCGAAACACACCATACTTCCGCTCACGAAGTTTGGACTTATGCAGATAACCCGCCAGAGAGTACGTCCTATTGCTATAGACGAGATATCAGATACCTGCCCAACGTGCAACGGCACAGGCAAAGTAGCGCCAACAATCCTCCTCGAGAAGAAGATCGAGGGCGAGATCCACAACCTCGCAGCCAAGGGCGTGCGCTACGTAAACCTCAGAGTAAGCCCATACGTCAAGGCATACCTCGAGCAGGGTATCATATCACGAAAGCTTCGTTGGATTTTCAAGTACAAGCTACGCATCAAGATAACTACCGAGCAGAGTATCGGAATGATTGATGTTAGTTACCTCGATAAAAAGGGAGAGTCGCTTCTCGTAAACTCAAAAGAGTAGCAGAGTAAGTTGGGTATCAGTCGTGAGTCAATGTTTCGGGGCAGAGATGCCGGCTGAAACAATATCGAATAGATAACCAAAGCGATATGAACTATTTACAGGGTCTCATCCGCAAGTCCAAACGTGCGGGAGAGCTTAAAAAATGTTTGGAAAAGATCGGCTCTACCGTCCATCTCGAGCAGATGGTCGGTGGAGCTTATTCGCTTTATGCGGCCGACGCTGTTGAGCGTATGGGGGGTATACACATCTTCCTTGCCGATGACCGCGATGCTGCAGCATATCTTGTCAACGACCTCTACGAACTTCTCGATGAGGAGCACGTGGCATTCTTCGCCTCGGGCTATAAACGCTCCGCAGCTTACGGCGCGGAGGATCCGCAGGGTATAGTGCGCCGCACGGGTGCTCTGAATGCCATCTCCAACTTCAAGGATGGCTACCTCGCTATATGCACCTACCCAGAGGCTCTTGCCGAGACGGTTATCGACAGCCGAAGCCTCAACGCGCAGTCGCTACGCATCAACACAGGAGACTCAATCGAGCAAAACGACCTGGTGGAGTGGCTTGTGGAGCAGGGTTTCGTGCGCGTAGATTTTGTCTATGAGCCTGGTCAATACTCTGTTCGCGGAGGTATCGTCGACGTCTTTTCGTATGCCGAGTCGAAGCCCTATCGTATTGATTTCTTTGGTGATACCGTCGACTCGCTACGCCGCTTCGACATCTCGAGCCAGCTCTCCGCGGAGCGTCCCGAGAGCGTGGATATAATCCCGAACATCCACCAGTCAGAGGATAATGCCGAGCGTGTGTCGCTTGCTAAGTTCGCAACGGGCGCAACGTGGTGGATTGGCGACGGCGACTTCGCACTGCGCAAGATTGCAGATATACGACGTAAGGTGCTGGAGATGGCCGAAAGTGATGAGGAGGCTCAACAGCTCTCGCGCAAGGTAACCTCGCGCCAGATGGTGCTGAAGGATTGGGAGCCGTGCAGCGTCACACTGCGCAAAAACAACATCCGCGAGCGTCAGGCCGAGATAACACTCACCTTCGACACCACACCTCAGCCAGCCTTCAACCGCAACTTCGAGATGCTTGCCGACGACATCCGTTGGAACAACGAGCGCGGATACGAGACCTCGATTCTCTCGCACAACAAGGCTCAGATAGAGCGTCTTACGAATATCTTTCATCAGGTAGGCCGCCGCAATGTCGACTTCCGCGCTGAGGATATCGTGCTTCACGAGGGCTTCGTGGATAACGCGCTTAAGATCTGCATTTATACTGACCATCAGATTTTTGACCGCTATCAGCGTTACCGAATCCGTGGCGAGATAAAGCGCGACGAGCAGATGACTATCGCCGAGCTTAATGCCCTGAAGGTGGGCGATTATGTTGTGCATATCGACCACGGCGTAGGTCGCTTCGGAGGTCTTGTGAAACTCAATGATAACGGCCGCACCAAGGAGGCTATAAAGCTGATATACAAGGACAACGACATACTCTTTGTGAATGTTCACGCCCTGCACCGCATCTCGCGATACAAGAGCGGCGAGGGCGAGCCACCAAAGATTTACAAACTCGGAAATGGAGCGTGGCAGAAGCTCAAGGCTACGACTAAGAAGGCCGTTAAGGATATCTCTCGCGAGCTGATAGCCCTCTATGCCAAGCGTAAGGCCTCGACAGGTTTCGCATTCTCCGAGGATAGCTACCTTCAGCAGGAGCTGGAGGCCTCGTTCAAGTGGGAGGATACACCCGACCAGCAGAGTGCCATCGCCGCAGTGAAGAGAGATATGGAGTCGACACAGCCTATGGACCGCCTCGTATGTGGCGATGTGGGCTTCGGAAAGACCGAGGTTGCTATACGCGCTGCTTTCAAGGCGGCGTGCGACGGCAAACAGGTAGCTGTTTTGGTGCCTACTACGATTCTCGCGCTGCAACACTACCGCTCCTTCTCGGAGCGTCTGCGCGACCTGCCTGTTACGGTGGAGTATATCAACCGCACCAAGTCGGCAAAGGAGGCTCGACGCATCGCCGAGGAGCTCAAAGCGGGCAAGATAGATATACTTATCGGCACTCATAAGATGCTCTCAAAGCAGATAGAGTTCCGCGACCTCGGACTGCTGATTATCGACGAGGAGCAGAAGTTTGGTGTGGCAGCTAAGGAGAAGCTGACGCAGCTCTCCGTATCTGTCGACACGCTGACCCTCACGGCGACACCTATACCCCGCACATTGCAGTTCTCATTGATGGGATCGCGCGACCTCTCGGTGATATCCACTCCGCCACCAAACCGCCAACCTATTGTCACCGAGTCACATATATTCTCCGAGGATGTCATCCGCGATGCCATCGAGGAGGAGCTGTCGCGCGGTGGTCAGGTATACTTTGTGCATAACCGCGTGGAGGATATCACAACTATGCAGGGCCTCATCACACGCCTATGCCCCAAGGCTCGTGTGGGCGTGGGACACGGACGTATGCCTGCCGAGCAGCTCGAGAAGCTGATTATGGACTTCATATATGGTGAGTTTGACGTGCTGCTGGCCACCACAATCATCGAGAATGGTATCGACATCGCCAACGCCAACACCATTATTATCAACGATGCACACCGCTTCGGACTCAGCGACCTGCACCAGCTGCGTGGTCGTGTGGGTCGCTCCGACAAGAAGGGCTTTTGCTACCTCCTCTCGCCTCCCGACGAGCTTCTTGGCGACGACGCACGCCGCCGTCTGAGGGCCATCGAGGAGTTCTCGGATCTCGGCTCAGGCTTCAACATCGCTATGCAGGACCTCGACATTCGCGGTGCGGGCAATCTGTTGGGCGCGGAGCAAAGCGGCTTTATCGCCGACATCGGCATCGAGACCTACCAGAAGATTCTCAACCAGGCTATCTCGGAGCTTCGTGCCGAGGGCCTCGATGTATCGGGCTTGTCACAGGCCGAGAACGACGCTATGAAGGAGGTTGCGTTTGTCGACGACGCTACGATAGACATTGATGTAGACGCCTCGATTCCTGATAGTTACGTCCGCTCGCAGAGTGAGAAGCTGCGCCTCTATCGCGAGATCGACGCTATGCACACCGACGAGCAGTTTGAGGCACTTATGGAGCGCCTGAAGGATCGCTTTGGTGCTATTCCAGAACCAGTGCGTGTGCTCACGGATGTGGTGCGTCTGCGCCACGAGGCTGTGAACCTCGGTATGGAACACGTGAAGGTTAAGAACGGCCTGCTTATCGTGCGCTTCGTGGGTGACAACAACTCGCCATTCTTCAAAACCGACACATTCCTCAATCTGCTTCGCAAGGTTGTGGCAGACCCAGAGCGTTTTGTGGTCAAGCAATACAATAATCGTCTGTCGATGACCGTTAGAAAGATATACTCAGTAGCCGAGGCGGTGGAGATGCTTCGCCAGTTGGCAGCTACCACCAAAGATGCTTAACAGATTGAACGTATGAATCTTATCGTAGACATAGGAAACAGCCGCGCCAAGATCTCGGTGATGAGCGAGGGAGAGGTTGTGATGCAGCATACGGAGGAGAGTATCTCCGACGCCACCATCCGCGACATCATCACACGCTACCCCACGCTCTCAGCGGCGATTGTTGCCTCAACACGCGGCGATGGCGATGCGGTGGCGGCACAACTTCGCAACCACATCGGCAAGGTGCTACACTTCAGCCCCGCCACGACACCTCTGCCCTTGGGTAACCACTACCACACACCCCAAACCTTGGGTGCCGACAGATTGGCTGCCGCGGTGGGTGTTTCGGCGATGTACCCCGGACGCGACATTATGGTTGTGGACTTCGGCACGGCGATAACCATTGACTACGTAGTAGACAATGTGTTCCTCGGAGGCAACATCTCACCTGGTGTCACCACCCGCTTCCGAGCCCTCGCGGACTACACCGCAAAACTCCCACTTTGCTCGCCAACGGAGGAGGTTTTGGAGTATGGTCGCACAACTGTCGAGGCCATCGAACAGGGTGTGATGCGAGGTGTTGAGCAGGAAATTAGGGGTTATGTGGAGGCGTTTTTGTTAAAAAACAGTGAAAATTGCATTATTTTCACCGGAGGTGACGCAAAATATTTTGTAAAGAGAATTAAAAACGCGATATTTGCAGACTGTGAGCCAGTAATTTTTGGTCTCAATAGAATTTTGGAGTATAATGCAGAGAAGTTTTAAACTCATATATCTCACACTTTTGTTGCTCTTGTGTGTGCCTTTCGGAGCATTGGCGCAGACAAGCAGCATCAACGCCTACTCGCCATACTCGATGTATGGCCCTGGCGAGTTGCTCACGCCCGGCAATGCGCAGATGCGTGCAATGGGTGGCGTGGGTCTTGGTAAGCGCACCGTAGGTCAGATCAACACCATCAACCCTGCGGCTGCAAGCTCTATAGCGCGCAAGAGTTTTCTCTTCGACGTGGGCATCGACGGCACGCACTTCCGCAACAGCCAGCCAAAGTATGACCAGAGTGGCAAGCGCGTCTCGACATCCAAGACAGGATATAACACAGCCAACATCCACAACATCGCCATCGCGTTTCCACTGGCCAAAAGCCTCGGAGCATCGCTCAGCGTAGCGCCCTACAGCAGCGTGGGATACAAAATCAACACCACCGACCAGAATGAGAGCAACTGGGCTGACATCGGCCGTGTGCAGTATGGCTACGAGGGTATGGGCGACATCACAGAGGTGAAGCTGTCGATAGGCTGGATGCCTTGGCGTAAGTTCTCGATTGGTGTTGCGGCGAAGTACTACTGGGGATATATCGAGCGTAAGTATCAGACATCGGTAACAGACCAGATTATCGGCACAGAAAAGTATAGCTCTACGGTATGTACCGATGAATATCTTGTCAACAGCTTCAAATTTCAGGTGGGCGTGCAGTGGTCGCCTATTAGTACCGACTCGCAGATCTTGACCTTCGGTGCGACATACGATCTTGGCGGAGCTTTGAACCCCGAGGTTCGCAATATAGTGAGCACGGGCAGCAATATCAACAGCAGCAATAACAAGGCTCGTGAGGATATCAGCACGTTGTCGTTGCGCGTGCCACATCAGGTGGGCGCAGGTCTCTTCTACCGCAACCGCACAATAGCCTTTGGCGCCGATTATGTCTACGCCGCTTGGGGTAACGACAACACCTCGTTTAGCGAAAACCACGACGCACAGAGTGTGAATGTGACATACACCAACACTCACACCGTAAAGCTTGGCTTCGAGATCACACCTCGCTCGTCGGATGTGCGCAACTACCTTAACCGTATGTCATACCGCGTGGGTGCGCGTGCTGGAAACTACTATCAGTCGTTCGGCGGAGAGTGTATCAACCAATTTGCCATCACGGCAGGTATCGGACTCCCAGTGAAGGTGTGGGGTGCATCGTCGGTAAACATCGGCTTCGAGTATGGACATACCGCAGCTCCTAAGCGCATCACCGTAGGCTCGAAGAGCGTAGGTCTCGTATCGCAGAATTACTACAAAATCTCGATAGGCTTCTCACTCTTCTCGGGTGACACATCGGACTACTGGTTTGTAAGACAGAAGTTTGACTAACGACACAGGAAATCACAGAAACAAACATAAACTAAAAACAAAACTATGAAAAGCGTAAAATTTCTTTTGGCTATTCTTGCATTAGCCGTAGGAGTTTCAGTCTCAGCGCAGGAGATTGATTTCAGCGACGAGAAGTACAGCGAGTGGGGCGACACCCCAGAGGAGCGTAAGAAGCAGTACGAGATGTTCAGCGACGCAAAGTTCAGCAAGTGGGGCGAGACTCCAGAGGAGCGTAAGGCAAACTACCAGATCGGTACTTACCTCGGCGAGGCCCTCACAGCTAAGGACTACGACCTTGCATCACGCTACTTCAACCACCTCTACCAGAACTGCCCAGATGCAAGTGTGAACATCTACATCCGTGGCGTATCGCTCTACAAGGGTCGTATCAACAACGCTAAGCGTGAGCGCAACCTCGAGGCTCAGCGTATCTACATCGACTCACTCATCTTCGTTTACGACCAGCGCGTTGTACACTTCGGCAATGCTCAGAAGGGTCGCGCAGATATCTTGGATAGCAAGGCTCGCGATATGATCAAACTCCTCTCATCGGATAAGGATCGCATCCGCCTCCGTAACATCCTTAAGGATGCCGTTGATGCTGCTATCGAGAAGGGTAAGGTAGAGCTCGACATCGCAACACGTTACTTCTCAATGGTTTGCGACGACTACTCTAACGACATCGACGACACCATCACAAGCGAGGTAGTACTTGCTGAGTATGAGCGTCTTGCACCATACTACGACAACCTCACAGAGGAGAAGGATAAGCAGCAGAAGGATGTATTCGACAGCAAATTCGGTACCAGCGGTGCTGCAAGCTGCGAGAACCTCGAGGCATTGTTCTCAGTGAAGCTCGCTGCAGACCCAGATAACGATGCTCTCTTGGCACAGGCTGTACAGCTTATGTCACGCGCACAGTGCTCAAGCGACTTCTTCTTCGCAACTACCGAGAAGTACTACGCCGTAAGCCCATCATCTGAGACAGCACTCTTCCTTGCTCAGGGCTTCCAGAACCGTGGCGAGAACGACAAGGCCCTCAAGTATTTGCGTGAGGCACTTGCTGTGGAGACTGACCCTGCAAAGAAGGAGCCTCTCTACGCTAAGATTGGTCTTATCGAGGTTACCAACCAGAACTACGCTGCTGCTGCTGAGGCTGCACGTGAGCTTCGTGGCATCAACCCTCAGAACGGCTACTCATACTTCATCCTCGGTCAGTGCTACGCTTCAAACCGTTGTACAGACGATAAGATCGGCGGTGTATCAGTATACTGGGCTGCATACGATGCTATGGCACAGGCTGTTACCCTCCTCAAGGATGAGCCAGAGGTGCAGAAGGCTGCTCAGCAGCTAATGGCCGCATACCGTGGCGCATTCCCTGCTCAGGAGACCTGCTTCTTCGCAGAGCTTAAGGAGAACGAGCGTTACACCATCACTTGCGGTTTTGCTGCAGGTCAGACAACAACAATCCGCTACAAATAATAACGCACAATAGGCATTATTATAATGTATAGAACTATAAGACGATATGCAATGTTAGCACTCTCCGCTATGGCGAGTGCTACATTGCTATTCTCTTGCAGTTCGAGAACCGAGAGTACGACATACGACTTCGAGACACTGCTTACGGAGTCGAGCCACGAGCGTACCATCACGATGATGGAGAATGGCAAACGCTCATACACATTCTCCTCTCCACTGATGGAGGGATATAGCCTCGCGACAAATCCCTATCAGGAGTTCCGCCGAGGCATCAAGATGACAACATACACCGACTCTCTCTCGCTCGTAGATGCTACCATCACGGCAAACTACGCCATCTACTACGAGCGTCAGAAACTATGGGAGGCTAAGGGTAACGTGGTCATAATCAAGAACAACCGTAGCGAAGGGGATACAACCGTAACAGGACATACCGAGATCTACACCCAGCAGCTATTCTGGAACGCTACGACAAAGAAGATATACTCCAACGTCGACACCAAAGTTCTACAACCCGATGGCTGGCACTTTGGCGTGGGTTTCGACGCTGACGAAGATTTGAAGAATATTCACTTCCGAAAATATAGCTCCGAGATGGAGTTCGATATGAGCCAGCCTACCGAAGAGGAGAAGCGCGAGCGCGAAGCTAAGAGGGAGGCCGACAAAGCTGACAAGAAGGGAGCTGACAAGAAGGGTACCGAGAAGCCGGGAGGCATAAATAAGTTTGATACCCAGAAGGATAAGAACAGGGCTTCCAACTCGAGAAATAATACCGTCAAAGGCCATAAGTCGCAGCAAAACAAGGGTATAGCAGACAAGGGCTCTATATCTCCATCGACAATGCCTAAGAGAGATAACAACGTTACACCTCCACGACCTGGTGGCGCAATATCGCCTCCGTCACGCCCCAACGGAAATGCTACGATAAGTAGTAGCGAGGTGCCATCAAGCGGCATCGGCGAAAAGAGAGAGGTAATACACAATCAACAAGAGATCAAATTCAGCACCGACTTCAATACCGATGCTGTGATAAAGAGAGACTAACACATTATAATCGAGAGCGAGGAAATCGAGACTCATACAAATATGGGAGAGGTAACAATTTCTATGATTGTGACAATAGCCGTGATGCTGCTGTTTTCGGCATTCTTCTCAGGAATGGAGATCGCATTCCTCGGACGTAACCGTCTGCGCGAGGAGATAGACCGCAAGCAGAGCTACCTCTTTAACCATATCGCCGAGGTATTTTCGCGCAACTCCAGCAACTATATCACCACAATCCTTGTGGGTAACAATATCGCCCTCGTCGTATACTCAATGTTTATGTCGAAGCTGCTCCTCAGCGGCCTCGGCATTGAGAACACCTTGGGTCAGACCATTATATCGACCATCGTCATCATCTTCATCGGCGAATATATCCCAAAGTCGATAGTGCGCCGCAACCCAAACTTCTACTATACATTTTTCGCGCCATTCATCTATATCATCTATATACTGCTCTACCCTATCTCGCGCTTCACGACACTGCTATCGTATGGTCTGCTGCGCCTCACAGGCAATTCTGTGGAGATACGTCAGGAGCCTACGGAGTTTAACCGCAACGACTTAGCATCGTTGGTGGAGGCCGACAACGTGGCTGTGGATAGCGAGAGCGAGGAGGATATTCGCCTGCTGCAAAATGCCTTAGACTTTGCCGACCTCAGGGTGCGCGACTGTATGGTGCAGCGTGTGGATGTGGAGGCTGTGGACCTCGAGTCAACAACCATCGAGGAGCTTACAGAGCGCTTCGTGGAGAGCAACTTTTCGCGAATCTTCGTGTGGCACGACTCTATTGACAACATCATCGGCTACGTAAACTCCAAGAGCCTCTTCGAGCATCCTACCTCTATCTCCGACATACTTATCAAGACTATCTACGTTGCCGAGACTATGCCTCTGCAGGCTATGCTCGAGACATTTACAAAGCGTAAGGCGAGCATCGCTGTGGTTATTGATGAGTTTGGCGGCACGGCGGGTATCATCTCCCTAGAGGATGTTTTGGAGCAAATTTTCGGCGAGATCGAGGATGAGCACGATGTTCAGGAGCTTGTGGAGAAGCAGGTGGAGGAGAACCACTGGATATTCTCGGCGCGTTTGGAGGTAGAGTATCTCAACGAGGAGTATTCGCTGGAACTCCCCGAAAATGATGAGTATGACACCCTTGCAGGATATATCATCGCGGAGCGCGGCGACATCCCCCACGAAGGCGATCACTTCGAAAACGAGCTTTTCAACTTCAAGATCCTGCGCCGCGTAGGCTCGCGTATCGACCTTGTGGAGATAGAGCGCAAGTAGCAAAAACAAGAGACATCAGATAGAGAGGCTGACTCACACCTAAATCGCAGATTATTGACCGATTAGAGGAAAAGTGTCATCCTCTTTTTTGTTTTTAGGGGCTATTTTTCTATATAAACATAGTATAATTGATTTTTTTCGAACATAAATGGTGGTGTTTAATAAAAAATTACTACCTTTGGTGGCTAAATTAAACGCAATGACAAAACAATAAAAACAATAAATTTTATGGCATCATTAAACACATTAAGAACCAAGTTCGGTATCGTCCTTTCAATTATCATTGGACTCGTACTTGTAGCATTCATTCTTGGCGATCAGCTCTCAATGCAGAGCCGCAGAAGCGAGATCCCAGAGGACAAGACAGTAATGACTGTAGATGGTCAGGAGATCAAGGCATCACAGTATGCTCAGTATCAGGAGACATTCCGCGATGCAAACATCTCTGACGACAACAAGTCTGACTATGCTTACCAGACAGCTGTCTACAACGCATTCACAAAGGAGGCTCTCGAGCAGGTAGGTCTTGGCGTTGCTGAGGCAGACATCAAGAGCTATGCAAAGGTTTACAGCCAGCGCGTTGCTGAGATGTACCGTATGTATGGCATCTCAGGTGACCAGATGGAGATGATGGTTCAGAACCAGTGGATCGCTAACCTCCCAACTATCGGTCTTAACCTCGGTTTCGAGAAGTTCACAGCTGCATACAGCGCTGCAAACTACGTTAACCGCCTCGAGGTTGAGGATGCTTTGCGCAACAACGCTGCTACCTTCAACGGCCGTTATATGATGGTTCCTTACTCTGCTATGCCAGAGGTTACTGTAAGCCAGGAGGAGATCGACGCTTACTACGAGGAGAATAAGCGAGAGAATCCAAGCTATGGCGCACGCACACTCCGCTACGTAACATTCGAGATCGAGCCTACAGAGGAGGATATGGCTGAGGTTGAGAAGCAGATTATGGCTGCAGACCAGGCTGTTAAGGAGGCTAACGGCGACAGCAACGCTATCAAGCAGGCTGTACGCGCTATCGGCGGTAAGGCTGACACATACAAGAAGTTCGAGAACGTAGACCCTAAGGTTCAGGAGGCTATAAAGGCAAAGAAGAACTACGGTCCAGTATTGGAGGATAAGACTTGGAGTGCTTCATACCTTATCTCTGACGTAACTGTTCCAGCATCATACGAGTTTGAGGTTGTTGAGGCAGCTAACATCATCGAGGCTAAGGAGTTGGCTGAGGAGGTTAAGGCTCTCGGCGGCGACTTCACAAAGTTGGAGAACGCTGTAGACGTAGCTACCGACAGCCGTCAGATGGTAAATATGTCGGAGAGCGATGCTAAGAACTTCATCGGCGCTAAGGTTGGCGACATCTTCACTTATACCTACAACCACAAGCCAGCAGTTGTGAAGATCACAAAGCTCGGCGACAAGGAGCGTTTCGTACTCACAGCAGATGTTGAGAAGAGTGTTAAGGCAAGCGCACTTACCAACAACAACATCGTTGAGAGCGTAGAGAAGTTCATCGCTGAGGCTGGCAACACTGCAGAGTCATTCAACGATGCTGCTAATGCTGCTCACTACCAGGTACTTGTCTCTATGGCTAACCGCAACGACTACGTAGCTATGCAGGGCCGCACACGTGGTGTTCGTGGCATCACAAACTCACGTAACATCGCAGTATGGGCATACAACGCTCAGGTGGGTGATATCAAGAGCTTCCACGGCGAGAACGTAATCAACGTAGTGATGGTTACCGACATCGACAACAACAAGTATATGGCTAAGAACGATAAGGCTATCGAGACCGTTCTTAAGCGCGACAAGAACTATGCAGCTATCGAGTCACAGCTCGCTATGGATGCAGCTATCGAGGGTGCTGTGAACGGCACATTCGCAGATGTTAAGTTTAGCATCAACAGCGTGGATGGTCGCTACGAGCCATCGTTGGCAGGTGCTATCGCCTCTACACGCCAGACAGGTGTTGAGACTAAGGTTAAGGGTAGCGCAGGTGCTTACGTATTCGTTGTTGACGCTATCAACGGCGAGGTAGACCCAGCTACTATCGAGACTGAGCGCACACCAGAGATGACTAAGCGTGAGAGCGCAATGGGTCGCGAGGCTGTTGATGTACTCGGCTCTAAGGTTAAGGTTGAGGACTTCCGCGGCGAGGGCGAGATTTAATTCCTTGACGAGAAGTTAGATAAACGAAAGGGGCTGTGCGACAGTGATGTTGCAACAGCCCCTTTTTATATCACCTCTGGAGCTACACTTTTGGTATATTTTTCGTAACTTTATGGCTGGAATAAAAGATAACCGAGTATGGCTAATATTAAATGTATAGGAATCCTCACATCAGGCGGCGACGCACCAGGTATGAACGCTGCGATACGCGCCGTAACACGCACCGCGATATATAACAACCTCCGAGTTGTAGGCATCAAACGCGGCTACTACGGCCTGGTATACAACGAGATGGAGGAGTTTACATCGAAATCTGTGAGCAACATCATCCAGCAGGGAGGCACAATCCTCAAGACCGCACGCTGCCGTGAGTTCACAACCTCCGAGGGACGCGCAAAGGCATACGAGAATATGAAGGCTGCTGGTATCGACGCCCTTGTGGTCATCGGCGGTGACGGCTCACTAAGTGGCGCGCGTATCTTCGCCGAGGAGTATGACATCCCTATCGTGGGACTCCCTGGAACCATAGACAACGACCTTGGCGGCACGGACGAGACCATAGGCTATGACACTGCGCTGAACACCATTGTAGATGCTGTGGATAAGATCCGCGACACGGCTACGAGCCACGAGCGCCTCTTCCTCGTGGAGGTTATGGGAAACCGAGCTGGCTACTTGGCTCTCAACGGAGCTATAGCCACGGGTGCTGAGGCTGCGATAATCCCTGAGATGGAGACCGAGATCGACCAGCTTGGCGACCTCATCAACCGCGGCTTCCGCAAGAGTAAAAACTCGGCAATTGTGCTGGTAGCCGAGAATCGCGAGACGGGCGGGGCTATGGGCCTTGCGCAGCGCATCAAGGAGGAGTTCCCGGAGTATGACGCGCGCGTAACGATCCTTGGACACCTGCAGCGCGGAGGCTCACCCACGGCTGCTGACCGCATCCTCGCATCACGTATGGGTACGCAGACCATAACAGCACTTATGGAGGGACAGCGCAACGTGATGATCGGAATAAAGAACGGCGAGCTGGTATATGTACCATTCTCGAAGGCTACACACCATAGCAGCACCATAGACCGCAGCGACATAGAGATTGTGAAGATCCTATCTATATAACAAACCCGAAACTACCCAAACAGATGAAAAAAATCATAGGCATTGGCAATGCCCTTACCGATATGCTCGTGAGCCTCTCAGGCGACGAGGTGCTGGCACAATATCAACTCGACAAAGGCTCTATGAGCCTTGTGGATAATCAGTTTCAGACCGACATTCTGAAGGCAGTGGCAGGACTACCCCACTCGCTATCGCTCGGTGGCTCAGCGGGAAACACCATCCGCACTATGGCACGCCTCGGCACCGAGGTAGGCTTCATAGGCAAGGTTGGCGAGGATTCCACGGGAGACTTCTACATTCAGGCGCTCCGCAACGTGGGTGTAGAGCCATTCATCCTTCGCTCCGAGCACTCATCTGGCAAGTGTCTGTCGCTTATTTCAGCAGATGGTGAACGCACACTGGTTACACACCTGGGTGCTGCTGCAGACCTGCAGGCTAATGATATCGACACAGCAGTATTTGAGGGTTATGATGCGCTCTACATCGAGGGTTATCTCGTTCAGGATCATAACCTTATCCGCACGACTATGGCACGTGCGAAGCAACACGGCCTGAAGGTTGCCATAGACCTTGCTTCGTTTAACGTGGTTCGCGAGAACCGAGAGTTTCTCCACGACCTCGTCGAGCGTTACGTTGACATAATCTTCGCCAACGAGGAGGAGGCATACGAGTTTAGCGGCTGCAGGGATGCGATGGAGGCACTACTCCACATTGGCAAGCTGTGCGAACTCGCCATTGTCAAGACTGGTATCCGCGGTGCTCTTATCAAGCGTGGCGACGAGGTTGTGGAGGTGGGAATTATGGCAGCTGCCAAACGTGTGGACACCACGGGTGCTGGAGATTTCTATGCTGCAGGCTTCCTCGCTGCGTTGTGCGAGGGTATGAGCCTCAGACAGTGTGGAACGATAGGAGCTATCGCCGCCGGCAAGGTTATCGAGGTTGTCGGCACTACACTCAGCGACGAGGCGTGGAACGACATTAAGACGCTGGTGGAGCGAGTACGCTGCGAACAATACCTATTCTAAAGAACAATGGCTTGTCCAACCTCGGTTAGACAAGCCATTACCATATATATTCACTAACGTCGTGGCTTAGGTCGTGATGCCCCTCCGCGCTTGATATCCTTGCGCTGTGGACGCGCTGCGTGACGCGATGGTGACTGGGCACGAGACCTATCAGCAGGCAACTCTCCGCCAAAAAAATAGCTCTTCTGACGACGCTTATCATCCTGAGAACGAGCCACATATAGCGGCTTCTTATCGTACGGATTCTCACCCATATAGAACATCACCGACGATAGTGTCATAGGTGTTGGCGTGAGGTCCTGCACCTGCTCCAACGTGAAGTTCAACTTTCCGAGCACCTTATCCGCCAGAGCCTGCATATCGTGCTCCGTGCATCCTGGATGCGACGAAATGAAGTATGGAATAAGCTGATAGTTAAGCTCTTCGCGGCGGCAAATCTGCTTAAACCTGCGGTGCATATCCTCAAACATCGAGAACGGAGGCTTACGCATCAGCTTCAACACTCCATCCTCGGTATGCTCGGGAGCTACCTTCAGACGACCCGAGGTGTGGTACTTAACAACGATATCGAAGTAGTTGGAATCGTCGAACAGGTCGTAGCGTATGCCACTGCCTATGAATGCCTTTTTGACCCCCTTCACCTCGCGCACCTTGCGATACAGGTCTATAAGGCGCGAGTGGTCGTTGTTCATATTTGGGCATAGCTTGGGGTGGAGGCACGACGGACGCTTGCAACGCTTGCAGAGGCTCTCATCCCTGCCGCGCATACCATACATATTTGCCGACGGCGCACCGATATCGGAGATGTAACCCTTGAAGTCGGGCATTGCCACCACACGCTTAACCTCCTCGAGGATAGAGCGTTCCGAGCGCGAATTGATAAACTTACCCTGATGTGCCGAGATGGTGCAGAACGAGCAACCACCGAAGCAGCCGCGGTGGATGTTTATCGAATGCTTGATCATCTCCCACGCTGGAATGTCTCCCTTACCCTTGTATCGTGGATGCGGCGCGCGCTCGTATGGCAGGTCGAACGAGTGGTCGAGCTCCTCAGTTGTGAGGGTCTCGTGCGGCGGCGTGATGACCACATACCTATCCCCCACACCCTCTATAAGCGTGGTGTTGCACTCCATCATATTGCTCAGCGTCTCGACAACCGTGAAGTTCTCGCCAAACTTTGCCTTATCCTCGACACACTCCTCGAACGAAGAGAGGACCTTGCTACTCTGGTTGTACAACCTCTCGACATACTCCTTATCAGCCAAGAAGCCAACCTGTCGCAAACCTCTTAATAGTTTCATATTGAAGCCATTACGCATCGCCTTTGCCACCTCGTGAATAGGCTTATCACCCATACCATAGATAAGCAAGTCGGCACCCGACGTTGCCAATATCGAGCGCTGAAGGCTATTGCTCCAATAGTCGTAGTGCGTCAGACGGCGTAGCGAAGCCTCTATACCTCCCACCACCACAGGCGTGTGAGGATATAACTTCTTGAGTATCTGCGTATACGTATCTACCGTGCGGTCGGGACGGAATCCCGCCTTGCCACCTGGCGTATAGGCGTCGTTGGAGCGCAGACGTAGGTTAGCTGTATAGTGGTTGACCATCGAGTCCATAGCTCCCGCGGTAATGGCAAAGAAGAGACGCGGCTTGCCCAACTTCTTGAAGTCGCGTAAGTCGTCACGCCAGTTAGGCTGCGGCACGATGGCCACACGGTAGCCCTCTGCCTCGAGAATACGGCCTATGACCGCAGGACCAAAGGCGGGATGATCTATATAGGCATCGCCCGAGAAGATGATGACATCTAACTCGTCCCATCCTCGAGCCTCGACCTCTTTTGTTGTTGTTGGTAGAAACATCGCTTCTCTATAGTTAAGTTATTAAATATCATCCAAGTCGAGGCCCGTAGAGGCGGTATAACCCTCCCACTTCTGGAGCACGGCCTTCAAATCCTCAGGCATCTCCGACTCAAACTGCACATACTCGCCTGTGGTAGGATGCACAAAGCCCAAAGCACGAGCGTGGAGCGCCTGACGCGGTATGAGCTTAAAGCAGTTCTCGATAAACTGCTTATACTTCTGGAACGTTGTACCCTTCAGGATGCGGTCGCCACCATAACGCTCGTCATTGAAGAGCGGATGGCCCTGCCACGACATATGCACACGAATCTGGTGCGTGCGACCAGTCTCCAAGCGACACTCAACAAGCGTCACATAGTTGTAGCGGCGCAGCACCTTGAAGTGCGTAACTGCGTGCTTACCCTCCTCGCCATCGGGGAATACATACATCTGCATCCTATCCTTCGGGTTACGGCCGATGTGACCTATGATAGTACCCTCATCATCTGCCAAATTACCCCATACAAGAGCCACATAGCGGCGGTAAATCGTATGGTCAAAAAATTGCTTTGCCAGATGAGCGTGCGCCTTCTCGTTCTTCGCAACAACCAAAAGTCCCGAGGTATCCTTATCGATACGGTGCACAAGACCTGCGCGGGCGTTACCCTCGCTGAACATCTCGAGGTGCTTCAGGTGGTACGACAGCGCGTGTACCAGCGTTCCGCTATGGTTACCCACACCAGGGTGTACGACCATACCCGCAGCCTTATTCACCACGATGATGTCATCATCCTCATAGACGATATCCAGCGGAATATTCTCGGGCACAATCTCCTCCTTGCGACGAGGATATGGCATCACGATAGATATCTGGTCGAGAGGCTTAATCTTATAGCTTGACTTCTGAGGCTTGCCATTTACGAGGATGTTGCCGCCATCTGCAGCTGTCTGTATGCGATTTCGCGATGTATTCTCGAGGCGTATGGTTAGGAACTTGTCGAGACGCATCTGCGACTGCCCCTTATCCACCGTGACGGCAAAGTGCTCATACATCTCGTCACCCTCGCCTTCACCCTCCTGAATGTCGATGTCTACATCGTTAAGTATCTCCTGCTCAATATATTTCTCCATCTTACAAAATTATATCCGTTGTTAGCGAATCTGCTGGCTCGAGGAGTGCCTTACGACGCTGCTCCTCAAAATCGCGAAGCTCGCGTGTGGCAACACGATTCATCGAATCGATAAGTCTCTCATCACAACTAAGGTAGAGGGTCACCTCATCGCCACGATGTACCGAGGTGCCTATCGCCGTAGCCTGACGGTAGACAACCGCCTTGCGCTGCGACACTATATCCTCTATGCTATCATCGTAGACCACCTTGCCAACGTTAAGGCCGCTATCCCACAACGAGTTCTTAGCCTGCTGCAGAGCTAAGCCCACCAAACGGGGTACGTAGACCTGCTCCTGTCCCTGCTGATAGCTCACCGCAAGCGTAACATCCGTACCTATCGGTGCGCGGAGCGAGCTATAAGGCATAATCTCCTTGCCATCGACATACTGACGAAGCACATAATCCGTAGATGTCATATCTGGCTCATAGACCAATTTTGCCACACCGAGCCCCGAGCGGCTGATCTGGTTAAGAGCCTGACGCAGAGTCTGCTTAGCAACGAAAGGCACATCCACCATACGGCGGTTATAGGCGTTTATCGTGACATAAATCTTACGTCCTGGCTTCACCGTTACGTTACGCACCGCCGAGGTTCGTGGCAGCTGATCGACAATAGTACCTCCAGGGAGGTCGACATCAAAGACCGAATCGCGGACGATGATACGGAAATCCTCGCTCGCAGCCATATCCCTCGCCTCCTCGACGTTCATACCCAACATATTTGGCACCTCGATGGCTGCGCCGAGACGTGTGCCGCGCTTCAAACCTACGTAGACACCCACGAGGAGCAGCACCCCGAAGATGCCGATAAGGATGATATGCGATATAATCGGATAACGCTTATAGAAGTTCATAATTCGTCTAAAGAAACCCTCCTTTTTTGTTGATGCACGCCTACGCTTTGGCGCAGCTATCGTATTCGTTTTTTTTTGCATAATCTCCTCTACTTCTTGATGTTCCTCAACGCACTCTTCATCCGCATCCACAACCTCCTGCTCCTCTGCCACGTACTCCTCACTTCGCAACTCCTCAACCCTCTCCGCGCTGCGCTCCACAACGTTATAGTGCGAATCGCGCTCCACAGGCGAGAATCCCGCCGACACGACCATAACCTCTAACTCATCGACACCCATCGTAGGGCGCGCCACGCCACCAGCCATAGAGTAGATCTTTGTGGTATCGCCAATAGTGCCGTCGATGTCATCCGCGCCAAACATAAGTGCCATCTCCGTCGTGGCACGACCATACGACACCCAATAAGCCTTGATATGCGGGATGTTATCGAGGAAGATACGACTTATGGCTATGGTTCGCAAGTCATCCTCCACGCTGCACTCTCCAGCCTCCGACATACGGTTGCCACGGCTGTGGTACTTCAGCGGGATGAAGGCATCGAAGCCCGGGGCCTCGTCCTGCAACTTTCGCAGACGCTCGAGGTGGTCTACGCGCTGCTCCAAGGTCTCGATATGACCATAGAGCATTGTGCAGTTGGTGGCAATACCCATATTATGCGCCGCGCGATGCACAGCCAGCCACTCCTCAGCACTACACTTCTCGGGGCATATCTTCTTTCTTAGTGCGGCATCGAAAATCTCCGCGCCACCACCAGGTATACACTCCATACCCGCCTCCTTCAGGCGGCGCAATCCCTCGACAATCGAGACGCCCTCGTTACGAATCATATAGAATATCTCTACCGCAGTGTAGGCCTTGACCGTAACATTTGGCAACGCGCGCTTCACACGACGTATCATCGCGCAGTACATATCGAGGTCGTGCTTTGGATGGACGCCTCCCACGATATGTACCTCAGTGATATCCGTACCACGAAGCTCCATAGCTCGTGCCTCAATCTGGTCGAGGGTCATATACCACGCATCTGCATCACCCTCCCTGCGGCGGAACGAGCAGAACTCGCAATTGAAAAGGCATATATTTGTAGGCTCGAGGTGTACGTTGCGATTGTAGTATACACTCTGGCCGCTGGCACTGCGTTTACGCTCCGTAGCGAGCTCGCCGAGAAGCCACAGCGGAGCCTCGCGCCACAATACGAGCGCCTCCTCTGCCGTAATACGCTCTCCACGGCGTACTGCATCCGAGATATCGTTAATGTTAAACATTTCTATTTTGGGGCTTTAATATATACGTAGAATGCTATGAACATAAAGATGATGTTTGGCAACCACACTCCCAACCACGGTGGCATAGTACCTCCGAGGGCTATCTGCTCGAATACACGGCCAAGCATAATATATCCGAAACAGAGCGCGATACCCAAACCGATGTGCATACCCATACCGCCACGCACCTTGCGCGAGGCTATCGACACACCGATAAGCGTAAGGATAAAGGTTGAGAATGGATATGAGAAGCGCGTGTGACGCTCCACCTCGATGAGGAATAGATCATCAGAGCCCTTCTCGAGCTGCTGGTCGTAGAAGCCGTTAAGTTCCTCGAGTGTGAGGGTCTTGACAAGACCCTTGATACCCGCCAACTCCTTAACATCCAAGTCGATAAGCGTATCCAAGTTTCTGAACTGCTCATAACCCAGCGAGCCATCCTCGCCTCGGGTGTAGATCACATATCGCGGCGCTGTCCATCGTCCCGACTCCTCGTCAAACGAGGCACTCGCAGCATTCAGCACCTCAACCATCTCAGAACCTTCGTAACGCTCTATGGCAAAAAACGGCACACGCTCCGATTTTGGGGCATAGCCACGGATGTATGCAAAGGTGCCTGGCTCGAGCTGTCGGTAGATATGCTCGTCGTAGTCTATCAGTTGGTTACTCTTGAAATACTTTGCCTGAAACGACACGCTATCCTTCTGACCCTCAGGGATGATCCACAAGCTAAGTGCAAGGCTCAGCGTGGCGATGAGACCCGCGCCGAGCATATATGGCCACATAAGACGGCGGAAGCTCACACCACCCGAGAGTATCGCCACAATCTCGGTCTGCATAGCGAGCTTCGAGGTGAAGAAGATCACCGAGATGAAGGTGAACAGCGCACTAAACTGATTCACGAGATGGGGGATGAAATTCATATAGTAGTCGAAGATGATGGCATCCAACGGCGCGTGCATCTCGGTGAAGTCGTCAACACGCTCCACATAGTCGAACACGACGATGATGACCGACATCATCAAAAGACCAAAAACGTATGTCTTGAGGAACTTCTTGAGGATATAACGATCAAGAGTTCGGTATCCTGGTATCGACGGTATTAACCTCACGTTTCAATGGTTTTAAGATTCTTACAATCTGCGAGATAGCTTCACAACCATCTCCTCCTTCCAAGCCTTGAAGTCACCAGCTATGATATGCTTTCGTGCCTCGCCAACAAGCCATAGGTAGAACGCCGTGTTGTGCAACGACGCAATCTGCGCCGCAAGCATCTCCTTGCACACAACAAGGTGGTGGAGATATGCCTTGGTATACTGCTTGTCGACGAACGTCACGCCATTAGGATCGACAGGCGAAAAGTCATTCTCCCACTTCTTATTGCGGATATTTATGACACCCTCCGACGTGAAGAGCTGACCGTTGCGTCCGTTTCGCGTAGGCATAACACAGTCAAACATATCGACACCGCGGTCTATGGCCTCGAGGATATTCACCGGCGTACCCACACCCATTAGGTAGCGAGGCTTATCCTCCGGCAGCACCGTGTTGCACACCTCAATCATAGAGTACATAACATCCGTAGGCTCACCCACCGCCAAGCCACCAATGGCATAACCATCGGCGTTGTACTGCAGCACGTTACGCGCCGCCTGCTCACGCAAATCGGCATATCCCGCACCCTGAACTATAGGGAACAACGCCTGGTAGTGTCCCCACTTTGGCTGCGTCTGGTGGTAGCGATTGAAGCATCTGTCGAGCCAACGCTCCGTGAGTGCCAACGACTTTTTGGCGTAGTCGTATGGGGCATCGCCCGGAGGGCACTCATCGAAGGCCATCATAATATCTGCGCCGATGGTGCGCTCTGTATCTATAACGCTCTCGGGCGTGAAGACGTGTCGCGAGCCATCGATATGCGACTGGAAGTGACAACCATCCTCCTTGATCTTGCGGCACGCCGCCAACGAAAAGACCTGGAAACCACCACTATCGGTAAGCATAGGCTTGTTCCACGACGAGAAGCGATGCACACCTCCCGCCTGCTCGATGATATCCATACCTGGGCGGAGGTAGAGGTGATAGGTGTTGGCAAGGATAATCTGAGCCTTGGCCTCCTGCTCCACGTCGCGGTGGAAGATACCCTTCATCGCTGCGGCAGTACCTACAGGCATAAATATTGGAGTCTCAATTGCTCCGTGGTCGGTCTCGAGGAGTCCTGCGCGCGCCTTGCTATTTGGCGCGGTATGTTGCAATGTATACTTCATAAACATATATATAACGTACAAAGATAGAAAAAATAATTGAAATATCATCTCAATATGACACCACATAAATGTTTATATAATAAAAGTCATCACCACGACATTTTTTCCACTTTTTTTAGTATCTTTGTGCGATTATAGACTTTATAAAACGTGATACACTTATACAACAAAATTCTCGACTTCTACACCTGGCAGGGCATAGCCTTGTCAGCCATTATTCTCATACTGTTTTTTATACAGATCTACTACTACGGCATCGCCTACTACCGCGTCTTCCGCTTCAAGCTTATGCGCCGCAGACGTAAGATTTGCGCCACACCTCCCATCTCGGTTATCGTGGCAGTACGCGGCGAAGACGAGCAGTTTCTCAGCGAGGAGCTTCCCGCGCTTCTACACCAGCAATACAGTCATTATGAGGTAGTTGTGGTATACATCGGCAACGATGTGGAGTACTACGACCAGCTGCAGAACATCCGCAACAACTACTCCTATATGCGTCTGACGAAGATGTCGGGCAGCGGCCGCATCTACATCACCACCAAGCAGGCGCTCAACGTCGGCATCAAATCGGCACAGTACGACTCGCTACTCTTCACCACCACAGGCTCTATGCCTCGTTCGGAGCATTGGATAGAGTTTATGGCCAAGGGCTTCGAGTATGGCGAGGTTGTGGTAGGCTCGGCAGTACCCCACTTCGAGGGGCACACCCTCCGCACATACCTTATGCGTATGGTGGAGTTTCATCGTCTGCGTAACGCTATGTCGCTCGGCGTGGTCGACAAGCTCTACTACGCCCCACGCAGCAACTATGGATTCTCACGCCGATTGTACAACTCCACACGTGGCTACAACCACCTCGGCATAGATATCGGCGACAACGACCTCTACCTGCAGGATATCGTCACCGCGGAGGCCACAGCCATAGTACTCTCGCCACACTCTGTTGTCGAGGAGGAGCGTCCTCAGCAGTGGGATGAATGGATGGAGCATATCCGCTACTACGGCTCTACACGCAAGAGCTACCCTCTTTCGGTGCGCACCTTCATCAGCCGTGAGCGTGGCAGCCGCATCCTTTTCTTCCTCACCTCTATCGCAGCCATTGCGCTTCTACCTTTGGAGCTAAAACTCGCAACTATAGCCCTTATGCTTATCCGCTACGCAGTTGTAGTGTGGTCGTCACACCGCACAGCACGTAAGCTCGGCGAGCGTGGCGTAGCAATGAGATATTGGATTTATGACATCATAGGCCCGGCCTTGGAGTGGATAATAAGCTCTAACGAGAGCCACAACACCCCTAAGCTATGGAGATAGACGACTATATCGTAGCTACGGATGCCCACCTTGTGGAGCTCGCCTCGGGGGGTGATCAGCAGGCCTTTGAGTATCTCTTCACGCGCTACCACGAGGCACTGACACGCCTCTTTGAGCAACGTCTGGGAGACAAGGCTATGGCCAGCGACCTGCTGCAGGAGACCTTCATAAAGGTCTACCTCCACCTCGATAAGTACTCGAGCAACTACACCTTTGGGCAGTGGATATACGCCATAGCGCGTAACACTCTTGTCGACCATCTTCGTCGCAAGGTGGATGACATATCAATCGACGAGAAGTTTCGCGCTCCGCAGGCTACAACACCAACCCCCGAGGAGTCGGTGATCATAAACCAGAGCCGCAACCACTTCTACACCGCCTTGGAGGAGCTCTCGGAGGAGTATCGCCAGATTATCGAGATGCGCTTCCTCGAGGAGTACTCCTACGAGGAGATGGCCGAGAAGCTCGGCAAACCTATAAACACCATCAAGACGCAGATACGCCGCGCGCGTGCTGCAGTGTGTAAGTTTATTATTGACAAGGAGTAACACAAACCAAACATAGCGATGAAGCACGAATTGATAAAGAGATACTTCCCCGAGATTACGGAGCACCAAGAGGAGCAGTTCAAGACCCTCGGTGCACTCTATGAGGAGTGGAATATACGCATAAACGTTGTATCGCGAAAGGATATGGAGCACCTCTACACGCGCCACATCCTCCACTCGTTGGCCATCGCCAAGGTATGCCAATTCGAGGCCGGAGCTAAGGTCATAGATATAGGCTGCGGCGGAGGATTCCCGTCGGTGCCACTCTCGATTCTGTTTCCAGATGTAGAGTTTGTGGGTGTCGACTCCATCGGCAAGAAGATTCGTGTTGTCGAGGGTGTTAAGGAGGGGGCAAAAATCGAGAACCTCCGAGCCTTGAATTGTCGCGCGGAGAGCGTTGGCGAGAAATTTGATTATGTAGTCTCACGCGCCGTGACCGAGATGTCACGATTTATGCCGTGGGCCTGGCCACTACTGCGCAAAGGCGAGCACGGCACACTTCCCAACGGCATCCTCTACCTCAAAGGTGGCGATTTGGCCGAGGAGCTTGCTCTGACACGCCGCCGCTGGGATATATACGACATACATACTATGTTTGAGGATGAGTTCTTCGAGACCAAGAAGGTGGTATACACACCATACAAATAACAACTAAACGATGCAGTATCGAGCTACAACACACTCCGAGCGTGAGGCTTTGACACTCCGCGGCTGCTATGCCGAGGTGTGGGATGATGTGTTGGTTAGCGACGACTTCGAGGTGACACAGCTGCGCAACACACGTTTCGAAGGTCGCGTAACGATAGGCTCTAAGAGTTGCATAACCGACTCTACGATAGCAAATTACGCCATTGGCAGCCACTGCGTTATAGACGATGTACTGCGTATGGAGTGTCGCCACGCCACAACATTTGGCCAGGGCGTTAACGTCGCAGCAGTGAACGAAAATGGAGGCCGCACGGCAGTTATCTACCGCGAGCTTACGGCACAGACGGCATACCTTATGACTATGATGCGTAATCGTGGTGCTATGGTCGAGCGTCTGCGCAGTATGATCGTAGAGCGCAGCGAGGCACAGCGAACTACGATGGGGCGCGTGGGAGATGGCAGCAGCATCATCGGCGCACGCTTCATCCGCGAGGTGGCGATTGAGGAGAACTGTACCATAGAGGGTACGTCACACCTCGAGAATGGCATTGTGGGCAGGGGAGCGTATATAGGTATCGACGTCCGCGCCCGCGATTTCATCATCGACAACAACGCCCACGTGGATGGCGCATCGAGCATCGAGCGCAGCTTCGTAGGCGAAAATAGCGTTGTGGGCAATGGCTTCACGGCTGTGGACACGCTGATGTTTGCCAACTGCCACTTCGAAAATGGCGAGGCAGCGTCAGTATTTGCAGGTCCGTTCACCGTGTCGCACCACAAGTCATCGCTGCTCATTGCGGGAATCTTCTCGTTCTTCAACGCTGGTAGTGGCACGAATCAGTCAAACCACCTCTTCAAGAGTGGCGCGGTGCATCAGGCTGTGCATCAACGTGGTACGAAGTTCGGAAGCAGCGCATACGTGATGTCGCCAGCAATCGAGGGCCCCTACACCGTAGTCCTTGGTCGTCACACCCGCCACCACGACACTCAGGATATGCCATTTTCGTACCTGATCGAGGAGCGCGGGGAGTCGTTGCTTATGCCTGCATTAGCACTCAAGAGCTACGGCACGATACGCGATATCGAGAAGTGGAAGAGCCGCGACAAGCGAACACTTAAGCGCGACAACATCTGCTTCGAGGAGTTTAACCCCTTCATCCTTGGCAAGATGCTTCGCGGCGTGGATATCCTCACGCGACTACAGGAGGAGGATCCCGAGGCTAAGAGCTACACCTACAACCGTACCACGATACGTGCGGCGATGGTGCCTCGCGGCATAAAGCTCTACAACAGTGCGATAGCTGCCTCGATAGGCGCACTGCTCGAGGATGGTGACTACAGCTCTGCTCACTACGACGGCACGGAGTGGATAGACGTGGCAGGACAATATATCCCGCGCGGCGAGGTGGAGCGAATAATGACCGACATAGCATCTGGAGAGTTGTCGCTCGAGGAGATAAAGGGTGAGTTTGATGCGCTGATGGATAAGTACCGAGATATGGCTGCGGCGTATGCCTACGGATTGCTCTGGCAGCTGACAGGCGCGCAGCCAAGTAACGAGGATATAGCCTCTATAATTGCCTCGTCACACAACATCCTAAAGCGTATGCGCGAGGTGACGGATGCCGATCGCCAGCGCGACACCGGCCTTGATATGATGGTTGGCTACGGCTACGACTTCCGCGAGGAGGCGGAGCAGGAGGCCGATTTCCGTAACACACGATAGAGATTGATACAAACACATATACAACTTAACTAAAACTAAGAATTATGGAGAAAGTAAGAGTTCTTATTATTGGTAGCGGCCCTGCAGGTTTCACTGCTGCTATCTACACTTCACGTGCTAACCTCTCACCAGTACTCTACGAGGGTATCGAGCCAGGTGGTCAGCTTACAACAACTACTGAGATTGAGAATTTCCCAGGCTACCCACAGGGTATCACAGGTACTGCTATGATGGAGGATTTGCGCAAGCAGGCATTGCGTTTTGGTGCTGATGTTCGCAAGGGTATCATCACCGACCTCGACCTCTCACAGCGTCCTTTCAAGGCTACTGTAGACCACGAGCATCAGATTGAGGCTGACGCAGTTATCGTATGTACAGGTGCATCAGCAAAGTACCTCGGCTTGGAGTCTGAGGCTAAGTATCGCGGTATGGGTGTTAGCGCGTGCGCTACTTGCGACGGTTTCTTCTACCGCAAGCAGGATGTTGCCGTTGTTGGTGGCGGCGACACAGCGTGCGAGGAGGCTACATACCTCGCTTCTATCTGCCGCAAGGTTTACCTTATCGTTCGTAAGAACTACCTCCGCGCATCAAAGGCTATGCAGGAGCGTGTGTTCAACACTCCAAACATCGAGGTTCTCTTCGAGCACAACACTGCTGAGGTTCTCGGCGACGAGGATGGCGTAACAGGCGTTCGCGTGGTTAGCACCTCAGGTGAGGAGCGCGTAATCGACATTATGGGCTTCTTCCTCGCTATTGGTCACCACCCAAATGTTGAGGTGTTGAAGGGTCAGTTGGAGCTCGACGAGCAGGGTTACATCAAGGTTGTCCCAGGTACATCAAAGACATCTGTAGAGGGTGTATTTGCTGCCGGCGACGTTAAGGACCCACACTACCGTCAGGCTATCACCGCTGCAGGTTCGGGCTGTATCGCAGCTTTGGACTGCGAGCGTTGGTTGCTTGCACAGTAATCAAACAGCGTAAATGTCGTTCAGCGTAACGATACTTGGCAACTCATCGGCAAAACCTACGCCGAAGGCTCACCCCTCGGCACAGGTTGTAAATCTCAACGAGCAATACTACCTCGTGGATGCTGGTGAGGGAGTCCAACAGCAGCTCATAAGGCGTGGCATCAATCCGCTACGCCTTAGGGCTGTTTTCATATCACACCTGCACGGCGACCACTGCTTCGGACTCTTTCCTCTTATCGCCACTCTCGGCCTTGAGGGCAAACGCACTCCGTTAGATATATACGCCCCAGCACCTATGGGCGAGATTCTCGATTACCACCGCCGCTACTTCTGGGATGACCTTCCGTATGAGGTTAAGTGGCACGAGGTACGCACCACGGAGCACTATATCGTTATGGAGAACAGCACTTTGGAGGTGTGGGCAGTGCCACTCAGACATCGTGTGCCTACGGCGGGATACCTCTTCAAGGAGAAGGAGCCGGGGCTGAATGTCGACAAATTCAAGATAGAGCGCTACGGCCTCTCCATCGCGCAGATAGTGGCTGCGAAGCGTGGCGAGGATATCACACTCGCAAGTGGCGAGGTGATTGCCAACAGTGCACTTACCTACAAACCCTACGATGCACGCTCATACGCCTACCTTTCGGATACGAACTACTCGGCAAAGGCTGCGGAGAGGGTGCGCGGCGTAGACCTCCTCTATCACGAAACGACATACTCGGCAGAGGATGAGCAGTGGGCTAAGGGTCGTGGTCACGCCACAACACATCAGGCAGCACGTGTGGCACAGCTTGCCGAGGCAAAGCGCCTGATTATAGGACACTTCTCATCGCGCTACAAGGATTTAGAGAAGCTCGCAGAGGAGTGCCGAACACTATTTCCCAACACGGATATCGCCACGGAGGGCGAGACATTTTATATCGGAAAACGATGACAAAGGCTGAAATTCAACAACTTCGCGCACTGAAGGATAAACGCACGCGCGACGAGGAGAGGGTATTTATTGCCGAGGGTGACAAACTCGTGGATGAGATTCTCGCCTCGGAGTTTGTAGTGCGCAAGGTCTATACCACTGATGAGCGTCGCAGCGGTGTGAACATCAAGCATATCACGAAGCAGGAGATGGAGCGAATCTCACAGCTTACAACACCCACCACGACACTCGCCGTTGTTGAGCAACCAGCATATAAGTTGTCAACCTCACACCTACGCGGCAAGCTAACATTGGCACTGGATGGCGTGCAAAATCCTGGAAATATGGGTACTATCGTGCGTCTTGCCGATTGGTTTGGCGTGGAGGATATCATCTGCTCGCGGGAGTGCGCCGACTGCTATAACCCTAAGGTTGTGCAGGCAACGATGGGCGCCATTCTGCGTGTGCGCATCCACTATGTCGATGACCTGGCGAAGATGCTTGGCGAGGCTAAGGATATAGGCCTGGGCATATACGGCACACTTCTCGATGGCAAGAATATTTATAACGACGATAGCCTCACACAGGAGGGCATAATCGTTATGGGCAACGAGGGTCGCGGCGTGAGTGCAGAGTGTCGTAATAAGTTGACACACAAACTTTTGATACCGCCCTACCCTGCCGACTCCCCTACGTCGGAGTCGCTGAATGTGGCTATGGCCACGGGCATCATACTCTCGGAGTTCCGCCGCCGAGGATAAGATTATCACTGAGGGGGACTTCCAGCTAAGGATAGATTATCGCCGACAAGGACATAGCCGACGAGTATGGTATGAGTGATATAGGAGACCTGCGGGTCTCTTTTTTTGCGCGGGGTTGTGGGGAGAGATAGGGAGGTTAGGGTTGTGTAAATTTAGTGTCAGAACGGTGTCAGATTTGGCTCAGCGCAAAAGAAGATCCCCGAGGGATAGTACCTAAGTACAGCCCTCGGGGTCTTACTTTTGGGATGGGTCGAAGATGACCCGTTATCACACTAAATTATTAGATGATACCCTGCTCAAGCATAGCCTGTGCCACCTTCATAAAGCCGGCGATGTTAGCACCCTTAACGTAGTTGATAGAACCGTCTGGCTGAGTACCGAACTTAACGCAAGCCTCGTGGATAGACTCCATAATGAAGTGAAGCTTCTCGTCAACCTCCTTACCTGACCAAGAGATGTGCATACAGTTCTGAGTCATCTCAAGACCTGAAGTTGCTACACCACCTGCGTTAACAGCCTTACCTGGAGCGAAGAGGATACCTGCCTCCTGGAATGCCTTGATAGCCTCTGGAGTACAACCCATGTTAGAAACCTCAGCAACACACCAAGTGCCGTTTGCCAAAAGCTCCTTAGCATCAGCCTCGTTCAACTCGTTCTGGAATGCGCAAGGAAGAGCGATGTCACACTTTACAGACCAAGCCTTCTTACCAGCTGTGAACTTACAAGCCTCAGGATACTTAGTAGCCATATCCTCAACCTTGTTACGGTTAGAAGCACGCATCTCAAGCATGTAGTCGATCATCTCGTTAGTGATACCAGCAGGGATCTCGCAAACGCCGTCTGGACCAGAGATAGCAACAACCTTAGCGCCGAGCTCTACAGCCTTCTGTGAAGCACCCCAAGCAACGTTACCGAAACCTGAAACTGCTACAGTCTTGCCAGCGATGTTCTTGCCAGCCTTAGCCAACATATGCTCAGTGAAGTACAAAGCACCGTAACCAGTAGCCTCAGGACGAAGGATAGAACCACCCCAAGTCTCACCCTTACCAGTCAATACACCAGTGTGGTACTTGCGAGCAAGCTTCTGATACATACCGTTGAGGAAGCCGATCTCACGACCACCAACACCTACGTCACCAGCAGGAACGTCAGTATCTACGCCGATGTTGTTCCACAACTCCTGCATAAAGGCCTGGCAGAAACGCATAATCTCACCGTTAGACTTGCCAACTGGGTTGAAATCAGCACCACCCTTAGCGCCACCCATAGGAAGGGTAGTCAACGCGTTCTTGAAAGTCTGCTCGAAACCGAGGAACTTCAACATTGAAGGGTTAACAGCTGGGTGGAAACGCAAACCGCCCTTGTAAGGACCGATAGCAGAGTTGAACTGTACGCGGTAACCGAGGTTAGTCTGAACCTGACCTGCGTCGTCAACCCAAGTTACACGGAAAGTGAAGATACGGTCTGGCTCAACCATACGCTCCACGATCTTAGCTGCCTCGTACTCAGGGTGCTGGTTGTATACCTCCTCGATAGACTCCAATACCTCCTGAACTGCCTGCAAATACTCGCTCTCACCTGGGTGCTTAGCCTCCAAGTTAGCCATAATAACTTTTACATCCATAGTTTTAGTTAAGTTAAAAGGTTATAATGTAAATGATTAAAAAGTTTATTTTCTCTGCAATGGACTACTATGTCCATAAAATACTCTACAAAGATATGACAAATTTCGGAATTATATCCCTCTTTGCCAAAAAAATTCACCTTTTTTATAAAAAGAGAGATTCGGCACCCGAAAAACAGTGCCGAATCACCCTATACTATATATAAATTATACGAATGGGAGGCGTACAACCTCTGCCTTGAGCAAGCGGCCGCGAACCACAACAGCAATCTGTGTACCTGCCTTTGCGAACTCTGGCTTTACGTAACCCATACCGATACCCACCTTCAAGCAAGGCGACATAGTACCAGATGTCACGTGACCGATAACATTACCCTCGAGGTCTGCCAACTCATACTCGTGACGTGGCACGCCGCGGTCGATAAGCTTAAAGCCTACCAACTTGCGGCTTACGCCATTCTTCTTCTGATCCTCCATCAACTCACGGTCGATGAATGGCTTGTTCTCAACGAACTTTGTGAGCCAGTTGAGACCCGCCTCGATAGGCGATGTTGTATCGTCGATATCGTTACCATAGAGGCAAAAGCCCTTCTCCAAGCGGAGAGTATCGCGTGCGCCGAGGCCGATGTTCTTCAAGCCGAACTCCTCGCCTACCTTCCACATAGCCTCCCAGATAGTGTCGGCATCCTCGTTGTACATATAGATCTCGCAACCACCAGAGCCTGTGTAGCCTGTAGTAGAGAGGATAACGTCGCAACCAGCAACCTTGCAGAGCTTGAAGGTGTAGTACTCCATATCCACAACCTGCTCCTCGGTCATCTTCTGCACGAGCTGCATAGCCAAAGGACCCTGGATAGCAAGCTGAGCAGTCTTATCTGAAGCGTTCTCCAACTCCTCGCCAGCCTTCATACCATACTCCTCACCCTGCTTGCAGATGTGAGCCCAATCCTTATCGATATTTGCTGCGTTGACGCAGAGCATATACTTCTCTTCGTTGAGGCGGTAAACCAAGATATCGTCGACGATACCACCCTTGCCATTAGGCATTGTGGTATACTGTACCTTGCCGTCGAAGAGATCGCAAACGTTATTTGTGGTGATGCGCTGCAAGAACTCAGTAGCGCGTGGGCCCTTAACCCAGATCTCACCCATATGGCTGACATCAAACACGCCGCACTTCTCGCGAACGTTGATATGCTCGTCGTTGATACCCGAGAACTCGATAGGCATATTGTAGCCTGCGAACTCTGCCATCTTAGCACCATTTGCGATGTGGTACTTAGTAAAAGCTGTAGTTTTCATTTTGTTGTAAGTTTTATAGTTTTAGCTATTGGTTAATTTCTCTTATTTTTTTGGTGGGGGGGTACTACGCCTGCAGGATCTCGCTCTTAGGACGAGGCTTGAGACCCACACGCGGGCAACGTGTAAACTCCTTCTCACGGTCGAAGAGGTAGCGGTATGTGGTGTGCATCTTATGCTTGCGCGCACAGATATATCGCTCCACCATACGATTCATCACCGGATTGAAGTCGCCAATCCACGCAAACTCCACGGTTTTATATTCGTTCTTCTCGGTGCGGAGGTAGCCCTCGAGCATAGCCTTCATAAATCCCGACTCCACGCCCTTGCCCTGAAACTCTGGCGTGATGCCGAAGATGACAGCGAAGATGCGGTCACACTTTTTGCGCACCTTCAAATCCCACATCATACGAAGTTTGTTTACGATGCCAAACTTGCCGTTATACTTACCGATGAGGCGGTTCAGGTCGGGCACCATAACGAAGAAGCCTATAGGCTCATCGTTGAAGTATGCAAACCAGATAAGGTTGCGGTCGATGATGGGACGCATAGTGTCAGCCATCTGTCGCGCCTCCTCCGAGGTCATAGGCTGCACACCTGTGAACAACGCCCACGCCTTATTATATATAACGCGCAGCTTCTCGACTGCCGAATACAAATCCTCGTCGCCGATGGGTGCAAAGCGATATCCTGGCGTGGACATCAGACGCTTCACACGGTCGTGAACAACCTCGTTCACATCATCGTCAAATATGTTCCAGAGATAGGTATTCTGGTTAAAGTAGTTCTGAAAACCGTAGTTCTCGAACAGATCCTTATAGTAAGGCGGATGATAAGGATTCTCAAAGAGCGGCTGATACTCATAACCCTCCACGAGGAGTCCCCACCACGCATCGCGCGAGCCAAAGTTTATAGGGCCATCCATAGCCTCCATACCTCGCTCCTTAAGCCAGTCGCGAGCCGCATCGAACAACACATTGGCAAGCTCCTGATCATCTATCGCCTCGAAGAATCCACAGCCTCCCGTAGGCTGCTCATAGCCGTATGCGTGACCCTTATCGTAAAACGCCGCGATGCGACCTACACACTCCCCCTCGCTATTGTAAGCAACCCAACGCACAGCCTCGCCATCGCCAAAGAGTTTGTTCTTTGCAGGGTCAAAGACCGCGAGTATCGAGCTATCGAACGGACAAACCCAGTTTGGATTATCCCTATATATCTTCTTGGAAAGGTCGAGGAACTCTCGCTCCAAACGCCTATCGCCACACACAACCTCCACAAGACGGTACTTCGTATTTACCATATTATTAATGTTATTATTTCATAATAGTATAGTCATACAAAGATATGAAAAAAATTCGTAGAATAGATAACATTGCCATAAAATTTTCGCAGAAAAAGGCGATATGCAATCAATATGCAGAAAATTTGACCTAAAAACTAATATTTTAGACCAGTTTTGTTTGCAGATTAAAAAATTTGTACAATCTTTGCAACCAGAAAATAAACATAAAACAATCAACTATAACTAAAAATTTTTATAACTATGAAAAAGATTTCAGCATTTATCCTATCAATAATTATGACAGCTTCGGCAGCTTTTGCCGCAAACAACATCCTCTTCGATGACGACAAGCCCATCGACTACAGCGAGCTTCCTGCAGATGCTAAAGCATTCATAGAGAAGTATTTTGCTAAGGAGCAGGCATCGCACATAATCCTCGACAAGGAAATTATGGGCAATGAGTACAAGGTGGTATTCGCATCGGGCGTGAAGCTCGAGTTCGACAGCAACGGCGAGTGGACCGAGGTGTCGTGCCGCTATAGCGAGGTACCAAACAGACTTGTTCCTGATAAGATTCAGAACTACATTGCCAATAACTACCCCGAGAAAAAGATCACAGAGATCAAGCGCAAGCACGGCAACTGGGAGGCCAAAATTACTGGAGGCCTCGAGCTAACGTTCGACCGCAGCTACCGCCTTGTAGAGATCGATGACTAACGTCAACATATTATATTTCAGGCAACTATGAAAAAGATTTTATATATTTTTGCCGCGCTTCTTGGCACGGCAATGCTCGCGGCGTGCGATGATGACTACAACGCTCCCGTGGCACTTCGAAGCAGTTTCAGCGAGATGTATCCTACTGCCGTAGATGTTGAGTGGGAGAAGCGACACGGCTATGCCATTGCAGAGTTCCGCATCCCTGGCGAGGGAGAGTGCGAGGCGTGGTACAAGGATGAGGTATGGGCAGGCACGAAGTATGATATGAAATACAACGACCTTCCGTCAGCTGTTCAGACAGCATTCGAGAGCGAGTATGGCGCGGAGACCCCTGTAGACGATGTAGACCGATTGGAGCGTCCGAACAAGGAGACCATCTACTTCATCGAGGCAGAGATCTACGTAAACGGCTACATAGCAGACATATACCTCGACTACAACGCAGATGGCGAGCTTCTTCGCACCGCCGTGGATATAGAGGATTACAACAATATCTACTACTACATTTAATGAGGAGTGAGTAATGAGTAATGAGTAATAGGGTCGCTCAGTTGGAGCGATCGGGAAGTTAGGGAGTTCTTGGGGACCCCCTACTTTCTTTTATGGGGAGTTATGGGTAGAGATGGGTAGTTACGGGTAGTACCCATTTATCCCTATCAATCCCCATCATTCCCCATTCCTAAATCATCTCAAAGAGATGACACACTACTAATTACTCATTACTAACTACCAATTCATAAAAAATTCTTATCTTTGCACATAATATTAACCAAATGATTTCTGCTATGAAACAGATTTTGGAGATATCATACACCCACTGCGACTCCCTCGAGGAGCTTGGAGCAGAGGATTACGCACTCGTCAAGGAGGCTGAGGAGGCTACAAAAAAAGCCAATGCACCCTACTCCAACTTCCACGTGGGTGCTGCAGTGCGCCTCAAGAGTGGCCGCACGCTCCACGCCTCAAACTTCGAGAGCGAGGTTTACCCCGCAGGCCTCTGCGCCGAGCGTTCGCTGCTCTTCTACGTGGAGTCGAACTACGGCGACGACCCTATCGAGACCTTGGCCATAGCCTCCGACCCCTCGGAGCGCGAGTGCTACCCTTGCGGACAGTGCCGCCAGGTGATTGTCGACGTGGAGCGCAGGCAGAAGAGCCCCATACGTGTGATTATGTCGGGCGCAGGAACAGCAACCGTCATAGATTCTGCAGAGAAGTTATTACCCTTTACATTTAAGTTGTAATATGTTTACTATCAACGATATTCTTTACGAGGACAATCACCTTATGATTGTCAATAAACACGTGGGCGACCTCGTGCAGAGCGACCCCGACGGCACTGAGGCCATCGAGGATCAGATCAAGGCGATGATAAAGATTCGCGACCACAAGCCCGGAGCGGTATTCCTCGGCGTAGTGCACCGCATAGACCGCCCTGTAAGTGGTGCTGTGCTCTTCGCCAAGAGCTCCAAGGCCCTCACACGACTCAACGAGATGATTCGCGAGCATAAGATTAAGAAGACCTATTGGGCCATCACCGAGAATCGCCCTAATGACGAGGAGGGTACGCTCCACCACTGGATTGTGCGCAACCCCAAGACCAACCGTTCGCACGCACATCAGCGTCCAAAGGGCGATGGCAAGGAGGCGATCCTCGATTATGAGGTGCTCGGAGCTTCGACAAACTACACCCTTGTGGAGGTAGATCTCAAGACTGGTCGCCACCACCAGATTCGCGCTCAGCTTTCGGCTATAGGCTGCCCTATCAAGGGTGACTTGAAGTATGGCGCAAAGCGTTCGAACAAGGATGGCGGCATCTCGCTCCACTCGCGCAAGATAACCTTTGCACACCCCGTAGGAGGCGCAGAGATTAGCATCACAGCTCCAGTGCCTAAGAACGACAACCTTTGGACATTCTTCGAGGAGGCACAGCAATGAGACTACTAATACAGCGTGTTACTGAGGCGCGTTGCCACATCGGCGGTGAGGTATTCTCCCAGATTGGCAAGGGCCTGGTGGTATTGGTTGGTGTGGGCAACGACGAAACAGACGAGGATATAGCGTGGCTTACGAAGAAGCTCGTGCAGCTACGCATCTTCGACGACGAGGCGGGGGTTATGAACCTCTCGGTGGAGGATATAGCTGGCGACATAATGATTGTCAGCCAGTTCACGCTCCACGCCCTAACGAAGAAAGGCAACCGCCCATCGTGGATTAAGGCTGCACCCGAGGCTGTATCGAAGCCGCTCTACCAGCAGTTTGTGCGCAGCGTGGAGGAGGCTTTGGGACGCAGCGTTGCCACGGGAGAATTTGGCGCCGATATGAAGATCGAACTCACGAATGACGGTCCTGTAACTATTTGGATAGATTCAAAAAACAGAGAATAATGCGACATTTATTACTTATCATTTGCTCGTTGGCGATGATCATTGCCACATCGTGCAGCAATGAAACCCCATTCTCCTGCACATTGGTGGAGAGTGAGGTTGAGAGCGTAAGCACCAACGAGGTAACCCTCACCGCCACGATTAACGCCTCCGATTTCAAGGCTATAGAGCAGGTGGGATTTATGATTTCGCGCTCGGGAAGCGAGAAGTATGATTGGCACAGCGCCGAGAAGGGACGTATCATAACCCTCACAATCGGCGACCTCACACCCTCGACGCCATACACCTATAGTGTCTTTGTGCGTGCCGAGGGCGACAGCTGGACATTCAAAGGTTCAGAGTTCAAAACTCTCGGCAACGACACGCCAAACCCAGAGCCAGAACCAGACCCAACACCGGAACCTGAGCCAGAGCCAGAGCCGGAACCAGAACCTAAGCCAGAGCCAGAGCCTACACCTGACCCAACACCTACGAATGGCAAGACATATCGCAGCTGCTGGTACGAGCTTCCGATAGAGGTAGATGCCAATGCCGATGGTCGCGATGATGTGAACTCTACGTACTACTACGCTCATCACCTCTGTGCGGGTGGCGAGAAGAATGCGCAGCGCAACGGCTCGGCACGTAACTACACCGTATGCTTCTCATCGGAGCACCACTGCCCTGTGTGGGTAGCAGCACCGCGCCATAAGTGCTATCAGAGTGGAGCAAACCGCACCGATGCCTATACGCAAGATCCGCAGATTCCATCCGACATTCAGTATCGCAAGAAGGATGCCGACAGCGGTTGCAACAATGGTCATATGCTCGGTTCGGCAGACCGTCTCTCGTCGACAGCCACAAATAAGCAGGTCTTCTACTTCTCGAACATAGCTCCGCAATATTCCGACACCTTCAACACTGGTGGCGGCGCGTGGAACAACCTCGAGGACCATATTGATGACCTTGTATGTAGCGATACGCTTTACGTCGTAATTGGCGCATACTTCGACAAGTATACAGACAAATATGGCAACACGGGTTCGCCGAAGAAGATATCCTTTGGTGGCAGAAACGACGTGTCGAAGCCGACTATGTTCTACTATGCCTTGCTACGCACAAAGAGCGGCAGTTCGGGCAAGGCAGTTAAGGATTGCTCGGCATCGGAGCTTCAGTGCGGTGCTTTTGTGATATGCCACGAGCAGGATAAGGGTCACAAACCCCAGGCTAAGGATATGATCACCATCGAGGAGCTTGAGAAGCTAACAGGCTTTACATACTTCTCCAACGTGCCTAACGCACCAAAGAGTACACTTAACACTAACGACTGGTTATAATTATGCTGATAGCACTTCAAAAACGTAAGGAGAATATCGCCGAATACATATTATATATATGGCAGATTGAGGATCTGCTGCGCGCGTTGCAGTTTAGCCCCGAGGCTATCTACAGCACCCTTGTGGCGAAGATCGAGGGGGCAGACGAGCAGCAGAAGGAGAATATCTTTAACTGGTATATGCAGATTGTGGAGCTGCTGCGCAAGGAGGGAAAGGAGTCGCAGGGACATATAGAGCACTCGTTGCACCTCATAGCCGATCTCCACAACCTCCACCTCCAGCTTATGAAACTCCCCGTGGGCGAGCACTACCGCGCGACATACTCGACCCTCGCTGCGGAGCTTCCACGCCTGCGCACCATCATCGACAAGGATGATATCAGCGACACGGAGCTATGCTTCCGCGCACTCTATGCCGCACTCCTCTACCGCATCAAGGGCGGTGGCGAGAAGGCTATTGCCGACACCCTCGCTGTGATATCTCCCGCCATCGGTGAGTTGGCTGCAATATACGGAAAAGTGGAGCGCGGAGAGATAAATCTCTTCGAGGATTAGGGCAAAATCGGGAAAAACTGCATTTTTTTTGGTGATTTATTTGCAATTATAAAAATTCATTGTACCTTTGCACCTCACAAAAGAAGCGTTATATACCCCTACCGGGAGATAGCGATATTTTAAAAAGCGGAACAAAAACAATAAAAAAACGATACAACTATGGCAATGAAAAGAACTTACCAGCCTTCTCGTCGTAAGAGAATTAACAAGCACGGTTTCCGTCAGAGAATGGCTACTGCCAATGGCCGTAAGGTATTGGCTGCACGTCGCGCTAAGGGTCGCAAGAAGTTGACTGTATCAGACGAGGCAACATTCAAGTACAACTAATCGAGCACGTCTCGATAGTTACTCTGTGGGGGGGGGTAAAAAATGCTGCTGCCCACGAAAGAAGAATACGGATGGAGGATTTTCCATCCGCTTCTTTTTTTAGTAGAGAAGCCATCTAACAAGGTTATACGACTTCTACAAAAAAGGGAGTGCCTAAAGATCTATTAGACACTCCCTCCTATTTTGTGGAAAATAGCGACAACTGCGCCCTATCTCGCGGAGCTACCTTACCTTGAAATCTGGGTCTGCCATCTGTGGGATAGGCTTGATATACTCACCCGCCTCGAACTTGGCACGCACAGCCTTAAAGGTGTTGATGGTGTACTCTACATCCTCCATCGTATGTGCCGCAGTAGGTATAACACGCAGGATAATCTCACCCTTAGGAATCACAGGATAGATAACAATAGAGCAGAAGAGGCCGTAGTTCTCGCGGAGGTCGACAATAAGGTTAGTACCCTCCTCGTTACCACCCTTCATATAGATAGGTGTCACAGGAGACTGCGTAACGCCGATGTCGAAGCCATTGTCGGTAAGGCCCTTCTGCAATGCGCGGGTTATCTCCCACAGCTTCTCCTTATACTCAGGATGCTTGCGGATGAGGTCGAGACGTTTCAGCGCGCCGAGCACCATAGGCATAGGCAACGACTTGGCATAGAGTTGCGAGCGCATATTGTAGCGGAAGAGGTTGATAAGCCAGCGAGGGCCACAGACGAAGGCGCCGATGCCCGCCATAGACTTGGCAAAGGTGTTGAAGAGCACGTCAATCTCATCCTGAACGCCGAAGTGGTCACCCGTACCGCGACCATTCTCGCCCATAGTACCGAAGCCGTGAGCATCGTCGACAAGTAGGCGGAAGCTAAACTCCTTTTTCATCCTCACGATAACATCCAAGAATCCGAGGTCACCCTTCATACCGAACACACCCTCGGTGATCACAAGCACTCCACCGCGCTGCTCCTCTGCGAGCTCCGTAGCGTGCTGCAACTGTCGGCGCAACGACTCCTCATCGTTATGAGCATAGACAAATCGCTTACCTGGGTGCATACGCAGACCGTCGATGATGCAGGCGTGGCACTCCTTGTCGTAGACCACAACATCGCGTGGTGTAAGCAGACAGTCGATAATCGAAATCATACCCTGATATCCGAAGTTGAGAAGAAAGGCATCCTCCTTTCCTACGAACTCCGCCAACTCACGCTCCAACTGCTCGTGGTACTTTGTCTGTCCAGACATCATACGCGCACCCATAGGGTATGCCATACCATACTGCTTAGCACCCTCGGCATCCGCCTCACGCACCTCGGGATGATTTGCCAAGCCAAGATAGTTGTTGAGGCTCCAGTTAAGCACGGGCTTACCGCGGAACATCATATGTGGGCCAAGTTCGCCCTCCAACTTAGGGAATGCGAAATAGCCGTGAACAGCCGACATATACTGACCAATAGGTCCACCGGCATTATTCGCCAAGCGATCAAAAATATCTACCATATTCTACCGTTTATTAAATAAATTCTCTATTTGCGTTTTCACACTTAACCATCGCAAAGGTAGTATTTTTTCGTGTCGTCACTCTGGGAGCAGGCACAAAAGAACGATATTCGTCATAAAAATAGGTAAAAATACTTATGCCCGCGAGTAATAAATCGGCGCTATGTTTTCGATATTTGGCAATATTTACTATCTTTGTAGAAACTATGTACGATTATGAGAACCACGAAATTTTTATTGATAATGGCACTCGCTATGGTCGTAGGCATCGGCAAGGTGAGCGCACAGATTGACAACATTACTCCTGCGCCTGTGCGCTTTCACGGTGGCACGTGCAACGACGAGTGTTGCACCCCAGCGACGCCTTTCGACTACTCGCAACTTACAAAACTATATATCGAGGGCGGCAATAGCGTTGACGCTGAGCGCCTTGAGGCTGCGGTAAGGACTGCGGGTCTTAACGTAAAACGCACTAAACGCCCTGCAAAGAGTGGCGATATCCGAATCTACCTAAACCCCGAGAGTATGTCCTTCGACGAGGGTTATGCGATTGTCACAGCGGAGGATTGCGTACTCATCACTGCCAAGACATCGGCAGGAGCTTTCTACGCCCTGCAGACCATACGCCAATTGGTAGAGAGCGGCGAATGGCTAACAGGAGCTATTGTCGACTACCCACGTTTCGACTACCGCGGTATACTCATAGACATCTCGCGCCACTTCCGCTCTGTGGAGTTCCTTAAGCGACAGATAGATATGATGGCACGCCTGAAGATGAACCGCCTGCACCTGCACTTCACCGATGCTGCGGGATGGCGCATAGAGGTGGAGTCATACCCACGCCTCACGGAGTTTGCTGCGTGGCGCAAGGGCGCTACGTGGAAGGAGTGGTGGTCGAGGGACAAGCGCGACTATGCTGAGATGGGCTCAGAGGGCGCATACGGCGGCTATCTCACAAAGGAGGATGCTAAGGAGTTAGTGCGCTACGCCGAAGAGCGCTACATCACCATAATCCCCGAAATTGAGATGCCGGGACACTCTGCCGAGGTCGTAGCGGCATACCCCGAATTGGCCTGCTCACATAAGCCTGAGCAGCAGGAGGATCTATGTATCGGTAAGGAGGCTACATTCGAGATGATGCAAGCTATCCTCGACGAGATTATCGAGATTTTCCCATCGGAGTATATCCACATTGGTGGCGACGAGGCTACGAAGAATAGTTGGACAGAGTGCGAGGATTGCCAGCGCCGTATGCGCGAGGAGGGTCTCGAGAGTGTCGATGAGTTGCAGAGCTATATGATACACCGCATCGAGGAGTACCTCAACGCGCGTGGTCGCCAGATTATCGGCTGGGATGAGATTCTCGAGGGCGGCCTTGCCCCTAACGCTACGGTGATGTCGTGGCGAGGTGAGGAGGGAGGTCGCGCGGCAGCGGCTGCAGGACATAAGGTTGTTATGTCACCCCACGCCTACTGCTACATCGACGCTCCGCAGGATGCACCACCTACGCAGCCCGAGGCTATTGGCGGATATCTCCCACTCGAGAAGGTATACTCCTACGACCCTACGCCTAAGGAGATGCCCGAGGAGGTAGCGCAATATATCCTCGGTGTTCAGGGCAACCTATGGGCGGAGTTTATACCTACCGACGAGCACTACGAGATGATGCTCTGGCCACGCGCCATTGCCATCGCCGAGGTGGGATGGTCCGAGCCTGATAACAAGGAGTATGCAGACTTCCGCTCGCGCGCTACGGCTATCGTGGAGCGTATGATGGCGGAGGGCTACCACCCCTTCGACCTTAAGAACGAGATTGGCGAGCGACCAGAGTCACTTCAACCAATAAAGCATCTTGCACGTGGCAAGGCTGTTACATACAACCTCCCATCGCGCTACTACGCACCACAGTATGGTGCGGCGGGCGATGCTACGCTTACGGATGGTCTGCGTGGCACGTGGACATACGCCGATGGTCGCTGGCAGGGCTTCTTGGGTCGCGGTGGCGTGGATGCAACGATAGATTTGGGCGAGGTGACGGAGATAAGCTCCATATCTGCCGACTTTATGCAGTATTGCGGTCCTGGAGTCTTTATGCCTTGCTTGGTGGAGATTGCCATCTCGGAGGATGGCGAGCACTACACCAAGATTGCCGACATCGAACACGAGGTGGTTGTGGAGGATGTGCCATCGTTCAAGAGCTTCGGCTGGGAGGGCAGTGCTAAGGCACGATATATCCGCTACAAGGCTCACCGCAGCAAGTTCAGCGGCTTCCTCTTCATCGACGAAATCGTGGTGAAATAGACAAGAGTTTGCCATAACAAGAGTTGCAACCACAAATTGCGACAGCCAAAGTGTTGGAATATCAATACTATTTTATACCTTTGTAGATTAAAAATCAAATATAACTGATTATGAAACGTACAATTATCGACCTCTTCGAAGAGTCGGTTGCTAAATATGGCACTAAGGAGTTTCTCCTCGAGAAGCACAATGGCAAGTTTGAGCCAACCTCATATAACGAGACAAAACGCCGCGCGCTGAACATCGGTGCGGGACTTGCTGCACTCGGCATCGAGCGTGGCGACCGTGTCTCGATTCTTGCCGAGGGTTGCAACAACTGGATTATCTCGGAGTTGGGACTTCTCTATGCTGGTGCAATCAGCGTGCCACTATCTATTAAGTTGGAGGAGGCCAACGACCTGACCTTCCGCCTGAAGCACTCCGATGCCAAGTTGGTATTCGTGTCGCACCACCAGCTTCACAAGATTCGTAACATAATAGAGGATCTTCCCGAGGTGAAGTATATCGTGGTATGGGGTGAGGCCGAGGGTGGACTCCGCGAGGGTGAGATTTCGCTCGAGGAGTTGGAGAGACGTGGCGAGGCATACTTCGCAGCAAACCGCGAGGCATTTATGGCCATTGGCAAGAGTTTGCAGAATGACGACATAGCCACCATCACCTACACCTCGGGTACTACAGCCGACCCTAAGGGCGTGGTGCTCACACACCGCAACTACACTGCCAACGTAGAGCAGTCGCTGTCGGTGGTATCTATACCATCGGAGTGGCGCACGCTTATCATCCTGCCTCTCGACCACTGCTTCGCCCACGTCGTGGGATTCTACATTATGATTGCCTGCGGTGCTTCGGTGGCTACTACAGAGGTGGGACGTACACCTATGGAGACCCTCAAAAACATACCTCTCAACATTAAGGAGGTACGTCCGCACTTCCTGCTCTCAGTTCCTGCACTTGCCAAGAACTTCCGCAAGAACATCGAGACCTCAATCCGCAAGAAGGGCAAGACCACAGAGCGTCTCTTCAATCTCGCACTCAAGACCTCGTATGCCTACCAGGCAGATGGATATACCAAGGGTCGCGGCTGGCGCGCACTGCTGAAGCCTGCGGTAATGCTTTTCGACAAGATTCTCTACTCCAAGGTGCGTGAGGCATTTGGCGGCGAGTTGCAGTTCTTCATCGGCGGTGGCGCGCTACTCGATAGCGAGTTGCAGCGTTTCTTCTACGCCATTGGCATCCCTATGTTCCAGGGCTATGGTCTCTCGGAGGCTACGCCTGTAATCTCTACTAATGCGCCAACCAAGGGCAACCACCGTTTCGGCTCGTCGGGTCGTTTGGTGCAGCCTCTCGAGATTAAGATCTTGGACGACGAGGGTCGCGAGCTGCCTGTGGGTGAGAAGGGTGAGATTGTCATCAAGGGCGAGAACGTAATGGCGGGATATTGGAAAAACCCTGAATCAACGGCAGATACCGTACGCGATGGCTGGTTGCATACGGGCGATATGGGATATATGGGCGAGGATAACTTCCTCTACGTCTTGGGCCGCTTCAAGAGCCTACTTATCTCGTCGGATGGCGAGAAGTATAGCCCTGAGGGTATGGAGGAGGCTATCGTTGATAAGTCGCCATACATCGACCAGGTTATCGTCTACAACAACCAGTCGCCATATACCATTGCCCTTGCTGTGGGCTCTAAGGAGGCTCTTAACCGTAAGCTCGATGAGGAGGGTGTACAGGGTGATGCGCGTTACGCACGTGCTGCGCAGATTATCGGCGAGGAGGTTGCTAAGTATCGCCGTGGTGGCGCTTATGCCGATGAGTTCCCCGACAGATGGGTGCCAGCGGTCGTAGCACTTGCCGACGAGCCATTTACCGAGCAGAATGGTCTTGTGAACAGCACTATGAAGGTTGTGCGCAACAAGGTTGAGAAGCACTTTGCCGAGGCCATAGCCAACGCCTACACCCCAGAGGGCAAGGCTATTGATAATGCTCGAAACATAGAGGCTTTGAAGCAGTTGTTAGGATAGTCGCCACGTACAAGGTAAATGCTAATAAATATAGCCTGTTCAACGATCGTTGAACAGGCTATATTGTTAATGCTACGAGTGTGTAGCTATCCGAATATTACTGCCAATCCATACAGCGGCATACAAGGTTACGGTCGCCATAGCCGTTGTCGATCTTGGTTACGTATGGGAAGAACTTACCCTCACCAACCCAAGCAAGTGGGAACGCTGCCTCCTCGCGAGAGTATGGGTGTAACCACTCGCCAGCCAACTCCTTAGCGGTGTGTGGAGCGTTGACAACAACATTATCAGTATTACCTGACGCTACTGCAGCCTCGCACTCGCGCTTGATCTGGATGAGTGACTCGATGAAGCGGTCCATCTCAGCCTTAGACTCCGACTCTGTAGGCTCAACCATCAAGGTCTCGTGAACAGGGAATGAGAGTGTAGGAGCGTGGTAGCCATAATCCATAAGGCGGTGAGCAATATCGCCACAGTCGATGTTGTAGTCGTGCTTGAAGCGAGTGAGGTCGAGGATCATCTCGTGACCTACGCGACCAGTCTCACCAGAGTAGAAGGTCTTATACTCATCCTTCAATGCCGAAGACATATAGTTAGCATTCACGATAGCCATCTCTGTAGAGCGACGCAAGCCCTCGAAGCCGAGCATACGGATGTAGCCATAGGTGATAGGCAACAACATCGCAGAGCCCCAAGGTGAAGATGCCACAGCTGTGATACCCTCCTCGCCACCAGTCTCCATCAACGAGTGGGTAGGCAAGAACTTAACGAGGTGCTCAGCAACGCATACAGGACCTACACCAGGACCTCCACCGCCGTGAGGCATTGCAAAGGTCTTGTGGAGATTGAGGTGACAAACGTCCGCACCGATATAACCTGGGTTTGTGAGGCCCACCTGTGCGTTCATATTCGCACCATCCATATATACCTGACCGCCAGCATCGTGGATAGCATCTACGATATCGCGGATGCGGCTCTCGAAGACACCGTGAGTAGATGGGTAGGTAACCATCAAACCACACAACTCTGAAGAGTACTCCTCTGCCTTCTTCTTAAGGTCGTCAACATCGATATTACCATTCTGGTCGCACGCCACGGTAACAATCTTCATACCCGCCATAGCTGCAGATGCTGGGTTTGTACCGTGTGCCGAAGATGGAATGAGGATTACGTTACGATAGCCCTGACCACGGCTCTGGTGATATGCGCGGATCATCATCAAACCTGCATACTCACCCGCAGCACCAGAGTTTGGCTGCAAGGTACATCCTGCGAAGCCTGTGATGGTAGCGAGGTAGCTCTCGAGGTTTGCGATAAGCTCTCGGTAACCCTCGGTCTGATCCTCTGGAGCAAGAGGGTGTACGTTCTGGAAGCCTGCGAGCGAGAGTGGCTGCATAAGCTGTGCGGCGTTGAGCTTCATAGTACAAGAGCCGAGCGAGATCATAGAGTTCATAAGCGAGATATCGCGCAACTCGAGGCGCTTGATATAACGCATCATTTCAGTCTCGGTGTGGTATGAGTTGAAGATAGACTCTGTGAAGAAGTCGCTCTCACGCTTCACCTCCGCAGCGATAGCCGCAGCCTCAACACGCTTCACAGCCTTAGCCTTCTTGCCACGTGCCTCGGCGAAGATCTCAACGATATCCTGAAGCTCCTGGTCGGTAGTAACCTCGTCGAACGACATACGCACAGTGTCGTCTGTTGGGTAGTACAAATTTATCTCGCGCGCAAGGGCGATATCCTGGATTACTGATGCCTCGGCTTCAACCTCAAGAGTATCGAAGAGAGCCTGTGTGCGAACCTTGTAACCCATAGTCTCCAAAGCCTCCTTAACGGTTACGGCTGCGCTATGTGCCACCATTGCGGCACGCTGGAGACCCTCCTTACCATTATATATACAGTAGAAACCTACCATCGAAGCCATCAACGCCTGCGCAGTACAGATGTTCGATGTAGCACGCTCACGCTTGATATGCTGCTCACGCATCTGGAGCGACATACGAAGTGCCTTATTGCCCAAGCGGTCTACCGATACGCCGATGATACGGCCTGGCATATTACGCTTGTAGGCATCGCGAGTAGCCATATAACCAGCCGATGGACCACCGAAGCCCATAGGGCAACCCAAGCGCTGTGTAGTACCTACAGCGATATCTGCACCCCACTCTGCTGGTGACTTGAAGAGAGCCAAAGAGAGCAAGTCGGCAACGGCAGTTACCAACACACCATTCTCCTTAGCCTTAGCTGCGAAGGCTGCATAGTCGCGAACCTCGCCATTGGCTGCTGGGAACTGGAGGATAGCACCAAACTCCTTGCCTGAGAACTCGTATGTAGAGAAGTCGTCGCGGATGATCTCGATGCCGAATGGCTCAGAGCGTGTGATAAGCACGTCGAAAGTCTGTGGGAAGATGTTTTCATCTACGAAGAGCTGGTTACGACCCTGCTTCACAGCCTCGCGAGAGCGCAATGCAAACATCATAAGCATAGCCTCGGCAGTAGCTGTAGCCTCATCGAGGAGCGAGCAGTTGGCAACCTCCATACCTGTGAGCGAAAGGATTGCTGTCTGGTAGTTAAGTAGCGCCTCCAAACGACCCTGCGAGATCTCAGCCTGATATGGGGTGTATGATGTATACCACGCTGGGTTCTCAAATACGTTACGCGACACAACCGCAGGTACTACGTTAGGATAGTAACCCATACCAATGAACGAGCGGAAGGTGCGGTTCTTAGCTGCAAGAGCCGAGATGTGAGCGGCATACTCATACTCGCTCATAGCCTCTGGAAGGTCAAGATCCTTCTTAAGACGAATATTCTGTGGGATAACCTGCTGCAAAAGCTCCTCAACAGACTCCACACCGATTGTGGCGAGCATCTGCTGCAAATCCTCCTTAGAGTTAAGACCTGTGTGACGGTCTACAAAGCTGTCAAAGATTTTCATTTGATTAATAGGTTTTATTTAGTATTAGTTTTAGTTTAAATTTTCAGTTATATAATAACTCTCCTTGCTATCTGTTTAGTATTTGAATGAGCTACCTCCGATGAACTCCCTAAGCAGCGAGGTAGGCGGAATCTCATCCGGCGCAATAGGCACGAAGTTCTCCAAGAACTTGAGCAGTCGTCGTGCCTCGGCGTACTCCGAGGTGGTATCTGGCACCTCGCGAAGCAGCGGCTCGGCGATAGCCTTAAGCACCGAGATCTCATAGAAGAGCGACGAGTTGAACATCACATCGGCATTCTCCTGATATGGGAAGATGTGTCTCTCCTCGCCACGGCGCACCGACGGCCACATACCAAAGGTGCGAAGGAGACTATGTCCTCGTGTGGCATTGTCGCGTATCGAGCGGCGCAAAAGGCGGTTGTCGGTAGTGTGAATACGCGAGAAGTTATCCATAGCCACCGATGTGAAACACGATATATATATCTTAAATTTCTTGCCATCGGGGACTCCGGGCGTGAGGCGCGGATTGAGGGCGTGGATACCCTCCAAGATGAGTATCGAGCGATCGCTCAACTTGAGAGGCTTCTCGTGCCACTGACGCTTACCTGTGATGAAGTCGTAACGCGGAATCTCGACACTCTCACCCGCCGTAAGACGTCTCAGGTGGTCGTTCAGAGTCTCAAGGTCGATAGCCTCCAACGCCTCGAAGTCGGGTTTACCGCTTTCATCCAACGGGGTCTTATCGCGATCTACGAAGTAGTCGTCGAGAGCTATAAGCACAGGGTCGTATCCCCTGACACGGAGCTGCACTCCCAGACGCTTCGAGAATGTGGTCTTACCACTCGACGATGGGCCAGAGATAAGAGCCATACGCACACCGCGCTCCTGGTTTGCCGCAGCTATGGAGCGGGCAATCTGTGCTATCTTGAGTTCGTGGAACGCCTCGGCAATCTTAATAAGCTCCGACGCATCGCCCTCCATAACCCTACGGTTGAGATCGCCAACCGTTGGCACACCCATAATATCTATCCACTGCTGATACTCATAGAATATGTCGAACATCTTATCGTGGTGAATGGCCGTGGTGAGATGCTCGGGATTTGTGCGCGCAGGGATGGCAATATAGAAACCATTGCCATAAGGCGTAATGTCGAAATGCTTGACATAACCTGTCGAGGGAGCTAACACACCGAAGAAATAACCCGGCATATCGCCGAGGTGATTTACCGTGCGATAGAGGTAAGGGCGTGTGTTGAGAAGCTCGATGCGGTCATCGAAGCCATACTTATCATACTCCGCCGCCACCTCCTCCGAGAGACGCTTGCTGCGGGTGATGGGGATATTTCGCGATACGATATCCTCCATACGCAACTTCAGGAGCACGGCATCCTCGTGGGTAAGAGGCTCGCGGTCGTCAAATTCGGCATAGAGACCATTGCCAAGCGAGTGGCGGATACGCAGCTCGCGACCCACAAAGAGCTCGCGGGATGCGCACTGCATAACAAACGACAAGGTGCGCTGATAGACGCGATAACCCTCATAATCACGCATATCGAGAAACTCCACGCTCAGAGGCTTGTATATGCGATAGCCCAAGCCCTTGTATACATTGTTGATCCTCGCAGCAAGGAACGGATATGGCTGCTCAAGCAAAACACTCTGCAGCACCTCCATAAGCGAGGTGCCAGCCTCAACAGCCATCCTCGATGAGTTGTTGAGTAGCATAATCTCTATTGTGTGCGCCATATCTACAAACTTTTTAATTAATGGTGTGTAAAGATAGTAATTTTTTGTAAATTTGTAACGAAAAACATAACAACTTATGCGAAAATATATATTTTTTCCATCATTACTGCTTCTCTGCACGCTCCTCGGTTGCCAACCTAAGAGCGGCAACATAAGCCACATCTACATCATTGCGACCAACGACACCCACGCAACTATCGATGCCATACCCGCACTTGCCAATCTCGCGGCGGAGTATGAACAGCGCGGCGAGGTGATCATCGTCGACTCGGGAGACAGGGTCTCGGGAAATGCCTATGTGGATGATGCCACAGAACCGGGAGTACCAATGATAGAGCTGATGAACGAGATAGGCTACGACGTCGTTACACTCGGCAACCACGAGTTTGACAGAGGCCCAGGGGTGCTACGTAGGATGATCGAGGTGGCTGATTTTGAGGTGGTATGCGCAAATGTAACGGCCAAGAATGGTGCGCCACAATCACAACCCTATACGATAATCGAGACCACGGGCATAGAGATTGGCTTCGCGGGTATAGTGGAGACCTCCAATGGTGGCCATCCCCTCGGAAGCAAGAGTGCATACGAGAATTTCGACTTCACGGAGGATATAGCCACGGCATACGACATCTGTGATGCCGTAGCCGAGAAGTGCGACTTTATGGTGCTTCTCTCGCATATAGGACTCGAGGGCGATATGCTCCTTGCCGAGCGTAAGGCTAAGTGCGACTGGATAGCTGGAGGGCACAGCCACGACAAGGCTAATAGAGAGGTGTGTGGCATACGTATCACGCAGGGTGGCAAAAATATACGCTCCGTGGCGATTGCCGATATCACGGTTTGCGAGGGCGCGATTTTGGGCGTCGAGTACTCACTCGTGGATATGGGCGACAGAGAGTCTGATGCCGTATTGGCTGAGCGTGTGGAGAGACTCAAGGCGAGCGACCCCGCATTGAATAGCATTGAAGGCCGAGCTACATTCCCCGCTACAAAAGATGGCGTTGCGAACTTCACCATATCATCTCTGGCAAGCTACCCCTACGATGGTGGTTTTGTGCCAGAGGTCACCTTCTACCACTATGGCGGCATACGCATAGAGGGCTTCGAGGAGGAGATAAAGCGTGTGGAGATCCTCAACAACGACCCTTTCCATTCGACCATATACATCGGCACGCTGACCACCGAGCAGATGCGCGACTTCATACTCAAGAAGTACAACAGCGGCAGTACCGAGCATCCCGACAAGGAGTCACACTACCCCTACTTCCGCAGCGACGCGACGTACCGTATAATCCTTAGCAATGAGCCAGCAGACAACCCCGATGCCACAGCCATAGAGTTTGATTTGAGAGAAGGCGAGTATCGCGTGGCGATGTGTAACTACATAGCCGAGAACTATATAGACAGCGCAATCGTGGCACGTCAGCTGCGCCCAACGGGCATAACCGTCCGCGAGGCGATGTTCCGCCATATACGCTCCTACGCACCCGAGGGATTCACGCCCGACAACGAGTGCCACCAACGTGAGATACGTAAATAACCGACACCACTATGCTTGAACTCTCCTATCAGACACAACTCATAGAGGCGGGCTGCGACGAGGCGGGACGCGGATGTCTCGCAGGATCTGTTTTTGCCGCTGCGGTGATCCTCCCCCCAGATTTCCACCACCCCTATCTCAACGACTCGAAGCAGATGACCGAGCGTCGTCGCGAGCAGCTGCGCACCGTGATAGAGCGTGAGGCTGTGGCGTGGTATGTGGCGGAGATAAGCCCCGAGCGCATCGACCAGATAAACATCCTAAACGCCTCGATAGAGGGTATGAACGTCGCACTTCGCAACCTCACCACCCCCGCGGAGTATGCAATAATAGATGGCAATCGTTTCCACACCGATCTCACAATTCTCTGGCGAACAATAGTCAAAGGCGATGGCAAATATGCCAACATTGCCGCGGCATCGGTGCTTGCGAAGACCCACCGCGACGAGTATATGATGCGTCTTGCGGAGGAGTATCCGATGTATGGCTGGGCGAAGAACAAGGGATACCCTACGCGCGAGCATCGCCTTGCAATACGCGAACACGGACTCTCGCCCTACCACCGCCTGACATTCAACACTTCGCCCGAGCAATTGGAGCTATTCTAACTGGCGCACAGCAAACAGACCATAAAGAATATAATTTTCAACTTAAGGCGTATATATGTCTATCTATCAAGAGATATACGCCTTGAGAATTGTGGCTATTATCTACCATTCGGCATAAAAAACCTACCATTCGGCAATATTATTACCCGATTTTTTAAAATAATTTAAAATAATTATCCTTAATCGAATAATTATATTACCTTTGCATCGTGATATGTTATTCCCTTTTGAGAAATATTCACTCAAAAAGGATATATTATTATACAATTAGATGAATAATCTAAAATTCAGAAACAGATATGAGTAACGTTAATTTAACCCCTGACTACCTATTTGAGGTAAGTTGGGAGGTGTGCAACAAAGTGGGTGGCATACATACTGTCATCGCATCAAAGGCACCTACGGTTAAGCGAATGCTCGGCGATAAGTACATCACTATCGGCCCAGACTTTTCATTCGATGCCGTAAGTCCTGAGTTTAAGGAGGATAACACCCTCCTCGCCGCTTGGCGTGAGACACTCTACAACAAGGGTGTTCGTGTTCGTATTGGCCGTTGGGCTATCGAGGGAGAGCCTATCGCAATCCTTATCGACTTCAAGTCGTTCATCCGCGAGAAGGATAGCATCCTCAAGAACCTTTGGGAGTCTTACAACGTAGACTCACTCTCAGGTCAGTGGGATTACATCGAGCCAGTTTTGTTCGGCCACGCTGCAGGTGTGGTTATCGCATCGTTTGTCGAGGAGTTTGCATCGTCAACCAACAAGGTTGTGGCTCACTTCCACGAGTGGATGGCTGCAGCAGGTTCGCTCTACTTGCGCGACAACGTTCCTTACGTAGCAACAGTATTCTCTACCCACGCTACAGTTATGGGCCGCTGCATCGCCGGCAACCGTCTTCCTTTGTACAACGACCTTCATAAGTTCAACGCCGATGAGCTCGCTCGTCAGTTCAACGTTATGGCAAAGCACTCGTTGGAGAAGTCGGCTGCTACATACGCCGACGCATTCCTCACCGTTAGCGACATCACAGCTAACGAGTGTAAGTACTTGCTTGGTCGCGAGGTAACACGTATCACACCTAACGGCTTCGAGAATGGCTTTGTGCCACAGGGCAAGATGCTCGACGAGCAGCGCAAGGTAGCACGCCAGAAGATGTTGGAGGTGGCTTCGGCAACCTGGGACTACAACTTCGGCGACAACACCCTCATCGTGGGTACAAGCGGCCGCTATGAGTTCCGCAACAAGGGTCTCGACGTATTCCTCGAGTCGTTGAAGCAGCTCGCAGCATCGAACATCGACCGCGATGTATTGGCTATTATCACAGTTCCTGCTGCCAACGCTGGCGCACGCCACGACCTCGCGCAGCACCTTGAGAATAAGGAGAATGCCATCGACCCAGCACAGAAGCGTTACCTCTCACACTACCTCGAGGCAGAGGCGTGGGATCAGGTATCACAGAGCATCGAGGGTAGCATCCTCTCTACCAACGCATCACGCGTGAAGGTTCTCTTCGTTCCTACATACCTCAACGGCAACGACGGCATCTTCAACATACCATATTATGAGTTGTTGGCAGGTGTAGACCTCACAGTATTCGCTTCATACTACGAGCCTTGGGGTTACACTCCACTCGAGTCAGTAGCATACGGCGTTCCTACCGTTACCACAACATTGGCAGGCTTCGGTATGTGGGTATCTAAGCAGTCTAACCACGACGGTGTGGATATTGTACGCCGCGACGACTACAACGAGCGTGAGGTGGTATTCCAGATCACAGAGGTTATCAAGCGCTATATGGCTATGGACGAGGCTACTATGGCTGAGACACGCAAGAGCGCAATGGAGATCTCGGAGACAGCCCTCTGGAAGAAGCTCTTTAATGAGTATAAGAAGGCATACGAGGAGGCTATGGACAACTCTGTATCACGCACAAACCGCGTACTCTTCGACGGTGGTAGCCGTGGCGAGCAGATCAACTTCGTGCGTCAGCAGCTCACCTCTAACCGCCCTTCTTGGCACCGCCTTATGGTTGAGAAGAGCATCCCTGCACGTCTTAAGCCACTCGAGGAGCTTTCACGTAACTTGTGGTGGTGCTGGACCGTTGCTGCTCGCGACTTGTTCGAGTCTGTAGACGCTGAGCTTTGGGTAAAGGTAGATCGTAACCCTATCGTGCTTCTCGACAAGCTTTCATCAACACGTTGCGAGGAGTTGTGCGCCGACGCCGACTTCTTGAAGCGTATGGATGCTGTATATGCAGAGTTCACAGCATATATGAACGAGAAGCCAGCTGCGGAGCACGCTAAGGTAGCTTACTTCTCAATGGAGTATGGTTTGCACTCTACACTTAAGATCTACTCTGGTGGTCTCGGTATCTTGGCTGGTGACTACCTCAAGGAGGCTTCAGACCGCAACGTAGGTATGGTTGCTGTAGGTTTGTTGTACCGCTACGGTTACTTCACACAGCGTCTCTCGGCACAGGGTGCTCAGGAGGCTACTTACGAGGCTCAGAACTTCTTTAAGCTCCCTATCTCGCCTGTACGCGACGAGTTCGGCAACTGGGTGACTACACAGGTAGCTCTCCCTGGCCGTACACTCTCGGCTCGTGTTTGGAAGTGCGCCGTAGGTCGTACAGACCTCTACTTGCTCGATGCTGACTACGAGGCTAACCTCGAGGAGGATCGTCAGATTACATACTACCTCTATGGTGGCGACTGGGAGAACCGCTTGAAGCAGGAGATGTTGCTCGGCATCGGTGGTATCCGCGCCCTCGTGAAGATGGGTATCAAGCAGCAGGTTTACCACTGCAATGAGGGTCACGCAGCGTTCATCGGCCTCGAGCGCATCCGTAACCTCATCTCTAAGAAGCACTTGTCATTCTCTGAGGCTATGGAGGTTGTACGCTCTTCATCGCTCTTTACGACACATACTCCGGTTCCAGCAGGTCACGACGCCTTCCCAGAGTATATGATTCGTCAGTATATGTCACACTACCCTGATGTACTCGGCATCACTTGGGATCAGTTCATCAACTTGGGTAAGACAAATCCAAACGACCCTAACGAGAAGTTCTCGATGTCGGTACTCGCTTGCAACCTCTCACAGGAGGTTAACGGCGTATCGTGGTTGCACGGTGAGGTATCGAAGGAGATTCTCGGTAATATGTGGCCAGGCTACTTCAAGAATGAGTTGCACATCGGCTACGTAACAAATGGTGTTCACTTCTCAACGTGGATCGCATCGAACCTTCGTCGTCTCTACGCTAAGTATTTCGGTGACGCATTCTCAGGTCATACCTATAACATCCCTGAGTGGCAGAACGTTCACAAGATCGACGACGCAGAGTTGTGGCAGGAGCGTATGTTCCTCAAGGAGCGTCTCATCAAGACCATCCGCAAGCGCTACAGCGACCCTACACAGGTGCGTCTGCAGTCACCACGCCAGATGGTTCAGGTGGTTGATAGCATCAAGCCAGATGTGCTTACCATCGGTTTCGCACGTCGTTTCGCGACATACAAGCGTGCTTACTTGCTCTTCACCAACCTCGAGCGTTTGTCGGCTCTTGTAAACAACAAGGAGCGTCCTGTGCAGTTCATCTTCGCAGGTAAGGCTCACCCAAATGATAAGCCAGGTCAGGACCTCATCAAGCGTATCGTGGAGGTTTCGGCAATGCCAGAGTTCGTAGGTAAGATCGTCTTCTTGCAGAACTACGATATGGAGCTTGCACGCCGTATGGTTCAGGGTGTTGACGTATGGTTGAACACTCCTACACGTCCTTTGGAGGCTTCGGGTACTTCAGGTGAGAAGTGTGTTATGAACGGTGTTATGCAGTTCTCGGTTCTCGACGGATGGTGGGTTGAGGGCTACAAGGAGGGCGCAGGTTGGATGTTGCCTATGGAGCGCACCTACGCCGACCAGCGTTTCCAGGATGAACTCGACGCCGAGATGATCTACAACACTATCGAGGAGCAGATCGTACCACTTTACTACGATCGCGCGGAGGATGGCGTGCCACACCGCTGGGTTAACTCTGTTAAGAAGTGTATTGCCGACATCGCCTCTAACTTCACAATGAACCGTCAGCTTATCGACTACGAGGAGCGCTTCTACAATAAGCTTGCAGCACGTAAGGGTCTCATCGTTGAGAACAACTACCTTATGGCTCGTGAGATCGCTGCTTGGAAGCGTAAGGTCTCTGCAGCGTGGGACAACATCACAATTCTCGATGTTAAGCGTGCCGAAATCGACTCTGAGGCAATGTATGTAGGTAAGAAGTATCGCTTCGAGCTTACCCTCAGCCTTGCAGGTTTGAACAAGGAGGATATCGGAGCTGAGCTTGTTGTGGCTACTCAGATCGAGGCTGGCCAGGCAGCAAATGTCATCGAGACACGCCGCTTGGAGGTTGTTGCATCGGACGAGAACACCGTAACCCTCGCTTTGGACTACGCTCCTGAGCATACAGGTATGTTCGACGTTGCGTTGCGTATATTCCCTTCTAACGACAAGTTGGAGCACCGTATGGACTTCGCTCTCGTTAAGTGGGCATAACAATAACGCCTCAGCGTAAAAAAACCTCGGATGAGTTCATCCGAGGTTTTTTACTTTATGGAGTGAGTACTACGCTTGGAGGGGTATAACACTGGTAATGAAAAAGGGCTGCCCGACGCCGAAGCCAGGCAACCCCATTATTGATTTAGAGAGGATATTACATCATACCGCCCATACCTGCGCCACCCGCAGCAGCAAGAGTCTGAAGAGGGCTATCCTCCTTCTTCTCCGCCAACACACACTCTGTGGTGAGGAACATCGATGCGATAGATGCTGCGTTCTCCAATGCTACGCGCGACACCTTGGTTGGGTCGATGATACCCGCAGCAAGCATATCCTCGTAACGGTCGTCGCGAGCGTTGTAGCCGAATGAGCCGCTACCCTCCTTAACCTTATTTACAACTACTGAGCCCTCGCCACCAGCATTGGCAACAATCTGGCGAAGTGGCTCCTCGATAGCACGCTTAACGATCTGAATACCAGTGGTCTGGTCGTCATTCTCACCCTTCATACCCTCGAGAGACTCCACGGCACGGATGTATGCTACACCACCACCAGGAACGATACCTTCCTCAACAGCGGCACGTGTGGCAGCCAAAGCATCGTCCACGCGATCCTTCTTCTCCTTCATCTCGACCTCAGTTGCAGCACCTACGTACAACACCGCTACGCCACCAGCCAACTTTGCCAAACGCTCCTGCAACTTCTCGCGGTCGTAGTCCGAAGAGGCATTCTCGATAGAGGCCTTAATCTGCTGAACACGAGCGGCGATAGCCTCCTTAGAGCCAGCACCGTCGACGATGGTTGTATTCTCCTTGTTGAGGGTGATCTTCTCGGCAGTACCCAAAGCCTCGAGACCAGCATCCTCCATCTTCATACCCTTGTCCGTAGAGATAACAGTTGCGCCTGTGAGGGTCGCGATATCCTCGAGCATCTCCTTACGTCGGTCACCAAAGCCCGGAGCCTTGCAGGCTGCAATCTTCAACGTGCCACGGAGCTTGTTGACTACGAGTGCCGACAAAGCCTCGCCGTCGACATCCTCAGCAATGATAAGGAGCGAGCGGCCGCTCTGAGCCACAGGCTCGAGGATGCCCATAATCTCCTTCATAGTCGAGATCTTCTTGTCGGTGATGAGGATAAATGGCTTGTCGAGCTGCGCCTCCATCTTCTCGGTATCGGTGATGAAGTATGCCGAGATGTAGCCGCGATCGAACTGCATACCCTCAACAACCTCCACGTGAGTCTCAGTGCCCTTAGCCTCCTCAACGGTGATAACACCCTCGTTGTTAACCTTAGCCATAGCCTCGGCTATGAGCTTACCAATTTTTGAGTCGTTGTTTGCTGAGATGGTTGCCACCTGCTCGATCTTCGCGATGTCGGAGCCAACAACCTGACTCTGAGCCTTGAGCGACTCCACAACCTTAGCCACAGCAGCGTCTATACCGCGCTTGAGATCCATAGGATTTGCACCTGCGGTTACGTTCTTGATACCTACCGAGATGAGCGACTGAGCGAGGACAGTAGCGGTTGTAGTACCATCACCAGCATCGTCGTTGGTCTTCGAAGCCACCTCGCGCACCATCTGCGCACCCATATTTGCAAAGGTATCCTCGAGCTCCACCTCCTTAGCTACGGTCACACCATCCTTCGTAACGTGTGGCGCACCGAACTTCTTGTCGATGATGACGTTGCGACCCTTTGGGCCGAGGGTTACCTTAACAGCATTGCACAGCGCGTCGACACCCTCCTTCAGGAGCTCGCGCGCCTCAACATTATACTTTATCTCTTTTGCCATTGTTATATCTTGATTTTTAAGTTATTACTCGATTACTGCGATGATATCTGCCTGCTTCATCACAAGGTAGTTCTCACCCTCGTAGTTAAGCTCCGCGCCAGCATACTTGCCATACATTACGGTATCGCCAACCTTAACCTCCATTGTCACCTCTGCAGTGCCAGGGCCTACTGCGATAACCTTACCCATAAGCGGTTTCTCCTTAGCTGTATCAGGGATGAAGAGACCTCCTGCGGTCTTCTCCTCGGCCGGATTTGGCTTCACCAATACACGGTCTGAAAGTGGTCTTACTGCCATAATTCTATTTAGTTTTAAGTTTTTATAAATATTTCTGTTTTATGCTATGGCGCGGCAATCACTATGCCAAAGCCGCCATAGCGCCATTTTTATGCAAATATAGTGACAAAATGTCATAGCGGGTGACAAATCGCACCCCCATCACCCGTCATACTTATCGCCCCAGAGAGCCTTGATGCGCTCGGCAATCTTCGCCTCGTGGGCATTGGTGGTATTTGGAGCGTAGAAGCGTGTGCCGCGAAGCGACTCCGGCAGAAACTCCTGCTCGACAAAATTACCCGCATAGTCGTGAGCATAGCGATAATCTGCACCATAGCCCATATCTCCCATTAGCTTAGTGGGTGCATTGCGAAGATGCAGAGGCACAGGACGATTCGTAGTGTCGTGCTGAACCATCGCAAGAGCCTTATTTATAGCTGCATACGCCGAGTTACTCTTGGGACTTGTGGCGAGATAGATGGTAGTCTCGGCGAGGGTGATACGCGCCTCGGGCATACCTATCTTATGTACCGTATCGAAGCAGGCATTGGCCAAAAGCAGGGCATTGGGATTTGCCAGACCTATATCCTCCGACGCGAGGATCACAAGGCGGCGGGCAATGAAGCGGGGCTCCTCGCCACCAGCCAACATTCGCGCGAGGTAGTAGATAGCGGCATTAGGGTCGCTGCCACGCACCGACTTGATAAATGCCGAGATGACATCGTAGTGCTGCTCGCCCGACTTGTCGTAGAGCGCTATATTCTGCTGCAGACACTCCGTGACACGCTCATCCGTAATCACGATGTCGCCATCCGAAGATCCGATGATGATATCCAAGATATTGAGCAACTTACGCGCATCGCCACCCGAGAAGCGGAACAGAGCCTCTGTCTCCCTCACGTCGATATTTCGCTTTGCGAGTTCGCCATCGCTTCGCAGCGCACGGTCGAGAAGCAACTGCAGCTCACTATCATCCATAGGCTTCAGCACATAGACCTGACAGCGGCTGAGTAGTGGCGAGATAACCTCGAACGAGGGATTCTCCGTCGTAGCACCTATAAGCGTGACAATACCCTGCTCCACAGCTCCGAGCAACGAATCCTGCTGCGACTTGTTGAAGCGATGGATCTCATCGATAAACAGAAACGCCGAACGCGCACTGAAGAGGTGCTGATTCTTAGCCTTCTCGATAACTTCCCTAACATCCTTGACACCCGACGTAACAGCCGACAAGGTGTAGAAGGGGCGATTTAGAGACGTGGCGACAATCTTCGCGAGGGTGGTCTTACCCACACCCGGAGGTCCCCACAGTATAAACGACGGCACACTACCCGAGGCGATGAACTTGCGAAATACGCCATTCTCGCCTACGAGGTGTTTCTGTCCTATGTAATCATCGAGACTCTGCGGGCGCAGACGCTCGGCCAAGGGTTGTTGAGACATAACCAAAGATTAATTAGTAGTGAGGAGTGAGAAATTAGAAATAGTGTCATCTCTGCGAGATGCTTTTGGGATTGATGGGTAGAGGTGGGTAGTTATGAGGAGCCCATCTCTAATCGCCTCGCAGAGGCGAAACATTACTAATTACTAATTACTAATTACTCACTCCTAATTCTCTTAGAAGCGTTTTGGATCGTGCTTATAGCGGAACAGAATCATAAACGCAAGTGCTACAACCAAAGCATAGCCCGCAAAGACAAACCACGTTGACTCCCATCCAGAGCCCTCAAACTCGGGACGTGACACGAGGTATCCGCCCTCCCAGGTGCAAAAGTGGTCTACGACCTTACCTGCGATATAAGTACCTACCGATGCACCGATACCGTTGGTCATAAGCATAAAGAGACCCTGGGCACTGCCCTGCATACTCTGTGGTGCCTCCTGCTGCACGAACATCGCTCCCGACACATTGAAGAAGTCGAATGCCACGCCATATACGAGGCACGACGCTATGAGCGCCACAACACCGATGGTAGTAGTGGTAGTACCCACACCGAAGAAGCCGAAGCGCAATACCCACGCAAACATCGCAATGAGCATAACCTTCTTAATACCGAAGCGACGAAGGAAGAATGCCGTCATAAGGATGCAGAGAGCCTCCGAGATCTGCGATATAGATACGAGCATCGTAGGGTTCGACGCAAACCAATCTTGGGAGATGGCACTGAAGCTATTGACATACGAGGTGGCATAGCCATTAGTAATCTGCAATGACACACCAAGAAGCATCGAGAAGATGAAGAACATAGCCATAGTCTTCGACTTAAAGAGCACAAAGGCATCGAGACCCAAACGCTCCACAAGACCCTTCTTCTCATCGCTCTTCGCGAGAGGACACTCTGGCAGCGTGAACGAGTAGAGGCCAAGGATAACACCCAACACACCGCAAATTACGAGCTGCATATATGTAAACTGTGCATTCTCCGCCAAACCGAACGAGAGGCTATTGACAAGCCACATCGAAGCGATGAAACCTACAGTACCCAGCGTGCGGATAGGTGGAAAGGCACTTACAAAGTCGAGACCCGCGCGTGTGAGAGTACCAAAAGCCACGGTATTCGAGAGTGCGATGGTAGGCATATAGAACGCCACGCTCAAGACATAAGGTATGAAGATAGGCCAGATGTCGGCAACATAGCTCGCATCACCAGCATTTGCCGCGGCAAGCTCCGTAGCCTTAATACCGAAGTAGGCCGCCACAAGCATAAAGCCTCCAGCAAGTAGGTGTGAGATACCGAGGAGACGCTGCGGCTGCACATACTTATCGGCAATGATACCCACAATGGCAGGCATAAAGATAGAGACCACGCCCTGCGCAACGTAGAACCAAGAGATGTAAGCACCGAGGCCCACACGTCCTAAAAACTGACCTACGCAGGTAAGATATGCTCCCCACACTGCAAACTGCAGGAAGTTCATAACGATTAATCGAGACTTGATATTCTTCATAATCAGACTATTTTATATGTTTATACGTTTACAAATGCAAAAATCTTAACAAAGATATGAATTTTTTTTGCAAAATCCTTTGTAATTAAAAAATTTTGTTCTACTTTTGCACCGTCAAACAGAAACATTGGGCTATGGTGTAATGGTAACACTACAGATTCTGGTCCTGTCATTCTTGGTTCGAATCCAGGTAGCCCAACTAAGGCGGCTCTCATCAGAGGGCCGCTTTTGTTTTTAAGTATTGTGTCGTTTTTTATATCTATTTGCATAATGTTTAGCCGATTCACAAAATATTATAAACGCATATTGGCATTAGCGCTACCCGTGGTACTTGCTCAGGCGGGACAGCTAACCACACAATTTGCCGATACAGCAATGGTGGGAAACTTCGGAGGTGAGGATCCTGTGCCTCTTGCCGCAGTATCACTGGGCAGTTCACTATTTCTATTGATATACCTTGCCGCCCTCGGCCTTGCACTCTCCATAACACCCCTCGTGGGTGAGCAGTATGCCAAAGGCGACAGGCGCGAGGTGGGACGACTCTTCGAAAACAGCATCATATACTGCACAATTATAGGTGTCGCAGCGACGGCGGTGGCCATAGCTTTGCGCCCTTTCATCTCGGTACTCGGGGAGTGGATGAGCGCACCAGGGCAGGATATCTCATTGGTGGCTGAGATGGCACTACCCTACTACGATATGCTGGTATGGAGCATCATCCCTCTGATGCTGTTCCTCGCCGTGAAGCAGTTTTTGGAGGGCATCGGAAACACCAAAACCGCGATGTGGATAACCTTGGGCGGTAATGCGCTAAACATCCTGCTCAACTACGTCTTTATCTTCGGCAAGTGGGGTGCAGTGCCTATGGGTGCGGAGGGTGCAGGTCTTGCGACGCTTATCTCGCGCGTGGCACAGACTGGAGCTATAACTGCATACTACTACATCTCGCGACGCCTGCGCATCTACCGTGCCTTCTTCGAGCGCGATGCCATAACCCGAAGCTACATCCGATCGCTCTTCAAGGTGGGCTACCCTATCTCGTTCCAGATGGTTCTGGAGTCGGCAGCCTTCATCCTTACCTCGATTCTCGCTCTCTCGTTTGGCGAGGTTGCGGCAGGCTCGATGCAGGTGTCGTTCAGCATAGCAAATACCGCGTGGATGATAACCGTGGCGTTGGGCTCGGCATCCACCATCGTGGTGTCGCATCTCTGCGGCGCGAAGCAGCACTCGGAGCTTCGTAACACCGTGGCTGCGACCTACCACTTAGGCATCGCGTGGGGCACGTTTATGGCGATTATATTCATCACACTGCGCGTACCTCTTGCCACTATATTCACAGATAATCAGGAGGTTATAGCCCTCACAGCACACCTTATGATATTTATCGCCATCTACCAATTCTCCGATGCCATTCAGGGACTCTCGATAAGTATGCTGCGTGGTCTGCAGGATGTGAAGGTGATAATGCCGATAGTGCTAATCAGCTACCTCGGTCTCAACATCCCCATCGGCTGCTGGCTCGCCTATGGTATGGATATGGGGTGTCAGGGCTTGGTCATAGGACTTATCGTAGGTCTTACAGCCGCAGCACTGATGACATTCATACGCCTGAGACGTCAGGTGAGATAACAAAAAGGGCGTGTCCGAAAAGCTATTGGACACGCCCTTTTTTTTGTATCAATTTGCTACAGATAAAGCTTCACGCCAAAGAAATAGGTTCGTGGCAGCGACGGACCGTAGATATATGCCGAGTCACGTCCTGCACCGAGGTCGACATCCTGCTGATAGGCATCAAAGATATTCTTAACACCGGCATTCACCTCGAGGTTGATGAGGTTTGTAAGACGGAATGTGTAGCTGAGCTTCGCACCGCAGTCGAAGAAGGTTGGCGTTCTAACCTCAGCATCGCCAACTACTGTACCATCGGGGAGTGTATGCTCGGCGTGCTGAACAAGCATAGGACCTGTGAGCGTTGCAAATACCGAGGCGTTAAACTGCTTAGTAATGTAGAAGTTAGAGTTAAAGTATCCGTAGTGGTCGGGCGAGCGGAACATCTCACGCTGCGGCGTCACAACATCGCTCCACTGCTCAGGCTCTACGTAGCGGCTCTTCTGGAACGTATATCCGAGCTGCACGTCGAAGATCGAAGGTATGCCGAGTTTCACCTCTGCTGTGACACCACCTACACGCGCACCCGCAGCGTTGCGACGCTCGTTGATGATCACACCATTTTCATCGACACCTATCTTCTCGAGCGTAAAGACATCGTCGAGGATAGTGTAGAAGCCCTCGAGGAGGATGTTGGTCTGCAGACGGCCGAAGTTGCGATAGTAGTCCGCCGAGAGGCTCAACGAGTGAGAATACTCGGGGCGAAGCTCCTCCGAGAGGCGTATCACAGATACCGTATGGTTCAAGGCATCGATATGCAAATCCTCGTTGTAGGCCTGCGGCGCACGATAACCACTCGAGTAGCTCGCACGAAGTCCGAGGTCGCTTACGGGATTATAGCGCAGTGTCACACGTGGCGAGAAGATCGGCATCTGGATCATATTATGCTTATCGAGACGGAAGCCCACCAAGGCGTTGAACTTCTCGCTCTTCCACTCATTCTGCGCAAAGAGACCATACACCGATGTATGCTGGTCGATGCGGCGTCCCGTGGCGATATAGAAGTCGTTAAGGGCGTTGTAATTATACTCAAAGCCCGCAGTAAGTTCCGCAGGGAGACCCGCCTTGTAGTTATGAGTATACTGCACTCCTCCGACCAGCGTAAGGTCGCGCGTTGTGCCATAGGCATCGGGATTCATATCTGCGCCAAAGTAGCTCGAGCGGCTGATGTTCTGCGCTGAGACATAGCCACTTGCGCGGTGACGAACATTTGGGAAGTAGCTGAAGCTGATGCTACAGCCATCGATGCTGTGATCCACCTGTTCGCAAAGATTGGCCATATGGGGTGCGGAATTGAGGTTATCGCCACCGCGACGGAAGTCGTGGATATGATGATACTCGGCATTTAGGCGCGAGTGTGCCGAAGTCTTGTAGTAACCACGGAAGCCGACGGTCTCGGAGCGGAGAACGGTGATATCCGTAAATCCGTCGTCGTTGCGGTCGTAGCCACCACGATTCTTCACCTGACCGAAGATATATGTGCCGAGTTTGTAGTCATCCGATACGAAGGCGCCACCAAGCGAGGTGTTGATATCTGGTGTTCCATCCTCCATAATATTTGTGGTATTGGAGAGCGAGAGCGTATTGCGCACAGGGTCTTTGGTGATGATGTTCACCACGCCGCCGATGGCACTCGAGCCAAAGAGAGCCGAGCCACCACCACGGATGACCTCCACACGCTCCACCATCGCAACAGGCATAAGATCAAGACCATATACACCGGCAAGCGACGAAAATATAGCGCGGCTGTCGAGTAGAATCTGAGAATACTGACCCTCAAGGCCGTTGATACGCAGCTGTGGCGCGCCACAGTTACCGCAAGTGTTCTCCACGCGGAGTCCCGACTGGAAGTTCATAGCCTCCGAGAGGTTTGAGGATGCCGTGCCCTCGAAGAGTTTTGTCGAAGCCACGTTAACAACCGTAGCTGTCTGGCGGCGATTGGTCTCGTTGCGTGTTGCCGAGACAACAACCTCGTCCACCATCGTTGTAGACTCCACAAGCGAGAAGTTAAGCTCCTTGGTGGTGTGCGCTATAGCGCGATACACAACCTCCTGATTATCATAGCCCAAAGCTCCGATGATGAGAATATGCTCACCGACAGGGATGTTGTTGATTCGGAAGTGACCCGTGCCATCTGCAGCACATCCGATGGTGGTATCCTTGATGGTGATTGTTGCATAAGGGATATGCTCTCCCGTATTTGCCGAGATGATGTGGCCGTAGATGTTGGCATCGCTATTCTTACGCAGATGCTCGTTCTTCACCGATACATTCGGCGACTGCGGATTATCAGGCGTAGCAATAGCGAAGAGGGGAGTTAGTAGTAGTAAGAGTGTAAAAAGTGTTGATTTCATCTGATCTTCAATAATTGTTTAACGTCGTAAGTGTAGTGCAAAGGTAGTGGTTAATACACTATCATTCAATCGCATATATACGGTATTATGCGACACGATACGGACGCAATATACCTATTAATGGCGATTGAGAGGCTTAAGATATGTGTTAAACAAGCGCAGGAGGTGCGCGAAGAAGATAGAGAGACGACTCGGCAGAGCAGAGATCACAGCTCAATGTCGCAACGCGGCTAAGCTCTACAAATGATGCACCATTGGAGATGGTAACACTCTCAGCCACAACGCCATCCACATTATGAAGGCGCGAGATGGTGTCGACAGAGGCGCAGCTATGAGAGTGCGCAGAGGGGTTACCACTAAAGGGGTGTGAGTGGACGACATTTATGCCGCCAATGGTATGGCTATGGACAAAGAGCGTACTACCACCCAAATAGAAACCTATAACGAGTAGTAGTAAAAAGCTTATTATCTGTTGTTTGCGTCGTGCCATCCGGCGGCAAAGATAATAAAAAAAAGCGAAATACGTAACTCCGCACCTCGCTTTTTAACTATATTTTAACACCTCGCTACACCTCCGAGGTGAACTTGAAGCGTATATCCTTGAAATTCTCCTGCGCGATTGCCAACGCATAGCTGGTGTCGGCAAGGAACACATCGCGGCCGTGCTTATCGACAGCCATATTGGTATGCTTACGGCGTTTGAAATCCGCGAGCTGCGCCTCATTCTCCGACTCAATCCAGCAGGCCTTGTGTATCGAGATAGGCTCCCAGCGACACTTCGCGCCATACTCGTGCTCCAAGCGATACTGGATAACCTCGAATTGCAACGCTCCCACCGTGCCGATAATCTTGCGACCATTGAGCGACGAGGTAAAGAGCTGCGCAACACCCTCATCCATAAGCTGGTCGATACCCTTTGCCAACTGCTTGAACTTCATAGGATCGGCATTCTCGATATATCGGAAGTGCTCAGGCGAGAAGGATGGAATACCTGTGAACTTAAGCTTCTCGCCCTCGGTGAAGGTATCGCCAATCATAAACGTTCCTGTGTCGTGAAGACCTACGATATCGCCTGGAAATGCCTCGTCGATCACCGACTTCTTCTCGGCCATAAACGCCGTAGGCGATGAGAACTTGAGCTGCTTGCCACTGCGCACGTGGAGGTAGTTCTTGTTACGCTCGAAGCGTCCCGAACATATCTTCATAAATGCGATGCGGTCGCGGTGGTTAGGATCCATATTGGCGTGAATCTTGAAGATGAAGCCCGTGAGCTTCGCCTCCTGAGGCTCTACAAGACGTGTCTCAGTTGTGGCATTACGTGGCGATGGCGCGATGCGGATGAAACAGTCGAGCAACTCCCTAACGCCAAAGTTATTCACCGCCGAGCCGAAGAATACGGGAGCTACCTCACCAGCGAGATATGCCTCACGGTCGAAGCTGTCGTAGACACCCTCCACAATCTCGATATTCTCGCGAAGCTGCGACGCAAACTTATCGCCTACATACTTATCCAACTCATTGGATGCGAGATCCTTAATCTCAACCGTAGAGGCATCGGCAGTCTGACGCTCGTCGGAAGTAAAGAGCGAGAGGTTCTTCTCGTAGATGTTGTAGACACCCTTGAACGTATCGCCCGACGAGATTGGGAATGCCAAAGGACGCACGCGAATCTTCAGCTCGCGCTCCACCTCATCCAAAAGGTCGAATGGATCTTTCGAAGGGCGGTCGAGCTTGTTGATAAATACGATAACCGGGGTCTTGCGCATACGGCAGACATCCATCAACCTACGTGTCTGAGTCTCAACACCCTTAGCGCCATCAATAACGATGATTACCGAGTCAACGGCTGTGAGGGTTCGGTATGTATCCTCCGCGAAATCCTCGTGACCTGGAGTATCGAGGATGTTGATCTTCGCATCCTTATACTCGAAGCCCATAACAGATGTTGCCACCGAGATACCTCGCTGACGCTCAATCTCCATAAAGTCCGAAGTAGCACCCTTCTTAATCTTGTTACTCTTCACGGCACCCGCCACGTGGATAGCACCACCAAAGAGGAGGAGCTTCTCGGTAAGTGTTGTTTTACCGGCATCAGGGTGTGCGATAACTGCAAATGTTCGTCGTCGTGTAATCTCGTCGATAAGAGCCATATAGTCTTTTATTTTATATTCAACTTGCAAAGATACAAAATAGTATTGAGATTCCAACACTTGTAAGGGTTGATTTTGCTGGAGTTCGTTGTAGTAGACGCATCTTATGATGCCAAAGATAGCAAATTGTATTGAGATTCCAACATTTGTGAGGGTTGATTTTGCTGGAGTTCGTTGTAGTAGACGCATCTTATGATGCCAAAGATAGCAATAAAAAGCGAATGAGCAATCAGCAGCGGAGAATTTCGAGTCGTGGCGCACAACATCGCTCCTCGCCCGAGCCGAGATTTTCGCTACGAGCTTGGCGAGACAACACTATGAAGGCACGCCGCAAACCCCACATTTTCACGACAAATAGTTGCACAAACGAAATAATTTTCATACATTTGCATTGCATATTCTCTCCATAAAACGACCGAATATCGGGTGATTCTTTGAATTTATCGACATAACAATTTGGCGCAGTGATAGTTGCCACTGCTGCTCGATGTTATTGTATAAATACAATAGACACTAAAAAGACGACAAAAAAACACTAAATATTAATTAACTTTTAAACACTATGAAAAAACTTATTGCTTTGATGGCTTTGGTACTCTGCGTAGTATCTTGCCAGAAGGAGTCGTTCGGCCTCGTAGTAGACCAGAACGGCGAGGCTGCAGTAACGTTGAGCGTCGCTCTTCCAGAGGGTGCTACACGTGCTGCAGGTGCTGATAGTGCTCTTGGCGCTATCGACAATGGCGTATTGGCGAATTATGACGTTCGCTTCATTCTCGAGGTTTACGATGTAACAAACGGCACCCCAGTATTGGCTAAGGGTCGTATGGTAGAGAGCGGCAAGGAGGATCATGCAGCTTTCAACCTTCGCCTTGTTCCTGGTCGTGACTACAAATTTGTTGTATGGGCAGATTTCGTAACTGAGGGTTCAGAGGCTGACCTCCACTACGACACTAAGGAGAACGACCTCGGCTTGCGCGCTGTTGCTATCAAGGATTGGACAGCTATCGACGAGAGCCGCGATGCTTACACAGCGTCTGTAAATGTTCCAAACTACTCAAGCACATCTAAGATTAGCAATAACGAGAACGGCACAATCACCCTTACTCGTCCGTTTGCGAAGTTGCGCGTTGTGACCAACGACATCAAGGATATGATCGTTAAGCCTGCAGTTGTTAAGGTTAACTACTTCAGCACACTGTTCTACACTGCTTTCAATGCTTTGACAGAGGAGCCTATCGACCAGTCTTACAATGGTCACGAGTTGGTTGTAAACCTCTCTGAGGATAATTATACATCTGAGAAACCTGCTGCAACTGGCGAGCAGACCTTGTTTGCTGACTACTTCTTCGCTAAGGAGGGTGACCGCGTAATGTTCAATATGGATGTTGTAACAGCTGATGGCAAGGAGATCCCACAGATCACATTCAACACCAACATTCCAGTTAGCCGCAACCACTTGACCACTGTTTACGGTCCTATCCTCACCGACGCTAACAACATCACCGTGATTATCGACGATAAGTTCTCAGATGAGAAGATTAACGTGGGTGAGTTTGACACTGTTGAGAAGTCATTTGAGGCGGTTTTGAAAGAGGCTTCTAACTGCAATACTGCTACTATTAATCTTGCTGGCGACATCGAGTGGACAACAGGCGCTGGACACGGCTCTACACCTTTGATGGATGAGACAGCAAAGACACAGGTACTTACTATCAACGGTAATGGTCACACACTAACAGCTAAGGGCTCAGGTGTTGGTGCTATCCGTTTGGCTAACGGCGGTAAGGTTATCTTCAACAACGTTAAGGTCGTTGACCAGTCTGTATCATACGCTGAGGACGCTTGGGAGTTCCGCTACCTTGAGTTCGGTGGTGCTCTCGAGTTCAACGATTGCCAGTTTGTAAATGGAATTCAGCTTGAGGAGGCTAACGCAACATTCAACCGTTGCTCATTCAACTCTAACCATAACGATGAGTATGCTGTATGGGTATGTGGTAACAAGGCATACTTCAACGAGTGTACTTTCGAGGGTCCACGTGGTCTTAAGGTACACGAGGCTTATGGCTCAGAGGTTGAGGAGATTGTTGTTGACGCCACTACATTCAAGAACATCACTAAGAAGCCAGGTATCGCACTCGGTACATTGAACGCTGCGACAACTATTGTTATTAAGAACTCAACATTTAACAACTGCCAGGCTGGTGATCAGGGTCTCTACATCTACGAGACTGATACCAACGTTGCTACATTCAACTTCACAGAGGAGAATAACACAATCTTCGTTAATGTTGCAAACACTAATGAGTTGCAGTCAGCTTTGAATAGCGGCAAGAGTGTTACTTTGTTGGCTGGTGAGTACACAATGCCTGGTATCAATGGCAAGAATGTAACTATCGCTGGTTCACGTGATGCTGTGTTGACAATCAACACGCCTGCTATGAACGGTTCTCACATCACATTGGAGGGCATCACAGTTAAGGGTAGCGGTTATGCAACTGGTATCCAGCACGTAGGCTCTGTGACATACAATGGTGCTAAGATTGTAGGTGAGATGTGTCTTTATGGCGATGCTGTAACATTCAACCACTGCGAGTTCGAGCTTGCAAACGGTCAGTACATTTGGGTTTACGGTTGCAAGAACGCTGAGTTTAAGAAGTGTACATTCAACACAGCTGGTAAGGCTATCCTTGTTTACAACGAGGAGGCTGGCGCAAACAACGTAACTGTTAATGGTTGTACTTTCAACGCTTCTGCTGGTGCTAAGGCTGGTGCTATTGCAAACCAGAACTGCGCAGCTATCGAGATTGACAACTACCAGAAATCTGGCGTTGGTGCAGCTCACAAAGTAACAACATCTGAGAACACTTACGGCGAGAACTTCTCTGGCGAGTGGAGAATTAAGAACTTCGTTACTGGTAACGCTATCACTGTAAACGGCGTAGAGTACACTCAGATTGCACTCGATGGCAAGTTGATGTCTATCGACGCTAACAAGGATGTTACTGTTATTGAGTAACATTCATAATCGCGCTATGCGATTAACACTAAGCAGCACCTTGCGGGGTGCTGCTTTTTTTGTGGGATAGTCTTAGATGATATATTTTTAGTAGTATGTTCATTTATTTTGCGCTCGGCTTCTGTCGGGCGCTTTTTTTTGTACCACCAAGCTAACAACACCTCACAATATACCATTTCCCTGCCCTCACCTACCCATTATGTCATCCCGAGCTTGTCGAGGGATCTCCTCGCGGTGTACCCGCTGATAAAGAGTAGATAACGAGGAGATTCTTCGACTCTACTTCGTTTCGCTCAGAATTACATTGTGGAGGGCGACATTGTGGTGGGGTGACGTTGCGAGTGCATACACCGCAAGGAGATTCTTCGACTACAATACGTTTCGCTCAGAATGACATTGTCCGCAAAGCCCCGACAAAAAAATCGGAGCCTCCCGAAAGGGAAGCTCCGAAAGAGTTTAAGCTATCTAAGATTAGAATGCGCTGTAAACAAACTTGTAGTCCTCACCGTCAACTGTGAACTCAATAGTGATTGAAGTAGCCTCAACAACAGTCAACTTAGCGTTAGAGACTGCATCGTTATCATAAGTTACACCGTTAACCTTGAGAGTCTTGTTAACGAATGAGAAGTGCGAAGCCTGCGTCATGAATGAAGGCGAGCTCTGCCAAGTAGTATAAGCATTAGCCTTTGGGAAGTCAGTATTTGCATCCCAAGAATAGTACTCATCAACAGCAATCTTCACCTGGTTGTTACCCTCAGCGTCTGACAAGAGACAGCCAAATGCGTAAGAACCAATCTTCTCACCTGCGCTCTTTGAAATCAACTCTACTGTGTTACCAGACTCCTCAACCTCCTGTGCAGGAGTTGTGTAAGTGAAGTGGTAAGCAGCACCATCAGCAACGAAGTTTACGTCGAATGTGAAAGTAGTGTCACCATTGTCAGTGATAGTAGCGTTAGCAGAATCGAATACTACACCACCACCGTAATCTGAGCTACCGTACATATAGCGGCAGTAGCCAAGGATGATACCATTGTCAGAATCATTGTATGTACCAGCCTCGATACCTGTCATACGGAAGTCTACAATGTGCTCTACGCCAGGAGTTGCCTCGCGGAAGATCACCTCAGTCTCCGCAGCACCAGTGTAACCAAAAGCGTGAGAAACAATTGTCAACTCAGTAACCTCACCTGGTACCACTGGCTCATCGCCGCCTTCGTTGCCGCCCTCGTTGCCACCCTGGTTCTCAGAACCTGGAGCGTAGTTAGAACCCTCACCGAGGTAGTTAACAGCAACTGCAGGAAGAACATCATAGAACATAATGTATGAGTTATCTGTCATAGTAGCCTTAACAGAGAAGTACTTCTCAGCATCGCTTGAGCAGTTGTAGCTGCTTGGAGCCTGAGTCTGGATAGAAGCGAATACCATCTCGCCGTCAGTACCTACGTACTTAGCAGAGTACTCATAATCCCAACCAGTGTGAGGACCGAACTTGCAGATTACCTCAAGGTAGTTGTTGTTCTCGTCATACAACCAGAATGCGTACTCAGCGTCACCACCGTTGTACTCATAGAGATCGAACATAAGGTCGTACTCAGCACGTACAGGAGTGAACTCAATCTGTACAGGAGCTACGTACTCGCTTGGAAGGATAAGGTTCTCGATAGTACCCTCGTAAACAGCTGAGAATGGAATCAACTCACCCTCACCTGCATTGTCTGCTGTACCCATAGCATCGATAATCTCGATACGATACTTACCATCAACCTCTGAAACCTTAACCTCACCATAACCTGCCTGGAAGAAGAAAGTCTTAGCGCTTACAGAGTAGTCGTAGAGGTAAGAGTAGTTGTAGCAGTAAACCTGACCATAGTTGTTACCGAACTGGTAAGTACCCTCTGGGATATACTTATCACCGCTTATGATACCGTACATATTAAGAACAAGGCAATACTCATCATTCTCAGAGTAGATCTGGATTTTAGCATCGTTCAAAGTACCTGTCTGCTTAGCACGAACAAAGTTGTAAGCAGGAGTTGGCTCTGGCTCTGGCTCGTCGCCACCACCCTGTGCAGTGCGGTCGTAAACATACTTACCAACGCCCTTAACCTTCAAAGTGATAGTGTCAGCAGTAACAGTCAATGAAGAACCACTGTACTGCTCATCAGCAACGATTACGAAACCGTTCCAGTAGCTGTACATAGCGTCGAAGTAGTTAGTACAGTAGTCGTACTCGCCCTCTGTGATAACACCATTCTCGTCAGCGAACTGCCAGTACAAACCGATTGTGTAAACTGTGCCGTCCTCAGCAGTTGCGATGTAAACGTGGTCACCACCGCTTGTCTCCTCGTTATCGTCGATATCCAAGTGACGGCCCTGGTACTCGAATGAAACCAATGCTACTGGCTCTGGCTCAATATACTTGAACTCCTGCTCAACATATACGTACTCACCTGACTCGTTGATAGCAACCATTGCGAGGTAGATAGGGTTAGGAAGACCATAGTAACCAAACTTCTCAGCTGTGAATGAAGCCTCACCCTCAACCTTCTCAGTGTAAACATCACCCAATACGAGGTATGCAGCCTCCTCAGGATCTGCGTAAGACTGATCGAACCAAGTGTAGTATACTGAAAGATTCTCAGCTACAGTTACGTTAACCTCGATATTGTCCTCAACGTGCTCAACAACCTCGTATGTAGCATCTACTGCGAAGTCACCAGCAACAAGAGCAGTTGTAGAGAATGTACCAATGTAACGGAGGTTCTCAGCAACCATCTGGTGCTGGTAGAACTCCATCTCAGTCTCAGCGTTGAAAGGATATACGTAGAGGTGGTACTCAGTGTTAGCAGCAACCTCAGGTGCCCAACCCATAAGTGACAACTCAGCAAGCTCAGAAAGCTTGATGTCCTGATCGATATAATCGCCAGCGATGATAGCACCAGAGCTCATCAAACCGTAACCGTTGATGTAGAGAGGCAAAAGCTCCTCGATAGAAGATGCCATACCGTTAGCGATATAGTCGTTAGCCTCAGCTACAGGCATCCAACCGATAAGGTAGTTCTGGTAACCAGCCAATGATACGTGCAAAGTAGCATCGTTCCAAGTAGCAGAGTCAGCAACGTACTCAGCCTCAACAAGAACGCTCTTGTAGTTAGCCATGATAGCGTTGTCCAAAACAGGAATCTCGTAGTAGTTCTTCAACTCGCTCTCCAAAGAGATGAAGATGATGTACTCCTTACCTACCTCGAAGTTGTAAACAGGATAGAATGCGCTTGCGAGCTTATCAACAGTGATCTCGATGATCTCCTCCTCGTAAACACCCTCCTCATAAGTCTTAAGATCAGCAACATTCCACAAACCTGTAGAACGCTGAGTAGCAGCAGCAGTCTCGAAGTCCCAATCCTGGAAGTCGTTGCGAAGTGCATCCTTACCGTGCTCGTCATAGAGTGACTTAGGCATAATACCGATGAAGAAGTCAGCGAAGTCTACGAACTTCTCACCCCAGTAGTTCTCCTGCTCTGTTGCCATTGTGTTGGTGATAGTGATGTTACCAGCGTTGTCAACAGCCAATGTGATCTCAGCAAGGTTAACTGCTACGTTAGCAACCTTACAAGCGCCATCAGCAGTGTTGAAGTGTACTGATACGAGACCCTCCTTAGCAGCGTAACCAGCGTTAACGAGCTCCTGTGAAGGACCGTTGATCTTCAAAACGAAGTTCTGACCACCAGCAGCCAAAGGCATAATGCCTGCATCGTCGCCTGACTCTGGAGTCTCAGCCTCAGCAGCAGCAACCTCTGCAGACCAACCGAAAGGCTGGTTCATAACGTTGATCTCAGCAACAGCGTCGTTGATAGCGAAAGCTACCTCCTTAGTCTGACCTGCGATAACGTAAACCTGACCGCGTGCAGCCTCGAACTCGATAAGCTCAGCCTTAGCACCTACGTTAATCTCCTCGCCAGTAGCCAAAGTGATAGTAACAGTGCCGTCCTCGTTAACAACAACATCAGCAACAACCTGCTCTGCAGCAACACCGTTTACAGCGATCCAGTTCACACCATCTGCGCTAACCTCCAATACACCGTCAACAACACGGTACTGAAGTGGATCGCACTCGCAAGGTGTACACTCGTGCTCGCAAGGTGTACACTCGTGGTCGCAAGGAACGCACTCGTGGTCGCACGCTGGGAATACAGTAACCTCCTCACCATCAGAAAGCTTGATAATCTTGCTGCCATCCTCATTCTCGATGATGTCAACAACAACTACCTTACCGTCGATAAGAGCCTCCAAAGACTCCACCTCAGAAGCAAGCTTAGTCTCCAATGCTGCAACGCGCTCTGTCAAAGCAGCAAGTTCCTGCTGGATATTCTTGATATCCTTCTTAATACCTGTATCGTCATAAGAACAAGATACAGATAGAGTCATAGCGGCTACCAATGCAACAGCTACAACGGACTTGAGGGTAGAAAAAATTTTCCTCATAGTGTTAATGATTAATGTTAATAAAATTTTTAAATAAGTGTCCTGTTTACAAAAGATACTGACGTATCTCGACAATTAGCATTGCAAATTTATAAAATATTTTTCGATATCACAAAATTCTTATATTATTTTTTTACATAAACATAGCATAAACAACCAAAAACAGATAACGAAAGGCTCTCCTACACACTTCAACCAACGTTGCGGAACGGCGAGCCACATAGCTGTGATATAATTGAAGCGACATTCTATGCCACCAACCCTACACAAAAAAAATTGGGAGAGCAAACGCCCTCCCAACTTTTTATATAATATAAAGGTAATTACGAAAGACCTACCTCAGAAGCGAGACCTACGATCAAATCGTCGTAGTCGCGGAGACCTGTACCACCAGGGATTGGATTACCCGTGATGACATTCTCCTTGAGGTTAACCAAGTCGTCGCTCTTAGCCTGGATAGCAGCTTCGTTAAGAACCTTAGTAGTCTCCTGGAACGATGCTGCAGAGATGAAGCTCGATGTCTGCAATGCAGCACGTGTGATACCCTGAAGAACCTGGTTAGATGTAGCAGGAACGATAGGACGAACCTCAACAAGAGCCATATCGCGGCGCTTGAGAGCAGAGTTCTCGTCACGCAACTTGCGGAGCGAGATAATCTGGCCTGGCTGAACATTCTGCGAATCGCCAGCTGCGGTAACAACAACCTTATCGTAAAGCTCGTCGTTAACATCCATAAACTCCCACTTGTCAACAACCTGATCCTCGAAGAAACGTGTATCACCTGGATCGTCGATCTTTACCTTTGACATCATCTGGCGAACGATAACCTCGAAGTGCTTATCGTTGATCTTTACACCCTGCATACGGTAAACCTCCTGAACCTCGTTCACGATATACTCCTGAACACGGGTAGGACCGAGGATGCGAAGGATATCACCAGGAGTGATAGCGCCATCCGACAACGCCATACCTGCACGTACGTAGTCGTTCTCCTGAACGATGATCTGACGTGACAATGGCACGAGGTACTTACGCTGGTCACCATCCTTAGATGTGATGATAATCTCACGGTTACCACGCTTGATCTTACCGAATGCTACCTCACCGTCGATCTCCGAAACGATAGCTGGGTTAGATGGGTTACGAGCCTCGAACAACTCTGTTACTCGAGGCAAACCACCGGTGATATCGCCACCAGTCTTACCTACAGCACGTGGGATCTTGATAAGGATATCTCCAGCGTGGATCTTGACATTGTTCTTAACCATAATATGCGCCGTAACAGGCAAGTTGTAAGCCTTAACCTCGTCACCATCCTTGTTAACAATCTTGATGACAGGGTTCTTGGTCTTATCCTTAGACTCGATAACAACTCGCTCCGAAAGACCTGTCTGCTCGTCACGCTCCTCGCGGTATGTAACACCCTCGATGATGCTCTCGTAGAGGATCTTACCATCAGTCTCGGCGATGATAACTGCGTTATATGGATCCCACTCACAGATCATATCACCCTTCTTAACCTCTGCGCCATCACGCATAAAGAGTGTGGCACCATAAGGCAAAGCGTGGGTATAGAGAGTGATCTCCGTGGTTGGATCTACGATACGGAACTCCGACTGGCGCGACATAACGATGTCGATAGCCTCGCCTGCAGCGTTCTTACCCTTGATAGTACGCAAATCGTCGATCTCCAAGCGACCCTCATACTTCGAAACTACGTTGGTCTCAACAGTCGAACCACCCGCAACACCACCGACGTGGAACGTACGGAGTGTCAACTGTGTACCTGGCTCACCGATAGACTGTGCTGCGATAACACCTACAACCTCACCCTTCTGTACCATACGTGCAGTTGCAAGGTTGCGGCCGTAACACTTAGCACATACACCGCGGCGCGCCTCGCAAGTGAGAACCGAACGAATCTCTACAGACTCGAGTGGTGACTTCTCGATAGCATCGGCAATCTCCTCGGTGATCTCCTCACCAGCACGGCAGAGAATATCACCTGTAGTTGGGTGGATAACATCTACCAACGCTGTGCGGCCAAGGATGCGATCGTACAACGTCTGAACGACATCCTCGTTACGCTTGATAGCTGTAGCGGTGAGACCACGCAACGTACCACAATCCTCCTCGTTGATGATGACATCCTGTGCTACGTCAACCAAACGACGTGTCAAGTAACCCGCATCGGCGGTCTTCAACGCGGTATCCGCAAGACCCTTACGAGCACCGTGGGTAGAGATAAAGTACTCCAACACCGAAAGACCCTCCTTAAAGTTCGAGAGGATAGGGTTCTCGATAACCTGCTGACCACCCTCGACACCAGACTTCTGTGGCTTAGCCATAAGGCCTCGCATACCAGAGAGCTGACGAATCTGCTCCTTAGAACCTCGCGCTCCTGAGTCAAGCATCATATATACAGGGTTGAAGCCATCCTGGTCGCTCTTCAACGTGTTGATTACCTGGCTTGTAAGGCGGTTATTGATAGTTGTCCAAATATCGACAATCTGGTTATAACGCTCGTTGTTGGTGATAAGACCCATATGATAGTCGTCGAT
>JAGBVG010000022.1 GCA_017630455.1 Alistipes sp. | reverse complement strand
TATGACTGTTTACGACAAGAACGGTGATAATGAGGAGAATATAATCAAGACTACTGAGTTCAACACTGATATCCCTGTTCAGCGTAACCACCTCACAACTATCATCGGTAACGTCCTCACTACTGCTACTGAGATCAACGTGATTATCGTTGACGACTTCGCTAACGGTGTTTATGACGCTCCTTACTACAATGAGCTTTGGGATGGTAAGACAATCACTGAGCCTGCTTGTGAGAACAACGTTTACACTATCAAGGTTCCATCTGAGTTGGCTTGGTTGGCTCAGGAGGTAAACAAGGGTCGTGATTTCGAGGGCGCTACATTCAACGTAGTTGCTAACCTCGACCTTAACAACGAGCCTTGGACTCCTATCGGTCACGGTGAGTACTTCCGTGGTACTTTCAACGGTAACAATCACACTATCGCAAACCTCTTCTACCACAACACTGATACAGCTGACTGGTGTGTAGGTTTGTTCGGTCTTGTTGACAACGCAACTATCAAGGACATCAATTTTGTTGATGCAAATGTATACGCTGCTGGCGGTTGGGCTGCTGCATTGGTAGGTGTTGTTAGCGGTAACACAACTATCGAGAACATCAAGGTTAGCGGTCTTGTACAGATCGAGGGTAAGATGGATTACGACCAGGCTGGTTACATTGGTGTTATCGTAGGTGGTGACCTCGACGGTTCACACGTTACAAACATCAACAACATCACTATCAATGTTGCTGAGGATAGCTACGTTAAGGGTAACCAGCAAATCGGTGGTGTTGTAGGTACGACTAACAACGTTTCACACCTCTCAAACATCAAGTCTAACATCGATGTTATCGCTCAGACCGGTATCGTAGGTGGTATCGTAGGTCGTCTCCAGCACAATAGCGTTGTTACAAACTGCGTATGCTCAGGTGATGTAACTCGCGTAACTGCTGAGGGCCAGACAGAGAACCAGTACAAGCGTATCGGTGCTATCGCAGGTACTTGGGAGAACACAGTCGGCAAGGTTGAGTTAACTAACGTTGAGTACACTGGTACTCTCAACGCTGGTAATGATATGACTACCTTCGATTACGCTGGCTATGTAGGTCGTGACCTAAACACTAAGGACTCAGCTACAGGCCGCATCTTCATCAACGGTTGTGAGTGGGTTGCCTACAACAAGGTAACTGTTGATTCTGCTGAGACTCTCGACAGCGCACTTGACTTCACTGACGTAGAGATCGTTGTAACAGAGAAAATCGACAATGTAGGTAAGGGTTTTGAGATTAACTGCGATGCAACTATCGACTTCAATAACCAGGAGCTTAACGCAGGTTCTACTGCAAGCTCATATTGGTATGCACTTGAGATTTACAACAGCGTTGTAAACATCAAGAATGCTAACTTCACTCGCGCGGGTATTTTTGCAGGCGAGAACGCTAACGTTGTATTTGAGAATGGTACTATCAACCACAAGCCAGAGCGTACAAGCCGTTACATCTTCTGCGCAAATAGCGGTGCAACTATCACTGTTAAGGATGGTACTTTCAAGAATGATCGTGCTAAGAATAGCTTCTTCTGGGCTGATGCTGCTACAATCATCGTTGAGGGCGGTAACTTCGGTGGCGTAGCTTCAAACAACAAGGTTGTTACATCAAACGGCGGTCAGGTAATCATCAAGGGTGGTAAGTTCAACTTCGATCCTACTGCATGGTTGGCAGAGGGTTACACTGCTACAAAGAGCGGTTCAACTTGGACTGTATCAGCTATGTAATTCGCTGATTTAACAATCAATACCAAAGCAGCACTCTTCGGGGTGCTGCTTTTTTTGTGGGGTGGGGTATAGGGAGGTTAAGGAGGTTAGTGTCAATGTTATCTTGAGCGAAGCGTAACGAAGTCGAAAGATCTCCTCGCTATGGACACATTGTGGGCGGGTTGGCTAACGAGGAGATCCCTCGGCAAGCTCGGGATGACATACATAGTGTCAGAAGAAGATTGCCACGGCTTGCAGCCTCGGAATGACAGCGATGGGGCGAGAGCAGCGAGGATGGGAGAAACCAGAGGCACACGATAGAGATAACTTATATATAATTCGCGTGCGCGCGCGAAGAAAAAAATATGCAAATAACAGGGTGTGAAATAGTGTTAACGTACTGAAAATCCGTGATTTAATGTTTTCACGTAAAAAAAAGAGAGAGCAGAGGGTTGCATCTATTGAAAAATTAGTATCTTTGCAGGCCCGAAAAAGATTTCGGGAATTGGATTACAATAAATTAAGTATTAACTAAACTTTTAACAAAGTGGATTCAAAGAGTTACAAGACTATCTCGGTCAAGGCAGACGACGCTCAGAAGGAGTGGTTTGTTATTGACGCTACAAACGAGATTTTGGGACGTCTTGCTTCGCAGGTCGCTAAGATCCTCCGTGGTAAGAACAAGCCAAGCTACACCCCACACACTAACTGCGGTGACTACGTGATCGTAATCAACGCCGAGAAGGTGAAGCTCACTGGCACTAAGATGACCGATAAGGTCTACACACGCTACACCGGTTTCCCAGGTGGCCAGCGTTTCGCTACACCAGCTGACTTCTTGACAACTGACAAGAAGCCTCAGTTCGTTATCGAGCACGCAATTCGCGGTATGTTGCCTAAGACTCGTCTTGGTGAGGCGATTATGAAGAATTTGAAGGTTTATGCAGGTGCTGAGCATCCACACGCTGCACAGAACCCTAAGGAGATTAAGTTAAACGAGATTAAGTAAGAATTATGGAAGTTGTAAACACCGTAGGTCGCCGTAAGGCAGCTGTCGCTCGCGTATTCGTGAAGCCAGGTACTGGTAAGATTACAGTTAACCATAAGGAGCTTGAGGTTTACTTCCCATTGCACATTCTCCAGTATGAGGTTAAGCAGCCTTT
>JAGBVG010000021.1 GCA_017630455.1 Alistipes sp. | reverse complement strand
TATGACTGTTTACGACAAGAACGGTGATAATGAGGAGAATATAATCAAGACTACTGAGTTCAACACTGATATCCCTGTTCAGCGTAACCACCTCACAACTATCATCGGTAACGTCCTCACTACTGCTACTGAGATCAACGTTGACATCAACGATGACTTCTGCGACGAGTGCGAGATCGTTAAGAACTACATTGGTGTTGCTTCTGCACGCGAGCTCCAGGCTGCTCTCGATAAAGAAGCTAAGGCTGGTGAGATCAACGTTATCAACTTCGAGGCTGATATCAACGCTGTAGCAGAGAAGTACAACCCTATAAAGATCACTGAGATTGCTGAGACTACAATCATCCTCAATGGTAACGATTACAAGTTTGAGGGTTGCATGCAGATTATCGGTGGTTCAAACGCAACTCCAAACAACGCTCACACAGTATTCCAGAACATCAAGTTCGAGACTGCTGATGCTTCAAGCTACTTGGGTACTTCATTCATCTATTGCAACGATCAGAATGGCAACACACGTTACCCAGATAACGTAACTATCACAGGTTGTGCTTTCGATGGTGATGCAGCTTCTGCTGTAGGTGTTAAGTTGCGCTCATTGTTCGGCAAACTTGTTGTGAAGAATACTACTGCAACTGATTTGCACTCATTGGTGCAGTTGACTTCTTGCGGTGATGCAAATGTTACTATCAACGAGGTGAAAATCGAGAACTCTAAGAACGGTATCAGTTTGGGTGCTACTGCTACTGCAGTTATCAAGAACTCAAACATCGCTACTACTGTTTACGGTGTTCGTGCTGACGGTTGCACTGCTACAACAACCTTCGAGAATACAACTATCGAGGCTAAGCAGCCAGTTATCGTTCGTAATATGAAGAGCGATAGCAACTACGTTCTCAACTTCGCAACTACTTCGTTGAAGGCTGCAGATTACCAGGTTATCTTCACAACTAACTCTGATGATGCTGAGTATGCTGCTCCAGCAATGGGCACATACACTCTTAACTGCGAGGATGCAAACTATCGCGTATTCCCTGTTGTTGAGGATTACACCATCGAGGCATACAACGCTAATGACCTCTTGAGATGGGCGTGGTTGGCAAACAACTCTGAGGAGACATACAATGTGGTATTTATGAACGACATCACATTGCCACAGAATGTTATCGCAGAGGGCGAGGGTTGCTACTACTACACTACCGAGGAGATTACCGTAACCAACGGCATTCCATCAGGTAGCAACTGGCCAGTAATTAGCGACTATGAGACATCATACAACGCTGCAACAGGTGCATATGAGTATTATGGAGGTAAGGTTGATGGTAACGACCAAACTCTCTCTGGTCTCCGTATTAACCAGGATTTGGGTGCTTCTGGCTTCCTCTGCTGGACAAAGGGTGCTTCTGTTGAGAATCTAACATTCAATGATGCTGCAGTATATAACAAGGGCGGCAACATTGGTGAGACCTATACCGGTATCGTTATTGGCCGCTGCTGGAATGGTAGCTACATAAGCAACGTACACATCACCAATTCTTCAGTTATTGGCAAGCATGAGGTTGGCGCACTTGCTGGTCGTGTTTACCACCGCACAGAGAAGGCATCTGGTGAGTGGATGGGCGAAAAACAGGCTTATGTAGTTTACTGCTCAACAGATGAAAACACTCATGTTCAGGGTCATTCAAATGTCGGCGGTATCGTAGGTCATAACTATGGTTGCGTAATTGGTCAGTGTGTTAACAACGCTGATGTAACTGGTGTTAATCAAGTTGGAGGTATTGCGGGTTCACACCAATCATACTACAAGAAAACTGATGCATTCTTGATTGGTTGCACTACAACAGATAAGGCTACTATCACTGCAACAAATGGTTCAGCTGGTGGTTTCGCAGGTTACACTCGTCGTGATAACTCAAGCCATACTAACACACGTGTATGGATTGTTGGTTGTGCTTCGCAGTCTACAGTTGTTGGTGATAAGGCTGGCTCAATGATTGGTTATAGTGTCAAAAATTATGGTGAGTGGGGCGCTTGTCTAACAGCAAGCTACGCAGTAACTAACGCTACTTCATACATTGGTACTGGTAGTGATGCACAGGTTATTGCAGCATACAACTATACCTCTGCAACTGATGCTACACAGGAAGATGTTGACGCCATGAACGCTGGTATTGTAGAATTCAACGATTCACCTGACAACATTTATGTTGATGGTGAGACTGGTGCTGTGATGCTTAAGCGTTGGGCTTTGGTTGATGGTGTACCTGTACTCCAGTAATCAACTCACAATCATCTAACTTTAGCGCTCGGCCGATGGTCGGGCGCTTTTGTTATATATATAAATATAAGGTATAACCTACAAAATACAAAGATTTTAGTCGAAATGTTTGGCAGGTAAAAAAAATGTATCTATATTTGCAGCCTGAAAACCCGAATGGGTTATGCGTATTATTTATTAACCAAAAATTTTTATAGCAAATGGCTGTTAAAATTCGTTTGGCACGTCACGGTAAGAAGGGTTATGCTTTCTACCACATCGTTGCCGCAGATAGCAGAGCGCCACGTGATGGTAAGTTCATTGAGAAGTTGGGTACTTACAACCCTAACACGAATCCTGCTACAATCGATTTGAAGTTCGACCGAGCTTTGGGTTGGTTACTTAAGGGCGCACAACCTACGGATACTTGTCGAGCAATCCTCTCGTACAAGGGCGTATTGTATATGAAGCACCTTATGGGTGGTGTTGCTAAGGGCGCATTCACTGAGGCTGAGGCTGAGGCTCGCTTCAACAAGTGGTTGCAGGAGAAGCAGGGCAAGATCGACGCTAAGGCTAACAAGCTCTCTTCTGACGCAAACGCTGCAAAGAAGGCACAGCTCGCTGCTGAGGTAAAGATCAAGGAGGATCGCGCTGCAGCAATCGCTGAGAAGAAGGCTGCTGCTGCCGCTGAGGCTGCTGCACAGGCTGCCGAGGCTGCTGAGGAGACAGCAGAGGAGGCTACTGAGGCTTAATTCTCAGGTGCTTATGATCGCCGTGGGACGCATAGGCCGAATCTTTGGCAATGATGGCGGTGTAATGGTAACTCTTTACACTAACTTCCCCGACGATTTCTCAACACAGGAACCGCTGTTTGTCGTTATAGACAAACTCGCGGTTCCTATTTTTTGTAACTCATTTGAGCGTCGCGGTCAGGCGGGTGCAATCATCACCTTCGACGATATCGACTCGGTGCGTCGTGCCGAGGAGTTTCTCGTAGGTCGCGAGATCTTTATTGAGGAGGAACAGACTGAGGATGATGATGAGTTTTATATGGAGGATTTGATAGGCTTCGATGTGGTGGTAGATGGTCGCAAGGGCGAACTTACTGATTATTACGACAGCGAGGCAAATCCACTCTTCGAGATATCGCTCGACGGCAAAGAGCATCTTATCCCTGCGGCCGAGGAGTTTATTGCGCAGATTGACTTTGACAAGCGCATTATAAAGTTTGTCCTCCCCGAAGGACTACTCGAATTGTAATGATATTAGGAGCTTATGGCTCCTATTTTTTTGACCTATAAGCCTTTATTTAACATAATATACTCCGCTAAAAACAAATAAAGTCCCTCCTGGTGTGGAAGGACTGACTTTATTTGTTTACGGGATTACTACCCTATTACTTGAACTCTACGAGTGACTCGCCAGTCATCTCGGCTGGCTTAGCAAGGCCCATAAGGTCAAGCACCGTAGGTGCTACATCGGCAAGGATACCATCCTTAACCTTTGCTACTCTATCCGAAACAACTACGATAGGCACAGGGTTGAGTGAGTGTGCGGTGTTTGGAGTGCCATCGGCATTGAGAGCGTTATCCGCATTACCGTGGTCAGCAATCTGAACCACCTCGTAGCCATTGGCCTTAGCAGCCTCGACAACATCCTTGACACACTCGTCGATAGTCTTGACAGCCTTCTCGATAGCTGCATAGATACCTGTGTGGCCGACCATATCGCCATTTGCGAAATTCAAGCAGATGAAGTCGTACTTCTGCTCGCCGAGAGCCTCGACCAACTTATCCTTAACCTCGTATGCTGACATCTCTGGCTGAAGGTCGTATGTAGCAACCTTTGGTGATGCAACGAGGATACGTGACTCGTTTGCGAACTCGGCCTCGCGACCGCCATTAAGGAAGAATGTTACGTGTGCATACTTCTCAGTCTCGGCGATGCGCAACTGCTTAAGTCCCTGATTTGCAATATACTCGCCAATGGTGTTAGGCACATTATCCTTATCAAACAAGATGTGCAAGCCCTCGAACTTAGCATCGTATGGAGTCATACAACAGTAGTACAATGGCATAGTGTGCATACCCTCCTCTGGCATATCCTGCTGTGTGAGAACGATGGTAAGCTCCTTTGCGCGATCGTTACGGTAGTTGAAGAAGATAACAACGTCGTTAGGCTTGATGGTGCCAATAGCGTTGCCCTCAGCGTCTACGTTTACGATAGGCTTTACGAACTCGTCGGTAACATCCTCATCATAAGACTTTTGCATAGCGGCAACCATATCAGTAGCCTTCTCGCCAATACCATTTACAAGCTGGTCGTATGCCATCTTGACACGCTCCCAACGCTTGTCGCGATCCATAGCGTAGTAGCGGCCGATGATAGATGCAATCTTACCTGTAGACTTTGCGAGGTGCTCCTCCAATGCTGCGATAAAACCCTTACCGCTACGTGGGTCGGTGTCGCGACCATCCATAAAGCAGTGTACGAAGGTGTTGTCGATGCCGTAGTGCTTCGATATGTCGCAAAGCTTGAATAGGTGATCGAGTGACGAGTGTACGCCGCCATCAGAAACAAGACCCATAAAGTGTACGTTCACGCCATTTGCCTTAGCATACTCGAAAGCCTTAACAATCTCCGCGTTCTCGAGGATTGAGTTATCGCGGCAGGCACGGTTGATCTTCACCAAATCCTGATATACTACACGGCCAGCACCGATATTAAGGTGACCCACCTCTGAGTTACCCATCTGTCCCTCTGGCAAACCTACATTCTCTCCATCAGTCTTCAACGTAGCGTGGGGATAGCGCTCCGTCATAGCGTTGATATACTCTGGATTCATAGAGTAGATGACGTCCGACTTAGTGCGGTCGCCAATACCCCAGCCATCCAATATCATCAATAATACTTTCTGACTCATAGTTTTACAAACGTTATTTCATCTATTAGTTCAACTTTTCCATAATCATCTCTACAGCCTTCTCCACAGCAGCCTGCAAGCCATCAGGGTTCTTACCGCCAGCAGTAGCATAGTGCTTCTGACCGCCACCACCGCCGTTCATCAACTTGGCAGCCTCGCGAACTATAGCACCAGCATCGATGCCAGCAGCTACCATATCGTCCGAAAGCATAATGTTGAGTGTAGGCTTACCATCGAAGAGGTTACCAATAACCATCACAAGACGCTCCAATACGCGCTGGCGCAAACCAAATGCCAAATCCTTCATAACCTCTGGGGTGTACTTCGCTGTGTGAGAGATGAGCTTAACGCCGTTGCGAAGTGGAGTGTTCTCTGCAAGACCCTCGGCCAACTTCTCAACCTTCTCCTTACGCATCTCTGCAACCTCGCGGCTGAGAGCGTCGTTCGACTCGATCATCTTCTCGATAGCCTGCAATACCTTAGGGTTGTGTACCATCTGCTCAAGTGATGAAATCATATCCTGAGCTGCGTAGATAACCGACTCAGAAGCCTCGCCTGTGACAGCCTCGATACGGCGTACACCTGCTGAGATTGCGCTCTCTGAGATAATCTTGAACATACCGATAGTACCTGTTGCAGATGTGTGAGTACCACCACAAAGCTCTGTCGAAGGACCGAAGTTAACTATGCGTACCTTGTCACCATACTTCTCGCCGAAGAGCATAATGGCACCTGCAGCCTCGGCCTCAGCCATTGTAGCCTCGCGGTTCTCAACCAAAGGATAGTTGGTGCGGATAAGCTTATTTACAAGACGCTCAACCTCGCGAATCTCCTCTGCTGTAACCTTCTGGAAGTGAGAGAAGTCGAAGCGGAGACCCATAGGACCTACCTGTGAACCCTTCTGCTCTACGTGTGTGCCAAGCACGGTGCGCAAAGCGTAGTCAACAAGGTGGGTTGCAGTGTGGTTGTTGGCGATCTTCTGACGAGCCTCAGCATCTACCACTGCGCGGAATGTTGCAGATGGATTATTAGGCAACTTCTTGGTAATGTGGATGATAAGACCATTCTCCTTCTCTGTTGCTATAATCTCGATCTTCTCCTCGCTGCTCTCGATGTAACCTGTATCGCCAATCTGACCACCAGAGTTGCCATAGAATGGAGTCTGGTCGAATACGAGCTGATATGTTGTTGAGTTCTTGGTCTTTACGCAACGGTAGCGAGCGATGTTAATATCGGCTGTAAGATTATCGTAGCCGATAAACTTACTCTCGCTGATAGGCATAATCTCCTGCCAGTCGTCGATATCCTGTGATGCAGCGTTACGTGAGCGCTCCTTCTGCACCTGAAGCTCCTTCTCAAACTCATCGAGGTCTACTGCAACGCCCTGCTCGCGAGCGATAAGCTCTGTGAGGTCGATAGGAAAGCCGTAAGTGTCGTACAATACGAAGGCGTCCTTACCCGAAATCTTGCCATTTGTAGACTTCTTGATAACACCCTCTAAGAGGTTGATACCTGTAGCCAAGGTGCGGAGGAACGATGCCTCCTCCTCCTCGATAACGCGCTCAATGAGAGTCTGCTGTGCTACAAGCTCAGGGAACTGGTGGCCCATCTGCTCCACAAGACCCTTAACCAACTTGCAGATGAAAGGCTCGGTGAAACCGAGGTATGTGTAGCCGTAACGTACCGCACGGCGCAAGATACGACGGATAACGTAGCCTGCCTTAGCATTTGCAGGGAGCTGACCATCGGCGATAGAGAACGAAATCGCGCGAAGGTGATCGGCGATAACGCGCATAGCCACATCTGCCTTCTCATCCTTGCCATACTCCTTGCCTGAGAGTGCTGCGATGCGAGCAATAGTTGGCTGGAATACGTCGGTATCGTAGTTAGACTTCTTGCCCTGAAGAATCATACACAAACGCTCGAACCCCATACCTGTATCTACGTTCTTCGCAGGAAGTGACTCCAAAGAGCCGTTAGCCTTGCGGTTGAACTGCATAAACACAAGGTTCCAGATCTCGATAACCTGTGGGTGGCTCATATTTACCATCTCGCGGCCAGGAATCTTTGCAACCTCCTCCTCGTCGCGAAGATCGAAGTGGATCTCGCTACAAGGACCGCAAGGGCCTGTTTCGCCCATCTCCCAGAAGTTATCCTTCTTATTACCACGGATGATGTGATCCTCTGGCAAAAACTGCTTCCAGTAGTCGTATGCCTCCTGGTCGAATGGCACACCATCCTCCTCAGAACCCTCAAATACTGTGGCATACATACGGCTCTTGTCGAGTTTGTAGACCTCGGTAAGAAGCTCCCACGCCCACTCGATAGCCTCCTTCTTGAAGTAATCGCCATACGACCAGTTACCGAGCATCTCGAACATTGTGTGGTGGTATGTATCGTGACCTACCTCCTCGAGGTCGTTGTGCTTACCCGATACGCGCAAACACTTCTGGGTGTCTGCTACGCGAGGCCACTTGCGAGGTGCGTTGCCAAGGAAGATGTCCTTAAACTGGTTCATACCAGCGTTGGTGAACATAAGGGTTGGGTCGTTCTTAACAACCATCGGAGCCGAGGGTACAATCTCGTGCTGCTTGCTCTGGAAGAAATCCAGAAATGCTTGTCTTACTTTATTCGATTCCATATATAGTTAATTGTTATTATTGCCTTATTTATACCTAATCTTTTAATAGCTTGCAAATTTACGCAATTTAAATTAATTTTGCACCGTTATAAGGGAGATTTTTAATATTTTTATTTAATTAAAATGAGTGAAGTGCAGCAGGGTCATAGTGGTTTGAAAATCCAGCGTTGGGCTAAGAGGTATCGCATATCGTTTAGGCTCTTTGCTGCTTTGCTTATCGCTGTGGCTATTAACATATTGGTATCCACGTGGTTTGATACTCCGAAAATGTCGAGCATACGTCGCGATAACCAGCATCTAAAGGCCCAGTATCATCTTCTTCAGGAGAAGATTCGCTCGGCGGAGGCTGCTCTGTCGGATGTCAAGCATCGAGATCAATTTGTATACCGTCCGCTGCTTGGTATCGATACGCTGAGTATTCCGCAGGTCTATTTGGATTATAACGATAGCAAGTATGCCTCGCTGCCAGAGGGTGAGTATAATGATATGATCGAGGAGGGTTGGCGAAGCTTGGATAGGCTCACGCGTGAGATCTATTATGCCTCGCGCTCGTTGGATGATACTCAGGATTTGGCGGAGAATAAAGAGGAGTTCTCAACAGTGATCCCGGCTATATGGCCTATTGATCGCACGAAACTCAAGCGCGTAAGTAGTCTCTATGGTATGCGCAGGCACCCTCGATATGGATATTGGAAGATGCACGATGGTGTTGACCTCTCCGCACCGAAGGGAACACCTGTTTATGCAACGGGAAATGCTGTGGTGGCAGAGTCGCATTGGGAGCACGGCTATGGTCAGCTTATTGAGCTAAATCACGGCTTTGGATATAGGACTCGATATGCGCATCTCTCGAAACGCTATGTCTCTCCAGGTGATAGTGTTACGCGCGGTCAAGTGATAGGCGAAGTAGGTAATACGGGTGTCTCTACGGGACCTCATCTCCACTATGAGGTCTGTTTCCGTGGTTATACCACAAATCCTATTCACTATTTCAATAAGGATGTATCTCCTGAATCGTATATCGAACTTATGAAACAGATTGAGGAGAGTATGAAAAAGTAGTTGATATTATGGGAGATAGCAATATTGATAAGATACGCAATAGACTTGATAATAGTCATATTGTGCCACGTGCAATCAAGCTCTTGGTGTGGGTGGCGATGGTTATTATGTGGTGGGTGATTATATCGCTGACCATTGATATGCCTATGGAGTATAAGTTGCGTCACTCTACGGATGATTTGCGCAGTGAATATGGCAAGATGTCAGCACGTTATGACTCGTTAACTAATGTGTTGGATAATGTTGTTAAGCGTGACGAAAATGTATTTCGTAAGCTGTTTGAGTCTAATCCGTATGATTTGAGTGCAGATTTTGATAAGGAGCGTATTGCGCTCTATGAGCAGTTGGTCGGAATGGATAATGATGAGCTGACAGAGATGTTAGATAAACGCATCCAAAAAGCTGTCACAGAGGAGAGTAATGTGCTTAAGTCGTATGATAAGTTGAAGTATAATATCTCAAATGGTGGATTATCAGTAGATTATGTACCGGCAATTCAACCTGTTAATAATCGCAAGCTAACACTGCTTGCAGCGGGAAAAAAGCCTTTAATTAATCCTTTCCATCGTACTATCTCTGAGCATCATGGAGTGGATTACCTAATACCAGAAGGAACTCCTGTTTTTGCAACTGCAGATGGTGTTATAAAATCGCTGTCAGAGAAGAACTCTTCGCACGGCAAGGCGGTGACAATTAGCCATGGTAATGGTTATGAAACATCGTATAGTCATCTTCTGGATATTAGGGTAAAGAAGGGACAGAAGGTGAAGCGTGGGGATATAATCGCCCTATCGGGGAATAGTGGATTGTCCTTTGTGCCGCATCTTCATTACGAGGTGATATATAACGATACGCGAGTTGACCCAGTTCATTACTTTTTCTTGGAGTTGAACCCCGATGAGTATCAGCAGATTATCCGCATAGCATTGTCGAGTATGCAATCGTTTGATTAATAGGTTTATAATATGTCTCAGATAAAGCTTATTCTACTTGATTTCGACGGTACGTTGGCGGATACTGGCGAGGCGAATGCTATGGGCTATATTGCTGCGCTGAGAGAGATTGGTATCGAACTTAGTAAAGAGGAGTATTTCGCACGTTACTTCGGTATGCGCTGCACAGAGTTCTTGCGCTCTGTAGGCGTAGGTTCGGATGACGAGGTTCGGAGTGTTCGCAGGAGGAAGATTGAGTTGTATCCAAAATTCTTCGATACCGTTACGCTGAATGAGCCTTTGTGGCAATGGTGTCAGATGATGCGAAGAGGTGGAGCTAAGGTGTGGATAGTCTCTACAGGTCATATAGATAACATTACTAATGTAATGCGATACTTGAACATAGATGGTGGTGTGGATGGTATAATCTCTGGGGATGATGTTGAGTTGCCAAAGCCCGCTCCAGATTGCTTCTTGAGGGCTATGGAGATTGAGGGTGTATTGCCCTCGGAGAGTATAATATTTGAGGACTCAGAGATAGGTCTCGAGGCTGCGAGGCACAGTGGAGCATCGTATGTGCGTATAGAATTATAGTGTGGATTTTACCGAGGATATTGATTATTGGGAATTTCGTTTTGAAAATTCCCATTTTTTTTATATTTTTATACTCTGAAACCTAAATACTACGATTATGAAACGATTAATTATCGCTATACTTTTGATGTTTAGCACAATAGCCTTATCTGCGCAGGAGGTTAAGAGTGTTGATGTGCAGGGCGAGGCCGCTGCAGATGGAGCTGTATTGCCTGAGAGTCGTCCAATTAAGGAGTTCTTATCTACGTTTACGGCTATTAAGGTGGATGCACAAATCGAGTTGACGCTGATAAAGTTGAGCGGCGATGAGTCTCCATATATCGTGTTTGATACCAAGGGTGTCTATACATCCAAGTTTACGGCCGAGGTTGATAGTAAGACAAAAACACTTAAGATAAGTGAGCGTAATGATCCTAAGCGTGAGAGTGTTACGGAGGTTAAAGTATATTTTAGGGAGCTGACCGATATAAATATTTCAAGGGCAAATACGAAGGTGGAAGGTGTGCTGTCGTCGCAGCTTATGGATATCTATATCTCAAACGATGCTAATTTTGCTGCAGAGGTCGATGTGCTTGATCTTGTGATGTTTGCGTCGGGAAAAAGTCGTGTCGTGGTTACGGGAAATACGCACTATCAAACTGCGGATATCTCAACGGCGGAGTATGATGGTAGCGCGCTAAGCAGTATATCAACGGTTGTCGAGGCGTCGCATAATGCCACTGTCAAGGTGAATGCCGTGGAGCGTCTGCAGGCCAAAACATCTACAGGTGGAAAGATCTTATACTACTCTCAGCCTGTGATTCTTCGTAGTGAGGTGACGATGTTCGGAGGAGAGATAATACATATGTAATCCTCTGTAATTAAAGATAATAGGAATGTTACATACATTTGTTCGTGAGTTGGCGCAAAGGCTGATAGAGCGAAATAATGGTGATATGTCAAATCTCGTGGTGATGTTTCCGTCGCTGCGTGCTCGAGTTTTTTTCAATGATGCTGTGTCGGAGCTGGTTGATCATCCAGTGTGGCAGCCGTCGTGGATGACGATTGACGAACTTATGGAGCGTGGCTCGGGGCTGATTCGTGGTGAGCGTATTCGTCTTATTGCCGAGTTGTTTAAAATCTACAAGAAGTATCATAAGTCGGAGGAGTTTGATAAGTTCTATTTCTGGGGCGATATGCTAATCTCGGACTTCGATATGATAGATAAGTATCTTATCGATGCCGATATGCTGTTGCGTAACATCGCGGATATCAAGGAGATAGAGTCGGATGTATCGTATCTTACGCCGGAGCAGGTGCAGCTGCTTAGGAGTTTTTGGGGAAGTATCGGTCCGGAGTCATCGCTAACCGAGCATAAGAGGCTTTTTCTTGAGGTATGGCGTTCGTTACCAGCTATTTACAAAGAGTATCGCGAGCAACTCTTTAAGTTGGGTATCGGATATTCGGGTATGATATATCGCGAAACGGCAGAGCGCATCAAGCGCGGTGATAGTGTTGATTTAGGTGATAAGCACTATGTTATTGCGGGTTTCAATGCACTCTCGAAGAGCGAAGAGGTGTTGTTTGGTTACATTGCCAAGAGCGCGGGTGGTGCTGAGTTTTTTTGGGATTATGATAATTATTATGTCGATAACAGCGAGCACGAGGCAGGATTGTTTATTCGCAAGAATTTGACTTCGTTTTCTGGTGTTGAGCAGCTGTCGCACAATAATTTTAAGGATATAAATAAGCGATTTACAGTCTCTGCTTGTGTCTCTAATGTCGTGCAAGTGAAGCATATAGCTGATATTATATCAACCATTCCTGAAGAGGAACTTGATAAGCGAACTGCCATAGTTTTAACGGATGAGAATCTGCTTATTCCGCTACTTCATTCGCTGCCAAATAGGGTTAAGAGTGTAAATGTCACGATGGGCTATCCTATCAAGACTACGCTCGCCTACTCTTTCCTTGAGCGTATCATAACACTGCAGTCGCGTGCTCGTGTTAAGGATGCTGCTACGTTGTTCTACCATACGGATGTTACAGGGTTGTTGTCGCATCCATATATTATGGATATTTGCACCGAGGATGCGCAGCGAATAACAAAGGATATTATAGCCAATAAGTCGGTGATGGTTGATTCAGAGGTCTTTGAGAATCTTCCGATATTAAATAGGCTATTTAGCGAAAAAACAGATGATTGCGGCAGCTTATCTAAATATCTGATTGATGTAATGCGTCAGGTGCTTCGTGGTATCCAGGAGGTGTCACAGCGAGAGTATCTGCGTATTATTGTCGATGAGATAGCCAAGGTTATTCGCTCTATTGCTGGCTGTGATATAGATATCCCTGTCGAGGTGTTTATCTCGTTGTTACGCAAACATATTCAGACTCTTACAATTCCATACGAGGGTGAGCCTGTGGAGGGTGTGCAGATTATGGGTATTCTGGAGACGCGAAATATCGACTTCAAAAATGTGATTATTCTCTCGATGACCGATGCTACGTTCCCGGGAGACTCTACTGATAAGCCGTCGTTTATACCATACGGTCTGCGTTTAGCTTATGGTATGCCTACGCACAAGGAGCAGGAGGCTATGTATGCTTACTACTTCTATCGTCTGATTCAACGTGCTGAGCGTGTCGATATGCTCTACTGTTCGAGGGCGGATCATAAGAGTACAGGTGAGCGCAGTAGGTATATTTATCAGCTCGAGTATGAGTCGAGGTACGATATCCAAAAGTGTTCTGTAGGAGTTGATTTAGGAGTGGATGAGCCACAGATAATTTCAATCGCCAAGGATGAGAAGATTATGAAGATCTTGGAGCGTTACTTGGTGGCTGGGGGTAAATATTCGCTATCTCCTACGGCGCTCTATAAGTATGTGGAGTGTCCTCTGAAATTTTATCTCTCTGTTATTGCTCGACTCAATGCGCCAGATGAACTGGAGGATACCATCGATCCTCTTACTCTTGGAAATATCCTTCACGGAGCTATGGAGGAGTTGTATGGCGATATTTGCAATATCGATACGCCGCACGCGGAGATCGCGGCAAAGAGGGATCGTAGCGTTGTGGAACCTGCGGTGGATAGGGCGATACGTAGCTTATTGAGGTATAAGGAGGGTGCGAGTAGTGAAGATTTCTCGGGTGATACACTCCTGGTGCGCGATATCATCACTAAGTATATCATAAATGGCGTGATGCGCTATGATCTTACTCGTAATGGCTTTCAGATTGATAGCTTGGAGAGTGATGATATTCTTGTTAGGTATCCTATTTCTGATGGGCGAAAGGTAAATCTAAGTGGTCGCGCCGATCGCATAGATAGGCTTTCAAATGGTATGCTGCAAGTAATTGATTACAAGAGTAGTAAGCGACATCACCTCGTGTATCAGGGAGCTGAAGCGCTGTTCAGGGGTGATAGCTCTGGCAAGGTGTCAAATGCCTTTCAGATTCTATATTACGCTATGTTGCTTCACTATATCAGTGGTGTCGATGTTGTTCCGTCACTATATTACACTTCGAGTATGATCTCGGATGGCTACTCACCTCTTTTGGCTCAAGAGGTGAAGGAGGGGAATAAAAAGAAAATGACATACGTCGAGAGCTATTGCACTGTTAAAGAGGTGTTTGAGACGGAGTTGAAGGGGGTATTGGAGGAGCTTTTCTCTGAGGATGTGCCGTTTAGACAGTCGGAGGATGAGGGCTCGTGCAAATATTGTGACTATAAAAAGATATGTAGACGATGAAGCGTGCAAAGATACTCAGTGCGAGCGCCGGCTCAGGTAAGACATATCAGCTGGCATTGAAATATATATGCGATATCATCGAGCGCCCAGATAGCTATCGTAATATCCTTGCGGTTACTTTTACAAATAAAGCAACGGAGGAGATGAAGTCACGCATCTTGCGAGAAATCCATGTGTTAGCATCTGGAGGCGGGAGTCCGTATATGGAGAATATTTGTGCTACGATGGGTCTCAGTGAGGCTAAGGTTTGTGAGCGCGCTCTTGTGGCTCGCAACAAAATTTTGCACGACTTTTCACGCTTCAATGTACTAACTATCGATAAGTTTTTTCAGCGAATTCTGCGTGCGTTTATCAAGGAGCTTGGTCACGACCTCGGCTATAATCTTGAGATTGACACCGATATGCTATTGGAGCGCAGCGCATCGACCCTTGTGGATAGCATATCATCTGAAAAAGATGTCAGACATTGGCTCTTCGACTTTGCAGAGGAGAGGTTTAATGCAGGCGAGGCGTGGGATATTCATCGCGATTTGTGCTTACTCGGAAAGCAGCTCTTCAGTGAGACGGGAGCTAAGCGTATGAGGCGAGATATGAGTAAGTTGGAGTTGCATAAACTTGTTAAACTTATAGTTGATGATGCCGAGTCTTACAAGCGGCAGCTCAAGCAGTTGGGTGTGGATGCGCAAGCAGTAATGGCGGAGTATGGTGTGACGCCCGATCAGTTCAAGGGTAAGACAAAAAGCTTTGTACACTCCTTTAATTTGTATGCTGCGGGCGAGTTGAAAACGCCTACTGAGACGATGATCAAGGCGTCGCAGGATGTCGCTGCGTGGTATGATAAGCAGGCGGATGGAAATGTGGTGTGTGCTGTGGCAAAACTTCAGCCACTGCTTAAGAAGATTTGTGATATGTATGACGTGTGCGTGGAGAAGGTTAATACTGCGCAGTTGGTTCGAAATCACTATCGTAGCTTTGCGCTTCTGTCTGATTTGCAGCGACATATCGACGGTATTTGCGACGAGGAGAATATTATGGTGCTCAGCGAGACCAAGGATGTGTTGGCTAAGTTTGTTGATGAGAACAATGCTCCGTTCATATATGAGAAGGTGGGTAGTCGCTACGACCATTATATGATTGATGAGTTTCAGGACACATCGGCGCGTGAGTGGCAGAATATGCTGCCGCTGCTGCGCGAAGCTTTGGCATCAAACAGTAGTGCCTCGGTGTTTATCGTTGGTGATATAAAGCAATCTATATATCGCTGGCGTGGAGGAGATTGGCGACTGTTAAATAATGTAGCACTTGAGGATTTGGGAGCGGAGAATACCTCTGTTGAGCATCTTCAGAATAATTACCGCAGTCTTGAGAATATCGTTCAGTTTAACAACAAGATTATCAAGCTTATGGTTGAGCGCGATAATGATTATCTGAACGGTCATTTGGATGAGGCTCGTCGAAGCGGAAAGATTGGTAAAGATCTATATGCCTCTATGTATGATATTTTGGCTAATGCCTATAGCGACTGTCAGCAGAATGTGGCAATAAAGAGCAAGGAAAAGGGATGTGTAGAGCTTTGCGCCTATGACAATAAACTTACCGAGCCGCCATTTATTTCAGCTATTGAGAGCGCTATATCGCGAGGATATAGGTATCGTGATATATTGATATTGGTGCGCCGCGCGGAGGATGCTTTGAGAGTTGCAGATCAGTTATTGGAGTATAAGCAGCAGCAGTTTACGTCGAAGAATCTACCTGGTTTCAATATCCTTATGGCAGATTCGCTAACCCTTGAGGGACGTGATATTGTGGAGTTTGTAAATGCAGTGCTTCGCCTGGCGATAAATGCTGAGAATGATATAGATAGAGGTGTGTATAACCGCTTCCTCGACAATGATATAGATGCGAAACTTAGCGATGCGGAGTTGGAACATCTGTCACATATCGCGCATCTCTCGCCTATGGAGGCCTTTGAGGATATTGTTGCGAGTTATCACCTTAATGAGCATCGTGAGGGTATCGCCTTTTTGCAGGCTATGCACGAGCAGATAGTTGCCTTTTGCTCATCGCGCACGGCGGATATCAACCAGTTCCTTGTGTGGTGGGAGGAGCGAGGTAAGAAGGCGAGTGTGGCGGTGGAGATGTCGGATGACACCATTGAGATTATGACTATTCATAAGGCGAAGGGTCTTGAGCGCGATGTTGTTATTATGCCATACGGTCGTTGGAATATCAACCCAAGTCCGCTGAATACACCGATTGTATGGGCGGAGGCGGGAGATAATAATGCTGAGGCTCAGGAGATTGGCGTATTTCCAGTTGTCTATGGCAGTTTGATGAAGGAGTCGGCATACGCAGAGGAGTATTATAAGGAGATGGTTATGAATCACGTGGATAATATCAATCTCCTTTATGTGGCTCTCACGCGCGCTTCAAAGGAGTTGTATCTCTATGTGGCGAGCGATATAAATAGTAGTAGCAAGAGTGAAAATATCACCAATACATCTCAACTACTACTTAATGCAGCCAAGGCTATGATTCCTAATCCTGAGAGTGTTACGAAAGATGGAATGCTTTTGTCGCAAACGTATAAATATGGCGATCCGATCGCCTATGTCGAGTCGGCGCGCGCGAACGATGTTGTGCAAGAGGTGCTTCTTGAGGGCTACATCTCAAGCAAGCCGTCGATAAAGGTGTGCTACCCTATTCAGCGACATATTGACGAGGGTGCTGCCTATGGTAACGACTCTATGGATTTTGGTATTCGTCTTCACTCTATCTTCGAAAAGGCGCGTACACAAGATGATGTCATAGCTGCTATTGACGCTCTTGTGCTGGGGTGTGCCATTGATGCAACTGGCGCAGAGTTACTTAAACTAAAGATTCAGGAGATGATGTCTAATACCACTGTAAAAGAGTGGTTTGACGGCTCGTGGGATGATGTGAAGTGTGAAGCTGGTATCATCACTAAATATAAAGTTCGCCGCCCTGATAGAGTGATGATCAAGGGAGGGAAGGCTGTGGTTGTAGATTATAAGTTCGGTGATAAATGCGACAGGAGGTACCACAAGCAGATGAAGGAGTATCTCGATCTTTTGGCGGATATGAGGTTTTATGATGACGTGGTGGGTTATGTGTGGTATGTGACCCTTGGTAAGTTGGAAAAAGTAGAATAGGAGGGGGTATGATTAAGAGGTTATGGAGGGTTATTCCCGATGGTTTTCGTCGCAATACGATATATGTTATTGTGACAATCTTCGTTCGCGCATTGCTCAATCTTATTGGTATTGCCACGCTTCTTCCGGTATTGTTGCTAATTGTCAATAATGGAGATATTAGCTCATCTTCATATTTAGATAAAGTCTATAACTTATTGGGCTGCAACTCATACTCGGAGTTCGTGGTTGTGGTATGCGTGGCAGTAGTACTTATCATAGCTGTCAAAAACATTGTCAGTTTAGTGCTCTATCGCTGCGAGCGCGACTACATATTTGGGCTATATAAATACCTCTCAGAGAGGCTCTATCGAGTCTATTTCGAGAGGGGGTATGGATTTATAAAGCAGAGCAACTCCGCGACGCTTACCAGAAATGTTAATGCTGTGAGTATGATGTTTGTGGCGGGGGTGTTGAAGCCTATAGCTGCGATCATTAGCGAAGGCTTGCTTCTATTGTTGATTGCGGTGGCATTTTTCATCTATAGTCCAGCTGCTGTGCTCATTGTCGTTGTTGTATTTGCGCCTATGGTAGCGCTGTTTTACCTCTTTATGCGTCGCAGGCTGAATGAGATTGGAGAGTGTGAGAATGGTGCGCAGCGTATCAAAAATCGCATCGTGGCTGAGACATTTCGAGGTTATGTAGATGTTAAGATGGCAGATGCTTTTGATCAGATGCTCAGAAGATTCCGTGCTTCGATGGATGAGATTGTGTCGCTGCGCAAGCGCCACTCCACATATTCGATGCTTCCGCAAATATTCACTGAGATGGGTCTGATTGTGGGACTTATTACACTTGTGTTGTTGTCACGCAACAGCTCAGGAGATGATATTGCTCTTTTGTTTGGTGTCTTTACCGTTGCTGCAGTGCGCCTTATTCCCTCGGTGCGAAGTATGATGTCGAGCTGGAGTAGTATACGTTTCAATAGCTATACAATTGATACTCTGTGTGATATGGAGGAAAATAATGGCGCTTATGTGGAAAGCGATTCCTCGCTTCACTTCTCCGATGCGCTTGAGTTAAGGGATGTTTCGTTTAAGTTTGACGACTCGGAGAAACCTACGTTGCAACACCTCTCATTAAGAGTTAACAAGGGTGAGTGTTTGGGTATTCGCGGCGCGTCGGGCGTGGGAAAGAGTACGTTGTTTAATCTGATCTCGGGCATATATCGTCCGACCGATGGAGGTATATATGTGGATGGAGTGCAGCTTACCGATGCTAATATTCGTGCGTGGCAGAAGCAGATTGGTTATGTGTCGCAATCGGTCTTTATAGCAGATATGACCCTTGCGGAAAATATAGCTTTAGGCGATGTAGATAACATAGACTATAATCGTGTAAATGAGGTGATAGAGATCGCTAACCTAACGCAATTTGTAGATTCGTTACCCGAGGGTCTTAACACCCGTATAGGCGAGCAGGGAAGCAAGATTTCGGGCGGTCAGAGACAGCGTATTGGCATTGCTCGTGCTTTGTATAAGAGTGTGAGCCTGTTGCTATTTGATGAGGCTACGTCGTCGCTCGACAGCAGCACTGAGGAGAGTATTAATAACGCCATAAAGGGGTTGTCGATGACAGATAAGACTCTTACGATAGTTGTTATTGCTCATCGCGACAGCTCGCTTGAGTATTGTAATCGTATAATCACATTGGAATGACCTGTTTTGATTATGTAATAGCTGGGCTGCGACTGCGCAGTAATATCGACCTCGCGGCGTGTGGACTTCGAGGTTTTAGGCCATTTGAGGTGGAGGTATCGGGCGAGGAGGCTGATTGCTTATTGTGTCTCAATCGCGATATGTGCATTGAGAATTATACTGAGTTTGAGGAGCTTACCACATCTTATCTCGCGGAGGCTGATGCTGATGGATGTTTTATGCGTGGCGCAGAGGGGTACCTCTATGTCGTGCAGCCAGGCAAGGGTGACGCGGCAAAGATGTTGTTCTATATAGATCGTCATACTGGGGTTGTGGAGACAAATGTCGATACAGATAGCAGGATGAATGTTGCCATTCTTCGCTTCGGTATCTGGGTGATGTTTGGCGTGGTGTTGAGTATGAATAACGCAATTGCCATACACTCATCTGTTGTTGTGGCCGATGGTCGTGCCGCGCTATTTCTCGGAGAGTCGGGAACAGGCAAGAGTACACACACAAGATTGTGGCTCGAGAATATCAAGGGAGCGCAGTTACTCAACGATGATTCGCCTATTATTAGAGTGGAAAATGGCGTTGCAAGGGTCTATGGCTCGCCGTGGAGTGGCAAGACTCCGTGCTATAAGAACGAGGTCTACCCTATTGCTGCTCTGTGCCGCTTGGAGCAGGCTCCGCATAATGTCATTCGCAGGCTGCCAACCATATTTGCAATTGGCGCGGTGTTGCCATCGTGCCCTCCTATTTTTGCGTATGACGACAAGTTGCAGGATATGATTTGCAGCACGTTGGGCGATGTGTTGCGTGTGGTTGCAGCGTATAAATTGGAGTGTTTGCCAGATGCTAATGCTGCACAATTGTCGTATAAAACTATTATGACAAATGGCTGATATGAAAGATATTATAACAACTAATATCGAGCAAATTATAGCTGCTGGCGAGACCTTTAAGATCGTCGTTACGGGTTATAGTATGCTTCCGATGTTGGGCTTTGGAAGGGATACTATTGTTGTGCGGCGCACGATGCCAAACGAGGATATCGTGGGGCGCATAGCGATGTTCCGAAGCGAGAGAGGGCATATCGTTGTGCATCGTGTATTGAGGGTTGATGGTGCGGGAGTTGTGACGTTGCGTGGATATGGAAATATCGCACAATATGAGAGGGTGCGTCGCGAGGATATAATCGGTGTGGTGGAGAGTGTCATTCGTGAGTCGGGGCGCGAGGTGAGTTGCTTATCGCGCTGGTGGAGGGTGAGAGAAAGGTTGTGGATAGGCTTGCCGCGCATAGTGCGACAATATGCCTTGGCAGTAATACGAAGAGTTGCAAATTTAAAAAGAGGATAATATGGATATCAGAGTTGGTTGCGGATATGACGTTCACGCCCTCGCCGAAGGGCTGCAGTTGGTGTTGTGTGGAGTTAAGGTCCCTCATACCAAGGGGTGTGTGGCACACTCGGATGGCGATGTTGCTATTCACGCCATTTGTGACGCGCTGTTGGGGGCATTGGCATTGGGAGATATAGGCAAACTTTTTCCCGATAGCGATGCTAAATATAAGGGTATAGACTCTACAAGACTACTTAAAGAGGTGGTTGAGTTGGTGAATGGTAAAGGCTATACAATCAGCAATATGGATTGTACGATTGCTATGCAGCGACCTAAGCTTCGCCCATATATAGACACTATGCGCGAGACGTTGGCAGAGGTGATGCGAATTGATGTTGATCGCGTGTCTATCAAGGCTACGACCACTGAGTGTCTTGGCTTTGAGGGGCGCGAGGAGGGTGTATCGTCAAATGCCGTAGTGCTGCTTATAAAGGCGTAAGAGTGGCCTTTTAGCGTAGATTTACCGCTTTTGCGGTGTGCTGTACTTCTCGCTCGGGCTTGATTTATTGTAAGAGATGTGTAGATAGGAGAGATAGATGGTGTAAAATTTTGTAGAATAAAATAAAAATTGTACATTTGCACCGTCTTTAATGACTGCTCGGATGGTGGAATAGGTAGACACGCCGGACTTAAAATCCTGTGGGCAGTAATGCCCGTACCGGTTCGACCCCGGTTCCGAGTACTGAAAAAGGATTCGCTATTTTGCGAATCCTTTTTTGTTTATATGCTCGATGATTTGTTCTATGTCGCTGGGTGCAAACCACGCAAACTCCGAGTCGCGGCGAAACCAGGTCATCTGGCGCTTGGCGTAGTGGCGGGAGTTGCGCTTTATGAGTTCTATCGCCTCGTCAAGGCTCACCTTGCCATCGAAATAATCGAACATCTCGCGATAGCCCACGGTCTGCAGCGAGTTGAGATGACGCTTGGAATATACGGCGCGAGCCTCCTCCACAAGTCCATCGGCTATCATCGCATCGACACGTCGGTTGATGCGGTCGTAGAGTATGTCGCGCGGTATATCGGTGGCAATTTTTATGATATTGAAATTGCGCTCGGCACGACCTCCGAGACGCTGCTCGCTGTATGTGCGACCCGTTACGATGCACACCTCCAAGGCTCGCATCACACGCGAAGGATTCTTCTTATCTACCCTATCGGCATACTGTGGATCGCGCTCGCAAAGCTCCGCCACAAGGCTCTCTAACCCCTGTGTCTCGAGGCGTATCTTCAGCTCGTCGCGCACCACCTGGTTTGCTTCAGGCAGAGCATCCATACCCTCACACAGAGCCTGAATATATAGTCCCGAACCACCAACGGCTATGACATACTGCTCCTCGGCAAAAAGCTTGTCGAGGAGTGCTAATGCCTCGGTTTCGTATCTTCCGGAGTTAAACTCATCCTCCACCTCGCGGTCAGCAATAAAGTAGTGTTTTGCTGCGGCAAGCTCCTTGGGTGTGGGTTGCGCAGTGCCTATGGCCAATCCGCGAAAGAACTGGCGCGAGTCGGTGGAGATGATGGGCGCGTGGTAGTGGCGGGCAAGCTCCACGGCAAGCGCGCTCTTGCCCGAACCAGTAGGTCCAGCAACGACGATTAATGTTCCTCGTTTAGTACTCATCGTCGTAGTTGTCGTCGCCATCGAACTCTCCGTACTCACTCATCATCTCATCGAAGATCGAGCCAGCCTGCTCGGTAGCCTGTGGATCGTATTGATCTGGCACAGGGGCGTGCTCGAAGGCTACACGAGGGTATTTGAGCGAGGCAACAGGGCGTTGCATATCGATAAGCTCGAGGTAGTATGAGCGGTCGTTGATCATATCGAATGTGTATACAAGACGGTCGTGGAAGTCGTTGTTGATCTCCATAAGTCGCACATTGTCCATACAACGTGGTGCGCCAGGCATATCATCGCCCATATCCAACTCTGCAAACTCCTCTATAAGACGCCACTCGCTATCGGATTTGAATATCGATACCATACACGGCTCATAGTCCAATGCCTCGAGGAGGAAGTGGTGAAACTCCGTAAGAGTCATATCTGGATAGACCTCGAAGTCGCGCACGAAATTATCGCTCTCGTCGCTAAGCATTCGATATTTAAATATAATATTCATACTGCTCATAATTATATAGGTATAATTTTATGATATTCGTCTGTGACAAATTTAATATATAATTTGCAAAAACAGCTACATCTAAATAAAAAATCTCACATAAAGGATAAAAAAATTGCAAAAGAGTAAAAAAGATATTATATTTGCACTGCTTCGGATATGAAATCACATATCTTTATCGTTAAGCAATAAAATCAACTTTAGATATATGCAGGATTTAACAGTGTTGGAGGGCAAAACCATTGTCGAGTTGCGCGAAATAGCGAAGCTGCTCGGCATAGCACCTTCAAATATGAAAAGACAGGAGTTGCTCAATAAGATCGTTGCAGCAACAGAGAACCCCGCAGAAGCGAATGTGCAGAGTGCTGAGACTCCTAAGCGTGGTCGCAGACCCCGTATGAGCAGCGTGAAGGTGGGTGGATCGCCTGTGATACAGAGTGTAGAGAGTATGACTGAGGAGCCAGCCTCAGAGGCAGCAGATACAGAGAAGGTTAAGAGTAACAATGCTGTAGAGGAGGCCTCAGTACAGCAGCCTAAGCGTCGTGGTCGCAAGCCAAAGTGGCTAAAGGAGCAGGAGGAGGCTAATCGCGAGAGTGAGTTTGTTGTGGAGGAGCATTCGGAGGTAGAGCCAGTGGCTGAAGATGCGGTGACAGATGTGGCAGACGAAGAGGTTGTATCGGAGGATTATATCGCTATAGGTGATGATGGTGAGGGCTTTGAGGATGACGATGATACTCTTGACGGAGATGACTTCCTGAGCGAAGAGATATTGGAGGAGGAGATTACTAAGGATCACTTCACCGCTACAATCGAGGGTGAGGGTGTATTGGAGATTATGCCTGATGGCTTTGGCTTCTTGCGCTCGGCAGATTACAACTATCTCAACTCTCCAGATGATGTCTATGTCTCACCATCGCAGATAAAGCTATTTGCACTCAAGGCTGGTGATACCGTGAGCGGAACTATCCGTCCTCCAAAGGAGGGTGAAAAGTATTTCCCACTTGTGCACGTCGAGTTGATAAACGGCCTTAAGCCCGACATCATTCGCGACAGACAGCAGTTTGAGTACCTCACACCGCTCTTCCCTTGTGAGAAGTTTAACCTTACCGGAAACGGACATAATACAAAATCGAATCGTATTATCGACCTCTTCGCCCCTATCGGCAAGGGTCAGCGTGCACTTATCGTGGCGCAGCCTAAGACTGGTAAGACAATGTTGTTGCAGTCTATCGCCAATGCCATTGCCGATAACCATCCAGAGGTATATATGATCGTTCTGCTCATCGACGAGCGTCCCGAGGAGGTTACCGAGATGGCTCGCCACGTCAAGGCCGAGGTCGTGGCCTCTACCTTCGATGAGCAGGCATCGCGTCACGTTAAGGTTGCGGAGATGGTGTTGGAGAAGGCGAAGCGTATGGTTGAGAGTGGCCACGATGTGGTTATCTTCCTCGACTCTATAACACGTCTTGCGCGTGCCTACAACTCGGTGCAGCCAGCATCGGGCAAGGTATTGTCGGGAGGTGTCGATGCCAATGCCCTTCACAAGCCTAAGCGTTTCTTTGGTGCTGCGCGAAATACCGAGGAGAAGGGTTCGCTTACCATTATCGCTACGGCACTTATCGACACTGGCTCAAAGATGGACGAGGTGATCTTCGAGGAGTTTAAGGGTACGGGTAATATGGAGCTTCAGCTTGACCGCAAGCTTGCCAACAAGCGTATCTATCCTGCTGTCGACGTTGTGGCATCGGGAACACGACGTGAGGATCTGCTTCTTGAGCAGAGCGTTATGCAGCGCACGTGGATACTCCGCAAGCACCTTGCAGATATGACCACTATCGAGGCTATGGAGTTCTTGCAGAAGCAGATGAATCTCACGCGCGACAATGATGAGTTTCTTGCTACGATGAACCAATAAGCTGCTAATAATGAGGAGTATATTCGGCTTATTTATAGTAATGCTTTATGCTTGTCAGGCTATGGCGTGGGGACCTAAAGGTCACGACGTCGTAGCCTATATAGCTGAGCAACATCTGTCAAAAAAGGCTCTTAAAAATGTAGAGCAGGTGCTTGATGGTAGGTCTATGGTCTATGTTGCCAACTGGATGGATAATGCCAGTCATAGCGACGAGTATGCCTACACCAAAACGTGGCACTATGTAAATGTCGACCCCGCGGAGGAGAGCTACGCAGAGTCGGATAAGGCCTCTACAGGTGATGTCGTGACGGCTATAAACGCCATCGTGGAGCGTCTCAAGACTGGTGATCTTACTGCAGAGGAGGAACGCGCGAAGCTGATGATGCTTATCCACCTCGTTGGTGATATGCACTGCCCTATGCACGCGGGATATAAGAGTGATAAGGGTGGTAATGGCACGCAGGTTAAGTACTTCGGGAAATCGAAAAAGTTACACTCTGTATGGGATAGCGAGATCGTTGAGTCGGCGCACCGCTGGAGTTATAGCGAGTGGCAGGAGAATATCGACCGTGCAAATAAGAAGCAGCAAAAGATGATGGCGCAAGGTTCGCCAAATGAGTGGATCGAGGAGACAGTGGTTCTCGCGCGTGATGTCTACGAGCACTCTGTAGGTGGCGGCAATCTTTCGTATGATTACGTTGCGCATTATGCTCCGGTTATCGAGCAGCAGTTTCTTAAAGGAGGTCTGCGTCTGGCAAAGCTGCTCGAGGAGATATATTAATAATATTTTTCGAAAAAAAGTTGTCGAAAATTTTGTTTAATTAGAAAAAATATCTATCTTTGCACTCGATTTGAAAAACAAATCAAAATGGTGGATGTAGCTCAGTCGGTTAGAGTAGAGGATTGTGGTTCCTAAGGTCGTGGGTTCGAATCCCATCTTCCACCCTGAAACCTTGTTGCAAGCAATTGTAGCAAGGTTTTTTTGTGTCCTATAGTTTCTATAGCAGCACAAAAATAATAGATGTAATCAACTGAAACATACTACTATAAGGATGTTAGTGATTACATCTATAGCACCAACACCACATATTCAAGATGTATAAGATTGTGAATAATGTGGTGCTGGGGG
>JAGBVG010000002.1 GCA_017630455.1 Alistipes sp. | reverse complement strand
TTCATGAGATTGCCCTGAACAAAGGTATCAAGGAATATGATATGTATATAGATTTCGCTTCTGAGAAATATGAAATGTTGTATCGTATATTTTCATAAACATAAACTATTCAACTCCATATTCAAAGCCAATATGAAGCACCGCAAAGTGGCTACTTATCAAGATTTGATAGATGGAATGAATGCGATAGGATGATAAATATCTCATTCTTTTGGTTAAAAGAAACCTTAATTACAAATATTACTATACCTTTACAGTAAGATAACTAACTTATAATAATATGCATCACGGATTGAATAATACATATATATACGCAGTAAGTAAAATCACATTAGTCATTTCTAATGGAACTGACAATGTATCAATACAAGGTACAGGTTTTTTTATTGTTAAAGAGAATGAGTTGTTTCTTATAACTAATAGACATGTGGTACAACCAGATTGGAAAGAAACCAAATATCAAGGGTACAAGCTGCTGAGCATCACATTTGATCGTCGCGACTATAATGAAACGACTAAAAATGTTGAGGTCGAAACAATAGAAATGAAATCATACAATATGCTATTTGCCGAAAATGATATAGACGACATTGCATGTATTACAAATATTGAAGTTAATGATTGCTGGTCTAAGAAGACTCCTATTTGCATCGAATATTCAATGTTAGCAAATTCTGAAAATTTTGAGAAAGACCTAAGTATTTGTGATAGTGTAGCAATCATAGGATTCCCCATTGTTTATGACCACAAGCATAATATGCCAATATTAAGAAGCGGAGTCATTTCCAGTGATCCTCGTCTTGATTATTCGTTCAACGGGAGAGATAATGGTCATGCATTAGCATATGAAGCATTTAGCACTTCTGGTGCTTCTGGTAGTCCTGTATTCGCAATTCAAAAAGGGTTCAAGATAGGAGATGGGTTAAAAGCTCCTGATGAATTCTATAGACCAGTAATGTTAATCGGTATAAATGCGGGAAATATTGAGACCAATCCAGATAAAGTGCATCAACAAATGTCATACATGTTTAAATCGGATCAAATTATAAAATTAATAGAAAAAGCTTGTGTTAACAAGTAAACCTAACCATCAGCACTCTTAACTCAAAAGACGTTTTTCATGTATAGCACTATGGGGCAGTCTAATATAAAAAGGCGTTCACTAATCATTGGAAGTAAACGCCTTTTTATATTCCCTATCTGAGTATTAAAAACTACGCATAAACAATTTTCCGCTGTCATCTAAATCATTAAGATTGAGGCAAACAGCATCCATTGGAAATTCTTGATTAGAATCTTCTACATTTTTAGGAATATCCGAATCAATTAATGATAAGATATATTGTAATCCATATTCAGAACAAATCCGTTGTGTAACCATGATAAGGCGTTGTTTTACGCGGTCATCTAATCCTTCTAATACACCATCGTGATAAACAAATCTATAAAAAGAATGCGATGAGTAAGAGACCAATAAAGCGATATCAAAGGCAACACACAATAACTTCTTATAGGAAGTTCCATCTGCTTCCGATGTAGTAACATGGGTTGTTGTTTGATAATCAGCCTCAAATTCAACATTTGCGTCCGAGTTTTGCTTTATTGATATAATAGCGTTTGTATCCGTTACTTCCGTTACAATTTGGTTGAAAATCTTATTGATGTCAGCATGAGCTCGACCATCAATAGCTTCACGAATTTTATCTATATACTCTTTCCTTTCGTCTTTAAGTTTTTCTATTTCTGTTCTAATAGTTGACGAACTGTCTATCAAACGTAATTTTTCTTGTAAAAGGGATAATTCAGCTTCTAAAGATGCTAATTCTTTTTGATAAACTTTGAATTTATCATATACATCAACTTCTGTTAAAATAGAAATCTTGTCACTGCGTTCTTGCTCTTTTACTTTTATTGCATCATTTATTTGGGCATACTCCTTCTTTAGGAAAGACAGATTCTCTTCCAGATATTTTCGTCTTTCAGAAGATATTGCATCAGTAAATCGCTCTAACTCCTCATATTGTTTTGATAATGATTCAGGGAAGAAGAGTTCGACTTCATTATACAGTTCTTTTAATTTATCTAATCGAACGGTTACAGATGTCTGTTCCAACGATGAATTAATCTTTTTGATCTCATATCCCAAACGGTATCTTTCAGAATTGAGAGTTTGTAACTGCGTGTCAATAGAGTCTATTAGTTCACGTGTCACCGTAACATCTTGGCTATAGAAATTAAATTTATCGATTTCCTTTTCCGTGCGGTCCTTCTCTTCCGACTTGATTTCAATAAGACCAATAATCTTATCACGTTCAGCAATGTCTATACTGGCTTGTTTTTGAAGAGTCGCAATCTCTGATTTTTTTTCTACGATTTCATCGTCACAGTGGAGTTTCTTTTCAACTAAGCTGCCATCAAATCCTAAAAGGTCAAAAACAAATGGTTTCCAACCAATGTGTTTACCCTTGAATTTATTAAGTTGAAATACATCTAAGTAATCTTTCTGAGAACGAAGGAAATACGATATAGACTTACGATATAGCCAATTAGTCAGCACATCGTAGCCTAAAAATGTATTTAACATATCCTTAGCTTCCTCAAACGCTACATTCTCTTCATCCCATTCTGTTGGAATGTCAAAGTTAGTTAAAGGAATTTCATTCAGTTTGAAACTTATTTTTGAGGGTTTTTCAATACCTCTGCGAATAACAAGGTATTTCCCTGAGTTTAGTAAAAGCTCCAAAAAAAATGTTTGTGTAGAAAATATTGGATTTGCTAAAATTGGCGATTTCTTTGTAAATGTTGATAATAATAAAAAATCAATAACAACCAACAAAGACGTTTTGCCAAGATTATGAGTGTCTTTTTTGTTCTCTTTATCATGTATAGTAGCCAATACAATATTATAACCCTCATTGAACTTGACATTCTTAAATGGGCCATCTGAAAAAACTTTAATTAGTTTCATAATGTCAAAGTAAAAGAGTCCGAAGACTGGTTATATACTATCTTATTCAATAAGAACAAGAATGAGACCGCATACTCAAATGAGTCTCCTAAGTTTTGTCCGACCTTAGTAGTGACCGAGCGCTTAAGATCATCATATTTAATTATGCCGTTCTTTGCAACTTCTTTAAGTGTAAGACCTGCAATGTAAGGTACTGATGTCTTAATATCTGTATGTTTATTAGGTGCAATCATTCTTTTATACCAATATCACAGTTACAATACATATAATGAAGCAAGGTGCGAACGAGTTTCTTTTTGCCTTTAAGTATGTCGGCATTGTCTCGTACCATATTATCATAGCATGTTTCAAGAACCTGTTCAAATTCATAAAACTGTTCTCTTTTTAAAGCTATTTTTGCATTTAACTCGCTTGCTGCATCTGCGTAAATCTCCTCAATGTCTTGATTTATGGAATCCGATAAAAATTGTCGTATTTTATCAAAATCCTCTAAACTTTTCTTGATAACATCCTCAAAATAGTTTTTACTAAGTTTGTTCAATTCATTCTTTTTATCCAAACCAGGATATTCAAATCCTGCTTGAGCAACAACCTTTTTGTTCTCTTTAATTTGCTTGTGCAGAAAAATGATAACATCACGCAAATCTGATTCATCAAATTCAAAAGGCAAAAGCAAACGATTTAATTCCGCAGCACGTACGACATCTGGATACTCTTTCAAATACATTTGAATTTTTTCCTCGGCAATTAATATAGTGGGAATACCTGTTGCATCATTAATTTTCTTTGATATCGTAGAATCTTGAATTCCAGAAAGAGAACGATTTGTAAAAAGAAGATAGAAATCTATTTCAGTACGACTCTTTAAAGATTCGATTGCAGTTATTACCTCATTTTCTATAATCCGACTGAAAGAAGATTCAGAACAAGATGCATTAATTTTCTCTGTATGCTTAGCTTGTATAATGATTTTCCCATTCCATGGACTAGATTCACTCGGGATTTTGTTGGCTTTACCAATAAATTTACCATCTTTTCCTCCGTCTTTACCTTTTGCAAATGGAATAGTCGCAGAGCCTAATATGTGATTGCATATTAGGATAACTAAATTCTCAAATTCATCGCAATTTAAATAATACAAAGGATATCTCATACTCATATTTTTCTTTACTTGTCGAATCAAGGTTCTATTAACCCTAATTTATTTTACAAAGATAATTCTTCTTATCAACTTAGCCAAAGTTTGTCCCAAGATTCTTAGCTTAATAGGTGTTTTTTTATGCAAATCAACATATAAAAGAACACTTCTTTATAGCAGCTTTATGACAAAACAACATCTTGGGAAGATAATAGTGTTAGGAAAATCAATATGCCTATGTTATTTTCTTTCTGTTTGCACAAACCCTCCAATACCTTTTGCCTTATCCAGCTCGCTTCATAGGTATTCAATCTGAATGCAAGTGCAAAGACCATTTCGAGATTATAGAATGTAGACCAACTTTTAGGCGTTGCCAAATCGCATCGTTGAGTGTTTACAGGGCAAAGCGTTCCACTCTTGTATATTGCTTTTATGGCAACTCGGAGTGTCGGGGCTATCACCCCGAACAACTCCACTAATTCCATTTCGGACATCCAAACATTACCGCTTGGAATATTCACTATACCGCTTTCACTGATTGTTATAATTGCTCGTTCCATAGTTACATTGCTATTGAGATTTCACTAAAAGATTGATTAAGTCTGTTGCCGAACATCGTCAAATCCTTGTCGATTTTCTCGGTGGTTATCTTGGCATACTTTTGTGTCGTGGTAATGTTCGTATGCCCCAACACTCGGCTCACACTCTCAATAGGAACACCCTTACTCAGAGCAAGCGTAGCGAACCCATGACGACTTGAATGGAATGAAATATCCTTCGTAATACCGCACTCTTTTATCATCTTTTTCAATGGCTTACAGATATTCCAGTAGTTGAGATTTGGGAACACGATTTTGTCCTCTTGGAATCTCTCGTAACGCTTGATTATCTGCAACGGAATATCCAACAACTTCACTTGAAAATTCACCTTTGTCTTGTGTCGCTTGGATAGAATCCACTTCTCTCCGTTAATCTCTACAATATCATCTGTGGTCAGTTCCTTAATATCCACGAATGACAAGGCTGTGAAACTTGCGAACACGAACAAGTCTCGGATATAAGCCAACTTCTTATCCGCAAATTCGTGTGTCATTACAGCCTTGATTTCATCTTCTGTAAGATATTGTCGCTCCTTGATGTTCTGATTCACCCGATACTGAGCAAACGGATTTCTCGGTGTCAGTCCATTGTAATGAGCCTTAGAAACAATTGTCTTCAACCACATACAATGTGACCATACACTGCCATTGTGTAAGCCTGCATCAGTAGAGAGATAGATTTCATACTCTTTGATAAAATCGGGAGTAAGTTCAAGCATGGAAATATCGCTTCGCTTGTAACACTTCTTGATGAATGCTGCCAAATGATTTCGTGACCTTACACGCACCTTGTAGGAGCTTGCTGCACGGTCTATGCCGATACGTTTCTTGAAACTCTCGTTGTCCTTGTCAAATGCACCAAGCAATGTTTCATACTCTGTCCCGATACCTTGATAGGCATTGCGTACCATTTCGGCAGTTACAAACGCTTCTCTATCCGAAATGCGCTGATAATGCTTGATGATTTGAGCCTTGATGTTATCCAAAGCCAAATTGATGTCCCGTGCCTCCTTGCTCTTGCCTTTTGCCCGATTACCTTTGGCATCCCACATTGTTTTTGCAATAGTCAGTTTGCAACTGAATTGTGCCACCGAGCCATTGATTGTAACTCGCCCCATAATAGGGACAATACCGTTTTTCTCCTTGCTTCCGTTCACGTAGAACAGCACCTTAAATGTACTTCGCATAATCCAATTCTTTTTGGTTACAAAATTAGTTATCAGCGAGTTGTACATTGTTATGCAGAATATGGCAGAGAGTAGAAATAGACTCCAACGACCTATAACCTTACCTCGTTATCGGGTAATGATTTGAAAACCCTTCGCCCTCATTACCTTTCATTTCCTTGCACTTTCGCATCGGCGAGGCTTTCATCATAAGTCCTCATAAGTCATTGAACACCAGTGTCGCCATCATTATTTTCTCTCATTCGTTAGATTTTTCCAGAGATAATCGCTATATTTGCGCGGAAATAAAATAAAGCAGTAGAAAATCATACAAAAGCACACGATATGGCAGATAATTCGATTCTCATCCGTTTGGATGGACTAAAGTTGAAATACGAGGAGATTGGCCAGAAGCTCACCGACCCTGAAGTGATCGCCGATGTGAAGCTCTTTATCCAGCTCACCAAGGAGTATAAGGAGCTTGAGCCTATCATCGAGACTTCGGAGCGTTTCCGCACGGCACTCGCAAATCTCGCAGAGGCTAAGGATATCTTGGTTAACGAGAAAGATGAGGAGTTCCGCGAGATAGCTCGCGAGGAGGTTGCTACGCTCGAGCCAGCAATCGAGAAGATGGAGGAGGAGATTAAGCTTCTTCTTATCCCTAAGGATCCGCAGGACGACAAGAATGCTATTGTCGAGATTCGTGGTGGTACGGGTGGTGACGAGGCGGCTATCTTTGCTGGCGACTTGTTGCGTATGTACACCAAGTATATCGAGTCTAAGGGCTGGCGTTACGAGATCACCTCTTCATCGGATGGTGCTGCGGGTGGTTACAAGGAGGTTGTCCTCAAGGTTACGGGTCAGAGCGTTTATGGAACATTGAAGTATGAGTCGGGTGTTCACCGTGTGCAGCGTGTGCCACAGACCGAGACTCAGGGTCGTGTACACACCTCTGCCGCATCTGTTGCGGTGCTTCCCGAGGCTGAGGAGTTCGATATCGAAATCTCGATGAACGACATCCGTAAGGATATCTTCTGTGCATCGGGTCCTGGTGGCCAGTCGGTAAATACCACCTACTCGGCTATTCGTCTTACCCACATCCCTACAGGTATCGTCGTGCAGTGTCAGGACCAGAAGTCGCAGCTCAAGAACTTCGACAAGGCGTTTGAGGAGTTGCGTACACGTGTCTTCAACCTCGAGTATTCGAAGTACCTCGACGAGATTGCGTCGAAGCGTAAGACTATGGTCTCTACGGGTGACCGCTCTGCGAAGATTCGTACCTACAACTACCCACAGGGACGTATCACCGACCATCGTATCAACTACACAATCTATAACCTCTCGGCATTTATGGATGGTGACATTCAGGATGTCATCGACCAGCTCATCGTGGCTGAGAACGCCGAGCGTTTGAAGGAGAGCGAGTTGTAGGAGGGTAGTACACATAATGCAGACGTCATAGGCGGCTAACCCTCCATTGGGGTTGGCCGTTTTTTGCGTTATCGAAAAGAGTATGAAGCATTTTATATTTACGGTTGTTGCCCTGTTGCTCTCGGTTATGGCCTTTGCCGAGAAGGCGGAGCGTAGTGCTATGGCAAAGAGTCGTGGCGAGCGTCTTACGGTCAAGGAGTGGAAGACAACGCCCGACGGCAAAAATAAGTGGATAGACCACACTGAGGTCTATAACGAGAAGGGGCAGCTCGTCGAGGAGGCGGAGTATGGCGACTTCGGTCGTCACCTTGTGTGGCGCGCGGAGTTCACCTATAATGCCCAGGGGCAACTCATTATGGAGGTTGTCTACAATGAGCGTAATAAGGTCAGCAAGGTGCGCAAGTATGAGTACGACTCAAGTGGTGTGTGCACACGTCGCCTGAACTACAACGCCAACGGCACGCTCAACTCCTACCGACAATTTGAGTATTCGTTTGAGTAATATATGCACGCCGCTACGACATACGACACCATCAATGGCCTCTCTCTATGGCAGCGTATGGCATCCATCACCCTCGAGGAGATGCGTGGTGTGAAGCTTATGAATCGCGTCGACACCAAGTATGTCCTGACGGAGGATGAGGTTATGGCGATGCTGGAGCGAGCTGCGGAGCGTGGCTACCGTGTGCAGGTCATCGGCGATGTACGTGCTGCGCGCTACGACACCCTCTACTACGACACTGCTCAGCGCGATATGTATGTCGCGCACCACAACCAGACTCTCTCGCGCCAGAAGATCCGCACCCGCCGCTACGAGGATGGCGGAGATACGTTTCTCGAGGTTAAGAATAAGAGCAACCGCGGACGCACCAACAAGCGTCGCATCGCCATCGAGGGTTCGGCTTTCGATGCCATCCACGATCATTGTTCGACCCTTGAGTTCCTTGCTGAACATAGCCGCTACGATGTTGCGAGCCTTGCTCCAGCCCTCGCCACGCGCTTTGTCCGCATCACCATCGTCAACCGCAACCTCAGCGAGCGTGTGACTATCGACCTCAACCTCTGTTACGAGGATCTCCGTTCCGGCCGCAGTGCTACGATATGTGGTATGGCGATTGTGGAGGTCAAGCAGGTGGGTAGCAGTAGCTCGGAGATAAAGGCGATACTTCGTGATATGCGTGTTATGCCATTTAGGGTGAGTAAGTATTGCCTCGGCACGGCACTCACGGTTGAGGGCATCAAGAAGAATAGACTACAACTGAAGCTCCGCGACATCGAGAAGCGCATCGGCTATGGCCGTGTGTATATCTCCGCCGCGCAGCAAATCGAAAAATAATAACCTAAAATGAATGAATTATGTTTGGATTTAATAACCCTACTGTTGACCCCGATTTGTATGATGCTGAGATTGCAGCCATCACAGGCGTAGACCAGAGTGTAGGTGCTACGTTCTTGGGTATCCCTCTTTGCGACTCGGTGTCGGTGCAGCAGCTGTGTCTGCAATTTGTTGTCAACCTGCTTGTTACCGTGGCTATAGTCTGGGGCTTCTACTATCCTAAGAGCCACCGCAAGGACTTCTCCGTCACGTTTATGCTCTTCTCCACGGCGGTGTTTATGCTGCTCTTCTTTATGAAGAGCGTGGGCATCGACGTGAGCATTGGCCTTGGCCTCTTTATGATCTTCGGCATTATGCGCTACCGCACCGAGATGGTACCTATCCGCGAGATGACCTACCTCTTTCTCTCTATCGCCGTTGCGGTTATCAACGGTAGCAACTTGATGGTGTCGTATGCTGAGTTGGCACTCGCCAATGTGCTGATTATTGTTGTGTTGGCAGTGTTGGAGTATGTCGTTATGCGTAAGCCCGAGGCCTCGAAGCTTGTCTGCTACGAGCGCATCGAGCTTATCCGTCCGGAGCGTCGCGCAGAGCTTATTGCCGACCTCGAGGAGCGTCTCGGACATAAGGTTTTGCGTGTCGACATAGGCAATATCGACCTACTCCGCGACGTTGCTTTTATAAAGGTCTACTACACCCCTGCTAAGGGCGAGGTGCCGATGACCGAGAGCACTCTCAAAATTAACGAGAAGAATGCCTTTAACGCTTAACAGAAAGAACTAACGCTATGAAAAGAGTAGTATTGATGATAGTTGTGCTCTGCTTTGGTGCAACGCTTTCGGCTCAGGATATCCCTCAGCCAGTGGATGTTATGACTAACGACTTCAGAGGACGTGTCGAGGGCGGTTTCGAGTGGGAGGTAGCTAAGCACCTCTCTGTGGAGGCTGGTGTGCAGCTGCGCCTGATGAATGACTTTGCCTCTGTCGACCGCACTCAGACCTCTGTGGGTGTCAACTATGAAGTGTGTAAGTATTTCGATATCGGTGCCGATTACATCCTCATAAACCGCTACGACGCAGCTTCGAAGGCGTGGGAGAAGCCTCGCCATCGTGCCAATCTAAACCTCGAGGGTAAGGTCAAAGTTGGTCGTGTGGAGCTCTCGCTGAGGGAGCGTCTGCAGACCACCTTCCGCACCGACTCGGTAAATCGCTACGAGAAGATGAACCCCGAGATGATCCTCCGCTCACGCCTTATGGCTGAGTATAGCATCCGCCACTCGCGTTGGAGTCCCTATATGTTGTTTGAGCTTCACAACACGCTCAACGCCCCCAAGGTTGTCGCCAACTACAAGAGCGATCCATACTCTACCGATAACTACATCACTCGCTATCGTGCGGGCGTAGGAGTCAAGTATCGCATCTCGCGCAACCATCGTCTCGACTTCTACTACTACTTTGACTACGACAGTAGCTACAATATTGACTATAAGGGCAATAAGGGCGATCTGAAGGGCTATCTCCGCGAGAACGAGTATCGCCATATCTTCGGTATAAGCTATAAATTCAAGTTGTAGTTATGCGTCTTGCAGGTTTCATAGTTGCTATGGTGGCGGGCATAGGTGTGCTTGCGGCGCGCGAGCCTCTCTATGTCGTAAATGGTAAGGTTGTCGACTCTATCGAGAACATCCCTCACGAGGACATCGAGAGCATCGACCACCTGCCTGCCGATGAGCAGACTATCGCCCTATGGGGTGCTGAGGCCTCGGAGGGTGTCATTGTTGTGACACTCCGCTACGACACCCCTGCGACATTTGCTGCGGAGGGGTGTAACAACTATACCGACTACCTTGCTCTTAACGTAAAGTGGAGCGATAACCACCCTGCGGAGCGTGTCTCACTGCGTATAAATGTCGATAAGGAGGGTGTTGTAACCATCTCGGAGGTTCTCGATAGCACTTCGCGCCAGTTCCTCAGCAGCGTGATGCGTGCCATCGCCAAGTCACCCCGCTGGACTCCTGCACAGCGAGATGGAGAGCCTGTTGAGAGCATCCATCTTGTAAACCTCAAATTGCCAACTCATAAGGAGTTACCTGTGGAGTATGGCGTTATAATGCGTTAGGGTTATGAGTCAGGAGCTGTTTCAAAATACATCACCTGAGCAAAGCCTCACGCTCTACGACCTTCAGCGTATGGTACGTGCCTCGTTGGAGAGTCGTTTCAGCTCGCCGGTGTGGATAAGTGCCGAGATCTCCGAGTTGAAGGTCAATCGCTCGGGACACTGTTATCTCAACCTTGTGGAGAAGGGAGGCAGCGATGGCGCACCACGTGCCGAGGCGCGTGCGGTGATATGGCGCTCTGCATATATGCCTATGGCGTCGATGTTTTCAGCAGCTACGGGCTCGCCTCTTGCCCCAGGTCTCAGAGTGCTGATACGTGTTCTTGTCACCTACCACGAGGTCTATGGCTTCTCGTTGCAAATTGTGGATATAGACCCAAACTATACCATTGGCGAGGTGGAGCGTCGCCGTCGTGAGACCATCGCGCGTCTGGAGGCCGATGGCGTGTGGGATATGAACCACGAGCTTCCCCTTCCGCGCCCAATGCTTCGCATCGCTGTGGTGTCGAGTGCTACGGCAGCGGGCTATCGCGACTTTATGGAGGAGATTCGTCGCACGCCATACCGCTTTCAAATTACGCTTTTTGAGAGCCTTATGCAGGGCGAGTCGGCGGAGCAGAGTGTTGTAAATGCCCTCGCCGCCATCGCTTCGCGCGAGGAGAGTTTCGATGTCGTGGCTATCATCCGTGGTGGAGGTTCTACGAGCGACCTAAGCCTTTTCGACTCCTATTATATCGCCTCGTGTGTGGCGCAGTTCCCGCTGCCCGTCATCACAGGTATCGGCCACGATAAGGATGTCTCGGTGTCGGATATGGTGGCGCACACTATGTGTAAGACCCCTACGGCTGTGGCTACGTTCCTTGCCGAGAGTGTCGATGCGGAGCTTAACCTGCTGCAGAGCATCTCCAACGAGATATTCTCTTCGATAAGCGGTGTGCTGCATAACGAAACTCTGCGTATGTTCCAGTACCTTGCGGAGTTGCAACGTATGGCAACCGAGAGCGTCAATACTCAGATGTTTAAGCTCGATAGCGCGGCGATGTTGCTGCGTGGCACGTTGGAGCAGATTATAGCCTCAGAGCAGCAGCATCTTAACGAGGCATCGCACCTTGTGGAGTCCTACTCTGTGGATAATATCCTTAGGCTTGGCTTTGCGGTGCTGCGTGGCGAGGAGGGTGTCATTACGAGTGTGCAGGGTATCGACGTTGGCGATACTATCGACATAGCGTTGTCGGATGGAGCGGTCGAGGCAGAGATTAGGAGTATAACAACAAAAACAAAATAATATGGCAAAGACCAAAAAGCATATATCTTATAGCGAGGCTGTTGCGGAGTTGGATAGCATCCTTCAGCGCCTTCGTAGCGGAGAGCTTGGCATCGACGACCTCACCACCTCTACCAAGCGCGCCAAGGAGCTTATCGAGATCTGCCGTGCGCAGCTTATGCAGACCAAGCAGGAGCTCGATACGATTATTGACAGCACAACGCTTTAGGCTATGAAGCAACTTATCCGATGGGCATTGAATCATATTCCGCGCAGTTGGCTTCAGCGCGTGGCAGGGTGGATGGTTCCCGTTGTGGGCATCCTCTACCTCGGTCGCGGTCGTGAGTGTCCGCTCTGTGGTGCTCGCCGTCGCAAGTTTATGCCATACGGCTATGTCACCTCGCGCGAGGATGCGCTCTGTCCGCAGTGTCTGGCTCTGGAGCGTCATCGTATGATCTGGCTCTGGATTACGCGCTCTACGACAATGCTCGAGGATCGCCCGCGCCTGCTGCATATAGCCCCCGAGGTATCCCTTATGCGCCACTTCAAGAGGTTGTATAAGGGTACGGATAACTACATCACCGCCGACCTCGAGTCGCCTCTGGCGTCTATGCACTTCGATGTTCAGCATATACCTCTCGGTGACTGTAGCGTCGATGTTGTTATCTGCAACCACCTTCTGGAGCACGTCGACGACGACCGCAGGGCTATGCGCGAGCTATGCCGTGTTTTGCGCTCGGGAGGCTGGGGTATAATGCTTGTTCCGGAGGATAGAGGTCGCGCCACCACCTTCGAGGATGACTCCATTACCGATGAGAGACTTCGCACCGAGCTTTTCGGGCAGTATGATCACCGCAGGGTCTATGGTCGCGACTATGACGACCGCTTGCGCGAGGCGGGTTTCCGTGTTGAGCGTATAGCCGTTGCAGATATCCTCTCTGCCGAGGAGCGCAGGTTGTATGCTACCGGTAGTGACGATTTGATTGTGGTTTACAAAGATTAGATTTAGAGTATGAGATATAATGATTTTCAGATCTTTATAGCTGGTCAGTTCTCCGAGAAGACTCAGGCTATGGTTGTCGATGCTCTCTCTTTTGCCGAGCGAGAGCTTGACGGTAGGCTGCGTTACGATGGCTCGCCGATGCTCGACCACGGTGTCGCTGTGGCACGTATCGTGGCGGAGGATATAGGCTTGGGTCGTAACTCTACCATCGCAGCCATCCTGCACGATGTTGTGCGTATAGCCATCCAGGAGCAGAGTCCTCGTTTGGAGGAGATTACTGCCCACATCCGCGATACTTATGGCGACGAGGTGCTGGGTATCACACTCTCACTGTGCAAGATATCCGAAATCCGCCTCAAGCGTTCCAAGGAGCAGGCTTCGGACTTCCGCGATATGATAGTCTCCTATTCGGAGGATCCGCGTGTGATTCTTGTCAAGCTTGCCGACCGTCTGGAGGTAATGCGCTCGCTCAGCATCTTCCCCGAGAAGAAGCGTCTCTCGAAGAGCTGGGAGAGCCTCAACCTATATGCCGAGATAGCTCATAAACTTGGTCTCTATAGCATCAAGAGCGAGATGGAGGATCTGTCGCTCAAGTATATCGAGCCAGAGGCCTACAACCACATCGTCACCGAACTTCAGGATAGCGAGCAGGAGCGTCTGGCCTTCATCGAGGAGTTTCTTACTCCGGTGCGCAGGCTTCTCGACGAGGATGGTATTAAGTATCACATCAAGAGCCGCACCAAGTCGGTATTCTCCATCTATCAGAAGATGAAGAAGCAGCAGGTGTCGTTCAAGGGTGTCTACGACATCTTTGCTCTGCGAATCATTATCGACTGCCCGTTGGAGAGCGAGAAGCGCCTCTGCTGGACAACATACTCCCACGTTACGTCGCTCTATTCGCCAAATCCTAAGCGTATGCGCGACTGGATATCTATCCCAAAGTCAAATGGTTACGAGTCGTTGCACACCACCGTTGTAACAGATAGCGGTCGCTGGGTGGAGGTTCAGATTCGTACCGAGCGTATGGACGAGGTTGCCGAGCGCGGTATCGCAGCCCATTGGCGCTATAAGGGTGTCAAGCAGGGCGGTATGGGTGCCGAGGAGTGGCTGCAGCATCTCCGTCAGTTGTTGGAGGATACCCCTTCGGAGTCGATTGCTCATCGCTTCGATGCCAAACCTTCGGAGGGCGAGATCTTTGTTTTCACCCCTTCGGGCGATATCCGCAAGCTTCCCGAGGGAGCTACGGTTTTGGACTTCGCCTTCGACATCCACACCTCGCTCGGTGCTATATGCACAGGCGGTAAGGTGGGAGGTCGTGTGGTGCCTATCAAGGAGCCGCTTCGCAATGGCGATATCTGCGAGGTTCTCACGCGCAAGGACCAGACGCCAAAGGCCGATTGGCTCACCATCTGCGTCACGCAGCGTGCCCGAAACAAGATACGTGCCTACCTTCGTGAGGAGCGCGCTAAGCACGCCCGTCTCGGTCGCGAGGAGCTGGAGCGTAAGCTCAAGAATTGGAAGATGGATGTGGCTATAGATGAGGCTGTTGCATATCTGTGCAAGCATTTCAAGATACGCCGCGGCGGTGAGCTTTACGTCGCTATTGCCGACCAAAAAGTCGAGATCGGTCACGTCAAGGAGATTCTCCACCACTGGCTCTCAGGCAAGGCAGAGGAGGAGCGTCGCCAGGCAGCTGCCGAGGTTGAGGAGCGTAAGCTTCGTCTACGCGAGGAGCGTGACGATGTCGCAGAGCGTAGCAGCGATGCTTTGGTTATCGATGAGCAAATCAACAACATAGAGTATAAACTCGGTCGCTGCTGCAACCCTATAAAGGGCGATGATATCTTCGGTTTCATCACCATCAACTCCGGTATCACCATCCATCGCAGCGACTGCCCTAATGCCCGTCGTATGCGTGAGCGTTACCCATATCGTGTCATCGAGGCTCGCTGGAGGGATAGTGCCGTGGGAGCATTCCGCATCACCGTTGCGATCTCGGCAGCGGATGTCCCGGGTCTCGCGACTATGATTATGGATGTCGTGAGCAAGGATCTGAAACTCGCGGTTCGTGGCATCAACTTCACGCCTAAGGGTGATGGCAGTGCCGTCGCGCAGCTAACCATCGAGGTCCCGAGTGCGGGTGTTGTCGACACGCTGCTACACTCGTTGCGCCGTATAAAGGGCGTTAGAAATGCCTATCGTCTGAACTAATAACTAAACTATTAACTCATTATAACTATGGATTTCGAAAACATACACTCTCCCTGGGGTGATAATCTCAAGACCTGCGCTATTACTGTCTGCGACCTCGACGGCGTTATTCTCTATCAGAACAATCGCTCTCGCGAGGTAAATGGTGATATGCGTGGTCGCTCTATGATACCTTGTCACTCTGCGCGCTCGCGCGAGATCATCAATCGCCTGATTACTAATGGCGAGGTCAACGCCTACACCATCCAGAAGGGTGCTTTGCGCAAGCTTATCTACCAAGCACCGTGGTACGAGAAGGGTGAGATCAGCGGCCTTGTGGAGTTCTCGTTGGAGATTCCCGAGGATATGCCTCACTACGTCCGCGGATAGGGCGATGTAGTGTCGCTGCGGAGGTTGCTCCGTGGCTCTCAACCATAATAATTTGCTACTACTCATCGCATCTCCCCATATTTTGGGGTGGTGCGATGCTCTATTTCCCAACAATCGGTGATTGTCTAAAAAGTTGGTATAGTGTACTTTTGTATCCGAAATCAGATACTTTGTTATACTATGAACTGTAAACTACGACATATCTCCCGATACCTTATATATATAATAGCCGCGCTATCCTCTATCACTTCGCTCTCGGCTACCGAGCCACCACACGGTTTGGCTACTCTCGAGGGTGTGGTTACTGGTAGCGATGGCGAACCTCTTGCCTACTCGACCATATATGTAGATGGCACATCGCGAGGCACTACAGCCGATGGCAAGGGTTGCTATAGCCTCACTGTCGAGCTTGGCGAGGCGGATATCGTAGTGCAGATGTTGGGCTACGCTACGGAGCGTCATAGCGTAAATGTGGTAGCCGGAAGCAATGCTATGGACTTCAGCCTCGATGCCGAGACAGCCAATGTCGGCGAGGTTGTTGTTTCGGCTTCGGGCGTGGGACGTATCCGCCGCTCGGCCTTCAATGCTGTTGCTGTAGATACCAAGAGTCTGCAGAATACCACGCAGAGTCTGTCGCAGGCACTCTCGCGCGCTCCAGGTCTTAAGCTCCGCGAGTCGGGCGGCGTGGGATCTGATATGTCGTTGTCGGTAGATGGCTTCTCGGGCAAGCACGTTAAGATCTTCATTGATGGCGTGCCGCAGGAGGGTGTCGGTGGAGCTTTTTCCCTCAATAACATCCCTGCAGGTTATGCCGAGCGTATCGAGGTCTATCGCGGCGTGGTGCCTGTTGGCTTCGGCTCCGATGCCTTAGGTGGTGTTGTCAATATTGTTACCAATAAGTCGCGTCGCCAGTGGTACGCCGATGCTTCATACTCTTACGGTTCGTTCAACACCCATCGCTCTACCATCAACGCTGGCCAGACTCTCGAGAATGGCCTGACGTGGGAGGTGTATGGCTTCCAGAACTATTCGGATAATAACTATAAGGTGGATGTTCCTGTCGAGGATTTCGCCACTGGGCGTATCGACAGAGATAACCTTGTGCGTGTGGAGCGCTTCCACGACACCTATCACAACGAGAGCCTTGTTGCCAAGGTGGGCGTTGTGGGCAAGCGTTGGGCCGATAGGTTGCTCTTCTCTGTCAACTATTCGCAGATGTATAAGGAGATTCAGACGGGAGTGCGCCAGGAGATTGTCTATGGCGATAAGTTTCGCCGCGGTCACTCGCTGATGCCTGCTGTGGAGTACACAAAGCGCAATCTCTTTGTCGAGGGTCTCGACCTTATGCTTACGGCAAACTACAATCACAACGTCACCTATAACATCGACACCGCTCAGGTGAAGTATAATTGGCTTGGACATACGCAGCGTCTCAACTCTCCAGGCGAGCAATCTTATCAGCATACCCGCTCCAATAACGACAATTGGAACGCCACGGCAACACTCAACTACCGTTTGGGTCGCGCACATACGTTCACTCTCAACCACGTCTTCAACACCTTCACACGTAGCAATACCTCGCTTCTTGCCTCTGCACCCGAGGAGGATGCTATCGACAAGCAGACCACCAAGAATATCACAGGTCTTCAGTATCGTCTTATGCCGTCGAAGCGTTGGAACGCCTCGCTTTTTGCAAAGTATTACGCTTTGGATGTAGCTGGCCCTATCGCTACCGACGCCAACAGTTCCGACTTCCAGCGCACCACACGCCACGAGGATGCTTTGGGTTATGGCATCGCGGCAACATACTTCATCATCCCCTCTATGCAGGCTAAGCTCTCCTACGAGAGGGCATACCGCCTGCCTACCATCGAGGAGATGTTCGGAGATGAGGATTTGGAGATGGGCGACGTAGCCATTCGTCCCGAGAATAGCGATAACCTCAATCTAAACATCAGCTACCGAGGTGCTTATGGCGCAGAGGAGCAGCATTCGCTCTATCTCGATGGCGGCTTCATCTGGCGCGACACCCGAGACTATATCCAGCGCAACATCGTCGATATCAGTGGCGGAAAGAGTGCTGCCTCATACATAAACTACGGAAGCGTGCGCACGTGGGGTCTCACCTTCTCGGTACGCTACTCATTTGGCCAGTGGCTCTCTGTGGGCGGCAACATCTCTTATATGGATGTCCGCGACAATATGCCTATTGCCATCGGCACTACCTCTATGCCTAACCTCGGCTATGGCGACCGTATGCCTAACATTCCTTACCTCTTTGCCGATAGCGATATCTGCTTCACGTGGCACGATGCGCTGTGGCGCGGTAATGTTCTCTCCGTCACCTACGACAATCACTATCTCCACAACTTCCACTACTACTCTTCGCGCATCGGAACAAACAAGGATGACTATATGGTTCCCACGCAGCTCTCGCACAACATCTCTATTGGTTACTCATTGCAGGGTGGCAGGTACAACATAACTCTCGAGTGTCGCAACTTCACCAACGAGGCACTCTACGACAACTTTAGCCTTCAGAAGGCGGGCAGAGCCTTCTATGCCAAGTTCCGCGTAGCATTTGGCGGACGATAATTGATAATAATTTAAAAAAACGAAAATATGAAAGTAAAGATTATCTCTAAGATTATTATTGCTGCTATAGCCTTGGTGGCCTCAGCAGCTTGTCAATACGATAAAGCTCCAGCGCCGAGCTACAATCCCGATGCGGAGCGTCCCTACGTCATCGCATCGCAGGGAACATTCTCCAACACAACGACCAATGCTCTGCTCACGGCCGAGAATCTGAGTGGCGGTGTGATAGGTATGGAGCAGGGTCTGGTCAACGATGGAGCATCGTATTGGGTCTTCTGGGGTGATAAGTACCTCTATGGTCTCACCTATAACCAGGGTAATGCTGGCACTACGCGCTCCTATGTTATGAACGACGACTACACCCTTTCGGCGCGCTCGGCGGAGTATGCCGTGCGTCGCTTTACCACTGTGGGTACATACAAAAACTACGTTATGACCACATCCACAGGCGATGGACCAAAGGAGTTTGCCGATGCTAATGGCTATCTCCCAAAGTCGATTCTTATCTCGCTCCTAAATGTCGAGGATGAGACATACACCACAAATAACACTCTCGAGGAGCAGTATCTCGCAGAGAATTTCTTGGGCAATGGTGAGTTTGTTACATTGGCAGGTTTGCTGCAAGTGGGCTCGAAACTCTACTCTGCCGCCGTGCCTATGGGTCTCAGCCAGTATGGTGTCAAGGCCGGGGGTGGCAAGTGGATTCGCGAGGGCTTCGAGGATCTCATCAAGACCGAGGCTGGTGGCTCGGGCAGTGGATCATACAAGGAGGGTGAGCTGCAGTGGACGCAGTATCCCGATGAGTGTTGGGTGGCGATATTCGACGACGAGACAATGTCGCAAAAGCGTCTCATAAAGAGCGATAAGATCAGCTATGCCGCAGGTCGCAACAAATCGCAGTACTATCAGATGATCTGGACCGACGACAAGGGTGACACCTACGTATTCTCGCCCTCGTATGCCAGGACAATGAGTGATGAGCGTCAGCGAACAACGCTCCCTGCGGGTGTGGTTCGTATAAAGAGTGGTACTGAGGAGTTTGATGATACATATTACGTGAATCTCGAAGCGTTGAGTGACGGATTATCGTTTCAGCGCACCTGGCATATCGGCGGCAGTAAGTTCCTTATGTTGATGTACGACACCATTCTCGAGCCGGGTAAGAGCGTGGTTGCCAACCGTCTTGCAATCTTCGATGCTGAGGCTCAGACGTTTAACTATGTTGATGGACTCCCCGCATCGGAGAGCATCTCAGGTTTCGGTAACGCTCCATACGTCGAGGGTGGCAAGGCATATATTGACGTGACTACCTCCGACAGCTATCCTGCTATTTACGTCATCGACACTGCCACTGCTACGGCAACTAAGGGCCTTGAGGTACAAGCTACGAAGCTCAGTGCAATTGGTCGTCTTATGCCCTATAACCGCCAGTAAGCTATGAAAAAACTGATAAAGAAGCTTCATCTCTGGCTCTCCCTGCCGCTCGGTGTAGTGATGTCGATAACCTGCTTTACGGGCGCAATGCTCATCTTCGAGAAGGAGATTACCGAGTCTTTGCAACGCAGGTACTACTATGTCGACGCTGTCGGTAGCAGCAAAATATCCTTTGCCGATGCCATCGCCTCTGTTGAGCCTATGCTCGAGGAGGGGCAGCGTATTACGGGTGTTGTTGTCTCGCCCGACCCTGCGCGCACCTGGAAGATAAACCTCTCCGCACCCAAGCACGCTGCGGTATACGTGGATCAGTATAGCGGTGAGGTGCTTGGCTCGCCAAAGCGACTTCCCTTCTTCTCGACGATGTTCCGCCTCCACCGTTGGCTTATGGATAGCCGCCCTGAGGATAAAGGGGTTATCTATTGGGGCAAGATGATTGTCGGCGTGAGTACGCTGCTCTTTGTGATCATCACTATCACGGGCATCATCTTGTGGATCCCGAATAGTCGCCAAATGTGGAAAAACCGCTCGCGCATCTCTGTTACCCGTGGCTGGCGTCGTTTCCTCTACGACCTCCACGTTGCGGGAGGTATCTATGCCTCGCTCCTTATCCTCGCGATGGCTCTCACGGGTCTCACTTGGTCTTTCGAGTGGTATCGCAACGGGTTGTACTCTCTCTTTGGTGCGAGCACTACTCCTGTTGCCTACGCGCAGAAGCCACAGCGTGCAGATGCCCAAGACTCTCCATACGCTGTTTGGGAGGCGGCACACGACAATGTAGTATCTCGCTATGCCTCGCACGGCGATGTGACCATCAGTAAAAACACCGTCTCTGTTAAACTTACGGGTCTTGGCAATCCCCGCGCCGCGGATAAATATACATTCGATGTAGCCACAGGAGCGGTCGAGAGTGTGACGATGTATAGCGATGCTCCGCGCCGCCAGAAGGTCGGTGGCTGGGTCTATTCACTCCACGTGGGTAACTTCGCAGGATTATTCTCGCGTATATTGTGGTTCCTTGCCTCGATGCTCGGTGCAGCCCTGCCACTCACTGGCTATTACCTTTGGCTCAAACGCAACCTCTTCAAGAGCAAAAAGTCATAGTTTCCCCTTTCGACCATTTCGGTTTCTGAATTTTCGTTTTCACTGAGAAATTTGCTTTTCTAAATTAGCATTTTCACAGAGAACTAAGTATTTTACCTAATAAATGGTCCGCCTCTGCGGACCATTTTTATATTCTGGCCTTTCTCACCCCTCTCATCAACCCCGCCTTCCTCTACGTCTTTGCGCCTTTCCTTGCCCTCCCCTTACTATCCGTGCATCTCGTGCCATTCCGCCCCCGCCCTTTCGCCTTTCCGTGTTCTTGTTTCCCCCCCCCTTACCCCGTGCCACCCCCGCGCCATTTCCCCTGCATTACTCCACCTCTTCCCAGTCCCCCAGTACCCCCTATATATATAAATATAGGTATGCCCTGAGATATTAAAAATTTATAAAAATATATTAAAAAAACTTAATGAATAATTTGGAAATAGGGAAATAAGTAGTATCTTTGCACCCGCAAACGAGGGAAATGTGATCCTGAGTGTTGCGATAAGGTTTTTAGATAGTTTTTTGAAAAAAAGTTCCAAAATATTTGGATGTTTCAAAAATATGCTTTATCTTTGCGCCGCTTTTCCGCTTTAAAGAAGGGGATAAGTAAAAAGGTTCTGAGAAAAGTTTTTTGAAAAAAGTCATCAAAAAATTTGGTGGTTTAAAATAAATCACTTATCTTTGCACCGCTTTTCCGCTCTGAAAAATGAGCGGAAAAAAATGGAAGTTCTAAGAGATTAGAATATAGTTCTTTGAGGATATTGAGCAGCTAAAGTTTTATCTATCTCCTATGAGATAATTTCAAAACAATACCTTTGAGATTAGAGCTACGATATAATTCAAAATTTTTTTACAATGGAGAGTTTGATCCTGGCT
>JAGBVG010000020.1 GCA_017630455.1 Alistipes sp. | reverse complement strand
GCCGCAATGCCGCCTCCGAATATGATGGCTTCGGGATCATATGCAAACAGAACGGCCTTCACGAGCTCGCCGATATGGTGTCCGAACTCATCCCAGAGCGCCTGAGCCTGCGCATCACCGGCCTGTGCCTTGGCTGCAAGCTCTGCTCCAGAGGTGTCGTGGGCCACGAAGAAAGGAGTGCTGCAGTAGCTTTCATAATCCTTGTCAAGATAGCTGAGGCAGCCGATTTCGCCGGCTCCTGCGTTGCGGCCTTCGTAGAGGTGTCCGCCTATGATGATGCCTGATCCTACTCCTGTGCCGAGGGTGACTCCCACGACGTCTCTATAGCCACGGCCCTGGCCGAAGCGGCTTTCGCCGAGGGCGAAGCAGTTCGCGTCATTGTTTATATGGACCGGAATACCGAATCTTTCCTCGAATATGTCCTTCAGGTGCACTTCCTGCCATGAAGGTATGTTGGCTACATTATATACGATGCCTCGGTTGGTGTCCACAACCGAGGGAACTCCCATTCCGATCGATGTCACTCCTTCACAGACAAGAGGTTCTATGAGTGCTGCAATTGCCTCTATGACCTCCTCCTGAGTGCCTTTAGCCGGGCATGGGGCTTTTTCTTTTCTTACTACGGTCGTGCCGTCGACAAGGGCGGCTCTCACGTTTGTTCCGCCAAGATCTACTCCTATTTTCATAAACTTACTATATTTGCAATGTGTTACCACAGTACACCACAGTTTGCAAAGATAAGAACTTTATGGTTGTTTCTATGAAATACAGGAGATTATTTGCTGTCATTGCGTCGTTTGCGCTCCTTTCCGCGTTATGTTATAGCTTCTTCGCCGGGACTGAGGCAGAGCGGCAGGCGAGGGGATTGGCCCGAAGGATAGTGCCTTTTTATGCCGGAAAGATCGATTTCAGGCAGACGGCCGATACCATTGATGTGTTCACTCTATATTCAGAAGGCTCAAGACTTGTAATCGAGGGAAACAATGCCATCTCTATGGCCATGGGACTGAATCATTACCTGAAGAACTATTGCGGGGTGACGGTGTCATGGTATGCTTTCGAGCCGGTTCAGTATCCGGCGGCGATGGAGGCTGTGGAGGCTCCTGTGCGTGTCGAGGCTAAGGTCAAGGACAGGTTTTTCCTGAACTACTGCACCTTCGGCTACACGATGCCATGGTGGAAATGGGAGGACTGGGAGAGGTTCATAGACTGGATGGCCCTGAACGGAATCAATATGCCTTTGGCGAATACCGGTCAGGAGGCTGTATGGCAGAAAGTATGGCGCAAGCATGGTCTTTCTGATGAAGATATACGTTCATATTTCACCGGTCCGGCGCATCTGGCATGGCACCGCATGTGCAACATCGATCACTACGACGGTCCGCTTCCGCAGACATGGATAGACTCGCAGGCGAAGCTGCAGAAGCGAATCCTCAAGCGCGAGCGTGCCCTGGGCATGCGTCCGGTCCTGCAGGCCTTCGGAGGACATGTGCCCGAGCAGCTGAAGGAGATTTACCCGGAGGCGCAGATTACCGATAT
>JAGBVG010000001.1 GCA_017630455.1 Alistipes sp. | reverse complement strand
GCATCTTGCGCCTTCTGTCCGGAAGGATATGACAATATGGCTCTTCAGCTGTCAAAGCCTGCGATGGCTGCCAGGAAGTCGAACATCCACATCTGCGCCTTCCATTCGGAGGAGATGGGACCGGATTCTTTGGCAATAAAGGAGACCATGGACCTTAAGAACATGTTTGTAGGTCTGGAGCTGCCGTCTTATACCATCGACTTCAGAAATGCTGGAGGACTGAACACTGAGGGACTGGCAGGATTCAACGAGGCATTGAAGGCCGCATTCGCGGACCACACTCCTCATTGCGGAGTTGCAGTGTCATCGTCGATTTCAGCCGACGGCAAGACTGCGGAAATCCAGGTGAAGGTGGCCTCGGAGTTTACTACCGAGTATAGGGTTGTAGTCCTGGTGATTCAGGATAAGATCGTAGGCTATCAGAAGCACGGCACATATGGTGAACTGAATGATTACACCCACAAGCATGTCGTTCGTCAGGTGGTGACCAGCTATGCGGGAACATTTGCTGGTGAGAAGATCACTGATGACGGCAGGATAGCTGCCGGCGAGGAGGCGACCAAGTCGTGGACAATTCCGGTGGACAAGAGATGGGTGCTTGAAAATACCGAGATTTATGCTCTGGCATTGGACCAGGACGGATACGTAAATAATATGAATGTCTGCGCATTTGACGGCGGAGATTCCGGATATGATTTAAAATAAAGCTTTATATACTATGAAAAAAACAATCAATTTTCTGTTGGCAGGTCTTGTTGCCTTCGGTATCGTGGCTTGTGACAAGCCTCAGCCTGAAGAGGATGATAACAAGGATGAAGAAGGTACTGAGACACCGGTAGATCCTGGTAATGGAGATGAAAATGGTGACGGTAACGGCGATCAGGGTAATACCCAGAAGCCGCAGCAGTTCGAGTTCCCGTTCATTGAGGAGTTCCCTATCGAGTGTGGAAATCTTCTCGTAGAGGGTTCAGAGGTAGGTGTGACTATCGAGGTTACGAAGGTCGAGGACCAGAACTTCGTGTTCGAGCTTCGTCCAGGTCCGCTCGTACAGTCTTTCAAGCTTGATGTTTACCCGCTTGCGCAGCTGTATAACAACCTCTTGAATGACAAGGCATTCGGCAACCTTACAGAGTCTGAGTCATGGGCAGTGAACGAGCGCATCCGCGAGTATCTTTTCAATGAGAGCGGCAGCGGCGGATATGCATTCAGCATCAATGACTTTGAGGATGCAGACGACTTCCTTCAGGTCGAGTTCGACTGGATGAACACTCCTTATTCGGCAGCATCAGCGATTGCAATCCCTGATTGTGACTACATCATCGCTGTCGTAGCAAGTACTGAGGAGAACATCAGCAGCGTGACCCAGGAGGACCTCACCCTTTGTTATGTACACACAACAAGCCAGCCTCTTATCGGCGACCCGCAGTGTGAGATCGAGGTTAATGCAGGATATACTTCTTTTGGCGTCCAGCACTATCTTAATGCAGATGCAGCTGCAGTATACTTCTTCGGATATCTTTCTTCTGAGATCGATGCGTACATCGATGCGTTCGGTGACACATTGTTCCGCGATTTCATCCGCACACGTGTGACTGCACCGTCTGTGGAGAATGATCCTAACAACCCTGAGAGCCTTTACTATTCTGTTAAATACGGTGACGAGGCAGATGCTACCATCATGAGCACCACATGTGCTGTGGCAGTTGATGCAAACCTCACTCCGCAGGAGGGCTACAGCCGTCGTGACTTCCATCTGATGGAGGTTCCTGAGGATATGCCGGAGGCTGAGCTTGCAGTGGATGTTCTCGAGGATAGAGTAGCGTCTTCGTATGTCGAGTTTGACGTGACATTCAGCAAGGATTGCCAGACAGTGTTCTATAATGTGTTCCCTGTATCATACATCGAGGAGATCAACGCAATGAGCGCTAAGGACAAGAGAAATCTTGCCCGTTATATCAGGGATTACGGTTATGGTTGCCACAACCCTAACTTCGCATGGGATGCTGAGGCTGGCGAGGCGACTGGAGGCAGCGCAGTTGTAAGACTTGAGGCTGTAAGCGCCTTTGCGGCAATGGATGCAGCCAATGTGTCGATCTGGCCAGGCAACACTTATGCAGTTGTGTTCGTAGGACGTAACGGTGCTCAGCAGCTTACTGAGTTGCAGATCTCGGAGACATTCACAACTGATAAGAGAAATCTCGAGTCTCCGGACAACTGTAAGGCAAAGGATCTCAAGCTCGTTCTCGACAATCCTGGCAGAACACAGTTCAGAGGTACAATCACATATGATCCTGCTACTGTTTCAATGGTTTATGTGCAGTACATGACAGCTGACAACAATCCTGGTCTCGACCAGAACAGCTCATGGAAGGAGTGGATCGATTTCATCCTCGGTGCCGGCTCTTCAAACATGCTGATCAATGCATGGCCTACAGACCCAAGCGGACGTGACGGTCTCACATGGACCGGAATGACTCCTGATACAGACTACACAGTTTTCATGTGTGCTGAGGACTTTGACGGAAACATCAGCCCGATGCATTTCGCAACAATCAGAACTTCAGAGATCCAGGTCGGACCGGATCCTACAATCAATATGGCGCTTGTTCCGTCGAACTATGACCAGTACGATTGGACTGTCACATATAAGATCGACCATGACGTAGAGTACTTCCTCTATTGCTATACAGATAATCCAGCTGACCTTTCGGCGTTCATGCCAGGTATCAACAAGGGTCATATGAACAACATCAAGGACTCTGGTTATAGCTATGAGGACTGGGTAAACGGTATCTACGAGTGGGTTGCCGGTGGATTTGAGGAGAACGGTGGCGGTATGCGCGCCGAGAGCGATACCTCACAGGACTTCGCAGGTTCGCAGACTGTAATCGCTGCTTGTATTGCAGCAGGTCGTGATGCTGACGGAACTCCGGTCTATAAGCTCTACCACCTCATCTGTCAGGACGGTAAGGCACAGACTCTTGAGGAGATCTTCGGAATAGAGTAGCATATATAATTGATAACACTTAACTACATAACTACATTATTATTTATTAACTAAATCTATCTAATTATGAAAAGACAGTTTATGAAGGGTCTTATGTCCCTTTGCGCAGGTGTCATGACACTTTGTGCAGCGTCTTCTCTCTTCGTGTCTTGTTACGATGATACTGCTCTTCAGGAGCAGATCAGCGCACTCGACAAAAGAGTCCAGAATCTGGAGTCTGTCCTCAATCAGCTTGAGGAGCTCACAGCTCGTGTAGATGCTCTCTACACTCTCAAATTCCAGGTTACTACTGAGAATGAGCTTCAGTACTCATTCGACGGTGGCAACACTTGGATTTCTACAGGTATCATTCTCGCTGCCGAGTGTGATTGTGAGCCTGCACCTCCATGTCAGTATGTTCCTTGCGATCATGTCTGCCCAGAGGTGTCTCTTGTTGACAACGGTGACAGTGTGACCATCAAGGTCGGTGACGCTGAGTTCACTATCGAGAAGCCACAGGAGATCGTATTCGAGATCCGCGCTGGTAAGGTTTACTTCGAGTCAGAGGCGACAATGCTCGTTCCTATCAAGTCTTCAGGTATCGAGGACATCACAGTAATGTCAGCTCCTAAGGGTTGGTATGCTGAGATCAACTCAGAGGGACTTGTTGAGATCACAGCTCCTAACTATGAGGATTGCCAGGATGGCTACGGCTGGGATGAGAACGACGAGTACTATGAGATCCCTGCTAAGTACGCTGCTGCCGGTTATGTGAAGATCCACGCTTGCTCAATAGACGGCAAGTGCATGGTAGGTAAGCTTCCTGTAGAGGTTGCCGGTCAGCCGCTCATCGTGAAGGCTTACGCTGGCAACGCTTACTTCACTCTCGCTGGTACTGCAAGCTGGTACAACGCTACATTCTACTATGGCGTTTCTGAGAGAGAGAATCTCGAGGCTGAGACAGCTGACCTTCTTGAGAGAATGAACCAGGGTGACTGGTCACTTATGGATGACTACCCATCTAACTGGGGTGAGGAGACTGAGGTTGAGGTCGCTATCGCTGAACTCCTCGGTGAGGAGCCACAGGTTGGTAAGGAGTATGTTGTTTGGGCAGCAGTAGAGAACTCGGAGGCTATGCCTTACGATCTCGAGGATCTCGTGCTTGCTTACTACTCTCCAGTTAACGTAACTATCACTGAGAACGAGGCTGCTAAGAATGCATTCAACGTTGAGGTGACAGTCGAGGTTCAGGGTGCTGACTCTTATGTTGCTGTTGCAATGCCTGAGTCACAGCTTCAGTGGACTTCAATCGACGATATCAAGGAGCAGATGGCAATGGCTATGGCTGAGGGTATGTACTATGGTAAGCTCTACACTGAGAGCTACACAGGTTCAGCTCTCGATATCGCAGCTGGTACAAGCTACTCTATGAGCGGCAACTACTCGCCTGATTCAGACGTATTCGTATTCATCCTTCCAGTTGACGGACGTGCTAAGCATGACTACACTCCTGCAGATGTAGTTTACGCTCAGTTCACTACTGCAGCTCTTACAGATGGCGGTTCGATCGACCTTTCTGCTAAGCAGGTGACTTCATACATGGGTGAGGTTTACGACTATG
>JAGBVG010000019.1 GCA_017630455.1 Alistipes sp. | reverse complement strand
GAGCAGCCAATGCAGATCTTCCCTGCTGTACACTACACAATGGGTGGTATCTGGGTTGACTACAACCTTATGACTACAATCCCTGGTTTGTACGCTATTGGTGAGGCTAACTTCTCAGATCACGGTGCTAACCGTCTTGGTGCTTCTGCGTTGATGCAGGGCTTGGCTGATGGTTACTTCGTATTGCCTTACACTATTGGCGACTACCTCGCTAAGAAGATTCAGGCTCCTAAGGTATCTACAAACACTCCTGCATTCGACGAGGCAGAGAAGGGTGTTCGCGCACGTATCGAGCGTTTGTTCGCTATCAAGGGTAACCAGTCTGTTGACGATATTCACAAGCGTCTCGGTCTCATTATGTGGGACAACGTAGGTATGGCACGTACTAAGGAGTCTTTGGAGAAGGCTATCACCGAGATCCAGGCACTTCGCAAGGAGTTCTACAAGGATTTGAAGCTTGTAGGTGACAACGAGTCATTCAACGTTGAGTTGGAGAAGGCTTTGCGTCTCGAGGATTTCTTGGAGTTGGGTGAGTTGATGGCACGCGACGCCTTGAACCGTGAGGAGTCTTGCGGTGGTCATTTCCGCTCTGAGCACCAGACTGAGGATGGCGAGGCACTCCGTCACGACGATAAGTTTGCATACGCAGCAGTTTGGGAGTACAAGGGTATCGATAACGCTCCAGAGATGACTATCGAGCCACTCGACTACGAGTTCGTACACCGTGCACAGCGTAACTACAAGGACTAATTTTTGACGTTAAACTTTAATAAAGAGAGATTATGAATTTTACATTAAAGATATGGCGTCAAAGAGACGCTAAGTCACAGGGTGCTTTCGAGACCTACAAGGTTGAGAACATCTCTGCGGATACATCATTCCTCGAGATGATGGATATCCTCAACAACGACCTTATTCACGCAGGTAAGGAGCCAGTAGCCTTCGATCACGACTGTCGTGAGGGTATCTGTGGTATGTGTTCTATGCACATCAACGGCCACGCACACGGCCCATCACAGGCTGTTACTACTTGCCAGATGTATATGCGTAAGTTCGAGGATGGCTCTACAATCACTATCGAGCCTTGGCGTTCTGCTGCATTCCCAGTAATCCGTGACCTCGTTGTAGATCGTGGCGCTTACGATAAGATTCTTCAGGCTGGTGGTTTCGTATCAGTACGCACCAACTCTGTACCTGATGGTAACGCTATTCCAATTCCTAAGGCTGATGCTGACGAGTCTATGGACGCAGCAGCTTGCGTAGGTTGTGGTGCTTGTGCTGCTACTTGTAAGAACGGTTCTGCAATGTTGTTCGTTGCAGCACGTGTATCTTCACTCGCTAAGTTGCCACAGGGCCGCGTAGAGGGCGCACGTCGTGCTAAGGCGATGGTTGCTAAGATGGATGAGCTCGGCTTCGGTAACTGTACTAATACTGGTGCTTGCCAGGCACAGTGTCCTAAGTCTATCTCTATCGCGCACATCGCACGTCTTAATCGTGAGTTCTTGGCGGCGAAACTCCAAGACTAAAAATTTCTTGTGATTAGGCGCAATCTGCGTCATATCCCTAAAAGATATCCCACTTGGGCTGTACTACAGGTACTATCCCAAGTGGGATACTTTTGTGATATAACACATCTCACGCCTTCTGACAAGAAATTGGGTATAACCGCTGAGGTCTCTTGTTTTGTGATAGAACAAATCTGCTCCTCTAAAATCAAAAATCAGTTTCGCTATCCCGAGGGGATCTTCTTTTGTGTCGCATCACATCTGCACCACTCTGACGACAAATTGCCATTCCATAATGTCATCCTGAGCGGAACGGAGTGGAGCTATAGCAGCGAAGATGAACTCAAGGATCTCCTCGTTATATAACCCGCAGACAATGATGTAACCTGCAGGCAATAAGTACTATACGATGAGATTCTTCACTATGTTCAGAATGACATCGTGTAGCACAATAATCACCTCCGCGAGGCGATATATTACCAATTAGTTGATTACCTTCTCCTTAGAAACACTCCTCGCGGTAGTTATAGTTATTGCGCAGAGCCTCAAAATCTGCGGCGTGGCGTTTCAGAGTGTTGCTCTCAGCGGCAATGTCGTAGTGAGTGGAGATGGTCGCGCGAAGCTCCTCCCACGAAACTAAACGTGGGGTAGTGCGCGTAATACCTTCGGGATACCAGCCCCTCAGCGGTAGGTCGAAGAACTCTGCAAGGGCATTTACACACATCGCCGTGGCATTTGCCTTGCCCTGAACGGAGTAACCCGCAATATGTGGCGTTGCAATCTCCGCGCGCGAGAGAATCTCTGGGTCTAACAATGGCTCTCCCTCCCAAACATCGAAGGCGTAGCGGTGGCCGCTCTGCATCACAGCACGGTTGTCCACAACCTTGCCGCGAGAGGCATTTATGATGGTGCTATGGCGCGGTATAAACTCTATAAGTGAGGCGTTTACGAGGTGATGAGTCGTGGCGTCGAGAGGTGTGTGGAGGGTTATGATGTCGCAGCTGCGGGCAATCTCCTCGATGGTGTAGAACTCGCCGCCCTCGCGCTTCTGACGTGGCGGGTCGCACTCCATAACCCTAAATCCCCAGTGGCGGGCATACTCCGCTACGAGAGATCCTACGTTGCCAACGCCCACAACGCCGAGGGTGTACTCCTCGGGTGAGGCGTTATCCTGTGAAAGTAGGTGGCACAACGTTGCCGCTACCCACTGCAGCACTCCGCGGGCGTTGCATCCCGGTGCGGAGCACACCTTTATGCCCTGCGTGCGGCAGTAGTCGAGGTCTATGTGGTCGCAACCTATGGTGGCTGTAGCAACGAAGCTAACACGTGTACCCTCAAGGAGTGCGGCATCCACACGCGTGCGTGTGCGGATGATAAGTGCGTCGGCATCGGCAATGGCGTCGCGCGAGAACTCTGTACCTGTCATATATACCACCTCGGCGTATGGCTCTAAAATGTCGCGTATATAGGGAATTGCACTATCAATGACAACCTTCATAGGGAAAATTTTTAGCAAAGATAGCGATTATATGCAAAAAATTATTAATTTTGCGTGATATTTATATATGTGGTAGAGTTTTTTCACATATATGTGTAGCACGATTTTAAGTGTTTAATAATATTTTGGATATGGCTATGGAGCAAAAGAAGTTTGATCCCAATGGTGCGATACCCGACAACGGTAACTATTTCGGTATTCCGCTATCTCCTGATGAGGCGGCATTAGTGCTTATCTCTGCACCGTGGGATACTACGGTTTCGGAGCGTGCCGGAAGTTCGTATGCTCCCGATGCCATCATCGAGGCATCGCGTGGTGTGGACTTCTTTGAGCCTATGGCGCCCTATACCTGGCGTAAGGGTATTGCCACAGCCCCCATCGACTACTCTATCCAGGATATGTCCCACCGCTTGCGCTCCGATGCTGAGCGTGTCATCAAGGCGTATAAGCAAAACTCCGAATCTCCAGATGCTATAGGTTATGAGCGTCGTCTGAGGCGTGTCAACGAGGCCTCGGAGGTGGTGAATGAGAATATCTACACTCAGGCTCGACATTGGCTCGCTAAGGGTAAGATTGTGGGGCTTGTGGGTGGTGACCAATCTACGGCATACGGAAATATACGTGCCGTGGCGGAGCGTCATACGAAGATCGGAATCCTGCATATCGACTCGAGCTGCGACCTTATGGAGCAGTATCAGGGCTTCAATCACTCCAATGCCTCGGTTATGCACAACGTGCTTCGCGATATCGAGGGCGTGGAGCGTATAGTGGGTGTTGGTGTTCGTGCCTTCTGCCCTGCGGAGTGGGAGCGTGCGATGAGCGATGAGCGTGTGAGACTCTTTACGGGTCAGGATCTGTGGACTAAGCACTTCGAGGGTGTCAACTGGGCGACGCTCTGCGATGATATCATTGCCGAGCTTCCTGAGAAGGTCTACGTCTCGCTCGATATTGATGGCCTGACCATCGAGTGTTCGCCACATACGGGTTCGCTTGTTGCGGGAGGTCTCCGCTTCCCAGAGGTGGTATACCTCTTGGGCAAGGTTGTCGATTCGGGACGCAAGATTGTAGGCTTCGATCTTACGGAGGTGGTTCCCGATCTTGACGATAAGACCGATGCCGCAATTGCGTCGCGTTTGCTCTACAATATGTGTTGTATGGCGTTGAAGAATCACCCAACACCAGATGTGCTTTAAGGTGAAAGGTGAAAAGTATGGTGTGCTTAGCACAGGCTTTAAGGTGAGAAGTAGGGTGGTTGCGAGGTGTGCTAAGAGTGTGTGTGGAGAAAGATTTATGAATAAATCAATTAGAGGATATGTTTACAAAGTTTGGTCGCGTGAAGCGAAGTCATATATTGTCGCAGCAGGGTAGAAACTTCCTGCAGGCTCCGTGGGCTGGAGGTGTGGTGCTTATCGTGTGTGTCGTCATTGCGATGCTCTTTGCCAATCTTCCTGCTACGGCAGAGTTGTATCACCATCTGCTGCATATGGAGCTTGGTTTGTCGATAAACGGCAAGCTCTTCCCCGAGGCTATGAACCTCGAAAAGTTTATCAACGACGGCCTTATGGTGGTGTTCTTCTTCACCGTGGGTCTTGAGATACGTCGCGAGATCTCAGATGGCGAACTCTCTACACCAAAGAAGGCTATACTCCCTATCGTGGCGGCTATGGGTGGTATGCTCTTCCCTGCGCTTATCTATGCGGCGTTCAACGCTGGTACGGAGGTGACTCACGGATGGGGTATCCCTACGGCTACGGATATCGCCTTTGCCATAGGTATTATGTCGCTTTTGGGTAGCCGAGTGCCTATTTCGCTCAAGGTGTTCCTCACGGCGTTGGCTGTGGCGGATGACCTCGGAGCTATCTTGGTCATCGCACTCTTCTACGGCGAGACCCCCGATATGATGCTTTTGGGCATTGCGCTTGCCATTATGGTGGGTATATATTTTATGCGTCGTATGGGCGAATTTCGTATGCTTGCCTACCTCGTCCCTGCGGCCGTGGTGTGGATTCTGTTCTACTACTCGGGTGTTCACGCTACGATTTCGGGTGTTGCTATGGCGATGCTTATCCCTACGCAGCCACGCTACAGCCGTTCGTACTATCTCCATAAGGCTGATATCATCGAGAAGGGTATTCGCGATGCGGATAATATCGAAAATGAGCACGAGGCCGAGGAGTCACGACTCTACTATCTGCGTCGTATGAAGCAGATTTCGGATGGTGCTCAGGGTATGAGCCACCGTATGGAGCACCTCCTTATGCCATACGTCAACTTTATCATTATGCCTATTTTTGCGTTGGCAAATGCTGGTGTGCATATCCCTTCTGCCGACTATTTCAATATCTTTGAGTACTCGCCGGAGTTAGGCTCGATAGGTATGGGTATCTTCTTTGGCCTTGTTGTGGGTAAGCCGCTGGGTATCTCGTTGCTAAGCTGGACGGCTGTCAAACTCGGTATTGCCGATAAGCCTGCTGGAGCATCGTGGAGTATGCTTGTGGCTGTGGCGTGTTTGGGAGGTATCGGCTTCACGATGTCTATATTTGTCGACAACCTCGCCTTTGATAAGGCTACGCACCAGACATTCATAGATATGGGTAAGATTGCCATCCTTATGGCCTCTACCGCAGCAGCGGTGCTCGGCACGGTGCTTATAGTTCGCAGATCGAAGCGCGAAAATGGTGAGTAGTCTATCAATTAAAAAGGAGATCGAAAAGTTATGAAGAAGATATTTTCTGTTGTGGTCATTGTGGCGGTGGTGCTTATGATGGCTTGTGGTAGGAAGCAGAGTGTAGTGCCAGAGGTGGTTCCGGTGATGCAGACAAGTGCCGACTCTATGTCCTATGTCGTGGGTCTCAACTTGGGTCTCAATCTCGTGGGTGTGGACTCGTTGCTCAACGTGGATGCTGTGTGCGAGGGTTTGCGCGATGCCTACCTCGCTCAGTCGAAACTCAACGACGAGGAGGCGCGTGTGGCCTACCTGAAATATATGAACTATGATGTTTATGAGCGTGTGGATAAGTTCGAGAAGCAGTTTCTCGAGGATCTGCGCAAGCAGGATCGTAAGTTTGTGGCTACGTCATCAGGCCTTACGTATAAGGTTCACACTCTGGGTGATATGAAGAAGGTGGTGCGTAACAATCGCGACACGGTGCTTGTGCGTTATCGTATGCTCAACGTGGCGGGAGAGGTTGTAGATACCACATACTATCGCGGTGACACGCTGCGCATCGACGTGGGAAGTATGTCGCGTGGCGTTATCGAGGCTGCGAAGCTTATTGGCGAGGGTGGTCACCTCGAGACGTGGATTCCATCGCGCTTGGCATTTGGCTCGGCAGGATGCGACTCGTTGTCGGTGTTGCCAAATACGATGCTCTACTATGAGTTGTGGCTCATAGATGTCGAGGGACGATAAGTGTTGAATATTAATTTTTTAAACCTATATTATGAAGAAATTTTTTGTTTTGATAGCTTTTGCGGCTGCGCTTGTGTCGTGTGGTAACGATGGTCGCCGCGAGTTCTATTTCGATGGGGGTGAGCAGCGTGTGTATAATGACCCTGCGGCCCAGTTGGACACCCTCTCTTATGCTGTGGGTATGAATATCGGTCTTGGTATGGTTCTCCATCCAGCGGGTAATATTTTCGACATTGACGTGATTATCTCGGCATTCAATGAGGAGATTGCAAAGAGCGAGGTCGATAAGGAGTTTCTTGCTGCCAATGCGGAGTATCTCAAGAATTTCAGCAACGATCGTCTCCGTAAGTATGTCTTTGCTCGCCGTATGGCAGGATTTAAGAAGGATGCCGCAGATCTCCAAGATCTTCCAGAGCTCTTCGATGATGTAGAATATACCGCTGAGAAGGTTTCGCAGTGCTATGGTTACGATATGGCTAACCACGTGCGTAAGATGTGCTATCCGTTGAACTTACACTGGTTTATGGCTGCTATGGAGGATGCCAAGACGGTGGAGAGCGATAGCGCTGTGGATGATTTTATGGCAATCTCAACACTCGATTTCCGCAAGGTTATGACCGACTATAACACCCAGCAGTATCCTATGTATATGGTGGAGCGCAGCGCTAAGTGGTTGGAGCACGTAGCTCAGCAGAAGGATGTTCACGCCCTGACTGTGGATGACAATACGCTCTACTATCGCGTGGATGTTGCGGGTAATGGCGTTAAGCCTCGCAGCCTCCGCGACACCGTGGCGTTCAGCTACGATGTTTACACCCAGCGCGGCGAGCTTGTAGAGTCTCTCGATAAGCGTATCGCTACTCTTCAGGAGGCTTTGGCGAGCGCCGAGGCTGATACTACAGCAACTAATCCTGAGCAGAGGGCTATGCGTCTGTCGCGTATCAAGATGCAGTTGAGTGAGCTCCAGAATCTCAATGTCGTTCTCGAGCGCGCAATGATCAAGGGCTCGCAGTATGGTATGCAGAAAGTGGGCGAGGGTGGTGAGATCACAATGTGGATCCCTGCATCGCTGGCTTATGGCGATCGCGGAAATAAGGTTGTGTCGCCAAACGAGGGTATCGTAATGACCGTGCGCCTTATGTCTGTTGCTTATGGCCCAACGGCTGAGGAGATTGAGGCTGAGGAGGTTATGAATAATCTCAAGAAGATGCCTAAGAAGCCTGCAGTTACTGATAATGTTGCGCGTCCAGGCACTACTAAGGCTCCACATCAGAGCGATGATGCGACAAAGGTTAAGCCTGTGCTTATGAAGAAGCCAGCAAAAACCGCTAAGTAGAGTCGCCCTTTCGAACATTTCGGTTTCTGAATTTGCATTTCGGAATTATTTTCACTGAGAAATTTGCTTTTCTAAATTAGCATTTTCACAGAGAACTAAGTATTTTACCTAATAAATGGTCCGCTTCTGCGGACCATTTTTATATTCTGGCCTTTCTCACCCCTCTCATCAACCCCGCCTTCCTCTGCGTCTTTGCGCCTTTCTGCGCCCTCCCCTTACTATCTGTGCATCTCGTGCCATTCCGCCCCCCCCGCCTTTTCGCCTTTCCGTGTTCTCGTTTTCTCCCCCCCCCTTACCCCGTGCCGCCACCGCCCCTCCGCCTCACTCCACCTCTTCCCAGTCCCCCAGTACCCCCTATATATATAAATATAGGTATGCCCTGAGATATTAAAAATTTATAAAAATATATTAAAAAAACTTAATGAATAATTTGGAAATAGGG
>JAGBVG010000018.1 GCA_017630455.1 Alistipes sp. | reverse complement strand
GGATCAAACTCTCCATTGTAAAAAATTTAAATGTTTTGTTAGAGTCCTGACTGTTTCAATATTTCCTAAAAGGAAATTGACAGATAAATACTACACTTTTCTCTCAATTTATAACCAGTAATTCAAAGAACCATTTTTCGTTCACTTTCGTACTTCGAAATTTCGAAGCGGAAAGTGGTGCAAAGGTAAGGCAAAAAATTTAAACTACCAAATTTTTCGGCAACTTTTTTTTTCAGCCTCTATTTTAAGAACCTCTGCAGCATCAGCTAAACTTGTTTGTTTTTCTGATTGCGGGTGCAAAGGTAGTGCTTTATTTTTAAATTGCAAACTTTTCTGTGACTTTTTTTAAATATTTTTACTATTTTTCAAAGCTACTTTTCGGAACATACTGATTATATGTGTATTAGCCATTTCACCATACAGAACAAACAAATTTCCTTATATATATAAACATAGGTATAGCCTAAACTTGCTTAATTCCGACTCCTCAAATCATTTCACACTACGTGCCTCCAACTCGACAAAGCGTGGGAAAAGAATGTTATTCTCGATGTGGATATGCTCGAAAAGTGAATCCATAAAGAGTTCGAGATCCTGAAGCATCAGACGATATGTAGGACAAACACCCTCGGGAGCGACAAAATCTTTCATCAGCACACGAATAAATTTATAGCGCGTACCCTCGTCACTATGCTCGGCAAGCATAACACGTATCGGATTCGCGACGCTTCCGCAGTGCATCTGCTGGTGAGACTCGCCACGAAGATTAGCCTCATAGAGCTTGTAGCAATATGGGAACAGCACCTGCTCCTCCTTCCTGAGGTGATTCTCGAGATCGATCAATGATTTTTCGAAGAGCTCCTCGAGTTGCAAAAGCTCAGGGTGCGCATCGCCGTGAACACGCGCAACGGTGCGGATATCGTTAAGCAATCGAGGACCTTTGGTACGGATGCCGCGGTGATGAATCTTCAAAACATAGTCGATAAGCAGATCCGTGGGCCAGCTATCGAAAGGAATAGCACCTACATTGGAGAGATCCTCCGACATAAGAGCCTCGACAACGACATCGACATCCACCCCTGCTGCACGGCAGGCATCCTCAAGCGCAGCACTACCGCCGCAGCAAAAATCGAGGCCAAAACTTTTAAACACACGCGCCGTAGCAAAATTATCGTTGACAATAGAGCCGACACTGCGGCGCTTCAAAAAAGTATTATCCATAGCAATCGTTTTATATTCTTATTATTTAGTTTTATCGTCTGCAAAGATACTATAAAGAATTTATCTGAAAAATCGAATATCTCCATACTAAGATTGAGATTATCAATACAAACAGTATAAATAGCATCAGTAGACAAATATCGGGCAAGATTATGGCAAAAAATTTGGAATTCAGAAAAAAAGTCTATAACTTTGAATTAGTTTTTACCAACTATAACGACTACGTTTTACCTAACACTTCGAGCTATGGACAAATTAAACAAACCCGCAATTCTTGTTGTTGATATGCTCAACGACTTTGTTTATGGAGCCTTGACCTGCGAGCGCGGCAAAGCTATTGTTCCCGCAACGGCAAAGCTTCTCGAAGCGGCACGAGAAAAGGGTGTGCCCGTGATTTTCTGCAACGATGCCCACATCAAGGATATCGACAGAGAGCTTGCGCTATGGGGCGACCACGCCATTGCTGGCACGCCAGGTGCGGAGGTGATTGCAGAACTGAAACCTACGGAGCGAGATTATGTAGTGCCAAAGCGTCGCTACAGCGGCTTCTTCCAGACCGACCTCGATATTCTTCTTCGCGAGCTTGGCATCAAGACAGTGGTAATGACAGGACTCCACACCCATATGTGTGTGAGACACACCTCGGCGGACGCATACTCTCTTGGTTACGATGTTGTGGTTGCTAAGGAAGCTACCGACTCATTCACCGAGGAGGATTACATCAGCGGACTTGCATATCTCAAAACCTGCTATGGCGCAGATGCCTACACAAACGAGGAGATTATCGCGATGCTGTAACAAAACAGCAAGATAAATATATGACTATCGGGCAGATTTTGCTCGATAGTCGTTTTTTTGAGGTTCGATGCAGGAATAAATTTGTAGTAATCAACAAAGTTGTGTACCTTTGGGGATTGAATAGAAATAAGAGTAAAGATATGTTGTTACACGACAAGTTAAAACCATATAACATCATCTTAGCCTCGGCATCGCCACGCCGTAGGGAGCTGCTAAAGGCAACAGGCATAGAGTATCGTCTCGCCGAGAAGTTTGAGTGCGAGGAGAGCTACCCATCGTCTATCGACGTTCTCGACGTAGCGCCATACCTATCGCGACTCAAAAGCCACGCCTACCCCACTGCGCTGCGCTGCAACGACATTCTCATTACCGCCGATACCACCGTGGTGCTAGGAAATAAGGTGTTGGGAAAGCCAGCGACGGAAGAGGAGGCAAAGGCGATGATTGCGGAACTCTCGGGCAAGGAGCATAGCGTGGTGACGGGTGTAACGTTGCGAATGGCCGACCGCGAGCACACCTTCTCGTCGGTAAGCAAGGTACGCTTTGCGGAGCTCAGCGCGGAGCAGATTGCATACTACGTCGAAAACTACAAACCTATGGACAAGGCTGGGGCGTATGGCATTCAGGAGTGGATAGGATATGTGGGTATAGAGTCTATCGAGGGTTCGTTCTACAACGTTATGGGACTTCCCGTGCAGCGTCTCTGTCGCGAATTGGACTATTTTGTGGAGATACTGCCATCGGCTACTAACGAAACAATCAACAAATATCAAATACAATGAAAAGAACCTTACTATTATTTGCGTTGCTCCTTGCAACGACATTCTCGGCAGTTGCCGACAAGGGTATGTGGCTGCCATCGCTAATCTCGAGCCGCATCAAGGATATGAAGTCTAAGGGCTTCAAGCTCTCGGCTGAGGATATCTACTCTGTAAACCAGGCCTCGCTGAAGGATGCTGTAGTACTCTTCGATGGCGGATGTACAGGTGAGATTGTGTCGGAGAAGGGTCTACTTCTTACCAACCACCACTGTGGCTACGACGCTATTCAGGCACTCTCGTCTGTAGACCACGACTACCTCACAAATGGCTTCTGGGCAATGAACCACGACGAGGAGTTGTACTGTCCAGGTTTGAAGGTACACATCCTCGTGCGTATGGAGGAGGTTACCGAGCGTATCGCAGCGGGCGAGACCAAGGAGCAGATCATCGCCAAGGCAGAGGCTGAGGGCATCGGCTACCGCGCAAAGGTGGAGTCTATGTACTATGGCAATATGGCCTACCTCTTCATCTACCGCGAGTTCTCGGATGTACGCCTCGTTGGTGCGCCTCCTACCACCATCGGTAAGTTTGGTGCAGATAACGACAACTGGATCTGGCCACGCCACACTGGTGACTTCTCGGTATTCCGCATCTATGCCAACGAGAACAACGAGCCAGCGGAGTATAGCGCGTCAAACAAGCCTTACACCCCTGCACGCCACTTCCAGATCTCGACAAAGGGTATCAAGGAGGGTGACTTCACTATGATTTATGGTTTCCCAGGCAACACCCAGGAGTACATCACTTCGGATGCCGTAAAGTATATCTCCGAGCTTTCGGATCCTCTCAAGATTCACTTCCGCACCGAGCGTCTCGACATCATCGGCGCAGCACAGGCACAGTCACCAAAGACACGCATCCAGTATGCTGCCAAGCAGGCAAACATCGCTAATGCGTGGAAGAAGTGGCAGGGCGAGGTGAAGGGTATCAACCGCCTCGGCACATACAACAAGAAGTTGGCATACGAGGCTAAGTTCCGCAAGGAGAACCCCGAGAAGGCATACCTCCTCGACTCGCTGAAGGCGGCCTACGAGCGAAATATGGAGGGTTACTTCAACTATGAGCTATACAGCGAGACTCTTCGCGGCATAGAGCTTCAGCAGGTGGTGGCTATTGCCAAGAGCGAGAAGCTCAGCGACGAGCAGAAACAGGCTGCCGCAGAGCTATTCTACAAGGATTTCGATGTGAACGTAGACCGTCAGTTAGCCGTAGCTATGCTCAAGGAGTACGAGAAGTATGGCACGTTTATCTCTGAGGAGTTGAAGGCGCTCTTCGCGCAGCACGGCGGCGCAGAGGGTTATGCTAACTGGCTATACGACAACACCAGCCTCAGCACCTTGGAGGGCTTCAACATCGAGAGTGCGAAGAGCGACGCTATGGCGGAGTTTGCAGCAGCTGTAGCCCCTATCCAGCAGCGCATTAAGGCATATACCTACCGCAACTTCAGCAACATACCTGATATCGAGCGTTGGTTCCGCCCATACGTTAAGGCTCTTATGGAGTGGGACAAGAAGCGCGCCTTCTTCCCTGATGCAAACCTCACATTGCGCGTTGCCTACGGTAAGGTTGCGGGCTATGAGTATGCCGATGGCGAGTGGCACTTGCCACAGACGACATTGGAGGGTATTATCGCCAAGGATAACCCTGAGATCTACGACTACAACGTGCCACAGGCACTCCGCGACGCCTACGCTACAAAGGACTACGGCCGTTGGGGTGTGGAGATGTATGGCAAGTATACCGTTCCTGTCTGCTTCATCGCCACAAACCACACCACAGGTGGCAACTCTGGCTCGCCAGTATTGAACAACAAGGGCGAACTTATCGGCGTAAACTTCGACCGCACTTGGCTCTCTACGATGTCCGACATCGAGTTTGACGAGACCTTGTGCCGCAACATCATCTGCGATATCCGCTATGTGTTGTTTGTTGTGGATAAGGTCGGCGGCGCAGGCTGGCTCATCGAGGAGATGGGATTGTAACCTATACCTTATATATTATATTAGCTAGGGTGTCCACTGCGACACCCTCTTTTTTTATGCCTCGCTTAGTCACAAGATTCTCAAATATTTTCTCGAGAAATATTTTGCAGTTGGCATTATTTTTTCTACATTTGCCCTACGAAAGCAAGGTATCTACTACCTCAAAACAGACATATATTTAGGTTACAACTATGTGTAAACAAGTGGTTTATAGGCAATTAATGTCTATATACCAAGTTTGCATATAATTATAATCCATTGTATTAAGACGAGATAACAAACAACATATTAACTAATTAACAAATCGTATGAAAGCAAGATTTTTATCTTTGTTGGCAGTGGTACTATGTTTGGTATCGTGCCAGCGTGACGCTGACGACCTAAACGTCGCTATGGGCGGCGAGCAGGACGTTATGCTCACAGTCTC
>JAGBVG010000017.1 GCA_017630455.1 Alistipes sp. | reverse complement strand
GCGGACCTGCACAAAAACACGTGGTCATTCGACATATCCTTGAATGCCACTAAACGATAATTCTCTGGATGAATACCCTTTTTCATTTTCGTCTTTTTGTTATAATTAATATTGCAATAATTAATTCGGCGGCAAAGGTAACACTTTTTTTCGTATGCGCAATAGTTCTTGATAAATATTTTTCCATTATCGACACAATCTATAACTATTTCGTAGGCGATAAACTTTTCTAATAGCCACCGCTATTTCACTCAAAACCTTCGGTTTTTAGGGCAATTTTTGCTACCTTTGTGTAATCTATGATGGCTGTTTTCAAGGCCAAGAGCAGACTTATGAATATATACCACTACTTCGTAGTGATTTTTATTTAGAGACCTTTATGTATTTGAATAACATACACCACTATGTCGCACCCGATATCGAGGTGATGGAGATAGATGTAGAGCAGGGTTTTCAACTAAGCAACCACCTGTGGTTCGAGGTCGAAGATTGGGATGACGGTGACGGGTACTACGGCGATACGGGTACTGGTCTATAGCATTTTATACTTACGCATACGAACAATTGAATTAATAAACAATAGAAAACTACTACTATGAAAAAACTTTTTACACTCGGTGCTTTGGCTCTCATTTTATCGAGCTGCTTAGAGCCTGTCACAATCACAACCGTTAACCCTAACGAGGGCAAGATGGCTATCAACATCGCCACAAACCTCGAGACTCGTGTTACCGACACTGCTTACGAGCAGGGTGACCGTATCGGTCTCTTTGTTGTTAACGAGGGCGAGAACCTCAGTACCTGGGAGAGCCACGTTACAAATATGTGCTTCACCCTCGAGGGCGAGAAGTGGACTCCTGATCAGCCTATCTACTGGAAGGATAAGCACACCCGTGCACACTTCTATGCCTACTACCCTTACGCCAGTGTTAATAATGTTAACTATCACAACTTCGCTGTACAGCAAAACCAGCGCGATATGAACGGTTATAAGGCTTCGGAGTTCTTGTGGGGTAAGTCGGAGTATCAGAACCCTACCGACAACGCTATTGGCATTACCACTAACCACAAGATGTCGTTGGTGCGTTTGGCTCTCAAGGCTGGTAAGGGCTTCACCTTCGAGCAGCTTCGCGATGCTATCCAGGAGGTGGAGATCAACAACGTTTGCTGCGAGTGCACTATCAACCTCGAGAATGGCGAGATTCAGGATAGAAGCAACTCTACCACCATCTACCCTTGCCTCAACAGCAGCGAGACCAACAATGGCGAGCAGTCTGTAGTATACTACGCTCTCACAGTGCCTCAGACCGTATCGAACGGTAGCCGCATCATTACCATCCGCATCGCAGATGATGAGTATGTTGTAAACCTCAACCGCGACTACACTTTCAAGGCTGGCAAGCGTCATAAGCTCACCATCAACGTCGATAAGATCAACAACGGCGTTAACGTTGGCGTTGGCGGCTGGGAGGAGGATGACGACGAGTTCTGGGGCGACGCAGAGTAATGCGTGATCCTCGAGTCGGGACATCTGCGCTCTAATGATCGAAAACGAGAGACAAATTACGTTTATACCTATATTTATATATAATATGAAAGTCAAATTATTTTTGGGAGTTGCAGCCTTGGCACTTGCTGGCTGTACTACCGATGTCGAGGTGGTAACGCCTCAGGCCCCTGCGCCTGATGGCCTTTATACCATCAACCTCGATGGCGACATTTCGCAGGAGTATCTCACACGTGTTGACGACGGAGGTTTCTGCGATGGTGACCAGATTGGTCTTTATGGTGTTAACTACACCGATGGTAATGCCACCCAGGGCACGTTGCTCGACGAGGGCAACCAGGTGGATAACGCCAAGTATACCTACGATGCTGCCAACAACGCTTGGCACTCTGCGGGCTCGGTATATTACAAGGATGCCGAGACCAACATCGACCTCTACGGCTACTACCCTTATGGTAAGCCTGAGAGCACCTCTGCCTACCGCTTCGACGTTAAGCAGGATCAGGCGAACAACGATGGCTATAGCGCGTCGGACTTCTTGTGGGGTAAGGTCGAGAACGTTACTCCTGGCGAGCAGCGTGTTAAGATGACCTTCTACCACCGTATGAGCTGCGCTGTTGTTACGTTGGCCGAGGGCGATGGTTTCGCCGAGGGTGAGTTCGATCTACTTAGCAAGTCGGTTATGGTGTCGAACGTCACACGCAGTGCTGAGGTTGACTTGGCTACTGGTGCTGTCACTGCTGCTGGCGATGTTTGCAAGGAGGGTACTCTTATGGCTGCTGCTGGCGACGGCACATTCCGTGCTATCGTTGTTCCACAGAGTGTGGAGGCTGGCGCGGCGCTCTTCACCATCACTATTGATGGTGTCAACTATCGCTTGAAGAATTCTGACGCCGCTACCGAGTATGTTTCGGGTAAGCAGCAGAAGTTTGGCATCAAGGTCAAGCGCAAGGCTGTTACTGGCACATACGAATTTGAGCTCATCAGCTGCGAGATTAGCGACTGGGTTGCCGACCACGACCCTCACGGTGGCGAGGCACGTCAGTACTATGTTGCTCACTGCGCCGAGGCTGGCACTTTGGAGGCTGTTATCGCCGCTGCGGGCAAGAACCCTGCTAAGATCAAGAACCTCAAGGTTACTGGTGAGATCTGCCAGGTAGATTTCCTGTTTATGCGCGACAAGATGGAGATTCTCCAGGCCGTAAACCTTAAGGAGGCGACTATTGTTGAGAGATGGGTAGTAAAATGTCATTTGAAAGATGGTACCACAGCGTTGTTGCTCAGTGATAAAGACATAAGCGATGATGTATGGTCATTTGTTCACGAGACCTATCCAGATTGTAATTATATTAACTCTGAACATTATCCGGCTAACGAGATTCCTAACGACGCTTTCTACAACCGCTCTACTCTTGTTTACTTTGCGTTCCCCGAGGTTGTAACACGCATTGGCAGCTATGCTTTTGCCGGCACACTCCTCTCTGGTGCGTTGGTTATCCCTAACGATGTTGTTGAGATTGGCGGTAACGCATTCGTCGGTACAAACATCACATCACTTCAGTTGCCTTACGGTATTAAGACTTTGGGTTACAGTGCATTTAACGGATGTTCTTCTCTCTCTGGCACACTCTCACTCCCTGAGTCATTGGAGAGCATTGGTGGTAGCTGTTTCAGCGATTGTTCAATGCTTTCAGGCAACCTTGTACTTCCATCAAAACTTAAAAAAATAGAGGTCGCGACATTTCGTGATTGTGATTTTACGGGAGATTTAGTAATACCCGAAGGTGTTATAGAAATTGGAGCGGAAGCATTTTATTCTTGTTCAAACTTAACAGGTAGACTAACATTACCAAAGAGTTTGAAGAAGTTAGGCAGATGTCCATTTTTGGGCTGTAGTTTCCAAGGAGAGCTTGTAATCCCAAAGGAGATTCAAGTAATACCAGGAAGTTGTTTCCATGACTGTGATTTCTCATCTGTTATCTTTGCAGAGGATAGCGAACTTATAAAAATTGAGGATGGTGCTTTTATGTACAACAGCCGTATCTGCGAGCCTATTGTGTTGCCTAAGGGCGTAATTACTATCGAGGGTAATGCTTTCTATTATTGCTCAACGCTTCCAGAGATAGTATTGCCTAAGGCGTTGACAGTAATAGGTAGTAACGCGTTTTATAATTGCTATGGTCTCTCGAAGATTACGTGTGAGGCGACAACTCCTCCGATTGTAGGTGGCGGTGCTTTCAACGGCGTGGCAAAGGATAATTTCACATTGGAGGTGCCAGAGTCGGCAGTGGCGAAGTATCAGACAGCAAACGGCTGGAGCGACTTCCGCCGTATCTCGGCACACTACGACTTCTCGATCTCGCGTCCCGAGATGCGTGTGCTAAACGCCGAGCATAGCAAGACCTACATCCTCCGAACACCAAATGGTGAGTCGGCGTGGAGCGTGGAGAGCTGTCCAGAGTGGGTGACAGTAAGCCCTATGTCGGGAGTAGGTAAGACCGAGGTGACCATAACCGTATCGGAGATGGATGATGCAGAGGTTGGCGAGTTTGAGGTGTTGCGCGACGGCACTACATCGACTTACGACAAGTGTCGTGGTCGTGGTGGCGAGGTGGTATTCCTCCTCGAGGGTAAGGACTACCGCTCTACAATGAGCGTGCAGCAGTACGACAGCGACGTAGCCGATGGCGACGTGATAGTAAACCACACCGCAACGGTGGGTGATGGCGTAAACATCGTGTTTATGGGCGACTGCTTCGATGCGCGCGACATCGCAGAGGGTAAGTACATCGACGGCATCAACAAGGCTATCTCGTACTACTTCGCAATCGACCCTTACACAACATACAAGGAGTACTTCAACGTCTACACCGTGGTGGGTATGTCGGCAGACTCGGGTATGGGTACTGTCAACACCATCAAGGAGGCGAAGTTCGGATCGCAGTATTCGCTCAATGGCATCACACCTGATACTCAGACTACTTACGAGTATGCGATGAAGGCCGAGACAGTAAACGAGGGTAATCTCAACGAGACCCTTGTCGTGATGGTGGAGAATACACGCGACTATGGCGGTATCTGCTATATGTGGGGCGATGGCTCGGCAATTGCAGTGTGTCCTATGTCGGCGGATGCCTACCCATACGACTTCCGCGGTATCGTGCAGCACGAGGCGGGTGGTCACGGATTTGGTAAGCTCGCGGATGAGTATATCTACCACAACGCATTTATTCAGAGTTGTACTTGCCCTTGCTGCTCTCACCTCGATGCTTTCTACGCTGGCAAGGCACTCGGTTGGTATCGCAACCTCTCGACAAATGCCGATATGAACACCGTGGAGTGGAGTCACCTTATCTTCCACCCTAAGTATAGCGCACGTGTGGATATGTATGAGGGTGGTTACTTCCATACTCGTGGTATCTACCGCTCGGAGTCAGCATCTTGTATGAACAACAACATCCCATACTACTCTACAATATCTCGCCAGGTGATGGTGGAGCGTATTATGGATATCGCCGGCGAGGAGTTCTCGTTGGATGCTTTCTACGCTAACGACAATCTCAACGCAGGATCTACAAATCCTGAGGTGTCACCACTCGCCGCAGAGATGCCTATACTCAACACTGCATCGGCATCGAAGCAGATGGCACCGAAGTATATGGGTGACAAGCCACAACTTAAGTCTAACAAATAATCAAGGGAGGAGAAAACTATGAAAAAGTCAATATTTATTCTATCGGTGGCTACTCTTTTGATGGCTGGTTGCGACAAAGAGATGGCTGTGGAGCAGACTCCAGTTGCCGAGGACAATCAGATCTGTATCGAGGCATCGCTTGGCAGTGGCACACGCGCTACGGCAACAGCATTCGAGGATGGTGATACCATCGGTCTCTATGCTGTGGAGTACAACGGCAACGAGGCACTGAGCCTCCAGCTCGGAGGTAACTACCTAAACAATGAGGCAGTTACGAAGGTGGATGGTGTGTGGACCCCTGCACGTCCTATCTACTGGAGCGAGAATCCTTGTGACTTCTACGGCATCTACCCTTATCAGCAGCTTAAGGGTGTGAAGGATATCACCTTCGACCTTCCTCTCGACCAGCAGGCCGAGGGTGGCTACGAGGCTGCTGACCTTCTTTGGGCAAAGGCAGAGCGTGTGTCACGTGAGGATGGTGCAGTGAACCTTCAGTTCAAGCATATGATGTCACGCCTTGTGGTGGAGATCGAGCGCGGTCCTAACTTCGAGGGCGAGCTTCCAGAGGATATCGTGGTACACATCTACAACACCGCTACTACAGCATCTGTGGATTGGACTATCGGCTCGTTGGAGAAGCATATCAACAGCGAGAATAAGACTATCAATATGCGCAAGGTGGATGGCTCGACATTCGAGGCTATCGTGATTCCTCAGTTCATCGAGCGTGTGACACCTCTCGTTGAGATCACTATGGAGGGTATCGCATACCTCCTCGAGGAGTCTATATCTCTTCGTCCGGGCTATCAGCACACCATCACCGCAACTCTCAACACATCACCAGACCAGGAGAAGATCGAGATCGACTTTGACGGCTCTGTTGAGGATGGCGAGTGGTAGTAGATACCTCAACCTAATAGAGAGGCTGTTCGACCAGAAAGTCGAACAGCCTCTTGCTATTTTGCATCGTAGACCAAGAGAGTAGAGATAGGCAATAACGAAAAAGAGATGAAAGCAAAAAAAGTTGGCATTCAACCGATGTTGAACACCAACTTCTCCACTCAGCTATTGTCGGGATGACAAGATTCGAACTTGCGACCACACGCCCCCCAGACGTGTACTCTAACCGGGCTGAGCTACATCCCGTAACGTTTTGCAGGGCAAAGATAATAACATTTTTGAAATTATTACGCTTTAATAATAAAAAAAAGTAACTTTGCGGTATGAAACATCTACTATACAAAATATGCGCCATACTGACCCTCACGCTGAGTGTTAGCTGCGGTGGCGGGCAGAGCGACAGCACCTCACGCTTTGCAAATACAACCTACGCGCCACGCCACGCTTCGGGTTTTGTAATAACTGAAGATGAGGGAGGTAACATCCTCATCCGCGTTACACGACCTTGGCAGGGTGAGGCTATTGTGGAGCAGCGACTCGCCATCTTCTGTAGTGGTGATGACCGACAAGGCTACAACGGTCAATATATCATCGGGCCAGCAAGACGCGTGGTGTGTATGTCCTCGAGCCACATCGCGATGTTGGATGCCATAGATCAGGCGGAGTGCGTAGTCGGCGTGTCGGGCAAGGAGTATATCCTAAATCCTGCCGTAAACGGCAATAATGATGTTTTGGATGTGGGCTACGATAGTAACCTTGATTTCGAGCGACTCGTATCGCTGAAACCCGATGTGATACTTATGTATGGCATCACGGCGGAGAACGGAGCTATAACATCGAAACTTCGCGAGCTGAACATTCCATATCTCTACCTCGGCGACTACACTGAGCAGTCGCCACTGGGCAAGGCCGAGTGGGTAGTTGCCATAGCCGAGATTGTGGGCAAGAGAGAGCGCGGCGAGGAGATATTTCGCCATATCGAGGAGCGATATATGGCTGTGCGCGAAGGTGCTAACACCGTTGACCGCCCGAAAGTTATGTTCAACCTACCCTATCAAGATGTGTGGTATATGCCCTCGGATGACAGCTATATGGTGCGACTTATCGAGGATGCTGGCGGCGAGTATATTTACAAAGGTGAGAACCCCACAGGAGGCTCGCGCGGCATAAGCCTTGAGGAGGCACTGAGCCTTGTAAACCGAGCCGACAAATGGCTAAACGTAGGTCAGGTGCTTACATTGGAGGAGCTTCGCAGCGCAGCGCCACACTTTGCAAATAGCCGCGTGGTGACAGAGGGAGAGATATACAACAACAATAACCGCAGATCGCCAAACGGAGGCAGCGACTTCTGGGAGTCGGCCATTGTGCGTCCCGATGTGGTGTTGCAGGATTTGGTGAATATTATGCGCGGCGAGGGAGAGCTATACTATTATCACAGATTAAAAGATGCAGAGTAGATATATATATACCCCAATACTATTTATAGCACTGGTAGTCGGATGTGTGGCAGCAGCCATCGTCGACATCCTCACAGGCTCCACCGAGATACCTTTAGAGAGGGTGTGGGCCACGTTACGCGGCGTAGCGGAGGATGAGACAATCGCCACGATTGTGCTGCGTATGCGACTTCCGAAGGTGGCGGTGGCAGTGGCGGCAGGAGCAGCACTCTCGGCAAGTGGACTGCAGATGCAGACCCTATTCCGCAACCCCTTAGCAGGTCCATACGTCCTCGGTGTAAACTCGGGTGCGAGTCTCGGCGTGGCACTCTTCACCCTCGCAACGCCGATGCTGGGTATATCGTCGATACCGTGGTTGGTGTCGGCAGGTGTCACAGGTGTGGCGTGGATAGGCTCGGCAATGATACTACTTCTTGTGATGTGGCTGTCGCGCAAAATCAGAAACATAAACACGATACTTATCGTAGGTATGATGCTCTCATCGGCCATCTCCGCCGTGGTGGGAATCCTGCAATATATAGGTAGCGAGGAGGCGCTCAAATCCTTCGTGGTGTGGACTATGGGTTCTGTATCGACGGTAACAGTGGAGCAGCTCAAGGTGCTGATGCCTGTAGTGGCCATAGGCCTCATATTAGCCGTGGTGGTTGTCAAGCCGCTCAATATTCTTCTGCTTGGCGAGGGCTACGCGCGCACAATGGGCTTGAACATAAAACGTTCGAGAGCCATAGTCTTTCTCTCGACAACGCTCCTTGCAGGTACTGTAACGGCATTCTGCGGCCCTATCGGATTCATAGGCCTCGCAATGCCCCACGTAGCACGCATCACATTCCGCACTGCCGACCACCGTGTGCTTATGCCCGCAGCGATGCTCTGGGGAGCGTTATCGATGTTGCTATGCACCGTAGTATGCGACGTGGTGGCACGAAGTGGCGTTATGCTGCCGGTGAACACCATAACCTCGCTACTCGGCATACCCGTGATTATATATGTCGTACTTCGTAACAGCCACAGATAATGATTGAACTTAAGGATATAACTCTTGCCTTTGGCTCGCGAGTGCTGATGCGCGATGCCTCGGTACGCTTCGAGGCGGGAAATATGATTGCTCTGCTGGGACGTAACGGCACAGGAAAGTCGACACTACTGCGTGCTATGGCGGCTTTGGGCACAGCGCAGGGGGGCGAGATTAGGATTGACGGCAAGAGATTGGAGGATATCACGCCGCGAGACTTGGCTCGCAAGGTTGCATTTGTGAACACCGAGAGAATCAGCGTGGAGGCGCTCAACGTTCACGACCTCGTGGCTATAGGTCGCTCACCATATACCAACTGGATGGGACGATTAACAGAGGGTGATGAGGAGATTGTGGAGCGCAGCATCGCCACTGCAGGCATCGAGCATCTCAAGCACCGCAACGTCGAGACACTCTCTGATGGTGAGGCACAGAGGGTTATGATAGCCCGCGCACTGGCACAGCAGACCGATGTGATACTCCTGGACGAGCCTACATCGTTCCTCGATCTTCCCAATCGCTACGAACTTTGTCTGCTGCTGCAGCGTCTGGCGCACGACGAGAGTAAGTGTGTGATATTCTCGACGCACGAACTCGACATAGCGCTCTCACTCGCCGACAGCATAGCCCTGGTCGACACCCCACACCTTGTGCATCGCACCACACAGGAGATGATCTCCTCGGGCGATATAGAGCGTCTGTTCGACAGCGAGCACATCTCGTTCGATGCAGCTACGCACTCCATCCGTCTGCACAAATAACGGCGATATAGGTATTATGAAAAAAGATGCAAGGAGCACTACCCCTTGCATCTTTTTTCATACTGCGCACGGCGACTTTTAGAATCCGCCATCTACGATATCATCGGCATAATCGCTCCAATACTTCGCCTTCTTGTAACCACTGAGGGCCATAGATGGCACATAAATCTTACGTTCGGGAGCATTACCCTCAAAGGCATTCCAAGTACCATCACCGGTAAAATAGTCAGCCTTTGGCACCATCTCCGGCATACAGTATACGCTATGAAGATTGGAACAACCACTAAACGCACTGTGGCCAATCACAGTAACCAAACCAGGAATTGTAATCTCGGTGAGGCTGGTGCAGCTTCCAAAGAGAAAAGATTCTATTCTTCTCAAATTTTTACTGAGGGTGACGCTCTCAAGTGCAGCGCATCCATAGAACGTGCAGACATCCAACGACGACACACCATCGGGAATAGTGATACTCTTGAGCGATGTACACTCACTGAAACATCGCTCGCCGATGGATGTAAGCCCCTCGGGGAGAGTAATCGAGGTGAGGGATTCGCAACGATCGAATGCTTGGTTGCCGATGCTCTTAACGGTGCTCGAGATCGTGATATCACGCAAGGCGCGACACCACGCAAAGGCTACACTACCAATAGAGGTGACTCCTTCGGGGATCTCAATCTCCTCAAGCGCATAGCAAGAGGAGAATGCTCCGTAGCAAATAGACTTCAAACTCGATGGCAGAGCGATGGTCTCGAGTGCCACACAGCGCGTAAAGGCGTAATCACGAATCTCGGTAATGCCATCCGATAGCTCTACATCAACAAGATTTTCGCACAAATAGAAAGCATTGCAGTCGATAGTCACCACACTCTCCGGGAGCTTGATGCTCGCCAAGGTTGTACAACCCTGGAACGCACCCCAGCGGATAATTGTCACATCTTCCGACAGTGTGATCACTCCCACGCCATCCTCGTAGAGGTTCGACACAATGGTCGAGGATCCAAATGGCGACTTATCACTCGGCTCGATGATATTACCATCGGTGGTGGTATATAAGATTATACGATTGCTATTATCCTCGGGCTCAGGACCATTTACCTGAGTCGTAGCCTCCTTGCTGCACGCTACAAAGAGCATCGCCACAACAGCCAAAAATATCAGACGCTTCATACTATTTTATTTCTCAATTTATTGCAGTAATAAGACTCACAAGTCCAGCAACAAATTTACACTCTTTGCTCGAGAAAAGCAAATTTACGATTGAGGAATATCTCCGCACTGAGTGCTATACCGCTCACAGACTGGATAATACCCCACTACAACCCTCGCTAAATAGACGTTAACCTTGTGTTAATCACCGCATAAGCATATTATACCATATATTTTTTAATAAATGTTTTGCAGATAGAAAATTTTTTCGTACTTTTGCACCGCTAAATTGCTCACTAAGAAGTGGGCATTAGTGGTAAGGTCCGTTCGTCTATCGGTTAGGACACAAGATTTTCATTCTTGAAAGACGAGTTCGACTCTCGTACGGACTACACTTGGCGCGTTGCACTTCGGTGCGGTGCGTGCGGTTTAAGACTATTTTTCAGGAGCGGGCTTCGGCCTATCCAAACGCGGCTACGGCCGTTGATGATGCCCTCCGACAAGGCTACACGCGTTGTAAAGAGTCGGAACAAACAGAAACATTAAAAGTAAAAAATAAAAGAAATTTTTAAAGCTATGGCAAATCACAAGTCATCAAAGAAGAGAATCCGTCAGACCGCAACTAAGCGTGCGCACAACCGTCTTTACCACAAGACTGCTCGTAACGCTGTAAAGGCTTTGCGTAACACTACTGAGCGTACTGCTGCAGAGGCATTGCTTCCAAAGGTAAGCGCAATGTTGGATAAGCTTGCTAAGACAAACATCATCCACAAGAACAAGGCTGCTAACCTTAAGAGCTCACTTGCATTGCACGTTAACGCATTGTAATTGCCCACAGGTAGCTTTTGTTGCCGGTTAAAACAAGATAAGGGTTTGTTGAACGCGATGTTCAACAAACCCTTTATCGTAGAGGTTGCTGAGGGCAAGAGTGTCTCAGTGCGCGTCTACCGACATCACAACCGTCGCAGGTGGCAAGAAAGAGATTATATGCCCCACAAAAATATTATTGAGATTTTTTTGTGCGAATCAGCGTAAAAATTTTGTAAATCGATATATTTTATATACTTTTGCAACGCATAAGTTATCTATGCCTTACCAAGCGCATAACGCCCCTAAGCACGACGCCCAATGTGGAGAATGCAACAGGATTTCAATGTGTGAGGAGGTTATGAGATAGCGATATTGTGATGGTTCCGTAGCTCAGCTGGATAGAGCAACAGCCTTCTAAGCTGTGGGTCGTGGGTTCGAATCCCGCCGGAATCACTTAACCTTATAACACACAGTTGTTGTAAGGTTTTTTTTGTGCCTATACCCAACATAGTCACACAAAAAATCAATACTTAAACATCCTTAAAATGCTTCTACATTAGGATGTTACATCATCTTAACCTT
>JAGBVG010000016.1 GCA_017630455.1 Alistipes sp. | reverse complement strand
TGTGAATTATATACCTATATATTTATAGGGGTTGTTCGGCAGCGGGGCATCCCCTTTCGGGGCTGCCCATACCCGAACGAGTGTTTATCAAACCTTGATCTCTACCTCAACACCTGAAGGCAACTCGAGCTTCATCAAAGCATCGATAGTCTTAGAAGTGCTTGAGTAGATGTCGATGATACGCTTGTAAGTGCAGAACTGGAACTGCTCACGCGCCTTCTTGTTGACGAAGGTCGAACGGTTCACAGTGAAAATCTGCTTGCGTGTAGGAAGGGGTACTGGACCGCTAACAACAGCATCAGTAGCCTTCACAGTCTTAACGATCTTCTCTGCTGACTTGTCAACGAGGTTGTGGTCGAAAGACTTCAACTTGATTCTAATTTTCTGACTCATATCTAATCTTTGTTATTACTCTAAATCCTTACGCTTAGCACCTGCCTTCTCGATGATCTCCTTTGCAAGGTTTGCAGGAACCTCCTCGAAGTGCGAGAACTCCATTGATGATGTTGCACGACCTGAAGAGATAGTACGGAGAACGGTTACATAACCGAACATCTCTGAAAGTGGCACACGTGCCTTAACAACACGAGCTGTACCCTTTGACTCCATACCCTGGATCTGACCACGACGCTTGTTCAAGTCGCCAATGATATCACCCATGCTCTCCTCTGGAGTTACAACCTCAACGTTCATCACAGGCTCCATAATCACTGAACCTGCCTTTGGAGCTGCTACGCGGAAACCGTTACGAGCACAGATCTCAAATGAAAGCTGATCTGAATCGACTGGGTGGAATGAACCATCCTTCAAAGTAACCTTCATAGCGTCGATGGTGTAACCTGCCAAAGCACCGTTTGCCATTGCTGACTCAAAGCCCTTCTGAACAGCTGGGATATACTCCTTAGGTACGTTACCACCCTTAACCTCGTCAACGAACTGCAAGCCTGTTACGCCCTCGTCTGCTGGACCAATCTCGAAGATGATATCAGCGAACTTACCGCGACCACCAGTCTGCTTCTTGAACACCTCACGGTGCTGAACAGTCTGAGTAAGAGCCTCCTTGTAGTTAACCTGTGGAGCACCCTGGTTGATCTCAACTCCGAACTCACGACGGAGACGGTCAACGATGATATCGAGGTGAAGCTCACCCATACCAGAGATGATAGTCTGGCCGCTCTCCTCATCAGTACGAACAGTGAAGGTTGGATCCTCCTCTGCCAACTTTGCAAGAGCGATACCGAGCTTATCGAGATCCTTCTGAGTCTTTGGCTCAACAGCCAAACCGATAACTGGCTCAGGGAAGGTCATCTGCTCAAGAACGATAGGTGCGTTCTCTGCTGTAAGAGTATCACCGGTGCGGATCTCCTTGAAGCCGATTGCTGCGCAGATATCACCTGCCTCAACACGCTCCATAGGGTTCTGCTTGTTAGCGTGCATCTGGTAGATACGAGAGATACGCTCACGCTTACCGCTACGCGCGTTATAAATATAAGAACCTGCATCGAGAGCACCAGAATATACGCGAATGAAGCACAAACGACCTACGAATGGATCTGTAGCAATCTTAAATGCAAGACCACAGAATGGTTCGTTTACTGAAGCCTCACGCTTCTCCATCTCGTCAGTCTTAGGGTTAACACCCTCAACAGCTGGAACATCCAATGGTGATGGGAGGAATGCCATAACGTAGTCGAGAAGCTTCTGAACACCCTTGTTGTGGAATGAAGAACCACACATCATAGGCACCAAAGTCATATTGATTGTAGCAACGCGGATTGCTGCAATAAGCTCCTCTGGGGTGATAGAATCTGGATCCTCAAAGAACTTCTCCATAAGAGCGTCGTCGGTAGCAGCTACCTCCTCGATAAGCTTAGCGCGCCACTCTGCAGCCTCCTCCTTCATTGAAGCAGGAATCTCCTTGATCTCGAAGTTGTCGCGAACAGTCTTATCATCGTAGTAGTACAAAGCGTTGTTGTAGATAAGGTCAACGATACCCTCGAACTTATCCTCAGAGCCGATAGGCAATACTACTGGAAGTGCTGTAGCACCGAAGTGCTCCTTGATCTGGGCACATACGGCGAAGAAGTCTGCGCCAGTACGGTCCATCTTATTTACGTAACCGATACGTGGTACGTTGTACTTATCTGCCTGACGCCATACGGTCTCAGACTGAGGCTCTACGCCACCTACTGCACAGAATGTTGCTACTGCACCATCCAATACGCGGAGTGAACGCTCTACCTCTACAGTAAAGTCAACGTGTCCTGGGGTATCGATCAAGTTGATCTGGTACTGATTACCCTTGTAGTTCCAAAACGCAGTGGTTGCAGCAGAGGTGATGGTAATACCACGCTCCTGCTCCTGAACCATCCAGTCCATAGTGGCACCACCCTCGTGAGTCTCACCAATCTTGTGAGTCTTTCCTGTATAGAAAAGGATACGCTCAGAGGTAGTGGTCTTACCGGCATCGATGTGAGCCATGATACCGATGTTACGAGTGTATTTAAGATCTCTTGCCATTTTGGTCTACGTTTTTTAGAATCTGAAGTGTGCAAATGCCTTGTTAGCCTCTGCCATACGGTGCATCTCCTCCTTACGCTTGAAGGCAGCACCCTGCTGGTTGTAGGCATCTACTATCTCTGCTGAGAGCTTCTCTGCCATTG